>NZ_JAFLNA010000001.1:0-695788 GCF_017313405.1 Agrobacterium burrii
GTTGGCGCTGCGGAGGTCGGCGCCGTAGAGGTTGGCGCTGCGGAGGTCGGCGCCGTAGAGGTTGGCGCTGCGGAGGTCGGCGCCGTAGAGGTTGGCGCTCTCTTTCAAAGCCACTTTAACGGCCATGCCGAGCTTCAATGACGGCAAATCGTCAGCCTTGCAGTCAATCTCAGCAGAAAACTGCACTTCGCCGCTGAATCTGTTCAGAATGTCGAATTTCATTTGTTTGTTCTCCTCATAGTGGTGTGGTGGTGGTTGGTGGTGTCAGTATGCCCAGATCAGCACTGCGGCGATGAAGATCGACAGCGCCAAGAATCCGGCGATGTCTTGCAACAACTGCTTGTGCACTTCCGTGATGATCTGCTGGACGCTAGGCGCTTCCACCAAGGCCGCGCTCATTCGCTAGCCTCGACACCGCCGACGCGAACGAACACTTCAAAGGTGCCGCCGTGCTCTTTGTGCAGGCGTGCGGCTTCAACCAGCGCTGAATCGTAGGAGGGATGTTCAAAGGGCCACATGCAGGGACGAATGCGTCCAGTGCTGTCGCCGCGGCGGAATACGAAGTGGCCACCGCCGACTTCCTCGCCGTTGCGCGGCTTCTTGGGGAAGCGGCGCATGTATTCGTATTTCGTCTTGGGCTTGCCGTGCTTCTTGGCCTTGTGGTCCGGGCGCTTCATGGGCTCGTCGGACTGGGCAGCAACAGCGATATCGCCGAACTCTTCGGGACGCGGTCTGTACATGGTGTATCTCCTCTTGTGGTGTGGTGGTGGTTGAGATCGAATTGGAGATCCGCCCGGAGACGGATGCCGAATGAGGTCAGGCGGCGAGACGAGCCCATTCGTTAATCAGACCACGTTCTTCGGCCTCGTCTGCAAGCCAATCCTTGATGAGTGCGGGTGTGATCTTCTCACCAGCATCGACGCGCACGTTGTAGCCGTTGAGCCTTTCGCGAACGGCAGAGAGCTTGGTGTTGCAATCAGTGATTTGGATGTTGCGCTTTGCTGTAAGTACTTCGCTCATCGTCTCATCTCCGGTTCTTGTGGTGGCAGCGAGATCGGCGGGTGGGGCTTCTTCGTCGCTGCTGATGAGCCGACTATGCGATAAACGAACAAGAGTGTCAAACAAAAGATTCGAAAAACGGATAATGTACGTTATTTGTTCTGTTCGATACCCGCATATTTCGTTTTGGCTCGCACAAAAAAACCGCCTCAAAGGGCGGTTTCATAATCACATGTGGGGCTGGTTATCGGAATTTGACGCCGGTAACTTTTGCGACGTAGTCGATAAAAACGTCCTCTTCGACCGCGCCTCCATTTATTGAGTACAAAGACCATCGGTCTTTTCGGGTTCCCCGCAGAAGGCGCTTTACCATAACCTTTCCATCTGCGCGCCAGACGACGCAAATGTTATTAATGTGTAAATCCTGGGGGTACTCGTAGACGGTATCGTAGAAAATCACCGACCCATCAGGGATCATTTCTCCCATTGAGTCGCCCTCAACCTCTAGGGCCGACGTATCAATGGGATAGTCACCGGTATTCTCAACTTCACCTATGACGCCGGCGTCAAGGCCGTGAACGTGCCCGCCCGCGCCGACCTTTCCGCGTATTAGAATAGGGATGCGGATTGCAGGTTCACCAACAAATTTTGCGAACTCTACATATTCCTCTAAGCCGATCTTGCGGTTTTCTGAAAATATCTTGTTGATGTAGTTCGCTGGCTTTCCCACGTGACGGGCAAGGTCAGATTGCGTCTTTCCAACGCGATCCAATCCATCCTGAAGCCACCGGCGAAAGTCATCCATAGTCATAGTCTGTTCCATATTTCGTTTATCGCATAAAATCGCGCAAAAATCTTTTCCGAAAATCGAATAAATATATTGACGTTTCAGTTCGATTATCGCATAACCAAAATCAACAGCGGCCACACAAGAAGCCGACAGGGCAAAAGACCCCAAGACGAACCTGCAGCATGAAAGGGAATGCGCATGTTTAAGGATTGCGAAAGAAGACGATCGACGACCCAAGCGTTGATCGGCATGAGCGCCATGACGGCGAGAAGAAGATGGGAGCATGAAGCTCCTGACCGCAGAAGAAGATGGCGGCCAGTGACCGGGCCGCCGTAAGCGCCAGTAACCAACTGGCGATAACAAAACCAAGAATGCCAGAAGGGGAGACGACTATGAGAAAGACCGCAACCAATGACTTCGAAAACTTAGCGCCGGTGGAGCATGAAGCTCTGCCGGCGTTGTCGTGCGTGCAGCATAAAACGAAAAGGGGCGTAATGAGCCGGCACCACCCGTAACTCCGCCCCTTCTCCGTACTAACACGCCGAGGAGACCTTCGCCGTAAGGCGGGATCAAAGCGCGTGTTCCATATCCGACACCACATCGGACAAGTGTATTCCTACACAAATTTGTAGGAATTGTCAAGCGGTAGTGCGGGCAGCCAACCTGTTATGCCGTAACTACTCGCTCCGAAAGGACGATGACATGGACAGCTTCCACGTTCCTCACCTCAAGCTGCGAGCCATCGTAGCGGCACAGCTGGACGGCACCGTTGCTCATACCTTCGAATCGCCCGATCCAGGCGAATCCGCCCGAATGTGCCAGAACGTCGTCACCAGCGGTGGGCCAGCGGGAAGGATCGAGCCACGCTTTCACGCCGACGTGGAAGATAGGCTCCATCACTTTCGTGTCGATGACAATCGCGTATCGGCCTTCCGGAATTCGTTTGCGGCCATCGTTGATCGGGTCGAATTTGAATTTGCCAGCTTTGCGGTCGGATATCTTGCCGTAGGTGCGGGCAACCGTAATCGGCGTGATGGAGGGGCTGGTTTCGGCCGCGTCGCGAGCCATCTCCGCCACGTCATCTTCGGAGACGCCGAGGAAGGCGGCAATCGCCGGGAATTGCCTAGGTCTAGGAATGACGCCAGCTTTCCAGGTGCTGTAGGTCTGCTGAGGCACACCTAGCTCTTCGTAGACAGCGCGATCCTTTACGGCTCTCCGCTTTTGCTCTTTCAGTATCGATTGCAGGAGGCGCGACTTAACTTCAGGCATGCATCCACCTTGGTGAAATCTTGACAAATTTGTAAAAATAGTTTAGTTTCATAACCCTGCCGCTTTGTCAACCGCATGGCGGCCACCACCCAGAGGAGACGACATGACGCTTATCACCAGCACTATGCTGGCGGATATGCACGCGCGCCGTGAGAACGGTGAGAGCGTCGCAGATATTGCCGCCAGATACAACGTCAAGCCAATGGCCGCATACCAGCGACTGCGGCGCACATACGGCCTGCAAAAACAGCGCGCCTTCATCCCGGCCAACGACAACAACCCCGACCGCACGACGCGCATGGCGCCGCACAACGGCGGCTGCTCCACGCTTTCCGGTCTTATGCCGGTTTCGCTGCCGCGCGTCGCTGCGAACGACAACATCGACGATGCTGACTTGCATGCAGGGCAGGTGGTCAACGACTACGCGCTGCGTGGGGTGGCGGCATGACCTGCGACTGCGAATTCTTCAATTTCGGCGATCCGGTTCGGAGCCGACAAAATCCGCACCTAACTGGCGTCGTCGTCGGTGATCGCAACTGGGGCAGTGAATACCTCGTGCGCCTTGCCGACGGTGCCACGACGATCTGGTGGCATTCGATCGAGATCGAACACGACCCTGATGGCGAGCCGCCGGCTAAAGAGGATGACGACACCAACGTCGTCAAGGTCGACTTCACACAACGGCGCGCGATGACCGCCGAGACAACAACGGAAGGAGCAGCGTGATGGGTGAGTTTAAGAAGGGTGACGTAATCAGAGCGAAGCGCGACATAAACAGCTTTTTCGACAAAGGGGCTCATTATCGTATTGCGAAAAAGATCGGCCAGAACTTCGTTCTCACCGATAACGACGAGCCGGAGATTGAGCATGCGAAACACCATACCGATTTGTCGTGGCTGATCGAGAATTTCGAATTGGTCACCCTCAAGATCGAGGCCGGCAAGTTCTACAAGACGCGCGATGGCCGGAAAGCGAAAATTGAACGCTTGCACTATAGCGACAGCTACGATTTCGTGGCGACGGTCGAAGGTCTGCCCGGCAACAAAGTCTACAAGAAAGACGGCAAGCACGGCAGCTGGTGGATTGCTAACAATCCCAGCGATGACATCATCGCCGAATGGATCGACGAGCCCGTGGCGAAGCCCAGCAACGACAACGCCAAGCCGAAGTTCAAGGTGGGCGATCGAGTCGAGATCACGGCAAACGATAACTACCGCGTCAGCTTCGTTGGAAGCTTCGGAACCGTTAAAGCAGTGCCGGCGAAAGCGGCGGCAGGATTCAGGGTTGAACTCGATGATGGGCGTGAGTTCCCGTTTTGGCCAAGCGAGATGACGGCTCGACCTTCGTCGGCACCCAAACCCACCACAACCATCGTTGCCCTCATCGAAAACGGCCAGCCCAAGCCATCCTCGACACCGCACGTCCATACATCCACCGACAGCGCCGAGAAGGAAGCCAAGCGCCTTGCTGCAAAATACAAAGGCAAGCAGTTCGGAGTGTTCACGCTGACAACCACGCATGAAGAAGCCGCCACGGTCTATGACCATAAGTGGCAGAACATGGCTGCGCTGGGCCTCAAAATCGACGCGATCAAGGAATTGCGCGCTGTTGCTGGGCTTGACCTTTTGTCAGCAAAGCGGGCCGTCGAAGCTTTCGACGCCGCAGCCTAACCACCAAAGCGGCTGGCCACCAACCAGCCGCACTTCACCACATCATTGAGGAGACAGATATGTCTAAGAACGTATTCGAGAAGCTTGCGCAGCGTGAGCATGAGAACGACACCAAGCTTGGCATGCCTTCAACCGACGCCGCTCACTTCGATCGGCGCATGCATCTGATGTCGTCCATTACTGGCGGCAACGGATGGAGCAAATTGCCAAAGGAGCCGCGCAAGTTCGCGGACGGAACAACGCGCGGCGTTCGCAAGCGTGCCGCACGCGCGGCGGCAAACTCAAAGGTAAGCGAGAACCGCCTGCCGATTTACATGCACAGCGCTGCCCGTCGCCGAGCTGCGGCTGATGCATTGAGGGTTGCGGCATGACACGCCCCGCAACGAACTGGCCAGCCTTCTGGTCTGCCTTCTCTGAGGCTGCTCTGACGCTATCGGCATTCGCTGCCCTCATTCTCTGGCTGGCAGTCCTGCCTACGGTCGGCGTGCTGTACTTCTTGGGAGCACTGGCATGATGTCCCCCTGGTACACCGAATCCATCACCGCACCACCGCTCGATCACGTGCCGGTCACACCAACGCCGCGCAAATACGTCTTTCGTGGCCTGAAACGCGGCGGCATCGCGGCACTCACCGCAGCAGCGGCAGTCGGCCTCATCATGCTGTTTCCGTTTGCTCTCGTTGCGATCGCCGTGCTCGGCGCATTCTGGTGGATGTTTTGCCGTCTGTTCGCGCGCTGATCGCTCATTGGCGGTGGCTCATCGTCATTGCTGCCGCCGCCTACATCGCAGCCATCATTTTCACCGCACCACCACACTGAGGAGGCCTTATGGCTATTTCACTTAGCAGCCTGAAGTCGACGAAGAGATCTGACCCGCCAGTCATCTTGCTCTACGGCGTCGACGGTATCGGCAAAACCAGCCTTGCCGCCGAATTTCCTGACGCGATCTATCTGCCAACGGAAGGAGAGCGCACGCCGTCAGACGTTGAACTCGTCACGCCTGGCACTATCGAAAGCTTCGACGAACTGCTGGACGTATTCGGCGAACTGCTCACCGAGGAGCACGACCGCAAGACGGTTATCATCGACAGCCTCGACGGTCTCGAGCCGCTGGTCTGGGCTGCGACCTGCCGACGCATCGGCGTGGCCTCGATCGAAGAGGCCGGATTCGGCAAAGGTTACGTCGAAGCCGACAGCGAATGGAATGAGCTCATGGCGGCGGTATCTGCCCTCGCTCAACGCGGCATCTGCGTTGTGATGCTTGCCCACCCTGAAATCGTCCGGTTCGACAGCCCAGTCACCGATCCCTACAGCCGCTATCAGCCGAAACTGCACAAGCGCGCCAATGCGCTGGTCCGCGAGAAGTCGGACATCGTCGCCTTCATGAATTACCGCATCTCCATCAAGGAGAAGGAAGTCGCGCGCCAGACGAAGGTTGCTCACGCTGAGGGCGGCAAAGAGCGTCAGGTTCATCTTTCCGAGGGCGCGGGCTTCAATGCAAAGAACCGCTACTCAATGCCTGACACCGTGCCGTACCGAAAAGGGCAGGGCTATGCCGAACTGGCAAAGCACTTTCCTGCGCCGACGGGAGTGGCAGCGTGAAGTTCAACTGTGGCCCCACCCAACAGGAGCGACGCCAGCAGGTACGAGATCGTTACTGCGTTTGGCACAAATGGTTCGCATGGTTTCCCGTGCGTGTCGGCAATCACGATTGCCGCTGGCTGGAGACAATCGAGCGCAAAGCTGGAGCCGTGACTTCTGCTGGCCTGATCTTCGAATTCACGCCCTGTGACTTCAAGTATCGCCCCATCACCAACCAACCACCGCACCACCACTGAAGGAGACTACGCATGGCCAAGATTGGCATCAGAGTTGAAGCGACCGAAGAGAACACACAACAGCGCGATTTCACAAACCTGCCGAATGGCGACTATCAGCTGGAAATCAGCGCCTCCGAGATCAAGGAAAAGAACAAGGATACCCGCGACCATGCCATCAATCTGAGCGTGACCATCGACGTCCTTGCCCCCGATGAACTCAAAGGCCGCAAGGTCTTCAACAACTACAATCTGCAACATCCAAACCCTCAAACCCAGGAAATCGGCCAGCGCCAGTTTGCCTGCCTTCTCCGCTCGCTCGGTCTGAATGAAGCGCCTGAAGATTCTGATGAATTGCATTTCATCTCCTTCATGGCACGCATCGGCATGGGCAAGGATAGCAAGGAGAAGAATGCCGATGGCACGCCGAAGTACGCGGCGCGCAACGAGTTGAAAAAATATTACTATCCCGATGAGGGTAACCTGCCCGAGCCGAAGGTCGATGCCGCGCCACCCGGTGCCAACGACAACCGCCGTACTGCCGCCAGCAACGACAACAAGCCTTCCGCTGCGACCGCTGGCACGACGCGCCGACCCTGGGGAAGTAAATAACCATCAACGCGGGCTGCCTCACCAGCGGCCCGCTATTTCACCACTTTTGAGGAGACACCCATGCACCTTGTCATCCACAAGGAGGACCTAACGCGGGCGCTTGCCGCCACGACGAAGGTCGTCGAAGCAAGATCCACCATTCCCATCCTGTCGAGCGTCCAGCTTGCTGCCGCAGGCGACGGACTGGCCATCACCGCAACCGACCTCGATATCAGCGCCACCGCAGGCGCACCGGCTGAGCTCAGCAAGGCTGGCAACATCTGCGTCAGCGCGAAGCTGCTCAACGACATCGCGCGCAAGGCAACCGGCGACATCACCATGTCACTCGACGGTGACAAGCTTTCGGTCAAATCTGGCCGCTCGCGTTTTTCGCTTGCGACGCTGTCGGCAGAAGACTTCCCGACACTTGGCGAAGACAAGTTCGACGCTGAATTCGAGATCGACCTGGCAGCGCTGTTCGCACCGGTGTCGTTCGCGATCTCGACCGAGGAGACGCGCTATTATCTAAACGGCGTGTTCTTCAAGGGCGGCAGCAAGTCGGAAGCCGTTGCTACCGACGGCCACCGCCTCGGCCGTCACATTGGCCCGGAGCTGCCGGCCTTCGAGGGCATTATCGTTCCGCGCAAAACGGTCGGTCTGCTGCCGAAGGGCAAGGTGCAGGTGGCCGTCAGCCAGCAGAAAATCCGCATCGTGTCGGACGACGTGCGCATCACGTCTAAGCTGATCGACGGCACATTCCCGGACTTCGAGCGCGTCATTCCGAAGAGCAACGAACGTGTTGTGACTGTCGATCGTGATGCGCTGATGAAGGCTTCCGATCGGGTTTCGACGGTGTCATCAGAGCGCGGCCGTGCCGTGAAGTTCAGCATTGCTCCCGGCAGCATCGCACTTGCTGTTGCGGCTGGCGAGGCGTCGGCGAATGACGAAGTCGAAGCTGAATACAGCGGCGAGCCGATGGATATTGGTTTCAACGCGGCCTACGTCCGCGACGTGCTCAACGTGTTGCCGTCGGGTCCGGTTAAGCTGGCCTTGCAGGATAGCGGCACGCCGGGGCTGATCACGTCCGATGGCTTCGAGGGGCTGACGCTCGTTTGCATGCCTATGAGGGTCAGCTGATGGCAAAGTTCATAGTGGAATACACGTTTCATGGACGTGCAAGCAGAACGATCGAAGCCGATACGATGGAGGATGCAGAAGCTATTGTTGATGCGGATGTTAACCAGGATGACTTCGATATCGACGCAGACAGCATAGACGACGTCAACTTCGACATCCAGGAGATGCATCCCGTCACCCGCGATGGCCGCGAATTGTGGACCACGTACGTCATGAAGGGTGACGTGCGCGGGCATCAAACTGCGCTCGCATCATCGCCACTCTTTGCTTCTGGGGTGGGGTCATAATGGCCCCACTACCCAAACCAGAATCCAGCACAGTCCGCGCCATCTATGCAGCCTACGAAGCCGCAGCCTCGTCATGGGACAGCCTCGGCATATCCGTCGGCGAGGCCAACAATCCGTGCGACCGCGCACTCTGGTACGCCTTCCGCTGGGCAACTCCGCTCGAAAAGCACCACGGTCGCCAGCTGCGCCTGTTTGAAACCGGCAACATTGAAGAAGACCGGCTCGTTGCCGACCTAGAGCGCATCGGCGTGGATGTCTACGGCCAGCAGGACAAGATCAGGCTGGTGCAGGGGCACGTCCGCGGTAAGTGCGACGGCAAGGCCATGGGTGTCGTTGAGGCGCCCAAGACTGAGCACCTGCTTGAGTTTAAATCGAGTAATGCCAAAGGCATGAAGCTGATTGTTAAGGACGGATGCGAGAAGGCCAAACCGCTTCACTACGGCCAGTGCCAGCTTGGATTACACGCGTTTGGCTTGTCTCGCTGCCTTTATCTCGTCAGCTGCAAAGATGACGACACGCTCTATGCCGAGCGCATCGAGTACGATCCGGAGTTTTGTCTGCGCCTGCTCGCAAGGTTGGAGCGCATCATCAATTCGCCAGAGCCGCCGTCACGCATCAACGATTCCGAAGACTGGTTCGAATGCACCTTCTGCAAGCACAAACCTGTCTGCAAGGAGAGCGCATGGCCCCGCGTCACATGTCGCTCCTGCATCCATTCCTCACCAGAAATGGACGGCGACGGACACTGGTCCTGCGCTCGATGGGCAAAGCCGATCTCGTTCGACGAGCAGAAGGAAGGCTGCCCTACGCATCTGACGATCCCGGCGCTCGTGCCTGGCATTCAAACGGATTGCTCGGAAGAGGACGAAACAATCACTTATGTGCTGCTGGACGGCACGACATGGATTGATGGCGCCACCAACGCCTGAACCACCTCAGGAGGAGACCACCATGCCGCTTGTAGCACGCATGCCGCTTGTAGCTGCCAACGACAACAATCCGCGCAGTCCAGAGTTCGACCGCAAGCTGCTGGCCTACGAGCCGGCATTGCGGAGACTCGCGCGAAAGATCACCAAGAACGAAGACGCGGCCGATGAACTGTTTCAGTCGGCGATGGTCGTCATGTTGCGCCGTCATCGCGAGTGCCGCATCGAGACCTTTTGGACGTGGGCCGTCCTTTGCGTTCGGGGGACAGCGCAGGACTTCGTTCGAACCAATTCAACCAAGTCGCGCTCCGCTGAGGTTTGCAGTCTCTCCGCGTTCGAAGAACTGCCGGGTTCCACTAATCCGCACCAGGAGGAGGGCACCGACCTATCGCTCGTTGTCTCCCTGCTGGAAGGCCGCAACGGCACGATGCTGATGCGCAGGGCGATGGGCGAGACGCTGGAAGCCATCGGCAACGACCACGGCCTCACCAGAGAGCGTGTGCGGCAGATCGTCATCAAGGAGCGGGCGAGGGTGCTTGGGCTGCTGCGGGAGGCGGATTGATGCTATCGCTGCGCCACTACCAAGAAGAAGCAGAAAACGCCGTTTTCGACTATTGGTCAACGACGGCTGGCAATCCGCTCGTAGACCTTGCGACCGGCTGCGGCAAGTCGCTGCTCATGGCTTCGCTCATCAAGAGGCTGGTCGAAGGCTGGCCGGACATGCGCATCCTTGTCGCCACCCACGTCGCCGAATTGATCGAGCAGAACTACCTTGAGCTGCTCGGCATTTGGCCATTTGCACCGGCGGGGATTTTCTCGGCTGGCCTTGGCCGGCGTGACGCGCGTAGCCAGATCATTTTTGCGGGCATCCAGACCGTGCACAGCAAGGCTGCGCCCATCGGGCATATCGACGTGCTGATGGTGGACGAGTGCCATCTGATACCCGCCAACAGCAACACGATGTACGGTCGCTTCATCGCGGCCCTGCGTGCCATCAATCCTGACATGAAGATCCTGGGGCTCACCGCCACGCCTTACCGGCTGGACACAGGCCGGTTGGATGAGGGCGACGATCGTCTGTTCGACCAGATCGTCTACACTTATGGCATCGCCGACGGTGTTGCTGACGGTTATCTTGCACCGCTCTCATCAAAAGCGACCGCGACAACCTTCGATATGAAGGGCGTCGGCAGGCAGGGCGGCGATTACAAGCAGTCCGCGTTGCAGGCTGCCGTTGACAAGATGGACGTCACGCGCTCCGCCGTAGATGAGATCGTTGCGAAGGGCGCCGACCGTAAATCATGGCTATGCTTCTGTTCCGGTGTTGAGCACGCCGAGCACGTGCGTGATGAGATCCGTTCGCGGGGTATCTCCTGCGAGATGATCAGCGGCGAAACACCGAAGGACGAGCGCCGGCGCATCATCGAGGACTTCAAGTCCTACAAGATCCGGGCGCTGACCAACAACTCGGTGCTGACCACCGGTTTCAATCACAAGGGCGTCGATCTGATTGCTGCCCTTCGCCCGACGCTGTCAGTTTCGCTGTATGTGCAAATGATGGGCCGCGGAACGCGCGTCATATACGCGCCTGGCATGCCGCTCGGCACGCCTCATGAGCGCATTGCTGCAATCAAGGCCGGCCCGAAACCTTCTTGCCTCGTGCTCGACTTTGCCGGTCTTGTCGACAAGCATGGACCGGTCGATATGGTGCAGCCGAAGGTGCCGGGTAAAGGCGACGGCGAAGCGCCTGTGAAGGTGTGCCCGTTTGACGTCGAGGATAAGAACGGTCGCTTCGGTTGTGGCGAGAAGGTGCATGCCTCGGCGCGCACGTGCTCTTGCTGCGGCTATGAGTTCGACATCGACGACAGCCCCAAGATCACAGCGACGGCTGCAGATACGCCGATCATGTCGACGGCAGACCCAGAACCCCGCACCGTCACATCGCGTACGTTCCGCCACCACCCCGGTAAAGAAGGCAAGCCCGATAGCGTGAAGGTCACGTACATGTGTGGGATGACCTCAATATCTGAATGGATCTGCCCTCAGCACCAAGGATTCCCCAAGTCGAAGGCCGACCGTTACTGGCGATCGCATGGCGGCAAGATGCCGTTTCCCAAGACAGTGCTGGAATGGCTCGAGCGGCAGCGAGAACTGCGCGACACGGCCGAGGTCATGATCGCCCCACGCGGCAAGTATTGGGACGTCAAGCAGTGGGTGCCAGCAGATAATGACAACAGACAGGCGCCGGCGAACGACAACCGTGATGAGGAAGATTGGCAGGCGCTAGTGGCGGACGATGTACCATTCTAATGAATTTTCTATATACTCAACTTGACGAAACTAATGAAAATTCCTTATATAGGTGGTGCATGGATAATGACGAATTTCGATCCATTCGTAAGCGTCTGGGACTAACCCAGTCGCAGCTAGCCGGCGTTCTGGGATATTCCAGACCTTTACAAGTCTCCGAGATAGAGCGCGAAACAAATCCAAAGCCCGTTCCTAGGGCTATCGCGTTGTTGATGAGGGCATATGACGAAGGATACCGACCGAGAGAATGGCCTCGGTAAGGTTTGCACAAAATGCGGAGAGTGGAAGTCGCTGGAGAAATTTGGACTGCGAAAAAATAGGAAGGGAGAGCGAGTTCCATTTTCTCGATGCAAATCGTGTGAGAATGCTAGTTCTGCGAAGAAACGGTCAAAGCCAGGATACGCAGAAAAGGAGAGGCTAGCAAACAGGCTGTACGCAGCAGAGAGGCGCGCAAATGATCCTAATTATGTGGCCTCAAAGAACGAGAAGAACCGGATATATGCGGCCCGGCGGCGAGAGGATCCAGACCACCGTGAATCGATAAACCTGTTGCGCAGGGTGCTTTGGGCCACTGACGAGCAGTATCGTATTCGATCTGGCGCGCGGCTCGTATCTTGGATCAATGAAAATTACGACAGGTGGCGGTCCATTGGTGCAAATCGCAGGTCTTTAGAGCGAGGTGCCGATGGGAAATTTACGCCGGACGACATCGATCGCATCAACAAATCTCAGGAATTCAAATGCGTATACTGCGGCGCATCTACAGAAGAAGAATTTCACATCGACCATATACACCCCATATCGCGTGGCGGGACAAATTGGCCAGACAACCTGCAAATTCTCTGTCGATCATGCAATTGCAGCAAGAAAGACAAGACCCACGAAGAATTCCTAACGTACAGGTTGGCAACAGCAGACGCTATCGCTGAATCCTTGACAAATTTGTAAAAACGGTATAGCATTTGAACAATGCGCCACACCAATGGCGTCACCACATTGAGGAGATGAGAATGAGCGAGAGAAGATCCGCCAACGACAACTATTTGGCCGCCGACGTCGCCAACCTCGAAGCGCTTTTCGCTGACATGCTGGCCGCTTATCCAGAGCTGGAAGCGGACGAAGAGCTTCGCGCCGACATGCTGGAAGGCGAGACCAAATTCCACGCCGTCCTTACGCGCCTAGTGAACGGCGAGCGCGACGCCGACAGCCTGGCAAAGGCCGTGGCCGGCCGCATCTCCGACCTGCAAGCACGAAAGTCACGCGCTGAGCGCCGAAAGGAAGCCATGCGCAGCCTGATGTTCAAGTTGCTGAAAGCTGCGGGCGTGCCGCGCGTGCCGCTGGCCGAGGCTACCATCTCGATCGGCAAGAAGGCTGCTTCGGTTGAGATCATCGACGAGGCGTTGCTGCCGAAAGCCTATGTGCGCGTTTCGACGTCGCCGGACAAGACGGCGATCAAGGAAGCGTTGCAGGCTGGGTCGTCTGTGCCGGGGGCAAAGATGGGCGAGGCGGGTGAACAACTCAGCGTGAGGGTGGCGTGATCATCAAACAGCATGAGGAAATGAAAGACGAGGGCGTTTGCCCTCGTTGCGAGGAGCGCGAGCTTTACCGTGACAGCGCTGATGTAGGCGTAGGCATCATATATGGCCCGTGGGGCTGCCCATGCTGCGGTTGGTCGGAGTCAGAGCGATACGACTTGGAATTCGGAGGAGGCCTGCAAGAAAATGGTTCTTACCTTGATCCATATGGTGGCCTCACACCCGCAGAAAATCCCATCGCGAAGATGCTTGCTGCGGAGGCCAAAGCCGCATGACCAAAACCATAATGATCGCCCACGGTAGCGCAGCTGTTCAGGCTGCTCGCATCATCGCGGCAGTGGCGAAGGAGCGCGAAGACAAGGCGCGCGGCTATGAGTTGGCCGCGCAGTGGCATGACAAGCAGGAGAAGGCTTGCCGCGAGATTGCCAACGACGCGCCTCGTATTGACGCGCCGACGCGAGCGAAAGCAGCTGTTGCCGCCATTCACCACGGGGCGAGTGCAGCAGGCCTTAGGAATGCGGCGTCGCAGTTAATGCGGATCGCCATCACAGAGTAAAACCACCCGCCGCGCCACCAACGCGGCTTCCGCTTCGGCGGGAACACCACAGTCTGAGGAGACAAAACAACGTGAGCATCACCTCGATGCACGACGGAAGAGTCGTGCTGCATCAAAACGATTGCCGTGACGTGTTGCGCGGCCTCGCCGACAACTCGATCGACAGTGTCGTTACCGACCCGCCTTACGCGCTGGTCTCGATCCAGAAGCGTTTCGGGAGGCCGGGCTCCGCTCCGGCCAAAGACGTTTATGGTCGCGGAGCTGCCGGCTTTATGGGCAAAACATGGGACACCGGCGAAGTCGCGTTCTCTGAGGAATTCTGGGCCGAAGTCTTGCGCGTTCTCAAGCCAGGTGGCCATGTAGTCGCGTTCTCTGGTACGCGCACCTATCATCGCATGGCTGTTGCGATCGAGGATGCTGGATTTGAAATCCGCGACCAGCTTGGTTGGGTTTATGGGTCGGGCTTTCCGAAGTCGCACAACCAGCATGGCGATTGGGAGGGCTGGGGCACCGCGCTCAAACCAGCGTGGGAACCTATTGCTTTAGCGCGCAAGCCGCTTGTCGGTACCGTTGCTGCCAACCTTGCCGAGTGGGGCGTGGGTGCGATCAATGTGAATGGCTGCCGGGTTGAATGGCCTGATGGCAAGGTTCCAGAAATTGGAATGCCGGAGTGGGGCGGGCCCAATAAGAAATCTACTGCTGTTACGGGACAAGATGGCGAAACAGTTGAGCGGGTTGGTCCGTCACAGCTAGGTCGCTGGCCTGCAAACATCATCCATGACGGCAGCGACGAGGTGCTAGCTGCGTTTCCAGACACGAAGAGTGGCATGATGAAGGCAGGAACCGTCCGTGCGGCGCAGGATGTTCCGGGCTCTGTGGTCTATGGCGTCTACGGCGGCGACGCGGCAAAGGCTGACACGTATGGTGACTCCGGATCCGCGGCCCGCTTCTTCTACTGCGCAAAGGCTAGTCGGGCAGACAGGGATGCCGGCATGTCGTCGTTCGAGACAAGGACGGTCGACGTGCTCGCAGGTCATCGTTCTCGCCGCATGGAGGAGGTGAAGCGCCCAGACGGCGCAACTCCAGCCACCGGCAAAAACACTCATCCGACCGTAAAGCCAACCACGCTGATGCAGTGGCTCTGCCGCCTCATCACGCCACCTGGCGGCGTCATTCTGGATCCATTCATGGGCTCTGGCTCGACGGGCAAGGCGGCTGTTCTCGAGGGCTTCCAGTTTATCGGCTGCGAGCGCGAAGACGAATACATGCCTATCGCTACAGCCCGGATTGCGTGGGTGATTGGCGCGACAAGTAAGGACGTCGCTGAGACTGTTGCGGTGCCGGCGAATGACAACCGTCCTGCTGACTTGTTTTCGGAGGCAGCATAATGGCTAAGCTCACCAAAGCCCAAGCAAAGGCACATGCGCAGGCCTGCGACCTGCTGACCAAACCAGTGCTGACCGAAGACGACAAGGACTTCGTGCTCAATAATTGGAATGAGGGCGCGAACCACGTCAACGGAGCAGCTGGCGCGTTCTTCACACCTTATGACATGGCGTTTGATTTCACGATCGACGCCATCGGGCAGGGCGGATATGGCGGGCGGATTATCGATCTGTGCGCTGGCATAGGCATGCTGTCATACGCATGCTGGCATCGCAGCCACCAGAAGGCCCGCATCACCTGTGTCGAGCGCAATCCGGATTACCTCGCTGTTGGCCAGAAGATCCTGCCGGAGGCGGAGTGGATCCTCGCCGACGTGATGGATGTGCTGGGTATGGGCCTGGATCGTTTCGACGTTGCGATCAGCAATCCGCCTTTCGGTAAAATTAAGCGAGCTGGCGGGGCTCCTCGCTACACTGGCGCAAAGTTCGAATTCCACGTCATCGATATAGCCGCGCATCTGGCTGACTCGGGTGCGTTCATCGTGCCGCAAATGTCCGCTGGTTTTAACTACAGCGGCAAGCCTCGCTACGAGCGACAGAAGGACGGCGAGGCGGTGAAATTCCAAGAGCTAACCGGCCTTCATTTCGAGGCTGGCTGCGGGATCGATACCGTTTTCTACATCAACGATTGGAAAGGTGTTTCACCCATGTGCGAGATCGTGTGCGTCGAGTTTGAACGGCCCGAAGAGGTGCGGGTCGCTGAGGCGGCGAATGACAATGTTGCGCCGGTTCAGGCAGATTTGTTTGGGGTGGCAGCATGAGCTCACTTGTCACGAACAAACACATTGGCCTCTTCGGCAGCCTTAATGAAGGCTTTGCGGGCCTTTGTTGGCTCCTCGCGGCCTTCAAGCACAGCAAGGCATACCTGTTTCGCGTTGGTGAGTTTCTTGCCCTCGTCGGTCGGCCACTGATTCATCAGCGTCAGTGCCGCCTCACTGGTGCTGTCGATCGTTCGATACTGGCCAATCATGCCGGTTTGGAATGTCACCGGCTTATTCCATCGTTTGGGGTCCATGACGCGATACCTCCCGGTGCGAATCAACTGCGAACAGGCAGCAATGTTCCGTTGGAGGCACAGGCATGACCAAACTCCCAACCTCGCCCCGCCAACACACGCCGACGGTCGACGCCGACCACAACCCGACGACCTGCTTCGTATGCGGCATGCACGCCTTCGGGATCGGCGTGAATCCTAATCCAAAACATGACCCCCACTACATCTGCCGGAGGTGCGCCGTGGGCATCGACAATTACAAAAAGATCGATCGGCTCGACGACTACGAGCTGCGCGCCCTGGATGCCGGCGTTGACGCCGTCGGCGAGTACATCGCCGAGCATGGGGTCACCGATTTACAACACTTTGACGAACTCATGCAGCGGATGATGGTGAAAGCCGCGTGGGAGGGGTGCGCGCGGGGACTTAGGGCGGCGCTTTCGGAGGCGCCGTTTTGATGGAGGGCAAGATGCAGCATGCAAATGACAATCACGCCGGCCTACGCTTTTTGTCCGTGTGCAGCGGAATAGAAGCTGCGTCGGTTGCTTGGCACCCGCTTGGCTGGCAATGTATTGGCGTGGCAGAAATCGAACCGTTCCCTGCTTTCGTGCTAGCGCACCACTATGGCGCAGGGCGTCCAAAGTACATGCCTAACCCAGGAGAACCGGGCATCAAGCTGAAGGACCAGCGTTCGCGAAAAACTGCCCTCAAGGCAGTGTCCAGGTTGCCGGTCGAGTCGGTTCTCACCAACTGGGGCGACTTCACCAAGATCGACACCAAGACGCTCGGCCGCGTGGATGTTCTCGCCGGACGGCCCTCGATACAAGGCTCTCGGCAACAGTTGGGCAGTGCCCAAGTTCGTGTGGCTCGGTCAGCGCATACAGAAACTGATGCCCGCCAACGACAATCAGGAGACCCCCATTGCAAACGCCGCTTGAACTAGCGCAACACTACGCCGCCCAAGGCTGGCCGGTGTTTCCCTGCCGCTCGCATGCCGAGGAGCAAGTTGACCAGGCGACCGGCGAGCTTATCACGCTTGGCGAAAAGACGCCTTTGACGCCTAATGGCTTCAAGGGCGCAACGCGCTTTCCGCGCATCATCGAAAGATGGTGGTCGGATTGGCCAGATGCAGCCGTCGGCTTGCCGACGGGCGAGAAGACAGGCTTCTTCGCTCTCGACATCGACAACAAGCCGGGCGGCGCCAACGGCTTTGACTGGCTGTCAGAGATGGAAGCGGAGCATGGACCGCTGCCCGACACGGCCCGCGTGACGAGCCCGAACGGCGGCCTCCATATCTACTTCAAGTACGTCGTGGGCACGCGCAACCGCGGCGCTCTTGGCGCTGGCGTGGATATCAGGTCCGAGGGCGGTTACGTGCTGGCCGCCGGCAGCAGGATGGCCAACGGGCGTTCCTACAAATGGGAGACCGACACGCGCGAGATAGCGGACGCGCCGGCATGGTTGCTCGACCTGCTGTTGCCGAAGTCTGCGCCATCTCACACGCAGTATAGCCTGTCGGCTGCGACCAACAACGCGTACGTGGATGCAGCCGTGGACCGTGAGCTTGCCGACCTTTCTGGCGCTCCCATGGGCACGCGCAATAACGCGCTCAATGACGCGGCGTTTTCGATCGGCACTATCGTAGGTGCCGGTGCGCTTAGCGAGGCTGAGGCACGCGCCTTGTTGCAGGACGTAGCGCGCGGTTGGGGCAGGGACTGGTCGCGTTGCTGCAAGACGATCGAGAATGGCCTAAGGGCTGGCATTCAGAACCCACGCCACATTCCGGAGCCGGACTTCCCGGCGCACGACAACACGCGCCTCGTGGACATCACACGGATGATCCAGCGCGGGCTTGAGAAGGGTAGGTTGCGCGAGCAGGCGGCGGCGACCAACAACGACCTTACCGCGCGGGAAGATGTGCCGCGAGACGACGCAGATATTCCCGCACAGGAAGTCGTATCACCTGCTGGTGATATAGAGCCCGTCAACGACAACGTGCCGCAATCGCCGATCACGGCGACGGCATTCAAATGGATCGACCCAAAGACATTGCCGCGCCGTGAGTTTGCCTACGGCTCGCATTTTATTCGCAAGTATGTGTCGGTCACGGTATCGCCGGGCGGCCTTGGCAAGACGTCGGCCAGCATCGCGGAAGGACTTGCCATGGTGTCGGGCAGGGCACTGCTAGGGATCAAGCCACCCAAGCGCTTGCGCACGTGGATATTCAATGCAGAAGACCCGCGTGACGAAATGGAGCGGCGCATCATGGCTGCTTGCATCCACTACAAGCTGAAGCCTGCCGATCTTGAGGGACATCTGTTCCTGGACAGTGGTCGCGAGCAGGAACTGTGCGTCGCCATCGAAGACAAGAAGGTCGGCGTTCGCATCCAGCAGCCGATCGTTGAGGCGGTGGTCGAGCAGATCGAGCGATACGGCATTGACGTCATGATCGTGGATCCATTCGTGTCCACGCACGGCGTGAACGAAAATGACAACGGGGCGATCGACAAGGTGGCGAAGCTGTGGGCGCAGATTGCCGACTACACCAATTGTTCGATCGATATCGTGCACCATCTGCGCAAGGTGGCGGACCGAGAGGCAACCGTCGAAGATGCCCGCGGTGCCGTGTCATTGATCGGTGCAGCGCGCTCGGTTCGCGTTCTCAATCGCATGTCAGAGGAGCAGGCAGGCGAGGCTGGCATCGATAAGGCTGACCGCTTTGGCTACTTCTATACCACTTACGGCAAGTCGAACCTGACGCCGCTTTCGCACAAGGCGGAGTGGCGCCATCTGGTGTCCACACCGCTCGGAAACGGCACAGGCCTCGCCCAGCCGCAAGACTTCGCGCCGGTAGTTACAGAGTGGCATTGGCCGAGCGCCGAGGATGTGGCGGGAGACCTCACAGACGACCAGCGTGCGTCTATTCTGGCGGCTGTGAGCGCGTCCGACTACAAGAAGTCACCAAAGGCCAAGAACTGGGTCGGAAGCGCTGTAGCGTACGCAGTGGGGCTGGATTTGGACGACAACGTGCAGCGTAAGCGAGCGGCCAGCCTTGTGTCCGCCCTTATGCGTGAAGGCGCGCTGGTCGAGAGGGAGGAGCGGGACCCGGTTAGGCGCGAGCTGGCGGTGTTTGTGAGGGCGGGTTAGGAGATCCTTCCCGCTGCTTGTTCGATTATAACGGCAATATCGTCAGGAGCACTGACAAAGCCAAGGTCATCTCCACTGAGAAGTTCGACAATCGCCCATTTCGCAGCATTGATGTGCACAAGACGGACATCGACCCTTCCGCTTTCAAGATTCTCGTACGTCCGGAGAGGAACGCCCATCACCGCAGCGAATTGTCGCTGATTGAGGTGGGCAGCATTCCTCAACGCCTTCAGTTCTTCACCCGACATTGAATTCCACGCTCTCTTTTGTTATCTTGGGAACCGGAGAGGTTGCAGCCCCTCCGGCACCCAGTTTACCGGCCGATGGAGAGTGTCAATCTCCACTTGCCGAACCGGACTTGGACGGTGAGCTTGATGCTCATGGTATCCTCCAGTCGGTTGCCGAAGCGGTTTTGCTTCGGTGAATTCTTTATGCCACCATTTTGGTGGTTTCGCAACTGAAAACCACCATTTTGGTGGTAAAAAAATAGATCCGTCGGCCTTGCGGGGCTGGCGGCTTTTTTTGCGGAACCAATACCGTCGTCGCGAGTTCTGGATCGCAAGTAGCTTGCGCACTGACCACGGATGTACTGGCAGAAGATGACAAGCGACAGGAAGGTCGGTGCGGTTTCGCCCCGGCCTTTTTTGTTATTCAGGTGCCAGTTGGACATCTACGTTCATATCTTGATCGACATTATCGGCGCTCACCAGTGCGGCTTCGAAGTACGGATGGATAGGCATTTTCGGTTTTTCCGGAGCCTCTGCTATAAGTTTTTCCACCCAGTCTTGATTGTACGTGTAATCCTTGTGGGCCACGTGATAAATGCAATACGACTTGTCTGTGCGGTCAGGCTTCTTTGCCCCGTTGTTGGGTCTAGCTTTATATTTTTTCCAAGCTTTGGTGTGGTCGTTCATCGTAAATATCTTGTTTGCCTTGACCACCTCTTTGACTACGTCGCTCGGTTTGTGAGGGTACATCTCATCAGCGACGCGATATTTTTGGAGGACATTGTGTATGTCCTTTCCTTCCTGAGAATCCGGGCTGACGAACTGGATGTGCGATTTGCTCTTGGAAGCGCTGTCGAGCGTGTATACGACTTTAAATTGGTATTCGATATCATCCAGCTCAGCATCACTCTTCCCTGCAATAAGACTGGCATCAAGTGCTGCGATGTTGGGTGGGATGTCGTAAGCGTGGATTTGAGAGGCTTGATCAATTGTCATCTTGCCGAACTGAAGCGCCACGGAAAGATCGTTCTGGAGGCTCACTCTCTCCCCGTGCCACTCGACAATGGTCTTATCGAAATTAAGGCAACACGCTTGAAATATCGCTAGCCAATTTCCGTCACTACGGCCGAATAGTCGGTGCTCGACTTCGTCTCTGATCGCCTTGATAGCTTTGAGGTTGCTTTTTATTCCTAATGAAAGAGGGCAATCACCCTTTTCCAACATGTGGCTCAAGGCCCAAGTGGTCCCATCTGCGTTGGTCGGACTCACGCCCTTCTTCTCGTAATGGTCATGCATCAAGTAGCACCAAGCGACGTTTGCCAGCATGGAGAAAACTTCTGTCTTAAAACGGTATGAGGCGTTATTGAATATGGATACCGCAAGAATCATTGCCTCTCGCGACCTAATCAACTTTTCGTCGGTGTATGGGTTAAGACCCGTAACAGGATCGAAACTCCGCTTCATTTGCTTGTATTTAGCGACTTCATCAGGAGTAGCGGCTGTCACGGTTTGTGCTTTAGCGGAGCCAAGGCGGCCATGGTTTACCGTTGGGTGTCGACCGTGATTGATAAGAACATGAATGTCCTGGCTTCTTTCGCCATCATCTAGCATCGCTTTTACGAGGCTTTTTTCCTCGGCTGTGAGCCCTGCACCTGTTCCGCCCTTAGCCATAAAAATCCCCCATATACCGCCGTCCTAATACAACCAAACTATAATCCATAATTCAACTTTAAATACTGCACGGTTCTCAAAATTCTATCCGTGCAGTAACTGTGCACATCCGGGCGGAGACACCTGCACAGCGCTGCCCGGTTAGTGCACGTTTAGTAGGGTATATATTTATATATACCCCTACACGTGCAACCGTGCAGGGCGGTGTGCCGCGCGCACGGTTCTCAAGATGATTTTTATTCGGGCAACGTGCAGCGGGCAGAAGGGCGGTCCGGCTGCAACCTGCCGAGAAGGCTGGAACTCGAATCAGGGTGGCCGCATTTTCGCGTCACAAGGAGGGCGCCATGCCAGACAACGAACCACAGCCGTACACCGTCGAGCAACTGCAACAGAAATACTCGGTCAGCCTGCATCTGGCCGTGGAGGTCCTGGAGCGCTTCGGCGGCGATCGGTCAAAAATAGACAAGTTCATGAAGCGCTGTCCTCACCGTGATGGGGAGCAGCACTAAGACACAGGGCCGGCGATGTTTTTTTGTCCAGCCAGTCTTGACGCCGAGGGCGGCGCCACCAATATTTTTTCTCGCTTCGTAATCTGGTTGTTTTGGATTGGAGGTAAGAAATGAACAGCCAAGATGTTTTATTTCGAGTACCAGTTCGCGTCCGGCTTCAGTGCGGACTAGAGAGAACATTCCTCAGCGTTTTCGATGCGCTGGATTTTTTGGAAGCAGAGTGGCCGCTCCGACGCGGAGAGCGATACAAAAGAGCGGTCGACAAATGTCGTGCCGCTCTGGAATGGGCAACGCCCTCCGAAGTCGCCAGAGAGGCATTTATCGCAGCATGCCTTGAAGCTGGGATGCCGATGGTGATGGCAAGCCCTGTGCCGGCAAGCAAACACAGTTCCAGTGTCCGCGCTACTGCATAGCAACGCAGCCCCGCTTCTGGCGGGGCTTTTTATTTGCGCAAAAAATATTTCCAAAATCCACTACCCGTTTTCAGGCCGTTCTCGGAAAGTATGTGTGTCGCCACCACGACACCACACCACACGAGGAGGCCAACATGGCAAAAGCCACCAGCATCCGCAAAGCCACCAGCCAGACCACTCGTATCAACGGGAAGCGTGTCGTCATCCGCACCTCACCCAAGGGCAAGGTAACCGTAGCCGACGCACCCATCAAGGAAAGCGATGGACAGGCTGCCCAGGTTCGTGCGCTGCGAGCCCTGCCAGAGTTCGGTAGACAGTTCCTGCTTGCTGGCGACATGAACAGCGCGAAGCGCGGCCCGCGTGCCCAGGCTGACGCAATCGCGACCGGGCTGACACCAGGTGAAGCCGATCTGCGGATTTATCTCAAGGGCGGTGTGCTGCGGATGATCGAGAACAAAGTCGGTAAAGGTCGGCTATCACCGGCGCAGGTTGAGCGTCACGCGTCACTGGCGAGGCTGGGGCATCCAGTGGAGGTGGTGCGGTTCACGTCCACGGCAGAGGCGGCCAGCAAAGCCGTGGCAATCGTCAAAGACTGGTTGGCGGATAACGACAACAGGAAGCAGCAGTAACGGCGCCTACCAAGCGCTAGCACCACAGGGGAGACGGATATGAACGAGGAAGACGTAGACGAAATTCCGGTACGTATCGAGGCGTACCAATACGTAAACCGCCAGAAGACAATTGATAGCATTCGTAGCGCTTTCGACTGGCTGGAAAATTCGCGGCGCAAGGATCGATACGACATCGTTAGGACCGCAATTCTAGAGCAGTTCCTGAATCTGGAAGGACGCGTTCTCGGTCATTTTCATGAGTATGTAGGTGGCAAAGATTTCATACACAAAGACCAAGCGTGGATACTAGCGTGCCGACAGCGTGAGTTCGTCAGAGAGTGCTGCGCGAGAATGGCCGAAGGGAAAGACGAAGAGCCAACACCCCTCAGCGAGGCAATAAGAGAACTGCCGATCGGTCCAGAAGTGAAAGTAATTCCCGATTACAGCAAGAGGATCGTCTGATGAGCGAACAGGAAGACCAGATCATTGACGCCACTGGCAGGGTAGCCTTCACCGGAGACCAGCCGCATCCATACAGGACGAACACCCGCTTCCGTAAGGTGGATGGGAAGTGGGAGCCAATCGAGGAAACAAAAACGAGAGACGTTCTCAAAACCCCGCCGACTGCACAGGAGAGGGCGGATGGCCGAGAGAGAGCAAAAACCAAGGCGGCGGATGAGGCGAGGAAAATGGCGAAGGTTCGGAGGGCGATAGTGAAGCGACAGTCGATTGGTGATCCGGCGTTCCGACAGAGTGATGGAGAGGACTTCCCGTTGCTAGAGGCACTTCGTCGGGAAGGGCGCGAGGACATGATTGCTATTGTGATCCGATATCGTCGCCTAGTTGCCCTGTGCGAGGCCGAGCCATTGAAGGGGCTGGACTACAGCAAGGCAGATGGCGGCGAGGTTGTGCGGGAAACGAAGAAGCTGACGCCAGAAGCCGATATCGATGCTGCGAAAGCTTCCGACTGGAAAGATATGCCGGACGGCGAGATCAAGGTTACGACGAAGATCAAAAAAAGCCGAGGATCATACGCTTCCGCTGCTAAACGAACCATCGTCGCAGCCAACGACAATGTTGCGTCAGGCAGCGTCATCAAGTCGGAAAGCCTGCACGTCAAGATCACCGACGAAATTCTGAATGAACACATTGACGCAAAGCCCATTCTGGCAGAACTGCGCAACGCTTTGGGACCGCTGGTTGAGCCGTTCGAGGATGCGGTGTTAGGTGGACGATCTTATACCGATGTGGGTAGGACGACCGGTGAGGACGGGAGGCCTTCCGTTGCGGGGAAAGCCATCGTTGGCATGGCGTGCGGAACGATCAGCGTGAAGTGGCAGGAGATAGATAAGCGAGAAAAGGCCCTAGAAGCCCTTGCCCTTCAACGCTTTCGCAGTCGTGCGGCGTAGGCAGTGGCAGCCACGCCGTTTCAGCGCACCGAGGGGTGAGAGGGTATCGAAAGATATCTTCGCCCCTTTGCGGTTACGACCGCCCCGCCGTCATGCTGCATTCGGTGCAGCCGCTGAACGATGCGGGTAACTATCACGTGGAGTAGAGCAGTCTGGTAGCTCGTCAGGCTCATAACCTGAAGGCCGTGAGTTCAAATCTCACCTCCGCAACCAATTGGCCATTTGACGCAAGATGCTAGCGGCTTGCACGCGGCATTCGTCGGCCATTTCCAATCCCATGCGCGTTCTCCTCCGCGGCGTGGTGATCGTGCGGCCCGTTCCCTTAAGTGGTTGAGCGGGCCGCTTTGAGTTTTTGAATGGATGGTTGGCGCAGCGGTAACGCAGCTGTTTGCTAAACAGTACATCCGAAAGGATGCGTTGGTTCGAATCCAACACCATCCGCCATGGGTGAGCGGCAGCGACGGTGGAGCTGCACCGGTCTGTAAAACCGGCACATAGAAACGCCGCAGGTTCAAATCCTGCTTCACCCACCAACTCTGGAAGGCGCCGCTAAATGGTTGGCAATCGGTCTTGAAAACCGAGGGGGCCGCAAGGTCAGGGGTTCGATTCCTCAGTCTTCCGCCACATTCAATGGGGTGTGCTCTGGGTAAGCGGGTAATCCTTGCAAGATTGCCGCCGGTCGGTTCGATTCCGACACGCTCCACCATTACGCCGGCATAGCTCAGTAGGTAGAGCGCCTCCTTTGTAACGAGGACGTCGTGGGTTCAATTCCTGCTGCCGGCACCATTCATCTGTGTGTAGCTCAGTCTGGTCAGAGTACCGCACTTGGACTGCGGGAGCCGCTGGTTCGAATCCAGCCACGCAGACCAATCACCAGGCAGCACAATGCCCAAACCCTACGGCCGATCAGCCGAGGCCGCGCTTTACCGTCGCCTGTACAAGACAGCGCGATGGCAGCGACTGCGCGAGGCGCAGCTTACGGCTGAGCCGCTATGCCGGTTCTGCCTGGCGATAGAGGATGTCACCGAAGCTACTTCATGTGACCACATCAAGCCGCACAAGGGCGACGAGGCATTGTTCTACGACCCGACCAATCTGCAATCGTTGTGCGCTCCATGCCACGACACATTGAAGGCTCGCATCGAGCGAGGTCAGCAGGCCGTGGTGATTGGTGTTGATGGATATCCGGTGGAGGTCGGTGGGTAGGGGGTGCCTCGAAAGTGGCCGACCGACCACCGCAGGACCGCCGGGGTAACGCAATTCAAATGCAAACACAGATTTTTGCCTAGCGCGTGCGCAAGCGCGCGTGCGTGAGGGGATTCCGCATGTCTGAGAAGAAAAGCCGCGTCGACAGCGTTGACGAGGCCGTAAGGATTGCTTCTGCGGCGTCTGAGGAAATCTTGTTTCCCGAAAACGTGCCCCTTGATGACGGCGACGTCCCATTTTTCAAGAACGTCATTGCCGAATACGCCCGCGCCGACTGGTCCGCGCACCAGCTTGAGATTGCCGCGATGCTCGCTCGCACGATGGCCGACCTAGTTAGGGAGCAAGACCTGCTCCGTACCGAAGGTTCAGTCGCCGTTACCGAAAAAGGCACGCCGGTCGCCAATCCCCGAAAATCCGTGGTCCAGATGCACGCGTCTTCCATCCTTTCGTTCCGCCGATCACTGGCGCTGCATGCGCGCGCCGTACAAGGCGAGGCGAGGGACGCGGCAAAGCGGCGAGACCAAGCCAAGGAGATCGAGGCAGGCGCGAGCGTGGATGACGAACTCCTAGCCTGATTGAGGTTGTGAATGCTTTCTGAGGCCGTGGTCGGCGCCATCAAGTGCGGCCCGATCCCGGTTCTGCGCGACTGGCGCGGACTACCGACGTCGGAGCTCACCCGCGGCGAGAAGATGTGCCGCTTCATCGAAGAATATTTGGTCGTGCCAGAGGGCGCGCTGGTCGGTCAGCCGATTAGGCTGCTCGACTTCCAGGTGGCCTTCATCCTGTCGGTCTATGACAATCCGAACGGCACGTCGCGCGCATATCTGTCGATCGCACGTAAGAATTCCAAGACTGCTACCATTGCCTGTCTGTTGCTCGGGCACGTGATTGGACCAGAGGCGTTTCCGAATAGCCGCATCATGTCTGGCGCGCGTTCTCGTGATCAGGCTGCGGAAGTTTTCAACTACGCCAGCAAGATGCTGATGATGTCACCGCGCCTTAAAGGGCTGTATCGCATCGTCCCGTCCGGTAAGATGATTGTCGGCCTGCGCAAAAACGTCGTTTACCGCGCCAGCTCGGCCGAGGCCAAGAGCGCACACGGCGGTTCGCCACTCGTCGCCATTCTGGATGAAGTTGGCCAGATCAAAGGCCCGCACGACGACTTCGTCGAAGCGATCGTGACATCGCAAGGCGCCTATGGCGACAAGGCGATGATCTTCGCTATCTCGACGCAGGCAGCGACTGACGGCGACCTCTTTTCGCGATGGCTGGACGATGCCGAGACATCAAAAGCACCACGAACGGTTTCGCACCTCTATACGGCTCCGGCTGATTGCGACGTCCTCGACGAGGAAGCGTGGCAGGCCGCAAACCCTGCGCTTGGCAAGTTCAAGTCCGTTTCATCGGTTCGCGACGACGCGGAGCGCGCGGCACGTATGCCGACCGAAGAAGCCAGCTTTCGCTGGCTCCATCTCAACCAGAGGATCGATGCCAATGCACCGTTTGTGTCTCCGGCTATTTGGCGAGCGTGTAACGCTCGAGTTGTGGACTTTGATGATCTCCCTGTGTTTGGTGGGCTCGATCTTTCTGAGGTGAGCGACTTGACTGCTCTGGTGCTCATGGCGCCGAAAGAGCAGGACGGAAAGACCATCTGGCAGGTGAAACCAACGTTTTGGCTGCCGGGAGACGGCATCCGAGCCAAAGCCAAGGCCGACCGGGTGCCTTACGATGTCTGGCACAAGGATGGCCATCTCGAAGCCGCCCCAGGCAGAACCGTCGACTACGAGTTCGTTGCGCATTACCTGCGCGACCGGTTCGAAGAGATGGACATTCGCAAGATCGCGTTTGACCGCTGGAATTTCAGGCACTTGAAGCCGTGGCTGCAGAAGGCTGGATTCTCGGACGATCAGCTTGAAGGCGACGACGCTGTTTTCCAGCCTTTTGGGCAGGGCTTCCAGTCGATGTCGCCGGCTCTACGCGAGCTCGAAAGTATCATCCTGAATGGCAACCTCGCCCACGGCGACCATCCGGTGCTTACGATGTGCATGATGAATGCCACCGTCAAGTCGGATCCTGCCGGCAATCGAAAGCTCGTCAAACATAACCGCGAACGCCGCATCGACGGCGCAGTCGCCTTGGCAATGGCAACGGCGATGGCCGGAACCTACGAGGGCGGCGACAGCGGAAACCTGGACGACTTCGTCAACAATATCATCTCTGTCACCTGGTGACGGGCAACCTAGTGGTGGGGCCTGATGGGCTTTTTTGAGAGATGGGTCGGAAGGCCTATCAAGCTCACCGATGGCGAGTTCTGGCGAGGCTTCTTTGGCCTCGGTACCACGTCCGGGGAGACAGTCACGATCGAGAGCGCCCTTTCGCTCGATGCGGTTTGGGCGTGCGTCAATCTCGTGCAGAACGCGGCCGGCACGCTTCCTTGCATCGTTTATGGCGAGGACGGCGTGACGGTCGATAAGAACGCTCCGCTTTACGAGCTTCTGCACGACATGCCGAACATGGACGACACGGCGCCAGAGTTCTGGTCGATGGCAGCAATGTGCTTGCTGCTCGACGGCAACTTTTTCGCGGAAAAGAAGATGAACGGCGAGCGCCTCGTTGCGCTCAACCCGCTTCACCCTTTGAGCGTTGATGTGTGCCGGTCGAAAGACGGCCGGAACACGCGCTACTACGAGGTGACGGAAGACGGTAAAAAGCGTCGAGTGCCAGAAGGCAAGATGTTTCACGTCCGCGGCGTCCGGCTGCCGGGCTGTGATCGCGGCATGTCGCCTATCGGCGTTGTGCGCAATACGGTCGGGAGCGCATTGGCAGGCGAAAAAGTCGCTGGCCGGATGTTCAAGAACGGCCTACTTTCTTCGCTCATCGTTAGCTCGGATCAGATCCTGAAGCCTGAGCAACGCAAGCAGATATCCGACACTCTGACGCAATTCGCCGGTGCTGAGAAGGCCGGTGGGGTGACGGTATTGGAGGCTGGCTTCAAGCCGTATCCGATGTCGATCAACCCGAAGGATGCTCAATTCCTTGAGGCGAGGCAGTACAGCGTCGAGCAGATCTGCCGCATCTTCGGCGTGCCGCCCATTATGATCGGGCACGCGGCCAACGGCACTACGACCTGGGGCAGCGGCATCGAGCAGCTGATCCTCCAATTCACCAAGACCTGCATGCGGCCGATGCTTAAGCGCATCGAAGCGGCAATCTATCGTGACTTGCTGGACGCAAAGACCAGAAAGACCACGAAGGTGAAATTCAACATGGAAGAACTCTTGCGCGGTGACAGCACGGCGCGAGCAGAATTCCTGTCGAAGATGGTCACGAACGGCATCTACCTCGTCGATGAGGCTCGGTCTTACGAAGACAAAGCGCCAGTGGACGGCGGCAACAAGGCGATCGTTAATGGCACGATGACGCGCCTCGATACGCTCGGCAAGACCGAAACTCCGGCGCCAACGCCAGCAGCGCGCGCTGCATAAGGGAAAATCATGAAGTTTGAACACCTGATTTCGGCCTTTCTGGCCGAACCTTGGGCTATTCAGCGCGAAAAACTGGGCGTTTTGGCTGATGTTTTGGTGGCGCGGGCCGAAGGTGAGAAGCTGTTTTCGTCCGAGTTCGCGGCATCGATCGACGATGCGCGAGCCAAGGAAATTGCTGAAACCAGCGGCAGCGTCGCCGTAATCCCGGTTTATGGGGTTCTGGCCGATAAAATGGACCTGTTTTCCGCGATGAGCGGCGGCACTTCCTATGCCGGCATCAAGAAAGCGCTGCACAAAGCGCTTTCGAACGAGGACATCAAGGCCGTTGTGCTCGATATCGACAGCCCCGGCGGCACGGTTCCAGGAACCGACGAGCTCGCGACCGAAATCCGCAAGCTGCGCGGCGGCGAAAAGCCGATCATTGCGCAGGTCAACAGCTTGGCGGCGAGCGCTGCTTACTGGATTGCAGCTTCTACCGACGAAATTGTCGTTACGCCTTCCGGCCGCGCTGGTTCGATCGGTGTTTACACCGCGCACGATGACCTGTCGGCTTCCCTTGAGCAGCGCGGCATCAAGCGCACCTACATTTCTGCTGGCAAGCACAAGGTCGAAGGCAACGAAACCGAGCCGCTTGGCAAGGATACGCTGGCGCATGTCCAAGATGGCGTGAATCGCTCCTACAATCGCTTCGTCGCGTCCGTCGCCGAAGGGCGCGGCGTGACGGTCAGCAAAGTCGAGGACAATTACGGCCAAGGCCGCGTTTTCTACGCCGAAGCGCTGATGGACCGCGGCATGGTCGACCGTATTGCTACGCTGGATGAGACTTTGGCCCGCTACGGCGCCGACGTTGAGCCTGCGCCGGTAAGGCGCATCAAGGCTGCGAACGCCGCAAAGGCTGAGGCTGCGCAAACGCTGGTCGTGAAGATGACGGCCGGCGAACAAATCACAAAACGCGAGTTCGAAAACGGCATCAGGGGACTGATGGGGTTGTCGGGCTCTGAGGCAGAGCGGGCCGCTCGGCTCTACCTCAAAGATGGTCAGGGGGCTCCTGACGTCGAGACGGATGCTGCTGCTTTGGCAGCCATTGACCGGCTTATCGCTGAAGCAAAATCACCACTCATTCGATAAAGGAGCCACTCATGGCTGATAATCAACTTGCCGATAAGATCGGCGAGCTCGGTACTTCGCTTGCGTCCATCAAGGAGCAGGTGGGCAATCTCGCAGCCGACTTTACCACGAAGCTTGCCGCCAACGGCGAAGTTTCGGCGGAGCTGAAGGAAAAGACTGACAAGGCTCTGTCTGAACTTGGCGACGTTACGACCCGCCTCGGCGAGATGGAGAAGCGCGCCGCTCGAGAAAACGAGATCGGCGAAAACGAGCAGAAGTCGCTCGGTGACCTCGTGATCGATTCTGCCGAGTTCAAGGCCGGTATGCTCACCGGTGCATCTCGCGGCTCAATCCGCGTAAAGGCTGACCGCGCTGCCATCACCTCTGCCAATACCACCGTCGGCGCCGGCCGCTCTCAGGGTACGTCTCTGGTTCCAGGCGCTCGCGTTCCTGGCATCTTTGGTCTGCCTGAGCGTCAGCTGACGATCCGCGACCTCGTGCTGCCTGGTCAGACTGCTTCGAGCTCGATCGAATATGTCAAGGAAACCGGCTACACGAACAACGCTGCACCGGTCGCTGAAACGACTGCGAAGCCTTATTCGGATCTGACGTTCGACATGACGTCCGCGCCGGTACGCACGATCGCGCACCTCTTCAAGGCCTCTCGTCAGATCCTGGACGACGCGCCTGCGCTTCGCTCCTACATCGACGGCCGCGCTCGCTACGGTCTCCGTTTCGCCGAGGAAAATCAGCTGTTGAATGGCTCTGGCACTGGCCAGAACATCCACGGTCTGGTTCCGCAGGCTACCGCGTTCAATCCGGCGTTCGCTGCCTCTGACGAAACGGGCATTGACCGTCTGCGTCTGGCTGTTCTGCAGGTCGTTCTTGCCGAGTATCCGGCAACCGCGTTCGTTCTGAACCCGATCGACTGGGCAAAGATCGAGCTGACCAAGGATGCCGGCGGCAATTACATTATCGGCAATCCACAGGGCTCGCTCACTCCGACGCTCTGGAACCTGCCTGTCGTTTCGACGCAGGCCATGGCCGCAGGCGAGTTCCTCACCGGCGCGTTCAGCTTCGCCGCCCAGATCTTCGATCGCATGGAAATCGAGGTTTTGCTCTCGAGCGAGAACGTGGACGACTTCGAGAAGAACATGTTCACCATCCGCGCTGAAGAGCGTCTGGCGTTCGCAGTCTATCGCCCCGAGTCCTTCGTGACTGGCGATGTCGAAGGCGCCTAATTGATCTGAGGGGAGCTTCGGCTCCCCTTCCTTGGAAGGGAGTGAACATGACCGATTTTCTAGAAGTGAAAGCCAAGCGCACGTTCGCCGTCGGCAAAGAGCTGAAGACCAAAAAGAGCGATCCATTCAAGGTCGAGGCGGGCGAGGCGAAGCAGCTCGATGAGCTGGGCTTGGTCGACATCATCGGCGAAGTTAAAGCTGGCGCCTCTGTTGAAGACGACGCCGCGGACGAAGCCGCTGACAAGCCGGTGATCTCCTCTGCTCGCTCGACGAAGAAGAAGGACAAACCCGATGCTGTCAACGAAGGTTCGTAAGCGCAGGGTCGCATCCTATATCGGCGCCGGTATCGTTAACGGTATCGGCTCACCGGTGAATTCAGTTGCTCCTGCCATTACTGGCACAGCGCAGGTTGGCCAGACGTTGACGTCGACGACGGGCACATGGTCCGGCTCGCCGACTTTCGCGCGGCAGTGGTTTGCTGCTGGCGTCGCGATCTCGGGCGCCACTGCGGCCACCTATGTGCCGGTCGCTGGCGATGTTGGAAAGGCCATCACGGTTCGCGTGACCGCTACCAATGACAAGGGCAGCGTGCCCGTCACAAGCGCGCCGACGGCCGCAGTTGTGGCGGCTTGATATGGCGATCGTCGATCTCGAAACCGTCAAGAAGCATCTCCGTGTCTTTCATGAAGATGAAGATGCGGAGATCGGCCTCTATCGCGACGCCGCTGAGAGCATTGTTACGCAGCATCTTGATCGCGAAGTCGTAGCCGCAGGCGAAACACCCACGGCCGCCGACGGCATCGCTGCAACGCCCGCAATCGTGTCGGCGATCCTTCTGGTGACCGGTGACCTCTACGAGGTGCGCGAGCCTGACCCGAAGGCAACAGGTGACGCGGTCCTTCCCCGCGCAGTCCGAATGCTTCTGGCACCGTGGCGTGTATGGCGAACATTGGCGGATGACTATGTGGCTCCGTTTCCATGAACCGTTCGACTGGCGCCAGCCAGCCTTCACCATCGCCTATAAGGCCGGTCTCTACAACGTCACGCGCAAGTGCGCCGCGGCTGCGATAGCGGCTAAGGCTGCCGAACCCACCAAGGACCGACCGAATGCCAAAACGCAAAAGAGCGGGCGCAGGCTCGCTGAGTGAGCGCATCGGCTTTGAGGCTGAGGTCGAGGGCGATGATGGGTATGGTGGCGTGGTAGTCGGATTCGCGGAGCAATTCGTCGAGCCCGCCCGCCTTGACCCGCGCGTCGGTTCTGAGCCCGTCATAGCCAGCCGCCTGCAGGGCATCCAGCCTTTCACGATGACTGTCCGGAGCAACGAACGCACGCGCGCCATCACACCAGCTTGGCGGGCGCGGAACAAGCGCACCGGTGTGGTCTACGCGATCAAGGCTGCTGTCAACATCGACGAGCGCAACCAGTTGATCGAGCTGCTTGTGGTGCAAGGGGAGGCGTCGTGATTAAGGCAAAGGTTCTAGGCCGCGAAGCGCTGACGAAAAAGCTCAATCAGGTCGCTCCGCTCGCCAACAAGTACGCCGCCGAAGCGAAGCTACAGATCGCTACCGAAGCCGCCGATAAAATTTCTGACCGAACGCCGATAAGCAACAGCGCAACGGCCGGCGACTACGCTGCCTCTATACAGGGCGCCAAGATTTCTGACAGACCGACTGCGAAAGCGCTTGTCGGTGCATCGGCCAGCAAGGATCCGGATGCGACTGGCGTTTTCGCTGCGTGGATTTGGCATTTTCTGGAGTTTGGTACTCGACCGCACAACGTTTCAAAGGGTGGCGGTACTGTTGCCGGCAAGAAGCAGGCGGCCGGCGCAAAGATGCACCCTGGCACGCGGGCGCAACCGCATATTTTCCCGACGTGGCGAGCATTTAGGGCAAAAGCGAAGAAGCGCATCAACGACGCAGTCTGGCGAGGCGTGAGGGAGGCCATGAAAAAGTAATGGCTAGCCCCGATCTAGAACTCCAGGGTGCCATCGTTGCGAGGCTGAAGGCGCGAGCAGGCCTGACGGCGAAGGTGGCGCAGAGAATTTATGACAGACCGCCGACCAACGCACCGTTCCCATACGTCGAATACGGCGAAAGCCAAGTCATCAGGGATGATGTCGGCTGTTTAAAGTCGAACCTCATCTACGTGACGATTCACGTTTGGTCGCAATACTCCGGAGGCTTCAAGGAGCTGAAGGAAATCATTCACGAGGTCGTCGAGGCTCTGGATGAAGCGCCATTAGTGCTGCCCTCACATCGATTGATATCGATCACGCGGCAAGACACCCGTCATTTCAAAGACCCGGACGAAGTCACGACCCACGGTGTCGTCGAGTTTGTCGCGCGCGTCGAGACACCGGCCTGATTGGCCACCACCCCTAGTTTTTGAGGTTTACAAATGGCCGACGGTCAACAGATTGGTCGTACGCTGCTCATCCAGATCGGTGACGGCGAAACTCCTGAAGTCTTTTCGAACCTGTGCGGTCTTACGACCCGCAGCTTCAATATGTCCGCAAATGAAGTCGATACGACTATTCCGGACTGCGCCAATCCTGCGAATACGCCGCAGAAAACAGCAGATCCGGGGATCAAGAATCGCACGTTCTCTGGTTCAGGCAAGTTCGTGAAGAGCGCTTCGAACACTGCGTTCATGGTGCACGTCAACGACGCCACGAAGTTCAATGCCAAGGTGATTGTGCCTGGCCTCGGTACTTACACTGGCCCTTGGTTCGCTTCTGAATTTGAGTTCAGCGGCGAGATGGAAGGCAATATGGAATTCACGGCCACGTTCGTCGCTGCCGGCCCTCTTGCCTTTGTTGCGGAGGCGTAATTGAGCAGCCCTGAAAAGCCTTTTCCGTTGGAAGTGAACGGAGCTCGCGGGGAGGTCGGCCTGTGGGTCGGCAAGGAGCCGCTGGTGATCGTCGCGGAGATGGGCCGTCTTGCCGCCGTGTCTTCGCGCCTTTCCTGCAAGAGCATGTCCGATCTGTTTCTTCGCCTTTCAGGCGTCGAGCCGGCCGCTACTGTGGCCGCACTCGACCTGCTTACTGTGCGCGGCGACAAAGTCGCGGCAATTGGCGCGCTGAAGCTCAAGCACTTCGGTGCCGTCGCCAAGGCTATTTCCGAGGCGCTGTCTCATCATTTCGATGAGGACGACGAGGGAAACGGGGAAGCCGCTCAAAAGGCGGCATAGAAGAACCTTTCCCTTGGCGCGACTGGCAAAAGATCGCATTCGGCGGCCTCGGCTGGACCCCAGGAATATTCTGGGCGTCTAGCTTGACCGAGTTCACCCTTGCGGTGAAGGGCAAGGCCGAAGCGAACGGAGCCAAAAAGTCCGTGGCGCCGCCGTCTGACGAAGAAATGGATGAATTGATCAAGAAGTACGGTGGTTAGGCTAAGCCGGGCTCGGCTTAGCTGAGCAGTCGACCGCGGCAAAGGTCGTGTTCTCATGATTCTTCACGCTCTCGCGGTAGACACTGCATCCAGTGGCCTTTTCGATCGCTTTAGTGTTCCGAACCCAAACCATCGGATCGAGCATCAGGAATGACTGGTCTTTTGGATTGTTCGGCATCGCCTTGTAAGAGTCAGCCTTGTTGCCCATAGGAGAGACGGAAAATTCAATACCGTCGATCTCAACGACTTGCCCGTTTGGATAGTACTGCTCCATTTTGGTGCAGCCCGTAAGGACTGCGGCCATTGAAGCCGCCATTGCCATCGCTATTTTCATGGTACCCCCAAAGATATTACGCTGGCTTTAGCTTAACGGCCGTACCCGTAGCCGCGACAAAAAGTATGCCCCCGGTACCACCGGTCGCGAGTTGATTATAATCGAGGTCGACGGAGATCACCGCATCAGCTCCGACCGCGTGAGCTTCTGACCTTAGGCCATCCAAACACGCGAGACGAGCCTCCTTGAGGGAGGCTTGCGATGCATTTGCCCGGCCGCCCACAAAGTCCCGCCAATTGTTGGCCACGTCTTTGAAAATGTTCATGCCGAGGGCAGCTTCGGACGCGACGATCGATATGACGCTATCTACTTCACGGTTGGGCACGTCAATCGAAGTCGTCATGATGATCGACTGCTTTTTGGCGTCGCCTTCGCTTGTCGCGACTGCTTCTTCACAGTCAACGCAGTGGCCGTCTTTCCCGCCCAGATAATAGTCCGTCCCGCATCGTTTGCACTTGGGCATATCCATCCTTCTCGGCTCGCCATTGGCGGGCTTTTTCACGTTAGGACACCGACTTGGCCGGCAACAACAGTGATGATCTGATTATCTCAATCAGCACCGACCTTGCAACCGTAAAGCGTGCGCTAAATCGGCTGGTGTCGGACGTAGGCGCGGCATCCAGCGGCATCGAGAAACGTTTTGCCGCTACCGGTAAGTCGATCAACAACTCGATGACCACATCGATGCAGGATCGCATCAACAGCATGGTGGGCATCGGTACGACGGCAGCAAAAGAATGGAACGGGGTTCTCGCTGATCAGCAGAAAGAGCTTGATCGCCTCCGCGCCAAATACAGCCCGTTGTTCGCAACAATTTCGAATTACAAAAGCGCGGTAGCCGAAATTAGGCAGGCCCATGCCGCCGGCGCAATTTCTGCCAACGAGATGGCGTCGGCGATCCAGAGAGAGCGACAGGCGGCGCTTGCGTCGACCGCGGCCATTAAGGGTCGCAACGCCGCTCTGAAGGCTACGGTCACGGCGAGTACCGGCAACAGCTTCAATACCGCAAACATTGCCGCTCAGTTCCAGGACATCGGCGTGACCGCAGCGATGGGAATGTCTCCCATTCAGATCGCCCTGCAGCAGGGCACCCAGCTTTCGGCCGTCCTGCAGCAGATTAAAGATAGCGGGCAGGGTGTCGGCCAAGGTCTTGCGGCTGCTTTCGCGTCGGTGATTTCTCCGTTGTCGCTGGTGACGATCGGCGTCATCGCCGCAGGCACAGCGGCATTTCAGTACTTTTCGACGATTATGAGCGAAGGCGATAAGTCCGCCGAAGTGCTCAAAGAGCAGGCTGCGCTGATTGCTGCGGTCGCCGAACGCTGGGGCGATGCCGTTCCCGCTTTGCGCGACTACGCCGACCAGCTGAAACGAGCGCAGGACAATGCCGACCTCACCAAGGGCGCCGACATTGTAAATACCAATACGCTCGCTAACGTACGCAAAGAGGTCGAAAGTACGCGCGCCACCATTGCCGATCTGGTTTCGCAACTTCAGTCTGCAGGTGAAGAAGCTGACGTTATCAAGAACCTCCAGTCAGCATTCAATGACTTCGCGAAGGCTGCCGAAGAAGGCAAGGCACAGACTGAAGATGTCGACCGTGTGCAGGCCGCTCTAAGTGCGGCGATCAACAGCACTGGCATCCCCGCGCTCGCTGAGTTCGCCAAATACTTCTCCACACTGTCGGCGGCAGCGCTGACTGCCGCGGATAGCGTCCAAAAGGTCAATGAGGTCACCTCTGTTGCGACCTCGAGGATCAATGATCCGAGGACGTGGCGAGGAGCAGGCCAGCAGGATTCCCAATTCGGCGCCGACGCCACAATCCAAGGAACGCAGTTTCCGCTACCGGATAACGGGCCGACACCAGATCGCCGCCCGTCCGATCTGGACACAGACAAAAACAGAGGTTTCGGTACGCCGAAGCGGGCAAAGGCTCCCAAAAAAACCGCATCTGACCGCTTCTCAGAAGACCTTCAGGCTGTCCGAGATAGGACTGAGGCGTTGCGCCAGGAAATGAACCTTATTGGCTTGTCCAATGAGGCTCAAGTCAAGCGACGTACAGCGCTAGATCTGGAGCAGAAAGCGCTGGCCGACCTTCGCGAAGAGGCGCGCAAGAAGGGCGAAAAAGACCTCGAAAGCATTACGCTGTCGCCCGACAAGATTGCTGCAATCGAGCAGGAGTCTGCCGCATATGCTCGGCAATCCGAAGCGCTTAGGAAAGCGCAAGAGGAACAGCAGAAGCTGAATGAATGGAACAACGTTGCGAGAGATGCGACGCGTGGCTTTATCGACGATCTGATCCACGGCGAGAGCGCCGCAGACGCATTTGCGGGGGCGCTCAGCCGCATTGCAGATGCCCTTCTGGACGACGTTCTTAACAGCATCTTCAAGGTCAACAACGCTGCTGGTGGCGGTGGTGGGTTATTGAGCGGACTGTTCAGTCTGTTTGGCGGTGGTGGCAAGAGCAGTTTCCCTTCGGCTCCCGGCTCTTCGCTTTTCTCAGAAGGCGGCTTCACTGGTCCGGGTGGCAAATACCAGCCCGCTGGCATCGTCCACAAGGGCGAAGTCGTGTGGTCGCAAGCCGACGTGGCGCGCGCCGGCGGCGTAGGGGCAGTTGAAGCGCTTCGCAAAGGCTACGCCAACGGCGGCCCGGTAGGAATTTCAGTTCCGAGTGTGCCGAGTTTGCGATCAATGTCCGCACAATCCGCCGGTGTAGTCGTCAATTTCAATCCAGTCGTCGACAACCGCGGAGCATCTGTTGAAGCTGTCGCGAGACAGGAAAAGGCGCTTGCCAAGATGCAGGGCGAGCTGCAAAGCCGCGTTGAGGCCGCTGTGCGGTCCGCTCAGAAACGAAACGTGAAGTTGGGGTAGGAAATGACAATCACATACCCAATCCCAACTTCGTTTTTCGACGAATTCCCAGGTTGGTCGACAGAGTTCAACCTGCTGTGGCGACAAGAACAATCGCGCACAGCAGGAGGCCAAACGATAGTCAAGGACATGGGCTCGCCGCTTTGGCAGATGACGGCGCAATCGCGCTCGATGAAGCCTAACGAGCTGGACTATTGGCGTGCGCGACTGACCAGCCTGGAGAACGGCCTCAAGACCTTCCGCGCCTTCCCGAAGTCGCGTTGCTTCCCGGTGGCATATCCCGATGGCAGCTGGCCAACCGGCGGCGCATTCGCCGGGGTGGGGCAGGTGGCTACGATTGCGAGCAACCGCAAGGCTGTCTCTCTCTCCGGCCTGCCGGCTGGCTACAAGGTCTCGGTAGGCGATTACGTCCAGATCGGCGACAAAGACCTGCATATGGTGATGGAGCCTATGACGGCCAGCGCAGGCGGCGTGACAACGCAGTTTGAGGTTCGCCCGCATCTGTGGCCGGGCGTTACGGCACCTGTCACCGCTACACTGGTCAAGCCTTCCTGCATCATGGCGATCGTGCCGGGATCGATTTCGACAACTGCCGACGTGGCAACGGGTCGTGGCACAGTCACGTTTCAGGCGATTGAAGCCCGCTAAGGGGTATCATGAGAAACATCTCAGCAGAAAACCTTGCTGCGCTTGAGGCGCGGCAACTGGTGGCGCGTGACTTCCTCTGGTTTGTCGCGCGCGATCGGGCAACTGGTGCGCCGGTTACCGATGGTATGTGGTCGGACGTCGGCAACGTGACTGCGGCTGTGGTTCATCCGGACACGGGCTTGCCTGTCACGCGTGACTGGTATGGCTCCGGCACGCTGGTGCAGATCGACGACATTCCGCTTGTCGCCAATCTGTCGGTGCAGAACGTCAATATCCGCCTGTCCCAGGTCAGCGAGCACGTTCAGACGCTTGTGCGGCAGTATGATTGCCGACAGGCCCGCGTCGAGATCTTCCGAGGATTGTTCGATCCGGACAGTCGCCAGATGGTGGCGCCGGCTGAATGCCGCTTCGTTGGCTTCGTTGACACCATCACGATCAGCACGCCCTCCGAGAACGAAGAGGGCAGCGTGACGATGGTTTGCGCCAGCCACACGCAGGAAATGACACGCTCTAATCCCGCGACGCGGAGCCACGCCACGCAGGTGCTGCGGCAGGCAGGCGATGCGTTCTACACAGATGCTGACACCTCGTCGGAGTGGGAGTTCTTCTGGGGTTCGGAGAAGGGCAAGGTCGCCACGCAGCCGAAGCGCCGCAAATTTTTAGGTATATTTTAGAGGAGATTTTGGATGGCTGAGGCTTGGCTGCCGGTCTGCGGCTTTGAGGGATTCTATGAGGTTTCGAACCTTGGACGAGTTCGGTCCGTCAATCGAACGGTAACACGAGATTACGGCGACGGCAGGAAAACGACAGTGCGCCGACGCGGCGCCGTCATGAAGTTCGATTACCGCGACGGGTACGCCACAGTCCGCATGCAAGCCGAAGGCAGGTCGTTCAAGGCATATGTCCACAGGCTCGTCTGTGCGGCGTTCAATGGGCCGCAGCCGACGCCTGAGAAGAGCGTGGTCGCACACAATGACGGCGACTTTACCAACAACACGCCCGAGAACGTGCGCTGGGCTACCCCAACTGAAAATCAGCGTGACCGTGAGGGCCACGGAACTCATAACAGGGGCGAACGATCGCACCTGCGCAAGCTGACGTGGGATGATGTCTCCGAGATCAGAGAATCTTCGGAACCAAACCCGCATGTCGCCCGTCGATTTGGTGTCACGTCAGCAAACGTTCGCATGATCAGGCGGATGAAAACTTGGATACCTCTCTGATGGACGTCCGCTTCGCCGCCGCAGGGGATCGCGACCGCGTTGTGGCGCTCCTGCGTGAGAGCCATGAGGCCGCTGGCTTCACATTTCCGTTTCAGGCGGCTTATGCCGATCGACTTTTTCAGCAACATCTGGCTTCGCCGTTGGCGTGCGTTCTCGTTGCTGGTGAGCCTGCGCAGGGGCTGTTGATGGCGTGTGCTTTTGAGCACCCCTTCGGCGCAGGTCGCATTGCCAAGGAAACGGTCTGGTTCGTAACGCCAGAAGCGCGAGGCCGAGGCGCCATCAAGATGCTTGATGCTTATGAGACGTGGGCGCGATCGGTCGGCTGCGTCTCTGCCGGCATGGCTTCGCTGGCAACCAATGACGTCTCCAGCCTCTACGAACGGCGCGGCTACAGCGCTGTCGAGACACATTTCATGAAGCCGCTTTAGCGGCCGCGCGCATCGCGCATCCCAAGGAAAATCGATGGCTATCTTTTCTGGCATCGCAGCGGCGATCGGCAGCGCTATTACTGCTGTCTCCAGTTTTATTGGTGGCCTAGGTGTCGTTGGCTCTTTCCTGCTGAAAACGGCTGTAGGTGTCGGCGTCAGCCTGCTCGCCCAGTCGCTCGCCGGCAAGCCCAAAGATCCGACATTCTCGATCAACGGCACACTGCAAGGCGGCGGCGATATCTCGCGCTCCTTTATCCTCGGTCGCACTGCGACTGCTGGCTCTCTCGTGTTCGTCAATACGTGGGGGCATGACGGCGACACACCGAACGCCTATCTGACGCAGGTGATTGCGCTGTCGGATCTGCCCGTGCGCGGCCTTGCGGAAGTCTGGGTCAATGGCGAACGCGCGACGCTCGGCGGCCTGACGGATCGCGGCTATGCAGTCAACGAGTATCCCGACAGTCTCTGGGTCAAGTTCTACGACGGCACGCAGACGACGGCGGACAGCTTCCTGTTCACGTCCGTTTCGAACGGCAACAGGTGGTGGAACCCGGATCGCATCGGGCGCGGCGTTGCTTATGCGATCGTAACGGCTCGCGTCTCGAAGAACATGTTTTCGGGCGTTCCGTCCTTCAAGTTCGTGATTGAGGGCCTGCGCCTTTACGATATCTCGCGTGACAGCACCCAAGGCGGCGTTGGTCCGCAACGCTTTGCCGATCCGGCGACGTGGGGCGGAGACGGTGACTTCCTGCCGGCAGTACAGATTTACAATCTGCTGCGCGGCATCACCTACAACGGCCAGTGGTTCTATGGTTTGCAGAACCTTTCCTCGTCACGCCTTCCTGCGCCGGCGTGGATTGCCCAGATCGAGAAGCATCGAGCAGGTACGCTGGAATCGACGGGCTGGGTGAACACCTATCGCAGCGGCGGTGAAATTCAGGTTGATGCGCCTCTGACCTCCGCCGTCGAAGCGCTACTAACGGCTTGCCAAGGCAGGATTTCGGAAGTCGGCGGCGTCTACTATCTTCATTCTGGTGCTCCTGACGCTCCTGTCATCGCTTTTACCGACGATGATATCCTGTCGACAGAAGAGCAGGAGTTTACGCCGTTCCTCGGTCTGGCTGACACCATCAACGGCGTTTCGGCCAACTATCCTTCGCCTGCCGATGGCTGGGTCGCCAAGACCGCACCGCCGCTCTATCGGGCGGACCTTGAAGCGATCGACGGCAACCGCCGCCTGATGGCCGACGTCGATCTGAATTTTGTTCCGTATCCGGAGCAGGTGCAGCGCCTGATGAAGTCTGCGCTGGAAGAGGCTCGCCGCTTCCGCCGGCACACGATTGTACTGCCGCCCATGTTCTGGGCTTATGCGACACCAGGAACGGTGTTTTCTTGGACGTCTGAGCGCAACGGCTACATTGCGAAACTGATGCGGATCGACGGTGTCGCCGATCGTGCCAACCTCGATCTGATGATCGACATCACCGAAGTTGACCCGGCTGACTACGACTGGAGCAGCGACACCGAGTTCAAGCCACCGGTTGACGGCCAGCTTGGTGTCATTCGCCCGACGCCTCAGCCGATAATCGATTGGTATGCGGAACCTGCGACGGTCAAGGACAGCGCTGGTCAGGATCGCAGGCCGGCAATCCGGCTGACGTGGGACAACAGCGACGGCCGTCTCGATGACGTGATCGGTATTGAATACGAGATCCGGTTACAGGCAACCCTGGAGAAGGTCACAGAAGGCAGGACAGACCAGCCGCAAGCTGGCTCGATGCTCATATCGCAAGGCCTGTTACCGAATGAGAGCTACGTCGTTCGTGGGCGCTATATCCCCGGTGGCGACAGGCCTGTTTTATGGTCGGGCTTTATCCCGGTCATCACGCCGAACGTGCTGCTGTCTGATCTCGACGTTTACGTAGACATCGATCTTACCGGCATTAAAGACGCTCTCGGCTGGCTTCGCAACAGCACCAGAACAGCGCAGGACGCCATAGACGGCCTCATAGCCGCTCAGATGGAGCTGTCAACGGTTGCCTATAAGGACACCCGTAAACTTGCCAGAGAGCTGTCTGTGGAGCTTGGCGCCGCACGCGCTGAATATCGCGAGGATATCCAGCTTGCGGTTAACGAAACCATGGCTGTCGCTGGCAAGGTGGAAACACTGACGGCGGCGTTGGGTGGCAGCTCAGCGTTCGTCAATGTTGCCTGGGCTGCTGTTGCGGCGCCGACCGGTTATGCTGCTCGATACGGCATCGTTGCTGCCGTCAATGATGGCCAGTACCGCGCGGCTTCATTCCTGATGGATGTGCCGGCGAACCCGTCCAGTCCAACGCGCATCATCATGAAGGCCGGGCAGGTCGTCATGGTGAGTGATGATGACGCAAATGTGGAGCGTCCATTCGTGTTCGAGAATGGTGAACTTACCCTTCTCGCCGCGAACATTCGCCGCATCAAGTCCGGCCTCATCGAAGGCTTCAACGGCAAGATGATGATCGACGTCACAAACGGTCGTATGAGGATCCGCTCAGCATGAAACAACTACATATCGGATTAGACTACGAGGGTGTCGGGAGCGTCAAGATCACCAAGGGCGCATATGATCCGGGGATGACCCATGACAGCACGTTGGGGGCGTTTTCGTATAATTCCAAATTCGCCGTCCAGGCGCAAATTGCCGGCCGTGACACCCAGCCATTTCGGGACGGCGAATATAATTATCCGCCCGGCTCCAGCAATGATAACTTCACGTTGCGAAGCTGGCGCTTTCCATCCGACACCTCGCAAAATCGCGTATTTTACCGTGCCGCCTATTTCCCCGGTCTGAATTACACCCTTCCGCTTTTTGAGGTGTTGATCCGGCGCACCACAGACAATTACTACGTCAACGCCCGATCAATCGTGAGTACCTACGGATACGAAAGCCGTGGTGAGCGGATCGCGACTGTGATGCCGCTCAACGATCAAAGCGACTTTGGTTGGAAAACCAACAACCGAACTTTGGTGGACGCCAATTACCGCACCGTCGGCGACATTCTTCAGTTGTCGAACATGTTTGGTCCGGTCAGTTCTGGAAACTACAATTATCTGACGAATGAGCTTGTCGTGTGGAACCTGCCCGGTGACGAGGCCGGCATTATCGATGCGCAGCCGATGCAGCCCAACCCGGAGCATTTTGCCGTCAACCTCGACAGTTCCGGCCTCAAGGTCGCAAAGCCCGGCTATAACGTCGATACGGCCTTTGGCACGCAGCTCGCTTTTGACAGCAGCAACAGGCCGACGAAGATCGTGGCCGCCGATGACATCTTTGTACCATCGGGCGGTTCGGAATATGTCCTGCCGATGGCCGTGCCCGATGGCACCATGTGCATCGTCAACTTCTACACCGGCGGCACCATCATCTATCCTGCCAACCCCCACGAGGCACAAAGCGGCGCGGACTGGCGTATTGCCGGTAACCGTCTCTACTTCAGCAATCCGAATGGCGGTTGCCGAGCGCGGTTCATGGTCGTGGCTTTCGACCAGACGTCGCAGACGGCCGGCGACAACGATGTCTTCCGCATGTTCGAAGAGAATGGCGAAGACGTTATCCAATTCCTTCGACCAGGTGCCGGCAATCCGCCTGCCTTTGCGGACATCATCGTCGATAGCCGCTGGCCCGCAATCTCGCTACTGGCGCAGGGATATTTCGGTGTTGGCGGTGGCGCACAGAACACACCGATCCCGATCGACACGACCAACTTCTACCCGATCGTCCGTTACATGACGGTGCATTCCGCTTCGCCGGGGGCGAATGGTGGCGAGAACTCCTACTCCAAGATGATCCGTCCGCCGATCACTGCCAAATATCGCGTCAATCATCCAACCGTCGGGTTCCCCTGGAGAGATTCGGGCGATAGCTCGTATGTGACAATCAATTCAAACGCAGCGGTGTTCACGACCTTCTCGGGGGCGGCCGCTTACGCTCGCGTCATCAACAATGGCGGCGGCAGCTACAGCGTTTCCTACACCTATCCATCATCGCCGGTCGTCGGCATCCGCTACTACATCTTCGGCATCCCGAAATAGGATCAATCAATGTCAGCTAATAACCAGATGCAGGTCGGAGTCCTCGTCGCCCTGCAAGAAGTGGAAGTGCGCGAAGAATTCCTCAAACAGCGCACGCTCTTGCTCGCTCAGCATGTCGCAATGCTCAAAGAAGAACAGAAATCCCTTCTCGGCAGGATCAGCGGTCTTGATGCCGACCTGCGCGTTGCGCGCGGTGAAATCGACGGAGCATCCGAATAATGGCTAACACCACATGGTACGGCGACGGCACGGCAACCGTCGCTGTCGGCTCTCGCACCGTGACCGGCACGGATACAGGCTGGCTGACGGCGGTTGCCGGACTGACGCCGATCAAGGCCGGGGACAAGTTCGGCATCCATGTCGGCCGCCCGATCGTCATCGAGCAGATCATCAGCGACACGGAACTATTGCTCGCCGATGACTGGCCCGGTCCAGCCCAGACGGACGCGCCTTACAAGGTCGAACTGACCTCGCCTACAATCGCCGCAGTCGAGGCTATGCGCCAGCTGCTGGCTTCGCTGTCGAATGGCAATCTGGACAGTCTTTCTGAAATCTCGGTTGGCACCGACGATATCCCGATTGGGATTGGTCCCGGTGTGTTCGGCACGATCAAGAAGTTTGAACTGAAGGACGGCGTTCAGTTTGATGAGTGGGTTCCGAACCTCGCTGGTAGGGCAGTTTACAACGGTGCCGCCAAGGACTTCTCTGTTCTGGTTATCGATATCGGAGACGGCCGGTCTGCGATCTACTTCAAAAACTCGGCAACGTCGGGTGACTGGAGTGCGCCGTCCTATGTGACCGGCCCTATTGGTCCTGCCGGCGTCAACCAGCGCGGCAACTACAGCGCCGGCACGGCTTACGCAATCCGCGATATCGTTCAATATGGTGGTTCGACATGGATTGCCAAAGTCGCAACCACAGGCAATGCACCGCCAACTCTGCCGACGACTGAGAATACCCAGTGGCTGCTGTTTGCGCGCTCCGGCACTCCTGGCGTCGTGGATCGGGGTGCCTATAGCGGCGCCACGGCTTATACTGCGAATGATATCGTCCTCAACAATGGCTCGACGTGGATTGCGCTGCAATCTACCACCGGGAATGCACCGCCGGTATTGCCCACCGAAAGCGACGCCTATTGGCGGCTGCTCGCGCGCAAGGGGACGGATGGCACCGGTACGGGCGATGTTGTTGGGCCTGCGGGGGGCGTGGCCAATAATGATTTGGCGGTTTTCGCCGATGCGACAGGAAAGCTTATCAAGAAAGCTCCCAACAACGTGGTTAGCAATGCACTTTTGTCGCAGCTCGCTGCGCCTGCGATTAAGGGGCGGCTGACGGCCGGAACCGGCAATGTTGAGGACTTAACGCCTGCGCAAGCCAATCAGTTGTTGGGTGGGTGGGAGCCAATAGGAGGCCTTAATCTTGCCACCCAGTCGGCTGCAATAGTCAACAATCTATCGGCGTTCCGTGCGATTAGGTGCCACGCAGATTTCTCGGTAGACAGCGGCGCCTATGCCGCAATTCAGGCCTCTACCGATAATGGCGCGACATTTATCACAACGAGCGCAACGTACCCATTTATCCTCGTAGACGGCAGTGGGACGGGAACTGTTACCGGAGGAAACGGGACGGTTCCGGGCCTGCTGTTAGGTAACGGCGTGGCCGGTAGTGTCGTTTCCATTTTCAGTTTCAATAAAGCCAGAATCGCTCGTTCTGTCGGCTGCCAGAATTACCAAACTACGGGAGAGGTGCTGCGCCAAATCGGGCAGAAAATAGATAGCTCCGTAGCTCGAAACGCTATCAGGGTAATAGCGTCATCGGGCGTCTTTTCTTACGGCGAATTTTTATTCGAAGGGATACGAGGATGAACATTCAGGTTCTTGATGCAGAAACAGGCGAAACCCTCGAACGTCCTTTGACTACGGAAGAAATCGCTGAACTGGAAACAATCCCGCCCCCCGCGCGGACAATCACCGACTACGATAATGCCATCCAGAACCTTGTCGACGGCACGGCTCGAGAGCGTCAGTTCCGCGACGGCGTGACGCTGGCGTCTTATATTGGATCGACAAAGCCGAAGTGGGCAGCGGAAGCTCAGGCTTTCGTCGCGTGGCGTGATAACGTCTGGTTCTACGCTTACGGTGAGTTGACCAAGGTGCAGGCTGGTACGCGCCAGCAGCCATCCGTTGAGCAGTTCCTTGACGAGATCACTCCGATCGCTTGGCCGGTGGCGTAACCCGGCACCCTCCGTCCGATAGTTCAACCGCCTACGCCACTGGACTCGCTCAACAAGCGAGGGCCGACAAATATCGCATCAGCCCAGCACAGTTCGTTCGATCGATTCAATCCGTATTGCCAATCATAGACACGGTACAGGCGATAGCCGAGCGAGTTTAGGTAGGCCGCGATGTCCCAGAAGAGTGGCTGTCCTTCATAGAGGTGCTCGAACTCGACCTCAAGGCAGAGCAAATCGATAGCTCCGGCAGCCAGCAAACCTGCTCCACCTTTCAGCGCGGCCAGTTCAGCCCCCTGAATGTCCATCTTGAGAATGTCGATATGATCCCACCTCTCGCTAGCCGCCAGGCGGTCCAGAGTGGTTGTTTCGATATCAACTTTCTCAATTTCACTCGCTTGACCATGCCAATACGACATGTCGCCAATCGGCAATAGAGAATGGGTGCCGTCATGCGAGTTAATGTGAAGCGAGGCTTTGCCGGCGTGCTCGGCTAGCCCCAAGCGTGACAAGCGGACACGATCTCCATAAGGGCGCAATAGTTCTACCGCTCGGCGATTGTTGGCTTCGTCTGGTTCAAAAGCAAAAACACGGGCAGATGGGAAAGCGTCGAGATATTCGATCGTAGAATGCCCGTGATGAGCGCCAACATCGAGGATGATGGATGGCTTTGGCACTAGGCGGCGTTGTTCATCAAGCATGCTTGGCGGGACGGGTGGTAACTCCACTGAGGCCGCGCCTTGCCTGAAGGCATCGTCTACCGCGTTTTTTAGACCGTCGATCTCATCCCGCATCAAATCCAGCCGGGAATACGCGGATCGAGCGAATGGGGCACGTCGCAGGAAACTCTCAACGAGAGTGCGGATCGACTTGTTCTTATTGTTTTCGCCCGTCAAACGTCTACCCTCACAAAGCTTCCGAACAGCAACTTCTCAGCTTTAGCCTCGCACGAAGAACATTTCAATCTCTGCTTGATCTCTGATCTGCGTACCACTTCTTGAACGGAGGCGAGAACAGCCAGAGCGCCCCGGCATCCAAACAATGAGAGGCCCGCCGCTCCGCCAAGCGACGAGGCCTCACGCCGCGGCCTGTTTCAGGGGACGCGCGACAGGCACGGTCTTAAAGCCGTCGCCAGCCCCCTTCAACCGCAGAAGTTGCCCACGATTCAGAGAAACCCGTATTTGTGGGGCTTCTCGATGATCAAATTTTCGAGAGCAAAAAAATAGAGGCCCGCAGTGGCTGGGTGTTGCTGCGGGCCTCTGTCAGGTCGCTGGGCGGAGCGACCACGCGCAAGGTGGCTCTTGGCGCATGAACGTCAGATGAATGTCGCGCGTTTGGCTGCGCCGAGAAACAACCCCTAAGAATCAGGAATCCAAAATGCCAATCACCAAAATCTCCACACAGGGGAGGGCTTTCGTGCGCCTGCATGAGGGCAATCCTCTCACCGCCTATCTCGATCCTGTCGGTGTCCCGACGATCGGAACCGGGTTCACCATGCGCAGCGATTCAGTGCGCCGAGAACTGGCCAAGATCGGCATCACGAAGCTTATGCCGGGCAAGACCAAGATCACGGCCGCGCAGAGCGACGCCATCCTTGATGCGGTTCTCGCTGCCGAATACGTGCCCGCCGTGGTTGCTGGATCTCCCGGCAGCCGCAAACAGCATGAACTCGACGCAGCCGCATCTGTGACATTCAATCTCGGCGTTGGCGCGATGAAATGGACGTGGGCAGACCTATGGCGCAAGGGCCAGATCCAGAAGGCCGCCGCTCATCTCGCAAGCAACTACAACACTGCGAAAGGCAAGAAACTGCCAGGTCTCGTGCGCCGTCGCAAGGAAGAGGCGCTTCTATTCGAGAAGGGTATCTATACCGGCGTTGGCGTGACGAAAGAAGTGACGGCGGAACCGCCGGTGCTACCGGATCCAGTTGTGAAGGAAGCGCAGGAGCTGCTCACGACTGCTGGCCTCAATCCCGGCGCTATCGACGGTTGGATGGGCGCAAAGACCAAGGCTGCCGTGATCGCATACCAGAAGGCTCACCCGCACCTTATCGCTGACGGCATCATCGGTCCTGCCACAATCGCACAGCTTCGTCGCGACGCAGGCGCGGCGAAGGACGTGGTTACAAAAGGCGCGAGCTCTGCGGCTGGTTCTGGGTTGCTTGCCTTCACTGCTGGCCTCCCATGGGGCTGGATCGCCGCAGGCGTGCTTGTGGCGGTTGTAGGCTACGTCGCCTATCGCAATCGCGATGTTATCGCCCGCCGGTGGAATAGCTGGCGCGGTAAGGAGGTGGTGGTTTGATCCTTTTATGGGCGAAGCTCAAAGGCTATCTAGCCACAATCGGCGCGGCGCTCGCGATCCTCGCGGGCGTCTTTTTGTATGGCCAGAGGGCAGGGCGCTCCGCGGCAAAAGACGAACAGGCCGCAGCGAATGCCAAGGCCATCAAGAAGGCCGGGGACGTTGAAAATGAAATCAAGAATTTGGATGACGCTGGCGTTGATGACGCTCTTGGCAAGTGGATGCGCGACAAGCGGTAGCTACTGCTATATCGCGAAACCGGTGCGGCCGTCTGTTGAGGACAGCCTGACGCCGGAAACGAAGCGCCAGATTCTTATCGAGAACCAGAAGCTGCAGAAGCTCTGCGGGGTAAATCCATGACCGGCGCCGAGATCATGGCCGTCGCGGTGTTCATTATCACCGTGTTCGGCTTTCTCTTCGGCGTCTGGAAGTACGTCGACGCCAAGATCAACGCCGCGAAAACAGAGGCGTCTGGCGCTGCTTCAGCGGCGTCAGCAATGGCGTCCCTGGCGAGGGAAGAGCTCGCAGCGCACCGCCTGCACGTGGCCGAAACGTACGTCTCCAAGTCCGGCCTTCGAGAACAGACAGAGCAGATCATGGGCGCGATCGGCGCCGTGAAGGACGCAGTCGACAAGATGACGCTGCGCGTGGACCGCATCGTTGAAAATCAGTCAAAGCCGCGTTCGACGCGGGGCTCCTGAGTTAACCCGCTTGCCGCGCTACTGCTTCTTCACCTCGTCTCGTTTCATCATTTCAGCCAGATCTTCCAAGAGAGCCGCCGGACCGATTGCGCCGTTGTGCGCGAGGTCTCCCGATGCCTGACGAAGGGCTTTCTTGTAATCTTTCAGCTTCATCGCGCCGGCATCTTCCAGCGTATTCGCGAGAGCGATCAACGCCGTATTGTTGGCGGCCTGCATGTTGGCCATAACCTCAATGATCTCTTCGATCGGATCGTGTTTCTTTCCCATCAATTTGAGCCCTCGTCTCGTTTCATCCGATCAAGCTCATCCGACCCCAACGCTGCTTCAAGTACCGCGTCTACCTCCGGCAAGAAGCTCTCCCACATAGGCCGATGGTTGAATGCGGTATTCTCTGGTACGTCGCTCAATCGACACAAAGCCCGGGCCGCGCGTTCGCGGGGAGGCTGGGGGCGCTTCATAAGAAGATCACTCTCCTATCCATGCAAAAGCTTATCGCTCGCAGTTTCTTTCACTCGTCTGTCGCATCTCGCCAAAACTCGTTGGTCGATTCGATAAAAGCATGCGTATACCTTCCGCTGCATCGAGCAATACATTCACCTTTTCATCTTCGGAGAGCTCTCCGGTCTCCGAAGATGCGGTGTGGAGATAGCTTATCAAATCACGATTGATCGGCTCGCCCGGTACTTCCTCGTGAAGTCGTTGAACCATATCGATCGTTCTATTCAGCAACGTTCTCATTTGGTGGGAAGTGAGGTTCGGTACGTCCGACGCCGCTTTCTCCAACTCTGAAATAAGCCCCTTAGGCATACGTTCAGCCCTCCCGCCTGATTTATGTCCTCTCCGCCTTAAATGAGAGCACGAGATAAGCGAAGAGTCTATGTGCAAAATCTCTGTGGTGGGGCGTGATGACGCGCCAAGAGTTACTTAAAGCGGATGACAGATTTAAGGGGGATTCTCGCGATCAAATGGCCGTCGCCGCGAATAACTTCAAAAGAGCTGCCATCTACAACTTCGTCCTTGAGAATTTTTTCAGAGAGCATTTCTCTTGCGGCTTGAACGGCCTCTTGTCTGGCCTGTTCATCAGTTAAGAGAATTGCCCCCTCCATATCCACTGAGAGACCTTCAGCGTCTCGAACGTGGAAAAAGTACCGTGGCATAGCGATATTCCCGGCATGCGTTCAGAGAATCTCGGTACCAACGAGCAGTCACTTGGTATGGTTCCGTAGCTCCAAGTCTCGATCGAGCGGAAACCGAACGCTCGGCACCCTTCGAGCCCCTCTGACGGCTCCTTATACGGAAAGTGCTCCCAGCAATGCCAAGAGGACTTTTCAGCCTTCGATCGGCTGTAGCCGAATCCGCCCCACGCCTTACAGCCTGGATGCTCACACCAGTGGTTTTCATGGATGCCGTCTCCGACTTTATTGTTTTGGTCGCTCACAGCTGCGCATCTCCAATAATCTCTACAGGGCCGCGTGACGTCTCGATCAAAGGCCAACGGACTTTTCTTCTCCACTCCGTCAACGCATCATCTGGAGACGTGCAAAACACCCATTCGATAAATGCGCCTGAAATCTTGGGGTGATCGTAGAGCAGAGCGGCAATCCCCTTCCGTTCGCTAAACAGGATTTCCATCTTTGCCCCGGTCGGTATGTCGTCGTCGTCGGCGAATAATTCGGTCGCCACATATCCAGAGTAGGCGGTGAGGTCCGATTCTTGATCGACTTCTGCCATTAAGCGTGGATCAATATCTTCGTGGATGGCTTTTGTCGCTCCGACGAAGTCACCGTCTTCCAGCGGGGATTTTACATAGACGCCATGCTTCTCAAGCAGGTATGGACGAATATGCATGTTCGCCTCCTATCCGAATAGATCGGCCGTCCTGCTTTCGCTTTCTACCGGCAGCAGAACCAACCCATCATCTGGCAACGGCCGTTGAAGCTCCTTCGCTTCTTCCCATGGCGCTGTCAGCCAAAGCTCCACTTCATCCTTGTTCGTCAGAATGACCGGCATTGCCTTCGGGTGGATCGGTTTGACGATGCTGTTCGGCTCCGTCGTGAGGAAAGCATAAAGCTGGTGGTCTCCCTCGCGCGGGTTCTTCATCGATCCGCGGACGCCGTGCCAGTCGGTCCAGATGCCGGCGAAGAAGGCGAGGGGCGTTTCCTCATTCAACGCAAACCAGCGCTTCGTCTTACGAGGCTTGGTGTCTTCCCATTCGCAAAATGTGGTCCATGGCACTACGCACCGGTTCTCCGGTCGCAGCCATCTTCGCCAGTGCGGAGAGGTGACGTTGCGGATATTGGTCACGCCTGTGTCGGGTTTGCCTTGTGTGACGAACTGAGGCGATGGCATGCCCCACGTCAGGCCGACAAACTCACGGCCGCTCTCTCCGTTGCGCACCACTGGCGCCGGCCGGTCTGGATAGACCTCAACATCAGGCTCCAGGTTAAGCCGTTCCTGCATGATCCCCGCGATGTCGCGGATAGATTCCTGATTGGTCTTCACGCGGTACAGATTACACATACTCACCTCGGCATCTTGGCTATGGTGATCTTCACATCACCCTTGACGTTGCACCGTTTGCATTTCAGCCGCTTGGCTAGATCGTCTACAGTGGTGTCGGCCTTGGCCACGCGGTTCAGTTGCCAGTGCGGGACATTCGAAACGTGGCCGCAGTAATTGCACTTGGCAACGACAATTTCCCAGTTTCGTATTTCCCCGACCTTAACGGGCGGCGGCGGCGCTTGTTTCAAAGCTTCCATGAGGCTGCCGGATCGAGTGTGGTATCTGAGCCTGCACCGTCCAGAGAAGCCTTCCATAGGCTTTGGGCACTTGAAGACCTCCTGAGATATTTTTTCCAACATCGTCGGCATCTGTAAGTCGCCAAACTCGATCATTAGTTCTGCTGAGCTTATAGACTTGAGAAGCTCGCAGTCCTCGCACAAGACGCATACTGGCTCCCCGCCATAATCTGACAGCGTATATGCTTCTCTAGGTGGCATCTCGCTCAGCGTCCGGCTTCCATCCCCTCGTAAATCCCTTGCCCATGGCAGCCGTGGCCAGCGCGAGCTGCATCCGCAAATGCTGGATATCTTCCATCAAGGTCTCGATGGCAGCACGGCTATCGCCATCGTGCCATGCAATGATGTGGTCTACCGGATCCGCCGGTTCTCGTCTTTCTGGGCGCACTTTCTCATTCTCCTGCTTCAGAGTGTCAAAATCTTTCCCTGTTTAGAAAGGCGCGCGCCCCCACGCCGGTAAAATCAGTCTGGCATCAAGTCGGCAATTTGCCCGTGTGAGACCAGCAGACGCGGGTTTGCCATGGTGCCACTTTCCTCGTCCACGATGACAGCATACGCCGCAACGCCTACGTGGCGTGGAGCCATCGCGCTCGCGATTTTCTCAGCGGATGCTTGATTGGACGCTTGCCGCATTTCGCCCGGAACTACTCCGCCACGGCTGTGTTTGAACTGCACGACAATGATTTTCTCAGCGTCTGCCATTTTGCTCACTCCAAGTTTGTTCTACAAATGTTCTCATTTTAGGGTGGTGTCAAGCGGAGTCTTGGAATCTTGACAAATTTGTAAAAACAGTATAGATTAACTATCGGCTTCACCAGCCGCTCGGCAACCAACCGGGACCACCACATTGGCGCACGGACGCCAGAAAGAGGGGACAATCATGCTCAGACGTTTCATGCGGCGTATTGTGTCGCCACGCGCATTCCTCGTTGCTTTGTTTCTCGTCGTCGCTGCGACCTCTGCGGCCGCCTATGCGCTCCTTCCACCACCAACATCCGCCGCAACCGAAACGGCCACAGTTAAGATCCATCTCGAAAACGGACACGGTTCCGGCGTCCATATCGGCGACGGCTTCATAGTCACTGCTGCGCACGTCGTCGGCGATGCGAAGGAAGTCCAGGTGAAAGCGAAGGGCGGCGCTCTTCGTAAGGCTGATGTCCTTTGGGTCAACAAGGCCAATGACATTGCACTGCTGCGCACGTCGTCGGAAGGCCTCGGCGTCGCCAAACTGGCCTGTCATGGTGTTAAGGCTGGCGATCCTATCGTTGCTTACGGCAATCCCCTGAAAATCGAATTTGTCGCCGCCTACGGCAAGATTGCCGGCGAGCCTCGCGAAACAGGTCCGTGGAAGTCCGTCTACGTAACCGACATCACGACTGTGATGGGCCAGAGCGGCGGTCCAGTCTACGCGGACAACGGCGACCTGATCGGCATAACTGTCGGCGTGATGGCTGCGCCGATTGGCTTCTCAGGCTCGCTTGTTGGCTTCGGATATGTTGTGCCTTCGACTGCTGTTTGTGAGTTGCTGGCGCGGAAGTAAAACAATCAGGCCGCCCACCAAGCGGCCTTCACCACCACATCGAGGAGACTGCATGCCTCTACCCACAGAAGAACTGCGTCGAAGAGCCGACGCCTACAAAGAGCACGGCACCTTGAAGAAGGCCGCTGCCGTCCTTGGCATCAAGAAGTCTGCGCTTTCCGAAAGCATCCGCCGCGCCGCTGAGGTTGGCCTGCTTGGCACTGAACCGGTGCTGCCTGGCTTCCGGATCAGCAAAATCAGCAACACGCCGAGCGGGACATTCATCCAGCAGACGCAGGAGCGCGGCGAGAAGTTCGCACTGCCGACCGGTCACGTTGTCAAAGGCGTGTCTGCACTCGTCGATGCTGAGGGGCGCGTTATCCAGCAGTGGCAGAAGACGGCAGTGGAGCAGGAAGGGCAGTTGGCCGCTTTCCGCGCGATGGTCGACGGCCTCAAGGAAAATCTGCCTCGCATCACGATAATGCCTGCCCCGCAGCACGTCGAAGAAGACCTGCTCAACCAGTTCGTTGTGTCCGACAGCCATTTCGGAATGCTGGCGCATCGCGAAGAAACGGGCGCCGACTACGATCTGAGGCTGGCCGAGCAGTTGCTGTTGGATTGGTTCGCCGCTGCTGTGGCGGGCGCTCCGCGGGCGCACACAGCCGTTCTCGCGCAGCTTGGCGACCTCTTGCACCATGACGCCCTTGAGAGCGTGACGCCGGCGCATAAGCACGTTCTAGACGCCGATTCTCGGCTTCACAAAGTAGTCCGCGTCGTTATCCGAACGCTGCGCCGCGTCGTCGACATGCTGCTCCAAAAGCATAAGCACGTTCACGTCGTCATGGCCTCTGGCAATCATGACCCGGCGTCGTCCATATGGGTGCGAGAGCTTCTGGCGACGATCTACGAAAACGAGCCACGAGTAACCGTCGATACCAGCCCGATGCTCTACTACGCCTACAAGTGGGGCGACACTCTCCTCATGTATCACCACGGCCATAAACGGGGAATCAACAACGTTGACGCAACGCTGGCAGGCCTGTTTCGCGAGATGTTCGGCGCTTCGAAATATGCCTTCGCTCACGTCGGCCACCTGCACAGCGATGAGGGCCGCAAGTCGGCGCTGATGTATGTCGAGCGTCACGAAACGCTCGCTGCACCTGATGCCTACGCTGCCGGCGGCGGCTGGCTCTCCGGACGATCCGCCAAGGTCATTACATACTCGCGTCGCTTCGGCGAAGTGGCACGCGCCACGCTTCGGCCGGAGATGGTCGCGGGGCGGTATGCGGCCGCGAATGACAATGAGCCGGTTAGGGCGGCGGCATGAGCTAGTCACACCACGAGCGTCCCTCGCAGGATAATGGCGATTGTGATTACGATGACGGTGAGCGCGATAATGGCTAAGGCGCCACGTGCTTCACCCTCGGTCTGACCATGCTTAATTTTGAGGAAGTTCTTCATTTGGTGCTCCAGTGAAAGATTCGCTGGCACCACAATGGCAATAAGCACACCCTACGGGTTTTACGTCAAGCCATAGATTGAAACCCATTTTTAACCATAAGACTTTGTGTGAGGCACGTGGGGAAAACGGGGATAGAAAGAAGCGTAAATGAAAACAGACAGATAGGGGCGAAAGCTACATCTGGATCAGCATCATTCCCGCACCAGACCAAGGTGCGGGATAACACCACTGAGGAGACAACATGAATTACGGACAGGCCTTGGAGGCCATAAAGAGAGGCGGCGCAGCGAGACGCGCCGTCGGAAGTGTTGTGCGGCTGGTCGAGCGCGGCACGCCGATGGCCTACATCGAGATCATTGAGGCGGGCGTCGGGCGCAGGCCATTCGTGCCTTCCGTCGCCGACCAGCTTGCCGAAGATTGGCAGATCGCCATGGCACCTGTGAAAGAGGTGGCGTGATGGAGCTTCACCAACTCATGGAATACGGCCCGATTGAAACCACCACCTGCGGCCCGCTCGACAAGTACGTTGCTGCGAATGACAACGTGCCGAAGGCACGGGTGGTTGTGAAGGCGGGAGATATTTATTTAGTCGACAAAGGCCAATACATCGGCCTGACACGCAAAGATCCAGCCGAACCACCCCGCACCGGCGACTTCATGCAGACCTTCACCGGCCGCAAATACTGGCCGATGGACCCGAGACCGCAGGAAGTCTACATCGAAGACATCGCCCATTCACTCGGCCTGCAATGCCGCTACGCAGGGCACTGCATCAAGTTCTACAGCGTCGCCGAACATTCAGTCCTGATTGCCCGTCACCTAGCAGCCAAGCACGCGCCGGAGGTGGCTTTGGCTGGCCTTCTGCACGATGCCCCTGAAGCTTACTGCGTGGACATTCCGCGCCCGCTGAAACCATACCTGACCAACTACCGGGCGATCGAGCAGGACAACTGGCTGGCTATCGCGGCTCGGTTTGGTTTGCCGAAGGAGTTCCCGCGCGAGGTACACGACGCAGACAACCGCATCATTGCCGACGAGCTTGTCAATCTGCGGGAGATGCCGTGGCACGCCAAGCACGACAGGCCGATTGGCGTGAAGCTGCGGTATTGGTCGCCGGAGGAAGCGGAGCTCGAATTCCTGGCTACGTTTGATGCGTTGATGGCGGGGAGGGTGTGATGAGCCTACAGAAAACAGCACTGCGCGTCGCGCCACTATCCAACCGCGTCGTCCTGGCGCGTTTCGGCAAGGACAGCAACGTCGCGCTGGAGACGCGTGACGTTATGAACGAGTTCTGGCAGACGCTCGTATCATTCGCGTTCGACGGCGAAATGCCGGAGAATGGGCAAGCAGTCGAGATCAGTTTCGGTGGCGGCGATGAGCAGTTCGTCATGCGTCTTGAAAGGAGGGCGCATGAAATTCCACCTGAGCGAATGTTCGATGCGGAGTTTCAGCTATGACCTCCATCAAACCCAACGACGAAGTCGTCTGCATCGACGACACCACCCTCCCAGAGCAATACCTCGGCATTCGTGCCGAGGAGACCTACACGGCAACGTGGGTGGGCATGTGCCGCACCTACATCGGCGGCGATTACGCGGGCATCAGGCTGGCTGGTGTGAACCGTGGCGTCTGCCCGCAGTTTGGTGATGAGGATCCACCATTTGCGGCGCGTCGGTTTAGGCCGGTCGTGAAGCCCCGCATCGAGGAAGAGAAGAAGGTTGAGGAGACGGTATGATGGAGTGGAAAAAGAGCAAAAAGGGAAGCGCAACAATCCATAAATCAAATCGGCTGCCAAATGCCATTGTCGACCGGAGAGGCTATGGCATAGCGGCTGAAATGGGAAAATCCATCACATATCAGGGAAAGCCCTTCGCTTCAGTAGAGGCAGCCAAGGAGTTTGCAGAGCGTCAATTATGTGAGGAGACGGTATGAGCGACTTAGACACAGCAATCAAATTCGCGGTCGACGCGCATGAAGGGCAGAGTGACAAGTCAGGACAGCCATACATCTTGCACCCGCTGCGCGTCATGCTCGCGCAAGACAATGAGCTAGCTCGCATTGTCGGGGTTCTGCATGACGTCGTTGAAGACACTGGCGTCGGCCATGGCGATATCTTGGCGATCTTCGGAGAAGAGGTGCACGAGGCCGTTTTTGCCATCTCTCGACAGGAAGGTGAGGACTACTTCGATTTCGTGCGGCGGGCGATTGCAAACCCGGTCGCGAGACAGGTGAAGGTCGCCGACCTGCGCGACAATATGGATGTTTCTCGCGCGCTGCCTGACGACGAAAAGAATCGTGAACGCTTGGAGAAATACCGCAAGGCCATGGCGATCATCGAGGGGACCAGCGAATGACCATCGCATCCAAAGACGCCGGCTGCCTCACAGCCGTGCCGGCGAATGATAATGTTCCTGCCGAGCTTCGCGCGCTCGGCGCTGCGATCGGGAAGGCCAGCACAGCCATCCTCCCACCCGTCATCGCGCTGACCGGCCTTGCTGGCAGCGGCAAGTCGACGGCCAGCAAGTACCTGGTCGAGAATCACGGATATCAACTGGTGAAGTTCGCAGGGCCGTTGAAAGGCATGCTGCGGGCGATCGGGCTGAGTGAGCAGCAGATAGAAGGCAATCTAAAGGAGACGCCATGCGAATGGCTGCAAGGCATGACGCCACGCCACGCTATGCAGACTTTGGGCACACAGTGGGGCCGTGACTGCATCGGGCAGGCGTTCTGGATTGATCTGTGGGTAAGGCGGGTCTACCTCATCATCGCCGCAGGCGGCCGCGTAGTCGTTGACGACTGCCGATTCTCCAATGAAGCAGACGAGGTGCGAAAGCTCGGCGGTGTTGTGTGGCAACTTGTCGGGCGCGGCGGGATTGCCGGATCGCATGAGAGCGAGGCGGGGTGTGGGGGGCCGGACATGGATATCCGCAATACTGGCGTTATCTCAGACCTGCACTGCCAGCTCGACGTTGGCCTGAAATGGCATTTGGAGGATGCTGCCTAGATCGCCACCGTCGGATAGTCCCAAAGGTCATAAAGGCCATCACTGTTGGCGTCCGGGATTTCATGCAAATCACCGTCCTCGACAATGAATTGGTGGATGCTCTCCATCGTTTCCCTGTCGACGACAAAGTGATCGAATTCTCCGTTAGGCTGTTTGCCAACAAGAGTACCTTCAAAGACAGGGCTGTCGTTAATGACGAATTTGCGCATCATGGCATCCTGCGTGTCTGGACAACATTTCTAGCACCAAACCCCGCCACTAACCACGGCGGGGTTTTTCTTTGATTCGCGATGTCGCAAACAGGATTCACGCATAAATCCTCCCTCATTATATATATACGTCGATACGGTAATGCGGATTGCCATTTAGGCGATGCGAACGAAATAAGCACAGACGGAAAACGCCAATGGTCTAAATATGGGATGTTTTTTGGCGTAAATCGTTGTTTGTTCACGTCACAAACTGCATTTTCACGTATCGAAGAAAATAGGAGAACAAACGAATAGACATGAAAAAAAGCCCTTGCAGGACAAGGGCTTTGCGGTTAGTAACCCGTCTACCGGAGAGGTGGCCGAGTGGTCGAAGGCGCTCCCCTGCTAAGGGAGTATACGTCAAAAGCGTATCGTGGGTTCGAATCCCATCCTCTCCGCCATCAAATTTTCCCAGGACTTATATTGTTGGACAATTCAGGCTGGCTGGTTTGTCGTTCATTTGTCTGCGCGTTGCAGGCGCCCGCCAAGTTGCAGCCCACGCTTTGACTCTCTTTGTCGTGCAGCCAAACGCGCGTTGATGGGCCTTCAGTAGTCTGGAGTATGCCTGCTGGTCGATCACGCATATTTTAGAAATTTGATCCAGTGTTTTGTGCGGATGATCCCGGATACATCTCGTTCTTTGACAAAGAGCACCTATCTAGGTTTTTCAGGCATGCGAAGGAGATTTGATGATCGACGAATACGGCCCCTATGTGCAGATGGGCACGCTTGCAGAGCAGATGGCCGCTCGGTACCAGATGGACGCGAATCTTGAACTGGGATCGCATCTGTCGCACTACATGGAGGAGGTCGAAGTAAATATCGCTGCCGACCGCTTTGACCACGTGGGTTTCATGAGCAAGATTCGCGGGCGACTGACAATGACGCTGGCGACAGCCGCCGAGCCTCGCCGCCGAGAGTTCCTGCACGCCGTTGTGGTCGCGCTTCAAGAGCGCATTGATCGACATTCGCTCGATGTGGCGGTGGACGGCATCTAAGTGTTGCCACCGGTTCATCATGAGCGCTAAGGGCCGGTCGATCTCCATGGTGATTTTTGAGGCCAGGCCAGTCGGTAAATTCGGCCGGCATCGCGGCCCCCATAGGGGCGGCCGCGACAGCGAGATCGCCAGGACGGAAGCCCGAAACGGAAGCGCTTGTGTCAACAAGGTGCAGCACGCGCCGAGAGTAAATCGATTTGCCAAATCGCCAACATGTTCCGCGCTTCGAATCGCTATCCGGTGAATCAGCCGCCGGATGAAGGATTTTCCTGCCATTTCCTGACAGGCGCATCTGTGTGGTGTCATGTGCCACGATCGATCAAAGCAAAAATTTCCCATACATGCCGCGGGCAGAGCAACACATCGCCGAAAAAGCCGGTAGTTTAGAAAGACCTTGTTAACCGCGCTAACTAACGGATTTTCAAGGAAATTCTTAACGCATTGTAAAAGCCTCCGCCGCCCGACGTGGCGCTGTGTGTTGTTTCCGCAACAAACCGAAATGAAGCATATACGTAAATGCTATTTATCGGATGTTCGCGATTGCAAGCGGCGAAACCTTTTGTATTTTCACGACCAGAAGCGAGGCGGTGGATCGTTTGGCTTCTAAGAACACGGGAATGGGGCAGGGAATGCTGTCCTTCAGCTAAAAGTACCCAAACCCAATTAAAAACTTTGACTGGAGGTCAATCATGAACATCAAGAGCCTTCTTATCGGCTCCGCTGCGGCTCTCGCAGCAGTATCCGGCGCCCAGGCTGCTGACGCTATCGTCGCTGCTGAGCCTGAGCCCCTCGAATACGTTCGCGTTTGCGACGCTTTCGGCACCGGCTTCTTCTACATCCCCGGCACCGAAACCTGCCTGAAGTTCGACGGTTACATCCGTTTCCAGACCGACTTCGGCCGTAACCTGTCCGGTTCTTCTGACTGGAACTCGTTCACACGCGCCCAGTTCAACATCGACACCCGCACCGACACCGAACTCGGCGCTCTGCGTGGCTACATCGGTCTCCGTGGCCAGGCTAACAACGACTCCGCTCGCGGCGTTGTTGTCGACCAGGCTTTCATCGAGCTCGGCGGCCTGAAGGTCGGTTACTACTACAACTGGTGGGATGATGGTCTCTCCGGCGAAGTTGACAGCCTTTCTTCGAACGCTACCCGTCTGAACGCTATCCGTTACACCTACGACGCTGGCTCGTTCTACGTTGGCGTTGCTGTTGAAGAGCTGGACGCTGCTCGCGGCGGCTCCAACATCTCTGCAGCTCTGACGAAGGGCGGCTCGTTCGAAGGCGCGAACAACGTTGGCGTATCCGGTATCATCGGTGCTAACTTCGGCGCCGTTAAGGCTAACCTGCTCGGCGGTTACGACACGGACCAGGAAAATGGTGCAATCCGTGCAATCGTAACGGCTGACATCGGTCCGGGCACCTTCGGCATCTCTGGTATTTGGGCTTCTGGCGCAAACAACTACTACGAAGAGTCCGAGTGGACGGTTGCTGCTGAATACGCAATCAAGGCAACCGACAAGCTGACCATCACCCCCGGCGCTCAGTACTTCAGCAAGATCGACATCGGCGCTGACAACGACTTCGTTGGCGATCGCGATGCATGGCGCGCTGGTGTAGCTGTTGGCTACAAGATCACCCAGGGCCTCTCCACGCTCGTTTCGGTTAACTACCAGGACGTCGACGGCACCGAAGGTGTAAACGGCGGCGGCGACAGCTGGGTTGGTTTCGTTCGCCTTCAGCGCACGTTCTAATCTGATCTGACATTGTCAGTGATGGAAAGCCCGGCAGAAATGCCGGGCTTTTTCGTTTGAGTAAGACTGAGAGGGAAACGCAGGCGAACGGGGACGTCCGCTTGGTTCCGCACTCTGGTCGCTGCGCGGCGCAATTTGCTGATTCGTTGAACGTTCGGCAGCTGAGTCGCTGAAAAGCGGAAACTGAACATTCGCCTCCGGATTGATTCTCTGCCGGAGAAAAAAGACCTTTCCTTGCCAGCTGCAATCGCTTTTCGGACATTTTGCTGTGGCCCGGTTATGTCAGGAATTCGGCGGCGCGCGGGGTTTTCCACCGGCGGATTAACTCCCCAAGCTTATTAAGTGTCTGAAAACCATTGCTTATTAACGATTCATTAAGAAACGTGGGCCTGTCGGTTAGAATTGTAGCTATTTCGCAACATCTAAAAACTAAGGACACCTTACTGTCTTCCTCTTGTCATGATTGCGATTGCCTCTGGGGCCGGTTTTGGCTCTAATCATGTTCATAAGCGGCACGCATTTATTTGTGTTTTCCCACTCGCTGCTTACGAAGATTAAGCGTTTGACTGGAGGTCAACCATGAACATCAAGAGCCTTCTTATCGGCTCCGCTGCAGCTCTCGCAGCAGTATCCGGCGCACAGGCCGCTGACGCTATCGTCGCTGCTGAACCTGAGCCCCTCGAATACGTTCGCGTTTGCGACGCTTTCGGCACCGGCTTCTTCTACATCCCGGGCACCGAAACCTGCCTGAAGTTCGACGGTTACATCCGTTTCCAGACGGACTTTGGTCGCAACCAGTCCGGTACGTCTGACTGGAACTCGTTCACCCGCGCCCAGTTCAACATCGACACCCGCACCGACACTGAACTCGGCGCTCTGCGTGGCTACATCGGTCTTCGTGGCCAGGCCAACAACGACAGCGACCGTGGCGTCAACGTCGATCAGGCGTTCATCGAACTCGGCGGCCTGAAGGTCGGTTACATGTACACCTGGTGGGATGACGATCTCTCCGGCGAAACCGACATCCTGTCTTCGAACACGACTCGTGGCAACGCTCTGCGTTACACCTACGATGCTGGTTCCTTCTACGCTGGCATCAGCGTTGAAGAGCTCGACTCCGTACGTGACGGCACTTCCAACCTCGGCGTTGCCAAGGGTGGTGCTTTTGAAAGCCCGAACAACGTTGGCGTAAGCGGTATCATCGGTGCCAAGTTTGGTGCGATCTCCGCCAACCTGCTCGGCTCCTACGACACGGACCAGGAAAACGGCGCAATCCGCGCTATCCTGTATGCTGACATCGGTCCTGGCACCTTCGGTCTCTCTGGCGTTTGGGCTTCTGGCGCAAACTACTACTACGAAGAGTCCGAGTGGGCAGTTGCTGCTGAATACGCCATCAAGGCAACTGACAAGCTGACCATTACGCCTGCTGCTCAGTACCTCGGCACGATCGACATCGCTCCGGACGGTGACTTCACCGGCGACAACGATGCATGGCGCGCTGGCCTGACGGTTGATTACAAGATCACCCAGGGTCTGGATGCCAAGGTTACCGCCAACTACCAGGACGTCGATGGACCGACTGGCGACAGCTGGACCGGCTTCGTTCGCCTTCAGCGCACGTTCTAATCTGATCTGACATTGTCAGTGATGGAAACCCCGGCAGAAATGCCGGGGTTTTTCGTTTGAATGCATCACACATCGAAGCGTCCGCTACTCGGATTCACGAAATAAAAAAGCACCGGGCCAGCCGGTGCTCGAATACTCCGAGATAATTTCCGCCGGTAAGACCTAATTACCCCGCACGCCCATGGCGCAGATCGTCGACAATATCGGCCTGTTGCCCAAGCCGGGTCTTGTAAACCTGATAATTCTCCATCACCCGCTGCACATAGTTGCGCGTTTCGGGGAAGGGGATGCGCTCGATCCAGTCCACCACCTCATCGATCGGCTTGCCGCGCGGGTCGCCATAACGGGCAATCCACTCCGGCACGCGTTTCGGGCCGGCATTATAGGCGATGAAGGTGAGGATGTAGGAACCGCCGAAACTGTCGATCTGCTCGCCGAGATAATGCGCGCCGAGTGTGGCGTTGTAGCCCGCATCACTGGTCAACATCGCCTGTGTGTAGGGCAGGCCGTGGCGACCGGCTACGCCCTTGGCTGTTCCCGGCAGCAATTGCAGCAGGCCGCGGGCATTGGCGGCGGAGACGGCGGAGGGGTTGAAAGCACTTTCCTGCCGGGCGATGGCATAGGCGAGCGCCTTGCCTGAGCCGGCAATATTGGCGCTGGCGGGAATGACGCCGAGCGGATAGGCGAGCGCTGCCGCGTCGATGCCGCGGCTGAAGGCCGTCTTGCCGATCTGCAATGAAACCTGATGGTTGCCATTGCCTTCCGCCCTTGCCGCCAGAATGGCAAGCTCGCCGGGGCTGTCCAGCTGGTCGGCCAGCGAGCGGTAAAGACTGTCGGCCCGCCAGCCATAACCGGCGGCCTCCAGCCGGTCGATGGCGCGCACGGCCTCACGACCGGCGAAGCGTTCCCGGTCGCCGGTACCTGGGCTCGGATAGGTGACGTTCAGCGTCGTGGTGCCTATCCGTGCGGCGGCCAGCTGGCCGTAAAACGTGCCGGGATGGGCGGCGGCCTTGGTGAAGAAGTCACGGGCATTACCCGGTCCGCCCGCTTCCGCCGACCGTCCGAGCCAATAATAGGCGCGTGAGGCGGAAAGCGGCCGGTTCGAGGTCTGCAACAACGTGTCGAAGTGGCGCGAAGCCGCCGCCGGATCGCGCAGTGCTCTCAGCGCATACCAGCCGGCATGGAACTCCGCATCGGCGATATCGACGGCCGAGGTGGCCGAATGATTGGCGACGATGCGATAGGCTTCGGCAAAATCGCCGAGATCGGCAAGGCCACGCGCGATGATACGCCGTTCGTTCCACCACTCGCCGGGATTGACGAGTTTGGCCGCCTCTTTCGGGGCCTGCTTCAAAAGTGCTGCGGCTTCGGGATATTTCTGCTGGTTGCGCAGGTTTTCGATCCGCGCGAAGAGAAAAGCGGTATCGCTGCGCCAGTTGGCGTCAACCTTGCCCAGCAGGGTGCCGGCAGTCGCGGATCGCTGCAGAACGGCGGCCCAGGCATTATAAAGCGACTGCGCCTTGCCGAGATCGCCGAAACGCTTCGCCTGGCCGATACGGCTGCGATACATCAGATAATCCATGCGCGCCTTGTGATCGGCGGGCGTCAGATAGGCGGGAAACTCGGCAAGCACACGGTCTTCCATGTCCTTGTCCATGCCTTCGCTGACCCAGAGCTGGCGAATGAGACGCTGGGAGTCCACCACCTTGCCGGAGGAGGCGAGCGCCTTGGCAAGCACCACGGTGCCCTCGGCCGTTTCCGGCCGGCTGCTGCCGAAGGCGGCAAGCACCTGGGGCGCTGGCGGATCTTCGCGGTAAAGCGCTTTTTCGGAGTTGGCCCGCAGGGTGGCTACACCCGGCCAGCCGGTAAGCTCGCGCTGGGCGGTGGCGATCTCGGACGAAGGCACATCCTTCTGGCCGGAAACGGCAATCGCCCAGGACAAGATGTGCCGGTCCAGGCTGCCGGTCGGCATGGTGTTGCGCAGCGCAATCGCCCGCGTCGCATCGCGGCTGGAGAGCGCATCAAGGCCGGCCTTCAATTGGCTTGCATCATCGGGGCGGTTAAGGCGCGGTATGGCGCCGGTAATCTCGGGCGAGGCCGGCATGAAGGCGGGAACGGTTGGCGCATTCGGCTTCACATAGGGAAGCGGCACCGCACCTTCCGGCAAAGGCCCGGCCAGCGCGTTCCAAACGGTTGCGGCGAGGCCCGCCGCCATCAATCCCCAAACTGTTTTTTTCATACCGTTCTTCATCGTCAGACGGAAACAATCGACCTTCTTGTATTGTCGTTCTTGTATTGTCGTTTCATTGCAGCGGGATTGCGCAAATCGCTTGAAGCTTGGTTTCGTATCCCGCCCTCGTGTTCTGCATTGAATCTACGGATATTGAGATTAACGAAACCTTAACCGCCCGCCGCGCAGTCCCATCAACTTTTATTCACCGGCTCGCGAGCGGCCTGCAATTTCGCCGCCGCGATTTTTTAACTGTGGTGTGACGTTTCCGGACTGTCACACTTCCGACAATTTCGGGCAAAATAGGCTGCCTTTGCGCTTGTCGGCGCCAAGGGCTGGCACTAATGTGTGCCGGTTTTAACCATCGAATGCGGCCGAAGCATGAACCGGCTCGGCGCCAGGAGCTTTGCATGTTCAAGGGATCTATTCCCGCCCTCATTACCCCGTTCACGGACAATGGCGCCGTGGACGAACAGGCGTTTGCCGCCCATGTTGAATGGCAGATCGCCGAAGGCAGCAAGGGCCTTGTGCCCGTGGGTACGACGGGGGAATCCCCGACGCTTTCCCACGATGAGCACAAACGGGTTGTTGAACTGTGCATCGAGGTTGCGGCGAAACGGGTTCCGGTCATCGCGGGCGCAGGCTCCAACAATACCGATGAAGCGATAGAGCTTGCGCTCCACGCGCAGGAAGCCGGCGCGGATGCGCTGCTGGTGGTCACCCCCTATTACAACAAGCCGACGCAGAAGGGCCTGTTCGCCCATTTCTCCGCTGTTGCCGAAGCGGTGAAACTGCCGATCGTCATATACAATATCCCGCCGCGCTCGGTGGTGGACATGTCGCCGGAAACCATGGGCGCGCTGGTCAAGGCGCACAAGAACATCGTCGGCGTCAAGGATGCGACGGGCAAGCTCGACCGCGTTTCCGAACAGCGCATCTCCTGCGGCAAGGATTTCATCCAGCTCTCGGGCGAAGATGGCACGGCACTCGGTTTCAACGCCCATGGCGGCGTCGGCTGCATTTCGGTTACGGCCAATGTCGCACCGCGCCTCTGTTCGGAATTCCAGGCGGCAATGCTGGCCGGTGATTACGCCAAGGCGCTGGAGTATCAGGATCGCCTGATGCCGCTGCACCGGGCGATCTTCCTGGAGCCGGGCGTCTGCGGCACGAAATATGCGCTGTCGAAGACACGTGGCGGCAACCGCCGGGTCCGCTCGCCATTGATGAGCACGCTGGAACCGGCGACCGAAGCGGCGATTGACGCGGCGCTGAAACATGCCGGCCTGATGAACTAAGAGACGCCTTAAAGCCTTAAAGGCGCGCAATGGGACCGCTTCGCGACAGAAGCGGCTCCGCGCGCCTTTTCTTTTTGCGGCGACGATACTAAATAGAGGCTCGAAAACCGCTCTGGCCGACAGGCTGCGGCGCAATAAGAAAAACAAGGGATTGAAATATCATGGCCCCAAAAGGCAGCCAGCGCGTGGTGAACAAGATCGTTGCGGAAAACCGCAAGGCTCGCTTCAACTACGAAATCATCGACACCTACGAGGCGGGCATCGTGCTGACCGGCACCGAGGTCAAGTCGTTGCGCGAAGGCAAGGCGAACATCGCCGAATCCTACGCTTCGGACGAGGGCGATGAAATCTGGCTGATCAATTCCCACCTGCCGGAATATCTGCAGGCCAACCGGTTCAACCATGAGCCGCGCCGCCGCCGCAAGCTGCTGTTGAGCAAACGCGAGATCAGCCGCCTGCGCGCCGGCATCAACCGCGACGGCATGACGCTGGTGCCGCTGAAGGTCTATTTCAACGACCAGGGCCGCGCGAAGCTGGAACTGGCGCTCGCCAAGGGCAAGAAGCTGCACGACAAGCGCGAGACGGAAAAGGAACGCGACTGGAACCGGCAGAAGTCTCGGATTCTGAAGGGTAATTCGCAGTGAGTTCTGCCGGGCAGGGGTTGCCGCCTTTCGCCGCATGCTCCTGCTTTATGCCGCACCAGATACGGCATCCAGCCACGGCGCGTCTGCGCCGTGAAAGGTCTTTCTCGCGATCAAGGACTTGATCGCGCTGGACCCTGGATCAGGTCCGGGGTGACAGAGTGAAGATCACTCCGGTCAAGTCTCAGGCAGCCCTATAAGTCCGCTCCACATAAGTCCTCGAAGCCGAGACGCTGAACTTGCTGACCAGCGCTGCGAGATTGGCGCTGACATCGCTCAGATTATGTGTGGCCGCATTGGTTTCTTCCACCATGGCCGCATTCTTCTGGGTCAGATTGTCCATGCTGTTGATGGCGGCGCTGATTTCCTGAATGCCGACGGACTGCTCCTGCGCCGCCTTGGTCAGCGAGGCGATATGTTCCTGAATGTGATCCACCTTGTTACCGATCGTATTCAGGGATTCGCCCGTCTTGTTGACCAGCGACACACCCTGCATCACATCGTCTGAGGATTTGGCGATCAGCGTCTTGATTTCCTTGGCCGCATTGGCCGAGCGCTGGGCAAGCTCGCGCACTTCCTGGGCGACCACCGCAAAACCCTTGCCGGCTTCACCGGCGCGTGCGGCCTCCACACCGGCATTCAGCGCCAGAAGGTTGGTCTGGAACGAGATCTCGTCGATGACGGAAATGATCTGGGTGATCTTCTGCGACGATTCCTCGATGGCGCCCATGGCCTTGACGGCTTCCGTCACCACATCCCGCGAGCGCGCTGCCTCAACGGCCGAGCTTTCAACGATGGCCTTGGCCTCTTCCGAGCGCTGCGCCGAGAGTTTGGAAATGGTGGTGATTTCCTCGACGGCGGCGGCGGTTTCCTCAAGCGCGGCGGCCTGCTGTTCGGTCCTGCGGGCCATATCGTCAGTCGCAGAGGTCAGCTCACGGGTGTTGCCGGAAATCTTGTTGGCCTCTTCGACGATCTGCGCAAAGGCGCCGGAGAGATTGCCGACCGCGGCGTTGAAATTGGCGATCAGCCCTTCAAATTGCGGTGCGGTCTTTTCCGTGATGCTGGAAGTGAGGTCGCCATTGGCCAGCTTGTTCAGCGCATTGTTGAGCAGTTCGAGAACGTGCTCCTGTTCCTTCTTCATCTGCGCCTGCTCAGCCTCCACCTTCAGCCGCTCCGCGGCCAGCACGTCGAGATAGACGGAGATCGAATAGTCCATGTCCAGAAGGGCGGCCTTGATGGTGGCGGACAGCCCGTCCTTCAATTTTTTGGCCTTCTTCTCCATGAAGAGGCCCTTCAGTTCGGAACTGATGACGGCCTTGACGATGCCATCGAGCATCAGCGCATAACCGCCAATATACCAGCGCGGCTCCAGCCCCAGCCTGGCATGGGTGCGGCCGATGGCGGTGACGGCGTCGGTATAATCGCCGTTGAACGTGCCGGAGGCGATCCTCGCCCAGTGTTTCAGCTGCATGCTCTTGGCATGGTGGATATGCGCATCGTTGGCGAAGAACTTTGCCGTCTCCGGCACCGAGCGAACCTTGGCATAAAAACGGTCGAGCGAAGCATCGAGCGAGCCGGTGATGACACCTTTCATCTCGGAGAGATTTTGCCGCTGTTCGTGGCCAAGTCCCAGAAAATTCAGTCTTTCATCGAGTTGTCGGTCGGTTTTTGCTTGGCCATGCATGTCTAAATATCCTGATTTGGCACCGAAATCACATCGTTGGCGCCGTTACGTCTTTTAGACACGTCTAAAATTAACCAAGTTATAATTTCGACTTACCGAATTTGATGTTTGTTAATTCTAAAAAGAATTTTTACCTCGCCGGCATAGTGCAAACAGAAACGCGCCCGTCTTTTCAGGACGGACGCGTTTATGATTTCGTCGCAGCAAAAACTTGGATCAGATCGTCTCAGGGCTTTCGACATGCCGGGCAGGGCGCTCGTTCGGGTCGCGCCCGATCTCGGCCTTCAGCGTCATCAGGTCGATGAAGTGATCGGCCTGCCGGCGCAGATCGTCGGCGATCATGGCGGGCTGCGTTGCCATGGTGGAAACCACGGAAACCTTGCGGCCCTTGCGCTGCAGCGCATCCACCAGCTTGGTAAAATCGCCGTCGCCGGAAAACAGGACCAGATGATCGACGGTCTCGGACTGTTCCATGGCATCGACTGCCAGTTCGATGTCCATGTTGCCCTTGATCTTGCGGCGACCGAGCGCGTCGGTGAATTCCTTCGCCGGCTTCGTCACGACCTTGTAGCCGTTATAATCCAGCCAGTCGATCAGCGGACGGATCGAGGAATATTCCTGATCCTCGATCAATGCGGTGTAATAATAGGCGCGCAGCAGGTATCCACGCTTTTGAAACGCCTTAAGGAGCTTGCGGTAGTCGATATCGAATCCCAGGCTTTTCGATGCTGCATAAAGATTGGCTCCATCTATGAAGAGCGCAATTTTCTCCCGTGGATCGAACATTCCATCCCATTCCTTTTTTTGGAAAGGCCATTATCTGGCTTTTATTTCCGGTCGATAACGCAAAAAGTCATGTCGTATCAACGAGCTTCGCGTACCGCCGTTGCGTTTTAAGTAAGCTACCTTCCCCCGTATTCCAAGACAATTTTTCTAGACATTTTGTTCATCAGACGCCAAACATCGGCAATAAGGTGCCAAAAGACGCCAAAGACAGGAAAAACTTGAATTCCGCGGCCAATGGCTGTATCGGAAGCTGGAAAGCTTCGTCGCGTGAAATCCTGAATGTTTTTCGCAAGGCACGAAGCGCAGATTCAATAGGTTAGAGCATCCCTTGTGCATCCCGAAGAAAGCACGGCGCTCTGATCCACGACATTACGACACGCAAAGGACAGGCAATGGCCCGCGTCACAGTTGAAGATTGCATTGATAAAGTAGACAACCGTTTCGAACTGGTGCTTCTCGCCAGCCACCGTGCGCGCCAGATTTCCCAGGGCTCCTCCATCACGGTTGACCGTGACAACGACAAGAACCCGGTCGTTGCGCTGCGCGAAATCGCTGACGAGACGCTGTCTCCGGACGATCTGAAGGAAGACCTTATCCATTCGCTGCAGAAGCATGTGGAAGTGGACGAGCCCGAGCCCGATCCGGTCACGCTTGCCGCCTCCGCTGCCGATGGCGAAGACGACGACCAGCCGGAAACCGTTACTTTCGACCAGATGTCGGAAGAAGAACTGCTGGCCGGTATCGAAGGCCTTGTGCCGCCGGAAAAAAATGACGACTATTGATCTAAGTTTATGACGCCATTGGCAGGCGGTGGTTACCGTCTGTCAATATTTCCCGTCATAATCTGATCCCTATTGATGCAGCATTGTGCGCCGACCCCATGGTTGGCGCGCTTTCTTTTTGTGGAATATCGCATGATGCGGCAATACGAACTCGTCGAGCGGGTTCAAAAATATAAACCGGATGCGAATGAGGCCCTGCTGAACAAGGCCTATGTTTATGCCATGCAAAAACATGGCCAGCAGAAGCGGGCCAATGGCGACCCCTATATCTCGCATCCGCTGGAAGTTGCCGCAATCCTCACGGAAATGCATCTCGACGAATCGACCATCGCGGTGGCGTTGCTGCACGATACGATCGAGGACACCACGGCCACCCGCGCCGAAATCGATGAACTCTTCGGCGAAGACATCGGCCGGCTGGTGGAAGGGCTGACCAAGCTCAAGAAACTCGATCTCGTGACCCGCAAGGCGAAACAGGCGGAAAACCTGCGCAAGCTGCTGCTGGCCATTTCCGACGACGTGCGCGTTCTTCTGGTCAAGCTCGCCGACCGCCTGCACAATATGCGCACCATGGAATATATGCCTGCCGACAAGCGCAGCCGCATTTCCGAGGAGACGATGGAAATCTATGCGCCGCTCGCCGGCCGCATGGGTATGCAGGATATGCGCGACGAGCTGGAAGACCTGTCCTTCCGATATCTCAACCCGGAAGCCTATGAGACGGTGACCAACCGTCTGCAGGAGCTGGAAACCCGCAATGAAGGCCTCATCAAGAAGATCGAGGACGAGTTGCGCGAGCTTCTGGTGGCCAACGGGTTGCTCGGCACCAACGTCAAGGGGCGTCAGAAGAAGCCCTATTCGGTGTTCCGCAAGATGCAGTCGAAGTCGCTCTCCTTCGAGCAGCTTTCCGATGTTTACGGTTTTCGTATTCTGGTGGACGATATTCCCGGCTGCTACCGGGCGCTTGGCATCGTGCACACTCGCTGGCGCGTGGTGCCGGGCCGCTTCAAGGATTATATCTCGACGCCGAAGCAGAACGATTATCGCTCCATCCACACCACCATCGTCGGCCCGTCGCGCCAGCGTATCGAGCTGCAGATCCGCACCAAGCGCATGCATGAAATCGCCGAATTCGGCATCGCTGCCCATGCACTCTATAAGGATGGTGAAAACGGGGAGGGCGATCTGCTCTCGCCGGAATCGAATGCCTATTCCTGGCTGCGCCACACCATCGAATCACTGGCCGAAGGCGACAGCCCGGAAGAATTCCTCGAGCACACCAAGCTTGAACTCTTCCAGGACCAGGTATTCTGCTTCACGCCCAAGGGCAAGCTGATTGCGCTGCCGCGCGGCGCGACGCCTATCGACTTTGCCTATGCCGTTCACACCAATATCGGTGACACCACCGTTGGCGCGAAGATCAACGGGCGGATCATGCCGCTCGTCACCCGCCTGAACAATGGCGACGAGGTGGAGATCATCCGCTCCGGCGTGCAGGTGCCGCCGGCCGCTTGGGAAGAGGTTGTGGTGACCGGCAAGGCCCGCTCGGCCATTCGCCGCGCCACCCGCATGGCTATCCGCAAGCAATATTCCGGCCTCGGTTATCGCATTCTCGAGCGCACCTTCGAGCGCGCCGGCAAGGCCTTCTCGCGGGAAGCCTTAAAGCCTGTGCTGCACCGTCTGGCGCAGAAGGATGTCGAAGACGCCATCGCCGCCGTCGGTCGCGGTGAGGTCTCCTCGCTCGATGTGCTGCGTGCGGTCTATCCGGATTATCAGGACGAGCGCGTGACGGTGAAGATGACCGGCGACGATGGCTGGTTCAACATGCGCAGCGCCTCCGGTATGGTCTTCAAGATCCCCGGCAAGTCGCGCTCCGTTCTGGAGGACGATGGCGCGGCCGAGATGCTGGACGGACCCGACCCGCTGCCGATCCGCGGCCTTTCCGGCAATGTCGATGTGCATTTCGGTGCCGCCGGCGCCGTTCCGGGAGACCGCATCGTCGGCATCATGGAAAAAGGCAAGGGCATCACCATCTATCCCATTCAGGCGCCGGCGCTGCAGCGTTTCGACGATGAGCCGGAGCGCTGGATTGATGTCCGCTGGGACCTCGATGAGGCGAACAAGTCACGCTTCATGGCGCGGGTGATGATCAATGCGCTGAACGAGCCGGGCACGCTCGCCTCGGTGGCGCAATCGATCGCGACGCTCGATGTCAATATTCGCGGCCTGAACATGGTCCGCATCGGCACTGACTTCTCCGAGCTGGCGCTGGATGTCGAAGTCTGGGATTTGCGGCAGCTGAACCAGCTTCTGTCGCAGCTGAAGGATCTAGACTGCGTATCAACAGTGGCGCGTGCCTTCGATTGAGGCATTTTTAGTCGCTCTTGCAACTCAAAAGGCCGCTGTTATGCATTCATTGCATGGCAGCGGCCTTTTCCTGTCTCTGGTCGCGGACAGGCTTTAAGACTATCTTCCTTTCAGAAATTGAAGACGGGAACGCGGCGTGCCGGTGGGATTTACACCGATGAGAAACGCCAATCCCCAAACCGAAAGGACCGAAAATCATGTTTACTCCGCTTCGCAAGATCGCCCGTGCCGTCCGTGGCAAGACCACCCAGGAACGCGAATTCGAATATCTCAGCGGCTCGGTATCGAATGTCGACCTCGAGTTCCGTCAGCGCGAAATCGACCGCGGCCTGTTCCGCCGGTAATGCGCTCAGCGCATGGCAGCCCTTCGCCATGCGTATGCGACCGGCAGGAGCAGCTGGTACCCGCTAGTGTTCCTGCATTTCGTAAATCTATGTGAATGTGCGCTTCAAGCGGGCGTTCCACCGCTGTCCGGTCAAAATGATGGGACACGCTGCCTTTGCAGCGAAGTTGGCGGCGAGGGGTGCGTATTTCCTCAACGTCATCCTTGGGCCTGTCCCAAGGAACTAATCACGTCGAAAAATCAATCGGTTGCGGATCCTCGGGACAAGCTCGAGGATGACGTCAGAGCGCCCGGCAAGCTCGTACCCATCTGGTGACGCCGCGCGGATGCCCTAATGCCGGCTTCCGGCCCCACACCCGAATGACGGCAGCGGGCAACAGGCCCGGCAAAAGAAATCCTCCCATCGCCCACCATGCCCTTGGCGCAGCCCGGTCGATGAAATAGACTGCCCGCATGCCGTTTCGCCGCCGTGAACCCGTTGGTTTTTCAGAGAAGATTCGCGACCTCTTCTGGCCGCGCACGGGTTTTTCCCGTTCGCTGCGCTATATGAAGCTGCGTCTGCTGCGGCTTTCCGCCTCTCCCCATTCGGTTGCTGCCGGTGTTGCCCTTGGTGTCGGCGTGGCCTGGACGCCGTTTCTCGGCGTTCACATCCTCATCGCCATGGCGCTCGGTTTCCTCATGCGGGTCAATCTCGTCGCCGCAGCCCTCGGCACCACTTTTGCAAATCCGCTGACATTTCCATTCATATGGGCTTCCACCTGGGAACTCGGGCACCTCATTCTCGGCCGGCAAACGGCGGAAAGTGCTGCGCATGTGGATTTCGTGGCGCTGTTCAGCCATCTCGAATTCCGGCAGATATGGACACCGGTGCTGGAACCCATGACCATCGGCGCGATTCTGCCTGCCGCCGTCAGCGCGATCATCGCTTATATCGCCGTTTTCGGCCTTATCAGCGGCTTCCAACGTCGCAAGATGGAAAATCTCGCGCACCGAGCCGCCAACAAGAATGCTTCTCTGGAGATGTTGAAATGATCATTGGATTGGGCAGCGACCTGATCGACATTCGCCGCGTTGAAAAGTCGATCGAGCGTTTCGGCGAACGGTTCACCCACCGCTGTTTCACCGATATCGAACGCGCCAAATCCGATGGCCGCAAGAACCGGGCCGCTTCTTATGCCAAGCGTTTCGCCGCCAAGGAGGCGTGTTCCAAGGCGCTTGGAACAGGCCTTGCGAATGGTGTTTTCTGGAAGGACATGGGCGTCGTCAATCTGCCGGGCGGCAAGCCGACCATGCGTCTGACCAATGGGGCAGGGGAAAGACTGGCGGCCATGCTGCCGGCCGGCCACCGCGCCAATATCCACCTGACGATCACGGATGATTTCCCTTATGCTCAGGCATTTGTGATTATCGAGGCGCTTCCCGTGAATGGCTGAGACGCGGTGCGGCCGCATTGGCGGCCTATTTGCACCCGTGTCATAGAAGCGCTTCCCTTCGGGCTGGAAAGGTTCTAGAGAAGTCGCAGAAATATGAAAGCGTTGCCGGCTGTGTGAAGACTGCTTCATATGGCATAAGCACGACAAAACAACGGCCCCGATGCCTTCGTGAAACCGAAGAAGCCGGGAAACAATCAGGCAGGTCTTTAAGTGTCCGAAAAAGCTGAGAAGAAGCAGAACGCCCTCTGGGAGAACGTCAAGGTCATCATTCAGGCGCTGCTGCTGGCCATGGTCATCCGCACCGTTCTGTTTCAGCCCTTCACGATCCCATCAGGCTCGATGATGCCGACACTTCTGGTGGGCGACTATCTTTTCGTCAACAAGTTCTCTTACGGCTATTCGAAATATTCGCTGCCCTTCTCGCCGAACCTGTTTTCGGGCCGTATTCTGGAATTCAGCAAGCCCAAGCGTGGCGATGTCGTGGTGTTCCGCCTGCCGCCAAATCCTGAAGTGGATTACATCAAGCGTCTCGTCGGTCTGCCGGGTGATCGCATCCAGGTGACGAACGGCGTGCTCTTCATTAACGGCCAGCCGGTGCCGAAGCAGCCAGACGGCGCCTTCACCTCGGATTACCGCGCCGATCCGGGCGCCAATGTGCCGGTCTTCCGCGAAACGCTGGATAATGGCGTCACCTATGACACGCTCGATCAGTCGCCCGATTCGCGCGGCGACAACACCCGGGAATTCCTGGTGCCGGAAGGCCATTATTTCATGATGGGCGACAACAGAGACAATTCGCTCGACAGCCGCTTCGACGTCGGTTTTGTGCCGGAAGAAAACCTGATCGGCCGCGCCAGCGTCATCTTCTTCTCGCTGGGCAACGACACGCCGTTCAGCCGTATTTGGGAATGGCCAGCCAACATGCGTTGGGACCGCCTGTTCAAGGTTGTGGAATGAGCAAGACCAAGCCGCTTTCGACGGACGAGATTTCCCGTCTGGAAGCGTTGATCGGATATGAATTCAAGGAAAAGGCCCGGCTCGACCGGGCCTTGACCCATGCCAGCGCCCGCTCGGCGGCGGCCGGCAATTACGAGCGGCTTGAGTTTCTGGGCGACCGCGTTCTTGGCCTCTGCGTCGCAGAATTGCTGTTCTCCATCTTTCGTGACGCCACTGAAGGTGAGCTTTCCGTCCGTTTGAACCAGCTGGTCAGCGCCGAATCCTGCGCCGCGATCGGCGATGAGATGGGCCTGCACAATTTCATCCGAACCGGATCTGATGTGAAGAAGCTGACCGGCAAGGCGATGCTGAACGTGCGCGCCGATGTCGTCGAAAGCCTGATCGCCACCCTTTATCTGGATGGCGGGCTGGAAGCATCGCGCAAATTTATCCTGAAATACTGGCAGGCCCGCGCAACGCGCGTGGATGCCGGGCGGCGGGATGCCAAGACCGAGTTGCAGGAATGGGCGCATGCCCGATTTGCGGCGACGCCCTCTTACCGGGTTGACGACCGCTCCGGACCGGATCACGATCCAAGCTTCACCGTAACGGTGGAAATTCCCGGCGTGAAGCCGGAAACCGGCGTCGAGCGCTCCAAGCGCGCAGCCGAACAGGTGGCGGCCACCCGCTTGCTGGAGCGCGAAGGCGTCTGGCAGAAAAGCCCCACCAAAAACTGAGCACCCGACCATAGGGTGCCAAAATCGAGCGCATGGCGGACCCTTTGGCCGCATGTTGAATACCTCAGACCTTGATGGATACCATGACCGATCACGAAAACCCCGCCGTTGAAGGCGAAGACAACAACCTTCCGACCCGTTCCGGCTTTGTGGCCCTGATCGGCCCGACCAATGCCGGCAAGTCGACACTGGTCAACAGGCTGGTGGGCGCCAAGGTTTCGATCGTCAGCCACAAGGTGCAGACGACGCGCGCGGTGATGCGCGGCATCGCCATTCACAAAAATGCGCAGATCGTTTTCATGGATACGCCCGGCATCTTCAAGCCGCGCCGCCGGCTTGACCGCGCCATGGTCACCTCCGCCTGGGGTGGGGCAAAGGATGCCGATCTCATCCTGCTTCTGATCGACAGCGAGCGCGGCCTGAAGGGCGATGCCGAGGCCATTCTCGAAGGGCTGAAGGACGTTCCGCAGAAGAAGATCCTCTGCCTCAACAAGATCGACCAGGTGAAGCGCGAAGACCTGCTGAAACTTGCCGCCGCCGCCAACGAGACGGTCACTTTCGACCGCACCTTCATGATTTCGGCCACCAATGGTTCGGGCTGCGAAGACCTGATGGATTATCTGGTGGATACCCTGCCGGAAGGTCCGTGGTATTATCCGGAAGACCAGATTTCAGATCTGCCGATGCGCCAGCTCGCTGCCGAAATCACTCGCGAAAAGCTGTTCCTGCGGCTGCATCAGGAACTTCCCTATGCCTCGCATGTCGAGACGGAAAGCTGGGAAGAGCGCAAGGATGGCTCCGTGCGCATCGAGCAGGTGATCTATGTCGAGCGCGACAGCCAGAAGAAGATTGCGCTCGGCAAGAACGGCGATGCCATCAAGGCCATCTCCACCGCCTCGCGCAAGGAACTGTCGGCTATCCTTGAGCAGCCGGTCCACCTCTTCCTGTTCGTCAAGGTGCGCGAGAACTGGGGCGATGACCCTGAACGCTTCCGCGAAATGGGACTGGAATTTCCGCGAAACTGAATATCTTCAGCGTTTTATCGGGAACCGAATACGTTCGGGCGGGTTGTTCCAAAACAATTGGGCGCAACCTTTTTTCGATGACGGATATTCATGTCGCCAAAAAAACCGAACGGGATTTCCACCACGCCTTGCCAGCAGTGTCCCCTGCGCGACCTGCCGCATTTCAGGGATTTTGCTCCTCCTGAACTGGATTTCGTCTCCCGTTTCAAAACGGGGGAGCTTGCGGTTGAAAGCGGCTCCGTCATCCTGATGGAAGGGTCGCACAGCGCCCATCTCTATACCGTGCTCAATGGCTGGGCGTTCCGCTACAAGACGCTGGAAGACGGCAGGCGGCAGATCCTCAACTATGTCATGCCGGGCGATCTCGTCGGCCTGCAGGGCACGGTGATGGGGGAAATGCAGCATTCGGTGGAAGCGTTGTCACCGGTGACGCTGTGCGTTTTCGAACGATCCCGCCTCAACAACCTCTTCACCGATCATCCGACCCTTGCCTATGACCTGACCTGGATCGCGGCGAGCGAAGAACGCATGCTCGACAGCCATCTGCTCAGCATCGGCCGGCGCACCGCACTGGAGCGCGCCGCCTACCTCATCGCCTTCCTCTACAGCAAGGCGAAAGCGGTCAATCTCGTTCGCGGTGAGATGCCGATCCCGGTCACCCAGCAGCATGTTGCCGATACGCTCGGCCTTTCCATCGTCCACACCAACAAGACCTTGAGAAAGCTCGTCGATCGCGCGTTGATTCGCTGGACGGACAAGGGCTGTCTGGTGCTGGATGATGCCGGACTTGCCCATGTGGCTGGCTGGGAAAGCGATGAAAAGCGCCAGCGACCCTTCATCTGATCCTGTCTCGACATGTCTTTTTTAAATGACGTTCCAGCCGTAATTTGCGACTCCTGTGATAATATCTCGCTGGAACGCAATTCCGGAGACCGCTTCGCAGAGCCGGCTGGCTCCTTCATCTAGGAAGAAGAAAACATATGGTGCCACAACGGGTTATCATCGTTGAGGATGAATATCTGGTGGCGCTCGATGTCGAAGCGGTTCTCCAGTCCATGGGCGTTGAAACCATCATCATAGCCACAACGCTTGCGCAGGCCGGTGAAGCCTTTGAACAGAACGGTGCGGACTGCGTGCTTCTCGATGTCAGCCTGTCCGATGGCAAGAGTTACGATTTTGCGCGCCTGCTGCGCGAGGCGGGCATTCCTTTCGGTTTCGTCAGCGGTTACGGCGACACGGCGGGGTTTCCGGACGATCTTTCGCAGGCGCCTCTGCTTGGCAAGCCGTTCGGGGAAAATGAAATCTCCGATTTCGTCCTCAATCTCGTCGGCGTGGCGAAAGACGCCGTAAAAGAATAACGTTTCGCCATCATATCGGTTATGATCGGGCTTCAAATCGGAGTTCGGACAGGTTTCATGCAGTGGCAGGATGAGGCAATCATTCTCGGCGTAAAACGCCATGGCGAAACGAGCGTCATCGCCGAGGTGATGACCCGTACGCGCGGCCGACACCTCGGCATGGTGCGTTCCGGGCGTTCCCGCAGCATGCAGCCGGTGCTACAGGCGGGCAACCGGGTGGATGTCATCTGGCGGGCGCGACTTGACGACCATCTTGGCGAATACCGCATCGAGCCGCTGCAATTGCGCGCAGCCCAGCTGATGGAAACGGCGACCGCCGTCTACGGCGTGCAGGCCATGGGCGCGCTTCTCAGGCTTCTGCCGGAGCGCGACCCGCATCCGCATCTCTATCAGGCGCTCGATATCATCCTCGACAATCTTCATGAGCCGGCCGATGCAGGGGAATTGTTCGTGCGGTTTGAACTCGCCGTGCTGAACGATCTGGGTTTCGGGCTCGATCTCACCGAATGCGCGGCGACCGGGCTGCGCACCGATCTCATCTATGTGTCGCCGAAAACGGGCAGGGCGGTCTGCCGCACGGCCGGCGCGCCCTATGCGGAGCGGATGCTGTCGCTGCCCGCTTTTCTCGGTGAAGGCCAGTCGAAAGCTGCCGATCCTGAAAGCCTCGCGGCGGCCTTCCGCCTGACGGCCCATTTCCTCAACCGGCATGTCTATGATCCGCGTGGCCTGAATGAAAACGCCGCCCGCGACGGTTTCGTGCAGGCGGCGCTGAAGGCGCTGCAGCGCAGGGCGTCACCGCCCGCGCTCGATAAGGCCGTGTAGTCTCATGCTATTGCAGGCCGCGGCGCGGGCCGCTCCTGAATGGGCCAATGCACGATGGCTGCAAAAATCCCCATGCCGACGCCAAGCCACCAGACGAGATCATAGGAACCCAGCCGGTCATACAGAAAACCGCCGAGCCAGACACCGAGGAACGAGCCGATCTGGTGCGACAGGAACACGACGCCGCCGAGCATGCCGAGATGGCGGGTGCCGAACATGATCGCCACCAGCGCATTGGTGGGCGGCACGGTGGAAAGCCAGAGAATGCCCATGACGGCCGCGAAGAGGATGACCGAAAGCGGTGATTGCGGCAGGAGCAGGAAGGCCGTCACGACAACCGAGCGGGCGATATAGATATAGGCCAGCATATAGGGTTTCGAATAACGCTGGGCGATGACGCCGGCGGCGAGCGACCCGATGATATTGAAGAAGCCGATCAGCGCCATGGCAATGACGGCGTAACGCGGTTCGATGCCGATATCGCCGAGATAGGCCGGGAAATGCGCGGTGATGAAGGCCACCTGAAAACCGCAGACGAAAAAGCCTGTCGTCAACAGGAGATAGCTCTTGTGGCCAAGCGCTTCCCGCAGCGCCTCGCCCGCCGTCTGCTGGAACTGCGTCTGTGACTGGCTACCGGAAGAGGAGTTGCCGCGCATCGGAAAGGCGAGCAGCGGCACGAGCATCATCATCACGGCAAGCCAGACGAGCGTATCCGACCAGCCATAGGTGGAAATCAGCCCCTGGCTGATGGGCGCAAACAGGAACATGCCCGCTGAACCCGCCGCCGTGCCGATGCCGAAGGCGAGCGAGCGCTGCTGCGGCGTCACATGGCGCGCAAAGGCTGACAGGATGACGCTGAAGGAGCCGGCGGCAATGCCAAGCCCGACAAGCACGCCGCCGCCGAAATGCAGCCAGAAGGGCGAGGTGCCGAAGGACATGCAGATGAGGCCGGCGGCATAAAGAAAGCCTGACAGAACGAGCACGCGGCCCGTGCCGTATTTATCGGCGATGGCGCCGAAGAAGGGCTGGCCGAGACCCCAGAAAAGGTTCTGCAAGGCCATGGCGAGGCCGAAGGTGGAGCGATCCCAGCCGGTATCGGCCAGCATCGGCAACTGGAAGAAGCCCATGGCCGAACGCGGCCCGAAGGTCATGACGGCAATCAGCGACCCGGCGGCGATAATCAACCAGGGCATGGTCTGGCGTGTGGCTTGCGACATGAAATTCTCCTGCTGCAGTATGCGCCTTGGAGATGGCGCAAATCTTCTGCAGATTCCCTCTGATCGGGGTGAATATTAGCTTTTGTCAGCCGTTCCCACTAGCGACTTTTCTTGTCCCCCAGTATTCATGGGATTGATGGGATGCCCGCACATTATTGCCGGAATTCCGGAGAGATGACGATGAAGCAGAATATTTACGACGACCCCGGGTTCTTCGAGCGCTACAGCGCCATGCCGCGCTCTGTGGAAGGGTTGCGGCAGGCCGGCGAGTGGCACGAACTGCGCGCCATGCTTCCGCCGTTGCAGGGCCGGAGCTTACTCGATCTCGGTTGCGGTTTCGGCTGGCATTGCCGTTATGCGGCAGAGCAGGGGGCGGCCCGTGTCGTCGGCGTTGATCTTTCTGAGAACATGCTGCGCCGTGCCGCCGAAATAAATGGCGGCACCGGTATCGAATATCACCGGGCGGCAATCGAGGACATCGATTTTCCGCCGGAAAGTTTCGATGTGGTGCTGAGTTCTCTCGCCCTGCATTATGTCCGCGATCTCGACCTGGCATTCGCGAGAGTTTCCGCCGTGCTGAAATCCGGCGGTGAGTTCATCTTTTCCATCGAACATCCCGTTTTCACCGCGCTGGAAAAACAGGACTGGTTTTACGGAGAGGATGGCGAAATCCTCCACTGGCCGCTCGATAATTATCAGAACGAAGGCGTGCGCCATTCCAACTGGATGGCCAATGATGTCGTCAAATATCACCGCACGGTGTCAGGTATTCTCAACAGCCTGCTTTCCGCCGGCTTTGCCCTAACGCGTCTGGCCGAGCCGAGGCCCGATCCCGCCTTGCTCGCGGAGCGACCGGAGATGAAGCACGAAGATCGCCGCCCGATCTTTCTGATCGTCAGCGCCCGCAAGCCGTAATGGCATGAGGGGCGCTGCAACGCCCGTGGCCTAGCGCCTCTTGATCGCCCAGCCTTCCGGCCGTTCCTCGACCACCTTGGCCACATCGCCGACCGACAGTCTGCCCTGACTGCGCGGTGTCACGTTCCAGCCGAACAGCGGGCCGGGCACGCGCCGGTCACCCGACATGCGGATGCGGCCCATGGCCTTCATCGGCGAGGGCACATCGCGGGAGCCGGTTATCTGGTCTTGCGTGGTCATGATGCAGCGGGCGCAGGGTTTGACGAGATCAAAACGAATGCCGCCGATCTCGATGGCCGCCCAGCGGTCCTCCGCCCATGCTTCGTCCGTCTCCAGCACGATATTCGGCCGGAACCGCTCCATGCCGACCGCGTCCTCGCCATTGGCGCGCATATTGTCGTTGAGTGCGGCAAGCGAGGCGGTGGTGGTGACGAGGATCTGGTAGCCGTCCGCAAAAGTGACGGGCGTTTCGTTGCCGGTCCATTCGAGGCTCGCAATGCGTTCCGAGGCATCATCGAAGAATGCCAGCTTTACCTCGCGCCCCAGCCACGCCGAGAGCGTATCGTTGGTCTCGTCATCGGCGATATTGGCGCTGACGATCGATTTCCACACCGCCACATCCATGCGCTCTCCGGAAGGTCTTGCGACGATCTCGTCGTCGTTGTCCCGCGCAAGCGCCATTCCGCCATCCTCATGCCGCGCCAGAACCGTGGCTATGGCAGGCAGTTCGCGCTGGGTGATGAAATGGCCGGAAGGGTCGATCAACATGGCGCGACGATCGCCCGGCAGGCCCTCGGCCGAAACAGCGCTCTCGGAGAGGGGAATGCCGCGCGCGCTTTTCAGCGGATAGATGTTGAGTTCGGTCACACGCATCTTGGATATCCTCAAATCTCGTCGAGAAACAGGTCGAGTACTTGTTGCAGCCGCTCATGGCGGGCCTTGGCCATCTGCCGCCCCGTTTCAGTGCGGAAGCCGTCAGCCAGTTTGAACAGCTTGGTTTCGAAATGGTCGATGGCAAAGGCGCGGTCGTCAAGTGGCCGGTTCTGCGCCAAGGGATCTGCCGGGTCGTAAAGTGCTGAGCCCATGCGCCCGGCAATATAAAAGCAGCGCGCCGCCCCCACCATGCCGATGGCATCCAGCCGGTCGGCATCCTGAAGGATTTTCGCCTCCAGTGTGCGTGGTTCGATATTGGCGGAAAAACTGTGGGTGGTGATGGCGTGCGCGGCAGCATCGATGTCCACCTGTTCCCAACCAAGCCCGGCCAGAATGCCCGAGGCCTTTTCCGCCGCCAGCCGCGAGGCCTGCGCACGCAGCGGCGAGTTCTTCTCCACCGCCACGCAGTCATGCAACAGCACGCTGGCCGCCAATACCGTACCATCGCCGCCTTCGCCCGCATGGATGCGCATGGCATTGCGGAAGACGCGGTGAATATGGGCAAGATCATGCGAACCGTCGCCGGTATCGGCGGCGTGCGGTATCAGGTCCTGCGCAAGCGCGGCATAGGGCGCGAAAGCCTCGGCCGCGATCATGCCTGCGGCTTCCGGGTGAGGATTTTCTGGTAGAACAGGCCGATGCCGATCAGCACCGCGCCGAGCCCGATGAAGGACAGGGCTCTCAGCACGCCTTCAAGGTTGCTCATGTCGATCAGGAACGCCTTGGCAACCGAGATCAGCACGAAGGCGGCCGATGCCAGACGCAGGCTGCGGGCATTAAAGCGCGAGCCGAGCACCAGCAGCAGCACGCCGATCAGCAGCCAGACCACCGAATAGCTGTAGGTCTCGCCCTGCATAAAGCCCTTCCAGTCGGCGATGTTTTCGCCCTGCCAGAACCGGCGGACCGAAAGCGTTGCCCAGGCAAAACCGAGTGCCGCACCTGCCACCGCCAGCATGCTGACATAGGGCGGTGGACGTTTTCCCCGCGCATAATAGGCAAGGCCGCCATAGGCGAGCGCCGGCAGGAGGTAACCGATCAGCAGCAGGTTGAGGACCGGAATGCGCCCGGTGTTTTCGCCGGTGAAATAGGGGTTGAGCGTGAAGAAATGCATCGTCAGCACGTTGATGACGGCTATCGCGCCGGCAATCATCGAACCGTAACGGAAGACGGGGCTGGGGCTCTTGAGATCCAGCGTCATCAATACGCCCGAGAAGCCGATGGTCAGCAGCGTGTAGATCGACTGTTCGCCAAGCGTCGGTACGCTGTTATCAAGCGTGCCGCCATTCATCGCGTGGCGGATGAGGATGGCGATGGCCAGAAGACCCATGACGCTGGCAATCGCCTGCAGGAAGTTCTTTGCCCGGACACCCGGCCAGTCGCGCAGCAGCCATGCCGAGGCGACGGCAAGCAGTGCGGGAATGCCGTAACCCGGCAGAAGGGCGTTGAAGACCGGCGTGAGCCCAAGATTTTGCGGCCCGACAATGGTGGGTTCCCAGGCGATGCGGCCGAGAACGGCAACGCTTGCCACCGCCATGACCCAGGGCAGCACATCCCAGTTGCGGTAACGGCTGGCCAGCACATAAACAAAGCCGATAACCGAAAGCAGAACGGTTGTCGCGAGCCCTTCCGTCAGCGTGTGCAGGCTGAGCGCGAAGGCGGCAAACGAGCCGAGCACGAGAATGTTGAGCGGCTTGCGATAGGCTTCATTGTTCTGCCGGTGCAGCCATTCGGCCCCGGCAATCAGCACCAGGCCGAGGCCGAGACCATAGGCGGCATGCAGCCAGTCGCGGCCGAGATTGCCATATTCAACGAAGCTTGCCGTTGCCAGCCAGACCGGGAACAGCGCGGCAATACCCGCCCAGAGCTGGGCAAAATCCGCATCGTCAGCGCCCTTGCGTTTCAGGAAGGAGAAGGCGCACAGCACGAGGACAGCGCCGAGGCCAAGCGCCATGGCGATTTCAGCCGTATAGCCTGTTCCGACGGGCGGAAGCGTTACGCCGGTATCGTTGATAAGGCCGATGAAATCGATGCCCTGCCGCGACATCAGCGCGACCGCCGTCTGCGCCCCGAGCGCAGCGATGATGGCCGGCCACACCGCATAGTGGCGGGCGGCACCAAGGGCCGCAAGCGCTGCGATGAGCGCCGAGACGATCAGCGCCGGGTGGGTGTCGATGCCGCCACTGGCGAACAGGAAGCCGATGGCCGGCAGGATGACGGCCATCGATACGGTGAGGTTGATGGCAAGCGACGGGCGCAGCAGAAGCCGTAGGGCACGGATGGCGCGCCGCTCCGGGGCGGCGGTTTCACCGGTGTCTGCCGGCGGCGTGTCGAAATGTTTTCCGGGCCACAGGAAGATCGTTCCGGCCAGCATGACGAGCAATGCGAGCGTCGGTGGTTCGGCATTGATCGTCTCGGAAAAGCCGATATAGCCGAGCGCCCAGAGGCCAAGGCCGGCATTGGCAAGTGACGGAACCACGGTCCAGCCCTGCCTGCGTGCGGCCGCCGCCGTCGCCAGCCACGAGATCGTCAGGAAAACAAAAAGCGCCCAGATATTTGGCGTTTCGCTGGAAATCAGCGCCGGCGTCAGCATCGAGCCGAGAAGACCAAGACCGGCCAGCGCCTGCCCATGCAGAAGCGACAGGCCAATGGTGGCAAAGGCGACAAGCCCGAGCAGGATGAAAGCTGTTCCTGAGCCGATATAGTCATAAATTCCATAGGCCGCATACACCACGCCGAACAGCGTCAAAGCGCCGGCCGCCGTCAGCACGCCCGGTATCATCGCGTTGGAATAGGCGGTGGCGATGCCCGGCACGGCCTTGCGGCGGATCGCTTCGCCGACAAGCCCGAGAACGAGACCGAAAATGGCGGCAAGCGAAAGCCTGACCGCCGGGCTGAGCAGCCCCGATTCGATCGAATATTTGACGAGGAAAATACCGCCAAGTGCCAGCGCCAACCCGCCGGCCCAGACCGCCCAGCGTGCGCCGAGCAGGCTTTCGAAGCTTTCTTTCGCGGCCGGTGTAGTTGCGGCCTCGTTGGCGAGCGCAGGCGGCGCTTCTTCACGGGCTACGTCCCCAGCTTCCACTCTCGCGGCAGCTTCCTCGGGCTTTGAGACATATTCAGCTTGGGAAGCCGCTGCTTCGGGCAAATCTCCATTTGTCTCTTCCGCCTCGAAATCCGTCTTTTCCGAGGATTCCGCGCTTTCAGCCTGTGCCGTCACGGGAGACGTGACCCCGGCAGCCATCAGCCGCTTGAGGCTGAGGACCTCACGTTCCAGCGACTTGATTCGGCTTGAATTACGGATGCTCGCGACCAGCGTGTAGATAAAGGCCGCGATGAGGGCGAGGATGAGAAACGGGATTTCCAAACGGGCTCTCCAATTACGAAGCTGTTTTTAAAGCCCTTTTGGCGAATTTATGCAAGGCCCGGTTGATGTATGGCAGGGGGCAACATGGAGCGAGCGGGTGTCACTTGTTTCTTCTCCCCGCCGGGGAGAAGTCCGCGGCACCGGGATGAGGGGGCAAGCTCTCGGTCTATCGTTGGCGTTGCCCCCTCATCCGACCCTTCGGGCCACCTTCTCCCCGGCGGGGAGAAGAAATGGGCGGCACCCGCTCGGCGCATGCCCATCTATCGAAAATCACGAAGCATCCGCCAGCCAGCGCCGCGCCGCTTCTATGTCGGCAAGCCCCAGATCATGCCCGTCATCCAGCATTTCCACCCGTGCCTCCGCGCCGCTCGCCGCAAGTCGGTCTTGCAGCGCGGTTGCTCCGTCGCGATATTTGTCGCGTTCGCCGGCGACGAGCAGGAAATTCCGGCCGGAAAGATCGGTTTGCGGCCATGTATCGAGAACTGGCATGGGGCGGTAGAGCAGGGCGTCTCCGGCAAGGTCGGGATAAAGTGCGGCAAAGGCCGCATAGAAATTTGCGCCATTCGAATGGCCGAGAAACCGCAGCTTCGAACGATCAAGACCGTAGGAACGGATCGCACCCTCGACAAAGGCGGCAAAGGCCTCTGCTTCTGCTGCAATATCGTTCTGGTCGAAGCTGAAGTCGGGGAAACGCCGGAACCAGCGCGCGATCTCTTCTTCCGTGCTGCGGCCGCGCACGCCTAAAAGTGTCGCGCCGCGCGCGGCCCTGTGCGCCAGCGGCATCAGGCTCGTTTCGCTGCCGCCCGAGCCGTGCAGCAGGATGATGGTGCTGCCATCCGGCTCCTCCGGCGTATAGAACCGATGCACGAAGGGCAGGTCGCGATAAATGATGCGCTCCTCGCCCGGCATGGAAAATTGCGGCAGGGCGACGCGCACATCCGCCTCGTCCTTCATGAACAGCGGCGGAATGAACAATTGTTCGCCAAGTGCTTCCAGCGGTTCGTCGATCGTCATGCCGGGGCCGTCGGTTGCCATTTCGATCAGCACGCCGCCCGGTTCGCTAACGTACAGCGAATGGAAATACTTTCGGTCATGGGCATTGGTGGTGCTGGAATTGAGCGATTTCAGCCCGGTGAGAACCGCATTCAGCTCATCCATATCCTCAGCGCGGAAGGCGATGTGATCGACCGTGCCGGTGCCCGGCGCGCTGGACCAGAAGCCGGTGGCATCGCGCACGTCGATGATGTCGCCGCTGTCGGAGACGAGCCGGCGGATCGCGCCAGTCTGGCTTTCCTGACGGTAGCCGAAGTGCTTTTCCAGAAACGCCACGGTTTCCTCCGGTACTTCGCTCAGCATCGTCCCGCCATAGATGCGGCGAATCGCGTCCTGCGCAGAAATATCGTCTGTCACATGTGGCGTGGCATCGGCGAAGGCGTGGGTGCCGACCAGCTTGACGATCAGGCCGTCAGGGTCTTTCAGCCGGATGACCGGCTCGCCGAATTCGTCGGATGGTCCCTCGGCGCGGATGCCGAATTTCAGTGCCCGCGTCAGCCAGAAACCGATCGCGGCCGGATCGATCGCTACCGAGACTTCGAGTGTCTGGCCGTAACCGACGCGGCCCTGGCCGCCATCTTCCCAGACGAGAAATGTCAGAAGCGAGCCGGGCGAGGCGATGTCGTCGCCATAGAGCAGATGAAGCTGCATGGCGTCTTCGAAGCCGGCGGTGCGCTTGACCAGCTTCAAGCCGAGGAAGCCGGCGTAGAAATCCACATTCGCCTGCACCTTCCGGGTGATCATGGTGATGTGGTGTATGCCCAGTGCAGAATTCATCTTGCCGTCCCGTCGTTTCGCCTGCTGTTCGTCGCCCTATTTGTCCTACGCTGCGCCTGATCCGCAACCCCGGCAAATGAGAACGCTGTGTTCTCTGCGTGAACGATGTTGCTTCCGCTTCGTTGCACGCACGCTGCGCAGAAACTGGGCTTTTTGCCTCTATATAAAACCGATTTGCATATAAAATAAGCATACAAAATAACGGCTATTTTGTATGCAATTTTATCTTGCCTTGAGGGTGGGAATTGGCTCTTATGCAACCAATCCAACAAAACCATCAGGGGGAATAGATGATCTTAACGCGCAGGTTGTTGTCCAAAGGGCTAGCCATTGCTGCCATCGGCGTTACAGCCGGAATGGTGCTGCCGGTGACGGGCGCTTATGCCGAAACGCCGGTCAAATTCACGCTCGACTGGAAATTCGAAGGCCCCGCCGCCGGCTTCCTGCTGGCGCTCGACAAGGGTTACTTCAAGGCGGAAGGCCTCGACGTCACGATCGACAGCGGCAATGGCTCGGTGGAAGCCATTCCACGTGTGGCGACCGGCGCCTACCAGATGGGGTTCGGCGATATCAACTCGGTGATGAAGTTCCTCGACGAGGATCCGAACCAGAAGATCAAGGCCGTTTATATGGTCTATGAGCGCCCGACCTTTGCCGTCGTCGGCCGCAAGTCGCTCGGCGTCACGGGTGATCCGAAGTCGCTGGAAGGCAAGAAGCTCGGCGCGCCGCCGCCGGATGGCGCCTTTGCGCAATGGCCGGCCTTCAAGCAGGTCGCGGGTCTCGATGAGAGCAAGATCAAGATCGAATCGATCGGTTTTCCGGTGCGTGAGCCGATGCTTGCCAAGGGCGATGTCGATGCCGTCTTCGGTTTTGCTTTTTCTGTCATCCTCAACTTGAAGAAGCAGGGCATTGCCGATGACGACATCTCGACCATCCTGATGGCTGAGCACGGCTTGAATCTTTATGGCAATGCGGTGCTGGTAAACACTGATTTCGCTGAGAAAAACCCTGATGCCGTGAAGGGGTTCCTGAAAGCGCTGGCCAAGGGCTTCGCCGATTCCGTCAACACCCCGGAAGAAGGCGTGGCGGCGGTGCTGAAGCGCAACGAGACGCTGGACAGCGCCATTGAGCTGGAGCGCCTGAACATGGCCAACAGCATGAACATCAAGACGCCTTATGTGGTTGAAAACGGCATGGGTGGTGTCGATCCGGCCCGGCTTGCCGCCTCCGTCGAGACGTTGAAGGTTTCCATGGGCCTGAAAGGCAATGTGAAGGCGGAGCAGGTGTTCGATGCGACCTACCTGCCGGCCAAGGAAGAACGCATGCTGCCCTGATGGGTAAAATGAGCGGGTGCGGCCTGCTTCTTCTCCCCGCCGGGGAGAAGTCCGCGGCAGCGGGATGAGGGGGCAAGCTCTCGATCTATCACGAATGTCGCCCCCTCATCCGACCCTTCGGGCCACCTTCTCCCCCTCGGGAAGAAGAAACAAGCGGCAAGGCTGCAGGGTTCAATAGCCCGATCAGCAACTGAAAACGGGAACTGCGATGTCACATCTCGTGGAAATAGACAATGTCGACATGCGTTACGGCGGGTCGGCCGGAACGCTGGCCGTATCCGGCCTCAATCTCACCGTCGACAAGGGTGAATTCGCGGCCGTTGTCGGCCCGTCGGGCTGCGGCAAGTCCACGCTGATGAAACTGGTGACGGGGCTGCATATTCCGCAAAAGGGCAATGTCATTGTTGCCGGACGGCAGGTCACGGAGCCGGTCTCCATCGTCGGCATGGCGTTTCAGAACCCGACGATGCTGCCCTGGCGCACGACGCTGGAGAACATCCTGCTGCCGCTGGAAATCGTCGAGAAACACCGCCGCCGTCTGCGGGCCCACAAGGCGGAATATGTCGCGAAAGCCGAGCGCCTTCTGGAGATCGTCGGTCTGAAGGGCTTTGGCTCAAAATATCCATGGCAGCTTTCCGGCGGCATGCAGCAGCGCGCCAATCTCTGCCGCGCGCTGATCCATGAGCCGGATCTGCTGATGCTCGATGAGCCATTTGGCGCACTAGATGCCTTCACCCGCGAAGAATTGTGGTGCGTCATCCGCGATCTGCACGCCGCGCAGCGGGTCACCATCATTCTGGTAACCCACGATCTGCGCGAAGCGACCTTCCTCGCCGACAAGATTTTCGTGATGAGCGCAAGGCCCGGCCGCGTCCTGGCGGAACATCGCGTGCCCTTCGCCCGCCCGCGTCAGCTCGATCTTATGTATGACAAGGGTTTCAACGACATGGTGCAGGCACTGCATGGCGAAATCGCGCAGGCGAGGGTGGCGGCATGAGCGCGATCATGGAAAGCACCGTCACGGCTGAGCCGCGCAAGCCGCTGATTGCCCGCGTCAACTGGGTGAAGGCCGCCCCCTGGCTTTATACGCTGGCGCTCTTCGTGTTGTGGGAACTGCTGGTTTATGCGCTGAAAATGCCGCCCACCATCCTGCCGTCACCGGTGAGAGTAGGTCAGGCCATCCTGCAATATTGGTCGCCGATCTGGAAGAATTCGCTGCAGACGCTTTATACGACGACGTTGGGCTTTGCCATCGCTGTTGTCGCCGGCCTTGCCATCGGCCTGTTCATCGGCTGGTCGAAAACCATCTATGCCGGGCTTTATCCGTTGATGATCGGCTTTAACGCCATCCCCAAAGTGGCGCTGGTGCCCATCCTCGTCATCTGGTTCGGCATCGGCACTGTCCCCGCGGTGTTGACTGCCTTCCTGATTTCCTTTTTCCCCATCGTCGTTAATGTCGCCACCGGCCTTGCCACCATCGAGCCGGAAACCGAGGACGTGCTGCGGGCGCTTGGCGCGAAGAAGATGGACATTATGCTGAAGGTCGGCATTCCGCGTTCCATGCCGTATTTCTTCGGCTCGCTGAAAATCGCCATCACGCTCGCCTTCGTCGGCTCGGTCGTCTCGGAAACCGTCGCCTCCAATTATGGCCTCGGCAACATGATGAGTTCGGCGCAGAGCCAGTTCAACGTCCCACTGGTCTTTGCCGGCCTCCTGATGCTCGCGGTGGAAGGCATCGTCATGTACGCCATCATGGCCTGGCTGGAGAAACGGATGACCGGCTGGGCGCATCGTTCGACCATGGGTCAGTGAAGGGGGCGATCGTTTCTTCTCCCCGTCGGGGAGAAGGTGGCCCGAAGGGTCGGACGAGGGGGCAAGCTCACCGGATATCTCTGGCCTAGCCCCCTCAACCCGCTGCCGCGACCTTCTCCCCGCCGGGGAGAAGGCGAAAGAGGCGCTCGCTCGGCATTCTCCAAGCCGTGGAAATCCGTGAGCCTGCGATGGCTCAATGCGCCGCCATTTCCTTGACGATATCAGCACCGTCCATCAGGAACGGATAATAGGTCGGCCAATTGGTGACTTCGTCCAGCAGGGCCTTGCGGTCATTCCCCCAGTAGAGGTGGTAATGGCCGGCCTTTACCGGGGCGATGGAGTGGTCGCTAAACTGGATGAACTGCGGTGCGGCCTCGTCACCGGCGGTCTTCTTGAAGATATATCGCACGCCGCGATTGCCCTTCTTGTAGGTCAGGATTTCCTGGCTGTCGCTGGCATATGTGCCTTCGACCGGTTTGCCTTCCCTGTAAAAAGCCACGCTGTCGCCCTTGATGACGATACGGTTCACATCCGTCTTGTAACCGATGTCGTAATAGGCGCGATATTCTGCGGCCGTCTTGTCGCCATGTGCGGCTTTTTCGGCCATAACGGAATCAAGCGAACCGTTCAGCAGGTAAGGATAAACAGACTGCCAGTCGCCGTCCCAGTCGGAAAGCGTGCGCGGCTTCACCTGGGCATCCTCGAAATAACCGCTGTAAATCTTCTTTTCCGCCTCGGTCATCTGGTGGCCGTGATCGTGCCCATGGTCATGGCTGTGGGCGGCGGATTTGTCACCCCCGGCGGCCGTGGCAGCGGCTGCCACCAGCAGCATGGAACCAAGTGCCACCGCGCCGGAGACGAGGATGTGTTTCTTCTGCATTGTTTCGGCCCTCTTCAGTCCGTCAAGATAAATTAGGTTACGTAATAACATTACAATATGACCTATAGAGGTGTCTTTTGCAGGACGCAAGGGTGCGGGCTGACGTGCCATAATGAAAAAGCGCGATGGCCATCAAAGGCCACCGCGCTTGAGACATGGAGGAGGGGAAAAGAGAGCTTTGAGGCCTCAGGCGGGCTGCGCGCTCACTTCCGCCTTGCGTTCATCAAAGGCAAGCTTCATGGCCTTCGTCACATCGCGGGTCGTTGCGAAATAACTCTCGCTGCGCACCCAATAGCGCAGTTTGACCGTGGCGCTGTCGGCGCTGACGGAATCGACGAAGGTGACGGGGGAAGGGTCCAGCAGCACCCGGCTTTCGGCGCGCACCACGCGCATCAGCATATCCTGCGCGGCAGCCAGATCCTCGTCATTCTTCACCGTCAGGCTAAGCTCGTGGCGGCGCGAGGGAAAGCGGCTGTAATTGGTGATCGGTACATTCCAAAGGGTGGAATTGGGCGCGAGGCGATAAAGCCCGTCGCTGGTCTTAAGCTCGGTGGCAAACAAACCGATTTCCACCACAGTGCCGCTGACCGTGCTGGTCTCGATATATTCACCGACCCGGAAGGGGCGCAGCACCAGAAGCATGATGCCGGCGGCAATGTTCTGCAGCGTGCCCTGCAACGCAAGGCCGATGGCGAGACCGGCGGCACCCAGCGCCGCGAGAATGGAAGCCGTCTGCACGCCGAACTGGCCAAGCACCATGACCAGCACCAGAATAAGCACGACGTAACGGATTGCGCCTGCGAAGAAACCGGCGAGCGTCGCATCGAAGCCGCGAATGCGCGACAGGCCCTGAAAAGCCCAGCGCTGCAGGAAGGTGGCGGCCAGCCAGCCGATGATCAACAGCAGAAGCGCGCCGACGATAGAAAAGGAATATTGCACCGCCAGCGCGCTCGCCTGCCGCACGGCCGCCTGCGATGCGACGATGATATCGGTTGCCTGTTGTTCCATGAATTATCCCGTGATTTTCATTGCTGTTCAGGGTTGGTAACGAACGGGTGCCGCAGGGGTTCCGCCAAAAATCGGGCGTCAGCCGCCAAGCGGCAGCACAAAAGGCACATTGCCGTCGGTATCGGCCCCCCTGCCGATCGCCTTGATTGCCTTGACCAGCCTGCCGTCCCGCGCCAGCAGCCGGTCGCCGATGGCGATGATGCGGGCATTGGGGGTGACATAGGGCGAGACGGCGCGCAGGCGAAGCGCAAGCGCCATTTCGTCCTGATCCGGATAAAGGCTGAGTGCGGCAATGACGGCGGCGGCCGGTGAGCGCGAAATCCCCATCCAGCAATGGATGAGCAGCGGCGCGGACTGATCCCATTCCCGTGCAAAATCGATGAGTTTCAGCACATGCGCATCATCAGGGGCGATAAGATCGCCGGTGCCCTTGAAGGCGATGTCGTTCATGGCAAGCGTCAGATGTCGTTCGGCAGCAATCACGGCCGGGCGGTGGAAGCTTTGCTCCCTGGCAATCAGCGTCACCATTTCGCGGGCCTTGTGCTTCACGGCCATTTCCGCGATCCGCGACAGCGGCGATACCACGATGGTCGTCATGTGGCGCTCCCGGTTCTGGTTGCGCGCAGCGCCTCGATTGCTTCGAAACGTTCGATGAACAGCTTCTGTGCTTCCGTCGAGGGCAGGGGCGTGATGGTGAACATGTCGCGGGTGATGCCGCGCGGCAGGCCGAAGAATTTCTGCGCCTCGGCGGTGGAAAAGCCGGCAAGCTCCGTCGCCTCGAAAAAGGCGGCAACCGTATCGGCCTTCTTGATGCGGTCCTTCAATTCGCGGGATGCATGCGGCGGCAGGCCGAAGCGCAGATGCACGGCGGCCTCCAGCCGTTTTTCCACGGTCTTGTAACCGCCGCCGACCACGGATTTGAACGGCGAAATCATGTCGCCAATCACATATTCCGGTGCATCATGCAACAGCGCCATCTGCATGTCGCCGGGCGTTGCATCCGCACACATGCGGCAGAAAATCGTCTCGACGATGAGGCTGTGCTGGGCGACGGAAAAGGCATGATCGCCGCGCGTCTGGCCGTTCCAGCGGGCAACGCGGGCAAGCCCGTGGGCGATATCGGCGATTTCCACGTCGAGCGGCGAAGGGTCAAGCAGATCGAGGCGCCGCCCGGAGAGCATGCGCTGCCAGGCGCGCGGGCTTTTTGCGGGAGCCACGCCTAGTCCTCCGCCCGTGCTGCGGGATCGGCGGCCGGGAAGGCAAGGCCGCTCCAGGCCGGCAGGGCCACGGTTACGGTGACATTTTCCGCAAGAAGCGGGGTGCCGGAGGCAAGCGCATCGGCAATGCGATCAATCCGCACAATGGCAAGCGCTGTGTTGCCGCACACGGTCCCAAGCGTGCCGACAGGCTTTCCATTGGCGGTAATCTCTGTCCCTGTGGCGGGAAGCGGACCTTCCGCCGAAACAGTAACGACGCGACGCCTTGCCGTGCCGCGATGTTTCATGCGGGAGACGACTTCCTGGCCGACGAAGCAGCCCTTCTTGAAGGAAACGCCGTCATTCACATCCATCAGCACATCATGGGGAAATGCATCCTGCAGCGCATAATCCCGGCCGGATTCGGCAATGCCGTGTTCGACGCGCAGCGCATCATAGGCAGCAGCGTCGCCGGTGGCCGACGCGCCCGGCACGCGGAACACATCGACGCCCGCCTTGACAAAACGACCATCCCGAACGCCCGCTTCCGGCGCATTCTCATCCCAGAAAATACTAACGCCTTCGGTCGCTTCAGCCTTCAGATCGATGGGTGCGCGCAGCTTGTACATGGTCAGGCGGCGCAGCAACGCATCCTGTTCGGCAGCACCCGTCTCGACTAGATAATCCGTCCCGTCGCGCGTAATCAGGAAATCGAACAGGATCTTGCCCTGCGGCGTCAGCAGTGCCGAAGCGCGAGCTTCGCCCTCAGCCAAATTTTCAACATCGGCGGTGATGAGATTGTTCAGAAATTCCTCGGCGCCTGTGCCGGAAACTCTGATCAGGCGGCGGTCGGCAAGAAAGGCGGAAGGCATGGCGTCACCGTTCGGTTCATCGAGACTGCGCGATCTCCGGCAAAATGCAGATGCACTTCGCCGGACGGCTCATTCCGCACAGTTAGGATTTTTACCGGAGAACGGCAAGCACCGTGAGGCGATCAATCGCCGGCGGTGAAGAACTTCCACTTGCCATCAGGCGAAATGCCGATGCGGTAGAAGCTGTAATTGCCCAATTCCTGCATATCTGCCAGATCGCCGGCCGTGATGATGCGCAGGAGCTCCACCTTTTCCGGCGGCGTCAGCGTATTTAGCGGCTTCCCGGCAAAATAGGGGAAGACGTAGGCTTCATCCGGCGTGCCGGCATCGATATGGGCATAACCCGTCGACAGAAGGTCGATGATAATCGCCAGTACTTCCAGCCCCTCGGGATCGCCGGAATAGCTTTTCAGCGCCGCGATCGGGTCTTCGCCGTCACCACTGTCTATGCGGAATGCATTCTGACCAGCGGCGATGAAGGGCCGCAATTTTTCGATATCACCCGAAGCAGCTGCATCGATGATCTGCTGGCGCAGCTTGCGAACGGCTTCCGGGGCCTTGGAAATGTCGTGCTCGATGACGACGGACATTTCCGGCGTATTGCCCGGCGCGGCAGACTGTTGGTTCCCCTTGCCGGCGGAACGGTCAACCAACGGGTCGGGCAGGGGAATGCCGTCCGAATCACCTTCGATCTCGTCGGGCTCAGCCACCTGTGGCTGCTGCGGCTGATCGCCGTTCTGGGCCTGCGGCTCACTTTCGGTGTTTTGCGCCGGTTTCAGCTCGGAAAGCGCAAAGGCCCGGCTCGGCAAGCCAATCGACCCGGCGGTCAAGGCAAGCAGGATAGACAGCATGGCGGAAGAGCGCAAAAGCCCCTTGCTCAGGCAAGACATGACAGACCCCTGCTTTACTGTATCACCCGCTGCGGAGAAAATTCGCCTTCAAGCATCCGCTGGCGCAGCGATTCCAGCATTGCTTCCGCACCGGCTTCGCCATGCATGCGGATGGTTTCGCGCATGGCCAGAGCAATGGCGGCATCGGCGATGATCTCAGGCTCGATGCCGTCGGCCATGCCGTCAGCCCATGCCTCGTTCTGGTGTTCCAGAGCGACCTGCATCTTTTCATGCACGATCATGTCGTCGATTTCGTTACGGCTCGTCTGCATTTTTCATCCTCGACAGGGCGGGCAAGTCCTTACCACCCTGTTAACAACACTATCAGTCTTTTATCAAAACGGCACGGCCTGCGGCGAAAAGAGGTTAACAATCCGCTAATTTCCGAACCGCGACGCGATTTCCTGAGCGAGTGTTGCCCCTTCGTTACGGTAGCTCTCTTCTGCCATGACGGCGGCGCGTGTGCAACTGGTGTGGATGGCTGCAAAAGAGCGGTATCCACGGTTGAATGCTGCTGTCATGCGCTGACGTCGCTCAGGTTCGTTGGCCGTGTCCGCAGCCAGAAGATCGCTCATCGATCTGCGCCAGTCTTCCGGGCCGGAAGAGGGGCACAGGGTTCTTAAATATTGCACCGCGCCCAGTATTTCAGAAAGCCGTGCCAGCTTGTCGTCATAGGGAGCGGGTTTGGGCGGCGTCGCTTCCGGGGGGCGTGCCTCCTTGGAAACCGCCTTCGAAGGCTGTGCATAAGCGACGTCCGCTTGCCCGACCGTGGCCAGCATGGTCAGCAAAAGAGACAGCAAAATGATTGGCCGCATCAAAATTCTATTCAGCCCCACACATACTCGTGAACACCCGGCGGGCGGACATGCCCTAAATAATCGCGATTCTGGCTGACTGGCAATCATGCAAACAGGCGCTCGGCGCATTCGACGACGCTTTCCGGCGCCGGCAGCCGGCGGATTTCCGCCAATGTGTACCAGCCCGCATCCGCCGCATCGTCGGCCGCCGTTACTGCCGGGTCGGTATCCGTTTCCACCGTGAAGACGGACAGGAAATAATGGCTGGTCAATGCGCCGTCTGCATTGCGCGACGGCAGATCGTAGGTCGCGAAGAGTTGCGGTTTGCGCGCGATGATGCCGGTTTCCTCGTGAAGTTCGCGAAGTGCGGTCTCGGCCGGCGTTTCCCCTTCTTCGCCGCGCCCGCCCGGAAAGGCGAACATGTCCTTTGACGGCGGATTGGCCCGACGCACGAGAAGCAGCCGGTCGCCATTCCTGACGATGGCGGAGGAGGCGGGGCGGGGCTTGATGCGAATGCTCATGGAAGGGTTTCTCGTTTGGGCCGTCTCCGGCCTGTCTGCATATTATGGTGTGAGAGCGCCGACGCGCCCTTTCGGAGATGGCCCGAAGGCTCTAACCTGTTGTGTAACAACAAGCCCCATTGTGCACGCAGAAGACGGTGGAATGAAGGTCTATCTTATTTACATATTGGCGGCACTTGCGGAAATCGCTGGTTGCTTCTCCTTCTGGGCCTGGCTGAAGCTCGGCAAGCCGGTCTGGATATTATTGCCGGGCATGCTGTCGCTTGCCGCTTTTGCCTGGCTGCTGGCACTGGTGCCGACCGAGACGGCGGGCAGGGCCTATGCCGCCTATGGAGGGATTTACATCACCGCATCGCTTCTCTGGCTCTGGGGCGTTGAAGGGCAGTTGCCGGATAAATGGGATGTCGCCGGCGGAGCCGTCTGCCTTGCCGGCACGGCCATCATCCTGTTTGGCCCACGCGCCTGAGGAGAAGAAAATGTGCGGACGTTTTGTCCTGAAGGCGACGCCGGAAGAAATCGCCGATTATCTCGACCTGATCGGCCTTGAGGATTTTCCCGCCCGTTTCAACATCGCACCGACGCAGCCGGTTCTGGTGGTGCTGGAAGGCGAGCGGCAGGAGCGCGGCAGCAACCTGCCCAACCGCCGGGCCGTGCTGGTCCGCTGGGGTTTTTTACCGGGCTGGGTGAAGGACCCCAAGGATTTTCCCCTGCTCATCAATGCGCGTTCGGAAACCGCCATCGGTAAGGCATCCTTCCGTGCCGCCATGCGCCACCGCCGCGTGCTAATTCCCGCCACCGGCTTTTACGAGTGGCGGCGTCCGCCGAAGGAGGAGGGCGGCAAACCGCAGCCCTATTTCATCCGCCCGAAAAGCGGCGGCATCGTTGCCTTTGCCGGCCTCATGGAAACATGGTCTTCCGCTGACGGATCGGAGGTCGATACCGGCGCAATCCTCACCACGGCCGCCAATGCCGCAATCGGCCGCATCCACGACCGCATGCCTGTTGTCATCGCGCCCGAGGATTTCAGCCGCTGGCTCGATTGCAAGACGCAGGAGCCGCGCGAGGTGGCCGATCTGATGCGGCCGGCTCAGGACGATTTCTTCGAGATGATCCCGGTATCGGACAAGGTCAACAAGGTCGCCAATGTCGGTGCCGATCTCATCGAGCCGGTGCCGGAAAGCACGCCGCTGGCAAAGATCAAGCCGGCGAAGGATGAGGGGCAGATGTCGCTGTTTTGATGTGCTTCCCAAGGCCAATGACTAGGGCTGGAGGTTGCCGCATATTTCTTCTCCCCGCCGGGGAGAAGGTGGCCCGAAGGGTCGGATGAGGGGGCGCCGTTGCTGGATTTCGGAGCGCTTGCCCCCTCATCCCGCTGCCGCGGACTTCTCCCCGGCGGGGAGAAGAAACAAGCGGCACCCGCCCGTTTCCCATAAACGACTATTTTATTCGAAGGGCACTCAGCCGTTTTGACCCATCTTCTGCAGGCCTTCCTGGATCATCACGTCTGAATACACCCGGTTGCGTCCATTGGCCTTGGCGAGATAGAGCAACTGGTCGGCGGCATTCAGCTGGTTGTCGAAAGGTTCGCCCTTTTCGATTTCCACAACGCCGAGTGAAATCGTCAGCGCCAGGCTGCTGCCGCTCAACTGGCGGCCATTGCTTTCGACAGCGCCGCGCAGTTCCTCGCAGAACTGATAGGCGGCACGGGCATCGAGCCCCCGCAGGAACACCGCGAATTCCTCGCCGCCGAGGCGGGCGGGAATATGGCGTTGCTCATGGCACATGTCGTGCAGCAGTTCCGCAAGCTTCTTCAGCGCCCGGTCGCCGGCGTCATGTCCCAGCGTATCGTTGATCTTCTTGAAATGGTCGATGTCGAGAATGGCGACTGCGCCGTTTTCGTCATTGTCGTTGATGATGTCCATCAACGCCCGGGTGCGCTCGAAGAAGGAGCGGCGGTTCGGCAGACCTGTCAAATGGTCGCGTTCGGCCAGTTCGCGCAGGCGCTTCAGCTGTTTCAGCGTTTCGATATTATTGTCGATACGGCACTGCAACTCTTCCGGCACGAAGGGGCGGTAGACGAAATCCGAGGCCCCCGCCTTCAGGAAGCTTGCCGAAAGCAGCCGGTCCGTGGAGGACGAGATGCCGATCACCCGGAGATCCTCCGAGGAGCGGCTGTCGCAGATACGGCGCGTCAGCTCATAACCGTCCATGTCAGGCATATGGTAATCGGTGATGACAAGCTGGATCGATGGGTCCTGCGACAGGATTTCCAGCGCCCGGTTGCCCGAATGGGCCTCGCTAACCCTAAAATTCTGCCGCTCCAGAATTTCCACGAGGCCGGAACGGGCTGTGCGCGCATCATCGACCACCAGAACGGAAAAGCGCTTATTGTTCAAAATCCGGTCGACTGTCTTGACCACCGCATCGACGGTGCGGTGACCGTCCTTGACGATATAATCGATGATCTTCTTTTCGGCATAACGCTTGCGCGCCTCTTCATCCACCGTTGCGGTGAAGACGATCGCCGGCACCTTGTGCTCGGAAAGAAGAGCTAAAATCTCTCCCTTCGGCGCGTCAGGCAGATTAAGCCCCGTCAGCGCCAGCGTAAAATCATGGGCGCGCAACAGCGTATCGGCGGCAGCCATGCTGTCACAATGGATGACATCGGCTTCGGTTTCTTCCGATAGCCGCGACTTCAGCAGCATGGAAAGAGCAATGGAATCTTCAATCAGAAGGATTTTATCCTGCATGGCCGTCCCAAGCCCCCCTGGCCTGTCTTCGCAATCTTTCCTGAACACCGGATCGTCACCCGCATGTCTGCGGATTTGAAAGTCGGCTTATGCATTGTTTTGGAAAAAAAACTGCGAAAAATAGAAAATTCTTTGATATTCACTAGTCTATACGTTTGCTCTCGTACAGACGTTTCGTAGAGGCCGCGCTTTTACTTCACTTTCGTTGCAGCTTCGTTACAAAAATTTCCTGAATTTATGAATGCCGGTCGTTCGTGCTGTACACGGAATAAAAAACGGCGCCGGTGAAGGCGCCGCGCAATTGCTGAAATTCTGCCGGGGAATGTTGATTCTTAACCCGATGCACCAGATGATCCGAAAACCGCCGGCCAAAAAACTGAATGTTTTCAGGCGGGTTTGACGGCTGGCTTGCGCTTCAGCATCAGGGCTGCGGCCGCAACGGCCTTCAGTCCAAGCGGGCGATAGTGGCTTTTGAGGTCCGGCTTCGCCTGCGGCTGTGCCTTCGTCTCGTTCGTCATTTCTTTTCTCCATAATTCACGTCATTCGCCGGTGCGAAGCGTGTGAAGCCCCTTTCTCGGGGGTAATCTTGACGGATTCGAGGCGAAAAAAATGAAGCCGGCTTTTGGGGATGCGACATTTTGCGTCACATCCTCACGCAAGGTCATGCGAGAAAAATAACACCTGTGGTTTCAAATACCGCGATCGAGACCGTTGCCGCCATTGGCATCGTCATGCGCGTCTTCCTCAATCGTCAGCGTGCCGTAGCGGCGGTGCCACAGGCGGGCGCTGATGGGAATGAAGACGAGATAGGCGGCGACTGTCAGAACCAGTACTTCCCAGGTGAAGCTCATCAGCATCGCCACGTAAAGCACCACGACAAGGATCATCGGCAGCACCAGATCGCGGCGAATGCCGCTGGTGCCCGATTTGCCCGACCAGACCGGCAGGCGGCTGATGAGAAAATAACCGATCAGCACGGTGTAGGCTGCCGCCACATAAGCGAAGGGCTTGCCCGGCTCCACGCCGAGGAAGCCGAGATAGACCGGCAGAAGCACCAGCATGGCGCCCATCGGGGCCGGCACGCCGACGAAAAATTCGTTCTGCCAGGGTGCTTTCACCGGCCGTTCGATCATGACGTTGAAGCGCGCCAGGCGCAGGCCGGCGGCGATGACATAGATGAGGCCGGCGATCCAGCCGATCGAACGGACCTGATCGAGCAGATAGATATAGACGACGAGGGCAGGGGCGACACCGAAATTGACGATGTCGGCCAGACTGTCCATCTGTTCGCCGAATTTGGAGGTCGCCTTCATCATCCGGGCGATGCGCCCGTCGATGCCGTCGAGGAAGGCGGCGAGCAGCACCATGCCGACGGCCAGCTCAAAGCGGCCTTCGATGGCAAGGCGCACGCCGCTGAGGCCCGCGCAGATCGCCAGAACGGTGATGAGATTGGGAACCACAAGGCGAAAGGGAATTTCCCTCAGACGCGGCCCACGGCCGCTATCGTTGCGGCCTTCCGGTTTTCCGTTCTGCTCGGCGATCGGCGTTTCCATGGCGCATGCCCTTCCTGTTCGTCTCAGCCGCGACGGCTAAGCACCGGGCCCTTGGCGGAACCGAATTCGGCAAGCACGGTCTCACCGGCAATCGCCGTCTGACCGACCGAGACGCGCGGCTGGAAACCTTCCGGCAGGAAGATATCGAGGCGCGAACCGAAACGGATAAGACCGAAACGCTCACCGGCATCAACGGGTTCATTCGGCTTGACCCAGCAGACGATGCGGCGCGCAACCATGCCGGCGATCTGCACCACGCCAACCTTGCCATGCGCGGTCTCGATGACAAGGCCGTTGCGCTCATTGTCTTCGGAAGCCTTGTCAACTTCCGCATTGAGGAACAGGCCGGGACGATAGGCGACATTGACGATGCGGCCACGCACCGGCGCACGGTTCACATGGCAGTTGAACACGTTCATGAACACCGAGATGCGCACCATCGGCTCCTTGCCGAGTTCCAGCTCCAGCGGCGGAACGACGGTCTGCACGGCGGAAACCTTGCCATCGGCGGGGCTGATGATCAGATCGTCGTCCTGCGGTGTGACGCGCTCGGGGTCGCGGAAGAAATAGGCGCACCAGGCCGTCAGCACGAGACCGACCCAGAATAGCGGTTCGGAAATCCAGCCGAGCACCAGCGATGCGACGAAGAAGGCGGCGACAAAGACGTAACCTTCCTTGTGGATCGGTACGATGGTGTTGCGAATGGTGTCGAACAGACTCATGAGATTCCTTGCTCCGGTTTCCGTTGTCGCGTCTATATGTGGTCGTGATACGACACGATCCACACGGCAATGCGACAAATTTTGCCTAGCTGGTTACAGCCAAACGACCCGCCCGGCAATGGCCCGGTGGGTCTGCGACCCCGGTTGTCAGGGGTTTATACCCGTCAATGCGCCGGTTCGCCGCGGTCCACGACGCCGAGATCGTCGGTTTCGCGAACATGGCGCAGCATCTCTTCCGCCCGGATCGCTTCGCGCTGACGGCTCCACATCGAGGCGTAGAGACCATTCTGCGCCATCAGCGAGGAGTGCGTGCCGCGCTCGGCGATCAGCCCTTCCTTCAAAACGATGATTTCGTCGGCGTGGATGACGGTGGACAGGCGGTGGGCGATGACCAGTGTGGTGCGGTTTTCCGAGACGATATCGAGCGCGCTCTGGATTTCCTGTTCGGTATGCGTATCGAGCGCCGAGGTCGCCTCATCGAGAATGAGGATCGGCGGGGCTTTGAGAATGGTTCGGGCAATCGCAACGCGCTGCTTTTCACCGCCCGAGAGCTTCAGACCCCGTTCGCCGACCATGGTCGCGTAGCCTTCCGGCAGCTTGCCGATGAAGGCGCTGATCTGCGCTGCATCCGCCGCCGCCGTCACCTCCCCGGTCGTTGCCGAAGGGCGGCCGTAACGGATGTTATAGGCCAGAGTATCGTTGAACAGCACCGTATCCTGCGGCACCATGCCGATGACGGAGCGCAGGCTTTGCTGTGTGACGTCGCGAATATCCTGTCCGTCGATGGTGACGGAACCTTCCTGAATGTCATAAAAACGATAGAGCAGCCGCGAGATCGTCGATTTTCCCGCCCCCGAAGGCCCGACGATTGCCACCGTCTTGCCGGCCGGCACGTCGAAGGAGACGCCCTTCAAGATCGGCCTTTCGGGATCATAGGAAAAATGCACGTCGCGGAAGGAGATCGCGCCCGGTCCAGCGCCAAGCGGCTTAGCGTCCGCCTTGTCGGTAACTTCGGCCTCGACCTCGAGAAGCTCGAACATCTGCTCTATGTCGGTCAGTCCCTGACGGATTTCACGATAGACGAAACCGATGAAATTGAGCGGCACCGAAAGTTGCAGCAGCAGCGCATTGATGAACACGAAATCGCCGATGGTCTGTTCGCCGCGCTGCACGGCCAGCGCCGACATCACCATCATGACCGTGGAACCGATGCCGAAGATCACACCCTGACCGAAGTTCAGCCAGCCAAGCGAGGTCCAGATCGAGATCGCCGATTTTTCATAACGCTCCATCGCAACGTCGAAGCGTTTCGCCTCCATCTCTTCGTTGCCGAAATATTTGACGGTTTCGAAGTTCAGGAGCGAATCGATTGCCTTGGTATTGGCGTCGGTATCGCTGTCATTCATGGCGCGGCGAATGCCGATACGCCAGTTGCTGGCCCGGACGGTGAACCAGATATAGGCCCAGACGGTGATGACGGTGACCAGCACATAGGAAAAACCGTAGGAGGCCCAGAAAATAACGGCCGTCAGCAGGAATTCGATGAAGGTCGGCGCGGTGTTGAGAATGGTGAAGCGGACAATGGTTTCGATGCCCTTGGTGCCACGCTCAATAACCCGCGAAAGCCCGCCGGTCTTGCGTTCCAGATGGAAACGCAGGGAAAGCCGGTGCATGTGCACGAAGGTTCGATAAGCGAGCTGGCGCACCGCATGCTGGCCGACGCTGGCAAACAGCGAATCGCGCAGCTGGTTGAGCCCGACCTGTATCAGCCGCGTCAGATTATAGGCGATGACGAGGGCGACCGCCCCGAGCAGGAAGGCGGGAACCAGCCCTGCCATGTCCAGTTTGCCGTTCAGCGCATCCGTCGCCCATTTGAAAAAATAGGGAACGAGGATCAGCACCAGCTTGGCGACAACAAGGAAAACGGTGGCCCAGATCACCCGCATCTTCAGGTCCCACCGGCCTTCCGGCCACATATAGGGCCAGAGATTGATCAGGGTCTGGGTGGGATTGCTGGAATCCGCGGAAATGGTTTTTTTCTGCGTGGGCATGGTTCACTCCGGTCTCTGCCGGAAGCCGACAGCAGGGCGGCGGCCTTGAGAAGCCGCCGCGCGTGTCATAGATGGGGTCGTCACGGGTTCACCGCAACGTCTTAAAGTGCTCAGGAACCGCCCTTCAGCCGCTTGCGGTGCAGTTCCTCGGCATTCGGCAGGGCTTTTTCCGGTACACCAAAAATCTGACCGGGCTCGATGAGGTCAGGATTTTTGATCTGGTCCTCATTGGCGAGGTAGATCGTCGTGTAACGCACACCCTGTCCATAAACGCGCCGGGAAATCTGCCACAGCGTATCGCCGCGACGGATAATGACGCTGTTCTGGCTTTCGGCAAGCGGGGCCTGCTCGAAGGTCTGCGGACCGGCGGGCGCTTGCGGCGCGGGTGCGGCTGGCGCGGTAATGTGGAGTTCCGCAAGTTGGCTTGCCAGCGATGCGATGCCCTTGCCGATTGCCGCGACGTCATTGGGCCAAGCCTGTACCAATGCCAGCAGATCGCGTGCCTTGGCGGTGATGCCACCTGCAAAGGCGGTGAAGGCCGGCTCTGTTGCCGCGGCGGTACGGAACTCGGAGAGCGACTTGAGGCCGATCGTCACGGCGGAGCGGCCGGCAATCGCCTGATCGAGCGCCGGCGTCGCCTGATCCTTATAGAGATTGGAAAGAATGCCGAAAGCCTTGGAAACGTCGTCACGCAGCTTTTCAAAGGCGGCGCGGTCGCTTGCCGTGCTCTGGTTTTCAGCCGGCGCGGCTGTGGCGGCGGCGGGCGAAGCGGTGGGCGCCTGCATGGCGACGGTTGCCTGATCGGTCTGTGGCCGCTCGAAGGGAACACGCACGCGCAGCTTCACGCTGCCATCGGCATTCAGCTCCTCGACGGTGATGATATGGCTGCCAACGGCAAGATCGATATCACCCTCGACGACGAAATGACCGGAGGTTTCCGTAACGCTCTTGCCGATCTCCCGGTCATCGACCAGCGCACGCACCGTCGAACCGGCGGGCGCGGAACCCGCGACGAAAATCTTCGATCCTTCAAATTCCACGGCGGTGACCTGAACGGTCGAGGCCGCTGCCTGAGCCGGAGCGGAACCGGTCGCAGGCGGAGCCGTCACTCCGGCAACGGCTGCCGGCGTAGTGGCGGCATTGCCGGTTTCGGCTGTTGCCGCTGCGGGCTGTCCCAATTGTGTGGTCTGCAGCGCCGGGGGGGCGGCCTCCGGCATCGCCAGCACGCGGCTTGCCTCGCCGGGCTTGGAAACCATTGCCAGAAGTTCGCCAGCCTTGCCATTGGGCACGGAAACGGTTGCTACTTCCTCGGATTGTGTTGCCTTGCCGCTGGTGTCGGTGGAGCGCAGCACCAGCTCATGGTCGCCCGGCGGCAGGGGATTGTCGAAAACCGCGGCGAAATCGCCGGTGCCGTCGATGGTTGTCTGGGCGATCACCTTGCCATTGCTGAGAATTTCGAGCTTGGAGCCGGGCTGCGCCTTGCCGGCGACCACGGCCGAACCATCTGGCTCGACACGCAACACGTCAAAGGTCGGCACACCGGGCGCTGCCTGGGCAGCACCGGCCGGCGCTGGGACGGCAGGTGCGGCGGCTGGCTGTGCCGGCTGCGCTGCACCATCGTCTGTGCCGGCGAAAACGCCTGCCAGGCGGCGGATCTGGGCTGCGGCCGCTGCCGCATTGTCGGGCAGGCCGCGCAGGAAGGCGGTGGTGCGCTCGGCCGCCGTGCGCGCGGTGGTGATCAGCCGCGACGTCGTTTCGTCCAGCGATTCCGGAATTTCGATATTGGTCAGTTCCTTGAGCGAGGCTTCGACCTTTTTGCGCGCCGCTGCGAAATCGGCGTCGGAGGGAACCTTGCTATCGGCGAAAAGCGTGGTCAGATCCTTGATCGACTGGGTTGCAGACGCCGCCAGACGCCCCACCTTGTCGGCGATATTGGCGGTTTCCTCGGCAGCGTCGGACAGGATGTCGCCCGCCTTGTCGCCGCCCATTTCAACGCTGTTCTTCACCGCATTGCCGGCCTCGTTGATGGCGTCGCCAATTGGTTTGCCGTCGTTGGAAATTCTCGGCAGGACGAAAAAGATCATGAGCAGGGACGCAATGCCCAGCACGATCAGCGCCAGCAAACCGGCTTTATTGTTTTTCATCCTGGGTGCTCCGGGTATTTCAAGCTTTTCACACGAGTTGAGATTGCTAGCGTCTTACCTGACGCCAGACAAGCGGCCTGTGGCCAAAAGGCCATATTTACAAGGGATTTCCCAAATTTTCTTGACGTGCCGCATCGCGCATAGTTCCTTCCTCTCATGACGGACAAAAATACAGCGATTCGATCCATCTGCGTTTATTGCGGCTCCCAGCCCGGACGTGACCCGGCTCACATGGAAGCAGGCCGTGCGCTTGGGAAATCCATTGCCGAAAACGGCATTCGCCTGGTTTATGGCGGCGGCACCAAGGGCATCATGGGCGCGGTCGCCAGCGGCGTTCTTTCCAACGGCGGCGAAGTAACCGGCATCATACCGGAATTTCTGGTCGATATGGAGGCAACGCGCCATTCTCTCGGACAATTGAACGAGCTTGTCGTTACGAAAGACATGCATGAGCGCAAACATATGATGTTCGAGCGCTCGGATGCCTTCGTGACCCTGCCGGGCGGTGTAGGCACGCTGGAAGAGATTGTCGAGATCATGACCTGGGCGCAGCTTGGCCGTCACGCCAAGCCGATGGTCTTTGCCAATATCAACGGCTTCTGGAACCCGATGCTGGAACTGGTGCAGCACATGCGCGACCAGGGTTTCATCCACCGCGCCCACCTGTTGAACCCACTTGTCGTCGACGAGGTGAAGGACATCGTGCCCGCCATCATCGACCGGGCGCTGGCGCAGCAGAACCCGGAAGGCGACCCTTCGGTCATTTCCCGCCTCTGAACCATGTCGCCCGAGAGCGTTAAGCGGTTTCGGGATAACGGCACGCATCGCGCATCGAAAAATCGTTAATGAACCGCCTCGCAGTTCATTATAATTTTAAGTGTATATTAATACCGATTTAACAGCGGCATCGCTCAACCAGCTCTTTTCATGGCCCTGCGACTGATCCTGTGCGAGCGTCACCAGGACGTTGGCCGTCGCGGAATCTCATTTCGCCGCCATGAGATTGGGTGCATCAGGAAATGATTGCTTTTGTGGTGCGGCTTAAAAGCCGGACACATTTCATTATTCAGAGAAGCCCGTTGCGGGGCAGGGAAGGCGTGCTTGGCTCTGCCGCTCGCCGCCGGGTGGATACGCGCATGCGGCTCGGTATCCTGATCGCCGTTTTCGTCGCGATCTATGCCGTCGTGGCTGCGCGCCTCGTTCAATATGGGATTGCGGAACCCGTCGCAACGGCGTGGATCAACACCGGCGCCACCGCCGTCGCGTCGCGGCCGGATATCGTCGACCGCAACGGCAAGCTGCTGGCGACCGATCTCAACATGGTGTCGCTTTATGCCGATCCGCGCCGGGTGGTCGATCCGGATGAGGTGGTGGAGAAGCTGGCGACCGTCATTCCCAATCTCGACTGGCGCGACACGCACCGCAGATTGCGCTCGGATACCGGCTTCCAATGGCTGCGACGCCAGCTCACGCCCCGTCAGCAGGCGGATATCCTCAATCTCGGCATACCCGGCATCGGCTTCCGGCCGGAAAAACGCCGGTTTTATCCGGGTGGCCCGACGGCCTCGCATATTATCGGCCACGTGAATGTCGATAATCAGGGCCTTGCCGGCATGGAGCGTTATCTCGACCAGCAGGGGCTCGCCGATCTGCGCGCCACCGGTCTCGCAAGCGGCGTGGCGCTGGAGCCGGTGAAACTGTCGATCGATCTGCGGGTGCAGAACATCGTCCGTGAGATCGTCATGAAGGCGAAAACCGACTATCAGGCGGAAGCGGCGGGTGCGGTGATCCTGGATGTGGAGACGGGCGAGGTGCTGGCCATGGCCTCGGTGCCGGACTACGACCCCAACGAACCGTCCCGTAACCTTGCCGATGGCAGCATCGACAGGGAGTATGAAAAGGGCTGGTTCAACCGGATGAGCAATGCCACCTTCGAGATGGGCTCGACCTTCAAGAGCTTCACGCTCGCCATGGGGCTGGATGCCGGCGCGATCACGTTGAATTCGGTGGTCGATGCGTCGCGGCCGATCCGCATGGGCGGCTTCACCATCAAGGATTTCTGGGGCAAGAACCGCCCGCTTTCAATCGCGGAAGTGTTTCAATACTCATCCAACATCGGCACGGCCGCGGTTGCCGACATGGTCGGTGTCGAAGGCCACCAGCAGTTCCTGACGAAACTCGGGCTGCTGTCGCGCATGGAGACCGAAATGCCTGGTGTGGCCATGCCTACCCAGCCGAGGATGTGGAAGAAGATCAATTCCGTCACCATTTCCTTCGGGCACGGTATCGCCACCACGCCGTTGCAGACGGCGGTTGCCGCCGCAGCGCTTATCAATGGCGGAAACCTGATTTCGCCGACTTTCCTGTCGCGTTCAAGGGAAGATGCGGCAACGGTTTCCCGTGCCGTCATCAAGGGAAAGACCAGCGCCGATATGCGGTATCTTTTCAATTGGAACGGTATCAAGGGCTCCGGCAGGCGTGCGCAGGTCGAAGGATTTCACGTCGGCGGCAAGACCGGCACCGCCGACAAGGTCATCAACGGCCGATATGCCAAGAATATCAATTTCAACAGCTTCGTCGCCGCCTTTCCGATGCACAGGCCGAGATATGTCGTGCTGTCGATGATTGATGCGCCGAAGACGGGCGAGAATGGCGGGCGCACGGCTGCCTCCACCGCAGCGCCGATGATCCGCGAAATCGTCGCCCAGACAGCAGCGCTCCTCGGTGTCAAACCGCGTTTTGGTTACGAAGCGGATCCGCAATTGCTGATGGACTATTGATATCTGCCTCTCCTTGTTCCCGCGACGGGCACAGGAACGAGGGAAGGAGCCAGATTACCGCTTGAGCCGCATCAGGCTGGAGCCGGTATAGATCGCCAACGCTACCCAGATCATCGCAAACGCCGCCATCCGCACGGTGTCGAAGGGTTCCTTGAAGATGAAGATGGCGATGAGGAAGATCATCGTCGGCGCAATATATTGCATGATGCCGATGGTCGATAGCCGCAGCAGTTTTGCGCCATTGCCGTAGAGAATGAGCGGAACGGCGGTGACTACGCCGCTTGCCGCCAGAAGCCAGGTGTCGGCGGAATTGCCGCCCATGAAATGCGCCTGTCCGCTGAAGCCCAACCAGGCCATGACCAGCACGGCCGGAATGGACAGCAGCATGACTTCCAGCAGGAAGCCCTGCGTCGCACCAATCGGCAATGTCTTGCGGAAAAAGGCGTAAAAACCCCAGGAAACAGTCAGCGCGATGGACACCCAGGGCAAGCTGCCGGCATGCCAGGTGAGGATTGCCACCGCCAGCGCGACGAGGCCGATGGCTGCGATCTGCGCCAGATAGAGTTTTTCCTTCAGGAGAACAGCTCCGAGGAAGATGCTGAACAGCGGATTGATGAAATAGCCAAGCGCGGCATCCAGCGCGCGGCCCGCGCCGATGGACCAGATATAGACGCCCCAGTTGATGCTGATGAGGGCGGCGGTGAGGCTCGCCATGGCCAGCATCTTCGGGTTTTTCAGTGCTGAGCGGATTTCCGTTGTCCGACCCAGCGCAATCAGCACTGCCGCTGCAATCGGCACCGACCAGATGACGCGATGCACGATGACTTCGATCGGAGAAATATGCGCAACCGCCTTCATGTAGATGGGAAGGAAGCCCCACAGCAGATATGCGGAGAGCGCGAAAGCAAAACCGCGCGCGCTGTCGCCGCCCTCTTGGGCCGGGAGCGATTTGTCGAGTGCCATGGGGAGTACCGCCAAAATTGTTCGGATGGCGTTTTATAGCGGATCGCCACAGTGGCGGCCAATTCATTTCCGTGAAGGGTTCATGAGAAAAACTGCATGAATAACAGGCGCTTTGCTCTTGAAATAAGCTGCTACCGTAACCGTCCGGGCGCTCCACGCGGGAAATCCCCCGTGAAACCCCATGTGAAACCCCACATGAATCATTGTCTCATCCGGCTGTTTTAAGCAGCTGAAAAGACTCTTATTTCCCGGCAAAGCGATCGTTGGCGCGGATCAGCTGGTCAAGAATGCCCGGCTCACTCATCGCATGTCCAGCCGCCTCGACAATGTGGAAATCCGCCTTCGGCCATGCCTTGGCCAGCTGCCAGGCATATTTCAGCGGGCAGGGCATGTCGTAACGCCCGTGCACGATGACACCAGGAATATCCCCAAGCTTGCCGGCATCGCGCAGCAGTTGCCCTTCCTCCAGCCAGCCGGCATTAACGAAGAAGTGGTTCTCGATGCGTGCAAACGCGATGGCATATTTATCTTCGCCGAAATCCTCGACACGGTCAGGATCGGTGACAAGCGCGATGGTCGCGCCTTCCCACTGGCTCCATGCCTTGGCGCATTCAAGCTTCTTTGCCTCGTCAGTGCCGGTGAGATAGCGATTATAGGCCTGCATCATCTCTCCGCGCGCAGCCTCCGGGATGGGCGCGATGAATTTTTCCCACTGGTCCGGATACATTTCCGAGACGCCGAACTGGTAATACCAGTCCAGCTCCGGCCGGGTGACGGTATAGATACCGCGCAGAACCAGTTCGCTCACGCGGTTGGGATGGGTTTCGGCATAGGCGAGCGCCAGCGTCGAGCCCCAGGAGCCGCCGAACACCAGCCATTTTTCGAAGCCGAAGAGTTCGCGCAGCCTTTCAATGTCGGCGACCAGATGCCAGGTGGTGTTGGTCTCCAGTTCCGCATGCGGCGTGGAACGGCCGCAGCCGCGCTGATCGAACAGGATGACGTCGTAAAGTGCCGGATCGAAAACCCGGCGATGCGTTGGGTTCACCCCGCCGCCGGGACCGCCATGGAGGAAAACCGCCGGTTTCGCGCCACGCGTGCCCACCCGTTCCCAATAGATCACATGCCCATCGCCGACATCGAGCATACCGGTCTCGAAAGGTTCGATCTCGGGGTAAAAGCCGCGCAGTTCTTCGGTCATGGATTACTGTCCTCTGGTGGCCATTTGGCCGTGTCGTGGTCCGGATGCTGCCGGCTGTTCACCGGCGCGGGCGCGTCATCCGTTGCAGGTTCCGGCTCGACCGGCAAGCCGTCAAGCTCGGAAAACCAGTGCATCTTGCTGGTGAGATTGGACTGCGCCTCCGGTTTTATCCGCTCTGGCTCATCCAGCGAACCAAGGGTAATATTGATGAAATCGGCGCCCGGCATGTCATAAAAAAGCGGCGTGCCGCAGCGGCCGCAAAAACCGCGGCGCACATGGTCGGAAGACTGGAACCATGATGCTTCGCCGCGGGTCATCTCAAACTGCGTGAGGGTACTTGCCGCAAGTGGCATGAAATAATTGCCCGACGCCTTCTGGCACATGCGGCAATGGCATAGATGCGGATAGCGCAACCCGCCCTTGATCCGGTAACGCACTTCGCCGCACTGGCAGCCGCCGGAAAAGCCCGTCAGCTCGCCCATCAGCGACCTTCTTCCGGCGGCCAGACCTGAGTGTCGTGATCCGGGTGCTGATAGGAGTTGATCTCGGCCTCGTCCACGCCCTGTTCCACGGCCGGTTTGGAAAATAGCTGCTCGATCCACGGCATGCGCTTGTGAAAATTGACCTGCACCTGCGGCTCGATCCGCTCGGGGTGATCGAAAGCGCCGATGGCGATCTCTACGCCACCCGGATAATGATAGGTCAGCGGCGTGCCGCATTTGTTGCAGAAACCGCGATGGATCTTGGTTGAGGAGCGGAAGAGGGCAGGCTGGCCGCGTGTCCAGACCAGATGCGCCTGATCGGCGCTGACCAGCGCGCCGAAGAAATTGCCGAAATGTTTCTGGCACATGCGGCAATGGCAGATGGAGGCCCGGCCAAGCTTGCCGGCGTGAAAACGCACCGCACCGCACTGGCAGCCGCCGGAAAAGCCCGCTTCACTCATTTTCTGCTCTCCGGCGGCCAGCTTTCGGTGTCGTGGTCGGGATGCTGATAGGAGATCAGGTTGGTGAGATAGTCCACCGAGGCCAGGTCGTCTTCCGTGGGAACGGCGGGCAGCGTGTGGATGCTGTCGACGAAATCGATCTTGCGCTCGACGCCCCACTGAATGGTCGGCGGCAGGGCGGCTGGATCGTCGAAAGCACCGGCGGCAACCGCCATGCCATCCGGCGCCTCATAGGTCAAAGGCGTGCCGCATTCCGGGCAGAAGCCGCGCTTGACGACACTGGAAGACTGGAAGCGCTTCGGCTCACCGCGTGTCCATTCGAATTCGACCTCACGCACGGAGACCAGCGGCGCATAATAAGCCCCGAAAGCCTTCTGGCACATGCGGCAATGGCAGACGGAGCTGTCTTTCAGATCGCCGGTCGCGCGAAAGCGGATCGCGCCGCACTGGCATCCGCCGGTATGGGTGGTCATGGTTGGTTCTCCTTTACCGTTCGGATAATGTGGAGACAGACATTATCGATGTCTTTGAGGATATCATCGTTCCAGAAGCGGAGGACGGTCCAGCCGTCTTTTTCAAGCCGGGCGGTTCTTTCATTATCGTACCGTAATGCTGCCTCGGATGTATGTTGAGAGCCATCGATCTCGATAACAAGGCGATGATCGGAACAGGCAAAATCGACGATAAAACCGGCAATCGGCATTTGTCTGCGGAAACTCAAGCCTTCAAGGCGATGGGCGCGAATAGCGTTCCAGAGCTTCAGCTCGGCATCCGTCATTACTTTCCGCATCTGCTTCGCGTATTTGCGATGCATCGGGTCTACGTCTGCATGCGGCATGATTTGGCTCGTCGTTTAGTGCCTCGCCTTAGATTGGTCGAGCTAGCTCAAAACCGCAAGCGGATTGTGGTGAGCGAGGATACCCCCCTCTGCCCTGCCGGGCATCTCCCCCACAAGGGGGGAGATCGGCATGACGCGCCTGCGTCGCTCAATTTCGACCGAAGAGAAATGCGGGGCCTAACTACGAGCCGATCTCCCCACCTGTGGGGGAGATGCCCGGCAGGGCAGAGGGGGGTAAGCGGCGAACCGCAGCTTACCGCTTCAACTCCCACGTCGTCGTCCGCTCGCCCGTCTCCTTGTCCTTGCCATCCTTCAACTGAATGCCCTTCTCCGAAAGCTCGTCGCGCAACCGGTCAGCCTCCGCAAAGTTCTTCGCCTTCAGCATCTCGAGCCGCAATTCCACCAGCGCATCGACAGCCGAAACGATAGCCTCATCCACTTCCGCCTTCTTGGGCAAAACACCAAGCAAAGCGGCGCTGGCCGCGAAGGCCGGCAGCTTGGAAGGGTCCACATTGGCGGCGTGCGCCAGCGCGTGCAGCGCCTGCACGGCGGCAACGGTGTTGAGGTCGTCGGCAAGCGCCTCGAGTACCGTTTCATCCGGTGCTGCGTCAGAGGCATCAGCCGTCGGCCACTTGGCCAGCAGGCGTTCGGCCTCTTCCAGACGCTTCACCGAAAAGTCGATCGGTTCGCGATAATGCGTCATCAGCATCGCAAGACGAAGCACGTCGCCCGGCCATTGGCGACCGCCGAACTTTTCCGTGTGCAGCAATTCATAGATGGTCACGAAGTTGCCTTCGGACTTCGACATCTTGCGGCCTTCCACCTGCACGAAGCCGTTATGCATCCACACATTGGCCATGACATGCGTGCCATGGGCGCAGCGCGATTGCGCGATTTCGTTCTCGTGATGTGGGAAGATGAGATCGAGCCCGCCCCCGTGAATGTCGAACACCTCGCCGAGGTATCGCCCGGCCATGGCCGAGCATTCGATGTGCCAGCCGGGACGACCACGGCCCCACGGGCTCTCCCAGCCCGGCTCGTTATGCGAGGACAGTTTCCACAGCACGAAATCGCCCGGGGTCTTCTTGTGGGCTTCCACCGCCACGCGTGCGCCCGCCTGCTGCTCGTCCAGAGGCCGCTTCGAAAGCTGGCCGTAGTCGGCCATCGAGCGGGTATCGAACAGCACCTCGCCGCCCGCCGTATAGGCATGGCCGCGGGCGATCAGTCTTTCGATGAGGTCGATCATCTCGGCGATATAATCGGTGGCGCGCGGTTCGACGGTCGGCGGAAGGCAGCCGAGCATGGCCACATCCTCATGGAACTGGTCGGCGGTCTTTTTCGTCACCGCATGGATCGCGTCGTTCAGCGGCAGATGCGGATAGTCGCGCAGCGCCCGCGCATTGATCTTGTCATCGAGATCGGTGATGTTGCGGGCATAGGTCACGTGGGTCTCGCCATAGACGTGACGCAGCAGCCGGTAGAGAACATCGAACACGATGACCGGGCGCGCATTGCCGATATGGGCAAAATCATAGACCGTCGGGCCGCAGACATACATGCGCACATTATCGGCGTCGATCGGCGCAAATTCCGCCTTTTCGCGTGTCAGGGTGTTGTGGAGTTTGAGGCGCAAGGACATGCGGGTGTTCCCTAAAGGCAGTCAATTGTCCTGACCGGACCGTTTGTCTGTTGGACCTTGCGGGGAGACGAAAACGATCTGGCCGGCGGCGAACCAGCAAAATTTATTCAGCAGCAGGTGCAGATCGTTGTTTTCATGTCTTGCCTTATGGCGCGGCGGTGCCGTCCGGTCAAGAGCATCCGTGGTGACCGCATCGGCTCCCAGAGCATGAAATAGTCACTCCGGCAGGCGGTAGTCCACGAATTTCCTGTCCCGCACGACAAAGAGCTTGCCGGTTTCGGCAAGCTCAGGCGATGCAAGCGGAAGAATGGCGGCGGCGACCTCGGAAGGATGCGGCACATCTGCGGGATCTTCGCCGGGCATGGCCTGGGCGCGCATGGCGGTGCGTGTAGCGCCGGGATTGACGCTGTTGATGCGCAGCGCGCTTTTTTCGGTCTCTGCGGCCCAGGTGCGGGCGAGTGCTTCCACCGCAGCCTTGGAGGTGGAATAGACACCCCAGAAGGGGCGACAGCTATGGGCGGCCCCCGAAGACAGGATCAGCGCACGGCCGGCGTCCGATCGCAGCAGCAGCGGCTCAACCGAGCGGATCAGCCGCCAAGTGGCGGTGACATTGATGGTCATCACCCGCTCGAAGACCTTGGCCTCGATATGGCCAACCGGCGAGATGACGCCGAGAACACCGGCATTGGCGACGAGAATATCGAGCTTGCCCCAGCGCTCGAAAATATTGGCGCCCAAAGCGTCAATGGCATTCATGTCGGAGAGGTCGAAGGGAACCAGCGTCGCCGTGCCGCCGACAGCCTTGATGGCGTCGTCCAGTTCCTCAAGGCCGCCAACCGTGCGGGCGCAGGCTATGACATGCGCGCCGGCCTTGGCCAGTTCCAGCGCCGTGAAATAACCGATACCGCGCGAAGCGCCGGTGACGAGCGCGATCCGGCCCTTGAGATTGATGGTCATGTTGCCCCTCCGAAATGATTGCGCCTCCTTTTACGAAGCCACAGCGGCCGGCTGCAAGCGATTAAATCGTCGCACGGGACGGCCTGAACAAAAGGCAAGAAAAAAGCGGCCCCCGGAAGCCGGTGGCCGCTTGTTCATTCGGGCTATCAGCCGTTGCTGGCCAGCATGGAAATCTTGCTGCCCATCGCCTCGCCATTCTGGTCGAGAAGGCGGGTTGGATAGTCGCCGGTGAAATAATGATCCGTAAACTGCGGCCGCGCATGGTTGCGGTTCTCGCCGCCGACGGCGCGGTAAAGCCCGTCGATCGACAGGAAAGCCAGCGAATCGGCGCCGATGAATTTCGCCATCGCCTCGACATCGGCATATTGGTTGGCGAGCAGCTTGTCCGCATCAGGCGTGTCGATACCGTAGAAATCCGGATGGAAGATCATCGGGCTGGCGACACGGATATGCACTTCCTTGGCGCCCGCCTCGCGGATCATTTGCACGATCTTGACCGAGGTCGTACCGCGCACGATGGAATCATCCACCAGCACAACGCGCTTGCCTTCGATCATCGCCCGGTTGGCGGAATGCTTGAGCTTGACGCCGAAAGCACGGATCTGCTGCGTCGGCTCGATGAAGGTGCGGCCGACATAATGGTTGCGGATGATGCCGTATTCGAACGGAATGCCGCTTGCCTGCGCAAAACCGAGCGCCGCCGGCGTGCCGCCATCGGGAACCGGGACAACGACATCGGCTTCCAGCGGTGCTTCTTTGGCAAGGTTCATGCCCATATTCTTGCGCGTCGTATAGACGTTGCGGCCGCCGACGACGGAATCGGGACGGGCAAAATAGACATATTCGAACAGGCAGAGGCGTTCCGGCTGCGGCTTAGACGGCTTGCGCGCATCGATGGTGATCGAGCCATCCGGCTGGATTTCGCAGATGATGACTTCGCCATTTTCAACGTCGCGGACGAATTTCGCGCCGATGATATCGAGAGCACAGGTTTCCGAACAGAAGATCGGCTTGCCATCAAGTTCGCCCATGACCAACGGGCGGATACCGATCGGGTCGCGCGCGGCGATCAGCTTGGTACGCGTCATCGCCAGCATCGAATAACCGCCTTCCATCTGCCTGATAGCGTCGATGAAACGGTCGGCGGTAGAGGAGTGGCGCGAGCGGGCGATGAGGTGGAGAACGACTTCGGTATCCGATGTCGACTGGCAGATGGCGCCGGTGGCGATGATCTGGCGGCGCAGCGTCAGGCCGTTGGTGAAATTGCCGTTATGGGCAATCGAAATGCCGCCTTCTTCCAGCTCGGCAAACAACGGCTGCACGTTGCGCATCGCCACTTCGCCTGTCGTGGAGTAACGCGTGTGGCCAATGGCGATGGAGCCGGGCAGGCGGGCAAGCGTGACGGGATTTGTATAATGATCGCCGACGAGGCCCATATGGCGTTCCTGGTGGAAGCGCTTGCCATCGAAGGAGACGATGCCCGCTGCCTCCTGGCCACGATGCTGAAGCGCATGGAGGCCGAGAGCGGTGAGCGCCGAGGCGTCGGCATGGCCGAGAATGCCGAAAACGCCGCATTCTTCATGCAGCGTATCGCCGTCGATCTCTTCCTTGAAAGTGGCCCCAGGGAACGGGGAATGCGAAAGCGGCTCAATCATCCGGCTTGCCCTTGCTCTCTAACGAGAAAAAAGAAAGACCCCTCCGGTGAGCATGTCTCCCGGTCGGTCTCTCTGTGTCATGCTTGATATTTAGCACAAATAGCGCGCCTTGCATGCATTGCAAGGCGCACCCTCGTGTCAATTATTCGTTGCCGGCGGATTTGTTGCCGGCACATCTTCCGCAGGCGCCTGCGCGGCCGTCGGTTCCTGTGGCTTTCCAAGGATACGGGCGCGGATCTGCGGCTCGATATCGTCAGGCAGAACCGCCTCCAGCTTGCCCACCAGCCCGTCGAGGAACGGCTTGGACTTGGCCTGCGTCACCCATTCCGGCTGCGTCTTCACATCCACCAGCCAGTTCCAGAAGGCGACCGCGACGACAAGCAGCAGAATGCCGCGTGCTGCACCGAACAGGAAACCGAGCGTGCGGTCCAGCGCGCCGATGCGGCTGTCGATGATGAAATCGGCAATGCGCGAGGTGATGAAAGAAATCACGATCAGCGAGACGAGGAAGACCACGCCAGCCGAACCGGCAATGGCGATCTTGTCATCATCGGTATAGTTGCGCGCATAGGGCAGCAGGACCGGATAGAGATAATAAGCGGCGGCGACCGAACCGGCCCAGCTTGCGATCGACAGAATCTCGCGGGAAAAACCGCGTACCATCGCGAGAACGGCGGAGAAAAGAACAACGGCGATGACGATGCCGTCGAAAATTGTAATGGGCATATACCAACTCCGGAGGTGCGACGCCTTGTCAGACGCTGCCTTGCCAATTTTGCGATCCTCTTACACCACTGTTTCCCTTGGCGAAAGGATCAATATTCGTCGTCCTCAACCTGTTTGAACCGGTTGCCGGAGCCGGCGATGCGCGCCACGAGGTCCGGAAGGCTTTCAATTTCCGTCCAGCGACCCTTGCCCGCTTTCGGCAATTCAGCCGAACCAGACGGCAGAAGTGCGGCGGAAAAACCAAGTTTCTCAGCTTCTTTCAACCGCTGCACCGTGTGCGCCACCGGCCGCACCGCACCCGACAGGCTGATTTCGCCGAAATAGACGCAATCGGCCGGCAGGGCAAGACCGGCAAGCGAGGAAACCAGTGCAGAGGCAATCGCCATATCCGCCGCCGGTTCGGAAATACGGTATCCGCCCGCCACATTGAGGTAAACGTCGTGTTGACCGAGCTTCACGCCGCAATGGGCCTCCAGCACCGCAAGAATCATCGCAAGCCGCGAACTGTCCCAGCCGACGACGGCACGGCGCGGCGTGCCAAGCGAGGTGGCCGCCACCAGCGCCTGCACTTCGACGAGCACCGGACGGGTGCCTTCGATACCGGCAAAAACCGCAGCGCCGGGGGATTTTTCATTGCGCTCGCCCAGAAACAGTTCGGAGGGGTTGGAGACTTCCCGCAGACCGCCATCCGACATTTCGAACACGCCGATCTCGTCCGTCGGCCCGAAGCGGTTCTTTACGGTGCGCAAAATACGGTAATGGTGGCCACGATCGCCTTCGAAATAAAGCACGGCATCGACCATGTGCTCCACCACGCGCGGCCCGGCGATCTGGCCTTCCTTGGTCACATGGCCGACAAGCACCATGGTCGCGCCCGTCTGCTTGGCGAAACGGATCATCGCCTGCACGCCGGTGCGCACCTGCGTCACCGTGCCGGGGGCGGAATCGGCCGTGTCGCTCCACAGTGTCTGGATGGAATCGATGATGATGAGATCGGGCCGTTTGCCTTCCGAAACCGTCGCCAGAATATCTTCGACATTGGTTTCCGCTGCCAGCAGCACATCGGTATCTGCAGAACCAAGTCGCTGGGCTCGCAGGCGCACCTGCGCCACGGCTTCTTCGCCCGAAACATAGATGACACGGTGTCCGCGCCGCGAAAGGGCGGCCGCCGCCTGCATCAGCAGGGTCGATTTGCCGATGCCCGGATCGCCGCCGATCAGGACCGCCGAACCGCGCACGAAACCGCCGCCGGTCGCCCGGTCCAGTTCGCTGATGCCGGTCGGAATGCGCGGCGCTTCCTCGATCTCGCCGGACAGCGATGTCAGCGTGACGGGTCTGCCCTTCTTCGGCACCTTGCCCGGCCCGGAACCGATGCCGCCCATCGGGTCTTCTTCGACGATGGTATTCCACTCGCCGCAGCCTTCGCATTTCCCCGCCCAGCGGTTATGCACCGTGCCACAGTTCTGGCACACGAATTGAGTCTTGGCTTTGGCCATGTGTTTTCAGTTTTCTTCTTGTTTGAAATCTTTGGCGGAGATGTCCTGATGGCCGTGCAGCACGCGCAGAACATACATCTTCTTGTCATCGACAACGAAATAGATGCACCGATCACGATAGGGGAAAGCCCGCAAATTCGGCGCAAAGCTCCGAGGTACGCCTGTTATCCCGTATCGTGCCAGCGAGATCATTTTAACGTTGATATCGTCCAGAAAGCGCCTTGCAGCAACGGGATTGAATTGCGCGATATAATTATGATCGGCGAGAAGATCGTCCAGCGCCCGTGCGGTGATCACCAGACGCCTTCGCTTCATTCTGTTCCCCCGCGAGCTTTATGATATGTGCGGTTAAATCATTCGCCGTGGAAAATTCCATCACCCGGCCGGCTTCCACATCGTCTAGCCCTTCCTGGATCAGTCGCTGAAGCTCTACGAGCTTGCCTTCCTTACTGCCAAGCAGACGCAAACCGGCGGATATCACCGCATCTGCATCCTCAAAGATGCCCGCCGCCACCTGCTCCTCAATGAACTTCTCGTCCTGCTCGCTCAAATGGATTTCGGGCATTTCGATCTCCTTTTGTTCTCTTGTAGCATAGGTCGCTTCCGCTTTCCAAGAGCTAAGGTCTCAGCTTACTCGTCAGCCATCAGATATTGCCGCTCGTAGCGCAGGCCAAGCCCTGTCAGCATTTCATAGCCGATGGTGCCGGCCGCCCGCGCGGTCTCATCGACCGGCACATTCGGGCCGAAAAGCTCGATGTAATCGCCGCTGCGAATGGCATTTGCGGGCACATCCGTGACGTCGAAAATGGTCAGGTCCATGGTCACGCGGCCGGCCACCGGCACCTTATAACCATTGACCACGCCATATGCGCCGCCATGGCCCATTTCGCGCAGCGGAATGCCAGAGCCGGAAAGCGAACGCTGATACCCATCGGCATATCCCACGGAGGCGATGGCGAGCCGGCTTGCGCGTTTGAGCAGGAAGCTGCCGCCGTAGCTCACCGTCTGGCCTTCGCCGGCCTCGCGTATCTGAATGATCCGCGCCTCTGCCTTGGCGACGGGCCGCATGGGGTTGGGCATATCGTTGACCGCCTCGCCGCCATAAAGGGCGATGCCGGGGCGGGTGAGGTCGAAGTGATAATCGGAGCCGAGAAATATTCCGGCAGATGCCGAAAGGCTTGATTCGATACCTTCGAAAGCACCGCTAACCCTGCGGAATGATTCGAGCTGGACCCGGTTCATCGGCGAAGATGGCGTATCGCCGCAGGCGAGATGCGACAGCACCAGAACCGGATCGAAACTCGCCGGCCGCGTCACGTCGTCGGCCAGAAACAGCGCGTCGTCGAGCGGCAGCCCAAGCCGGTTGAAGCCGGTATCCACATGCAGCGCGCAGGGGTGGTCGCCACGCTCGGCCACCGTCGCCATCCAGAAGGACAGCTGCTCCTCGGAGGCCAGCACCGGCACCAGATCATTGTCGAAGACCTGCCGTTCCTGCCCCTGCCAGATGCCTGATAGCACGAAGATGCGCGCTTCCGGGGCATAGGAACGCAGGGTAGCGCCCTCGGCCACCGTCGCCACGAAGAAATCCCGCGCGCCGGCATGGTAGAGGGTGGCACCGCAATCCTCGATGCCGAGACCATAGGCATCGGCCTTGACGACAGCCGCCGTCCGCGCGCTTCCCGAACGCTTTTTCATATCCCGCCAATTGTCGGCGAGCGCGCCGAGATCAATGGTGAGCCTTAGTGGCGCGTGTTCGAAAGCGTCGGTTTCATTTTCAGCAAATGTGTCTTCGAAGTCGTCTGTCATGCCATGCGTCCGGTTGATTTTTGAACCGGCCAGACCCTAGCACTTTTGTTCAAGACGGTAAGGATCGAATGCTTTAAACTCGGCTCATGCACAATGTTTCGCAGGAACAGGCCATAGATGTCATGCCGATAGCCGCGACGGAAACGACGCGTTTCTGGCGCGACCGGCGTTTCGGCGGCATGGAATGTCTGAGCGCGACGTTTCTCACCCACGAATATTCGCCGCATGCGCATGATACTTTCTCGATCGGCGCAATCGAAAGCGGCTCGCAGATTTCCACCATTCAGGGCACCACCGAACAGACGGGGCCAGGCCATCTTTATCTCATCAACCCGGATGAGGTTCACGACGGCGCGCCGGGCGGCGGCGGTTATCGTTACCGGATGATCTATCCCGACAGCTTGCTGCTGCGTGATGTCATCGAGGATGTCACGGGCAGGGTCTTTCACGGCACACCGTCTTTTCCAAGGTTTCTGCCGCGCGATCCGCAGATGGCCGCAGCATTCCAGATGGCGCACCGGCGGCTGGAAACGAAATCCGGCGCTCTGGAAGCGGATGAGGGCATGTTCTCGGTTCTCGCCGCCCTGTTCGGCAGGCACGGCAGCGCCATCCTCCTGCCCATCGAAACCCGCGAGAAAACGGCTGTTCATGCCGCCCGGGATTATCTGTCCGACAATTACGAGACGGATATCGGCCTGGAGGAGCTGGCCTCGATTGCCGGTCTCAGCCGCGCGCATCTGATCCGGGCGTTTAGGAGAGAATTTCATATCACGCCGCACGCCTATCTCACGGATGTGCGCATCCGGCAGGCGCGCCGGCTGCTGCGGGCTGGTGAGATGCCGGCTGATGTTGCGGCGCTTTGCGGTTTTGCCGATCAGGCGCATTTCACGCGGCATTTCAAGGCGCGCACCGGCGTCACACCGGGGCAATTCCGGCTGGCGTGATCTGCCACCTGCGTTTGCGCCGCGATGTCACTTTCATTCAAGACCTTTAGATTTTCCGGGCGTATCGCACTCTTCTGAAAAGGAGAATGCGATGTCCATATCGGAAAAGCGCGCGGAATTCGGGGCGGGGCTGAGAGCTGCTGCCCCCTTGCTGGTCGCCATGGTGCCGATTGGCGTGGTGTTCGGCGCGGTCGCCATCGGCAAGGGCCTGTCGCCGCTGGAAGCCTCGCTAATGTCGCTGCTGGTCTTTGCGGGCGGCTCGCAATTTGTCGCCATGGATTTGTGGACACATCCGGCGAGCTGGAGCGCACTCGGCTTTGCCGCGTTGCTGGTCAATCTGCGCCATGTGCTGATGAGCGCCTCCATCGCCGGCAAGCTGGATGATTTTACCGGCTGGCGAAAATATGCGGCCATGCTGGTGCTGACGGATGAATCCTGGGCGCTGTCGGAATTTCGGGCGATGACGGCAAATTTGACCGCAGCCTTTTTTATCGGCGCGGCGCTGCCGATCTATCTGCTCTGGAACTTTAGCACACTTGCAGGCGCGCTGCTCGGCTCGGTCATGGGCGACATGTCGATCCTCGGTCTAGATTTCGCTTTCCCGGCCGTCTTCATCGTGCTGCTTATGGGGTTCTGGAAGGGCAGGGAGACAGGCTTCGTGCTGCTGGCAAGCGCATCCGCCGCCTGTCTCACCCATGCGCTGGTTCCGGGCGCCTGGTATATTGCAGCCGGCGCCCTGGCGGGGCTTGCCGTCGCTGCCTTCGGTCACGAAGAACAGGCGGAGCAGCCGGCATGACGCTTGATGTCAATACCCTGCTGACGATCCTTGCCATGATGGCGGCAACCGTTGCCACGCGTCTGGGTGGCCTGCTGCTGGTCAGCCATTTCACCCTTACGCCCCGCCTGAAGAAGGCGCTCGGTGTGGTGCCGCCCGCCGTTCTGATGGCCGTTGTCACGCCGACAGCACTTGCCAGCGGCCCGGCTGAAACCATCGCCTGCGGGGTGACCGCGATTGCGGCGCTGCGTCTCAGCCTGCTGCCGGCCGCCACGCTCGGCGTCGTCACGGTGGCGTTGCTGCGCGGAATCGGATTGTAAGAAAACCCTGCCAAGGCCCTGAAAAGACTCCCTCGCTCATATCGAACGCAGGGTAGGCGGTGAGGGCGAAAACAGTTTCGCCCTCATGATCCGGTTCGAGCATTTCCGTCAAAAGTGCGAAGCGGTTTTACGTCCGCAAAATGCGTAAAACAAAGAGATAGAGCGCTTTCGCGTTTCGGAGAAAAGCGGAAGCGCTCCAGGATCAATGCTCCTCGTACTGGCTGAAGCTCGAGTCGGCCAGATCCGCGAAACGGGTGAATTCGGACTGGAAGGCGAGCTTCACCGTGCCTGTCGGTCCGTGACGCTGCTTGGCGATGATGACGTCGGCGGTGCCTTTTACCTTATCGAAAAGGGCTTCCCACTCCGCATATTTGGGATCGGAAATATCCCGCGGCTCCATGTTCTTGACGTAATATTCCTCGCGGAACACGAACAGCACAACGTCGGCGTCCTGCTCGATGGAGCCGGATTCACGCAGGTCGGAAAGCTGCGGGCGCTTGTCCTCGCGGCTTTCCACCGCACGGGAGAGCTGTGACAGCGCAATGATCGGAACGTTGAGTTCCTTGCCGAGCGCCTTGAGACCCGTGGTGATCTGGGTGATTTCCTGCACGCGGTTTTCACCGCTCTTTCCGGCGCCGGTCATCAGCTGAATATAGTCCACGACAAGAACGTCAAGGCCACGCTGGCGCTTCAGGCGGCGCGCGCGGGCGGAGAGCTGGGCGATGGAGATACCACCGGTCTGGTCGATGTAAAGCGGCACCTTCTGCATCATCTGGCTGCAGGCGACGAGCTTTTCGAAGTCCGATTCAGTGATGTCACCGCGGCGGATTTTCGAGGACGACACTTCCGTCTGCTCGGAAATGATACGGGTAGCCAGCTGTTCGGACGACATTTCGAGCGAATAGAAACCGACGACGCCGCCGTTTTTCGCCTTGAACGAACCATCAGGCTGCACTTCCTGATCATAGGAGGCCGCGATGTTATAGGCGATGTTGGTGGCGAGCGACGTCTTGCCCATACCCGGACGACCCGCAAGTACGATAAGGTCGGAACGCTGCAGGCCGCCCATGCGGGCGTCAAGCGAATGAATGCCGGTGGAAATGCCGGAGAGATTGCCGTCACGCTCGAAAGCGGCGCCCGCCATGTCGATCGCCAGCGCAACCGCATCGTTGAACGACTGGAAGCCGCCGTCGTAACGGCCGGTTTCCGCCAGTTCGAACAGACGGCGCTCGGTGTCTTCAATCTGCGCCTGCGGCGGCATGTCCAGCGGCGCGTCAAAGGCGATGTTGACGACATCCTCGCCGATCTGGATCAGCGCGCGGCGCAGCGCCAGATCGTAGATCGCCCGGCCGTAATCCTCGGCGTTGATGATCGAGACGGCTTCTGCGGCCAGACGCGCCAGATATTGCGCCACCGTCAGGTCGCCGACCTTGTCGTCGGCGGGCAGGAAGGTCTTGATCGTCACCGGATTGGCGGTCTTGCCCATGCGGATGATATCGCCCGCCACCTCGAAAATCTTGCGATGCAGGGCTTCGTAAAGATGCACGGGCTTCAGAAAATCCGAAACACGGTAATAGGCGTCGTTATTGACGAGGATAGCGCCAAGCAGCGCCTGTTCGGCCTCGATATTGTTCGGTGCCTCGCGGTAATGCGGTTCTGCGGGGGTGATCTTTCTCACAGCGTCGTTCATGGTTTGCGCGATCTCCCTTGCCTTGTCCTTAAGCCTTGGGTTTGGCTTCCTGGGGCATGGCAGTCAATGATATTGTTGCAACACTATACGGCAGGCTGACGTCCGCTCTGTAAAGCTGGATCACATCTTCAGTTGTCCCCAGCAATCCACAGGCGGGTGGGGACAAGGCGCCGGAATTTTCCGGCAACGTGATTCGCTGCCATGAGTTTACCGCATAGCAGACCCGGCATGAAAGAAACTTGAAAATCGTCAGGCTTACGAATAAATAGGCAGAAAATAAGTAGTGTGCTAATTATAAGGCTTGCTGACATGTCCCGCGAGACCGACAAGGAACAGCTTCTCGATGAGGTTTCCGCTTTCACCCGCAAACTGCGCGCGTTTTTTGATGCGCGGGTAGGGGAAAGCGGCCTGACGCTGGCGCGTGCCCGTGCGCTTTTTGCCCTGTCGCGGCGTGGCCCGCTGACGCAGACCGAGCTTGCCGAAGAAATGGAAATCGAAACTCCGACGCTGGTGCGGGTTCTCGATGGCATGGAAAAACAGAACCTTATCGAACGCCGCTCCGATGAAAACGACCGCCGCGCCAAGCGCATCCACATGACGGAAGAGGGTGAAAAGACCTCCGGCGCGGTGCAGGCGGTGGCAAAGACGCTGCGCTCGGAAATCACCGCCGATATTTCCTCTGAGGATCTGGCCAAGACGCTGGATGTGATGCGGCGGCTTTCGACCAATCTGCAAAACCTTGCGGCCGGGAGGGTGCAATCATGAGCACCGTGTTGCCGCAGACCACGGACGAAGCTGCCGCTGAAAAGGATGTGACTGTTGTCAGGCCAGAGGAAACCGTGGCTACCACTCAAACGGCGAGCGATGCCGATGGTGGTGAGATCTCGACGGAACCTGCTGTTCCCGCCGCACCGCAGCCGGTTGAGCGGCCGGTGTGGCTGCGGCTGTGTTTCATTTTTGCAGGCCTGTCGTTCTTCATAACCCAGGGTCTGGGCATGAACCTCGTCATGGCCAATATCTACCAGTTACAGGGCGAATTTTCCGCCACGGTGGCTGAGGTGGCATGGCTTTCCGCCGCCTATATGGCACCCTATGCCACGTTTTCCATCGCGCTCTTCAAGATCAGGGCGCAATATGGCCTGCGACCCTTTGCAGAAGTCTCGATCATCACCTTTGTCGTCGCTTCCTGTCTCAATCTGTTCGTGACGGACCTGCATTCGGCAACCGTGATCCGTTTCGTCAGCGGCATGGCCGCCGCGCCGATCTCGTCACTTGGATTCCTTTATATTCTCGAGGCCTTTCCGCCGGCGCGGAAATTCTCGCTCGGTTTCAGTATTGCGCTGACAGGCACATTGCTGTCGGCACCCATCGCGCGCATGGTTTCTCCGTCCCTGCTGGAAATCGGCGGGTGGAACGCGCTGTATTCCATGGAAGTGGGCTTTGCGCTGATCTCCTTCGCCATGATCTATGTGCTGAAAGTCACGCCGCCGCCGCGCGCCAAAGTCATCGAGCGCATGGATATTCTGAGCTATCTGCTGTTTGCGGGCGGTCTCGGTTGTCTGGCGGTCATGCTGACGCTCGGCCGGTTCTACTGGTGGTTCGAAACATGGTGGCTGGGCGTGCTTCTGGCGACGTCGATCGCGCTCCTGACGCTCATGGCCTTCATTGAATTGCCGCGCAAGAACCCACTGCTCGACCTGCGCTGGATTTTCTCGAAAACCAACCTGCATGTTATCGCTGTCCTGCTCGTCTACCGCGCGGTTTCATCCGAGCAATCCTCAACGGCGGTCGGCTTTTACCAGCAACTTGGCCTGCTGAACGAACAGACGACGACGCTTTATGCGCTGGTGCTGCTGGCGACGGTGCTTGGCGGTGCGGCCTGCGCCTGGCTGATGCTGACGAAATATGTCGATACGGCCCATGTGATCGCGCTGACGCTGATTGCGGCCGGCTCGTTCATGGACAGCCAGTCCACCAATCTGACGCGGCCGGCGGAGATGTACCTCAGCCAGATGATGATCGCCTTCGGCGCTGCCATGTTCCTGCCGCCCGTCATGTCCAAGGGATTTGCCGCAGCACTTGCGCGTGGCGCGCCCTATCTGGTGAATTTCATCGCCATCTTCCTGTTCACCCAGATCACAGGTTCGATGCTGATGACCGGGTTGCTCGGCAGTTTCGTGACGCTGCGCGAAAAATTCCATTCCAACGTTCTGGTGGAAAATATCCTGCTCACCAACCCCGTGGTCGCCCAGCGCGTATCCCAGCTTTCCGGCGCTTACAGCCATGTCATCACCGATCCGGCGCTGCTGAAGGCCGAGGGGCTGTCGCTTCTGGGACAGCAGGTCAGCAGGGAGGCCTATGTGCTCGCCTATAACGACACATTCCTGCTGATATCGGTTGTTTCGGCGCTGGCGCTGGCAGCGCTTTTACTCCACCTTGCATGGATGCGCATCCGTCCGTTCCTTTTCCGGGACAATGTCGAAGCCGCACCGGCACTACAGTCTTGAACATTCCAAGAGTGACAAAATGCTGAAGAAGTTTTTTACCCCCGTTTCCATTCTCGTGCTGCTCGGCGGTCTCGCCGGCATAGCGCTCGTGCTTTACGCCTGGCGGCTGCCGCCGTTTCTCTCCACCGTGGAAATGACCGACAATGCCTTCGTGCGCGGTTACGTCACGACCATGAGCCCGCAGGTCAGCGGTTATGTCGTCGATGTGCCGGTCAAGGACTATCAGGAGGTCAAACAGGGCACGTTGCTGGCAAAGATCGACGATCGCATCTACCGGCAGAAACAGGCGCAGGCGGCTGCATCGCTCGATACGCAAAAGGCGGCGCTCGACAATTCCCGCCAGCAGGAAAACGCCGCCAATGCCAATATTCTCTCCAGTCAGGCGGCTGTCGACAGCGCCGGGGCTTCGCTGAAACAGGCGCAACTGGCATCCGACCGGCAGGATAATCTCATCAAAAGCGGCGTCGGAACCTCCAGCCTGCAGGAAGAGGCGCATGCCGCGCTTGAAAAGGCCCGGGCATCCCTGTCGCAGGCGAAAGCCGCCCTCGAAGTTTCGCGGCAGGATTTGCAGACGATCATCGTCAATCGCAGCTCGCTGCAAGCCGCTGTCGCCAATGCCGAAGCCGCCGTCGAACTCGCTAAAATCGACCTCGACAATACCGAAATCCACGCGCCGGTGGACGGCAGGCTCGGCGAAGTCGGCGTGCGCACCGGCCAATATGTCACCGCCGGCACGCAATTGATGGCTGTCGTGCCGCATGATGTCTGGGTCATCGCCAACTTCAAGGAAACCCAGCTTGCTGGCATGCAGGTCGGCCAGCCGGTAACGATCTCGGTAGATGCGCTGCATCGCCGCAAGCTCAACGGCCGTGTCGAGCGGTTCTCGCCGGCCACCGGATCGGAATTCGCGGTCATCAAGCCCGACAATGCGACGGGCAATTTCGTGAAGATCGCCCAACGACTTGGAGTTCGCATCGCGATCGATGCGGATCAGCCGCTGGCGGCGGATCTGTCGCCGGGCATGTCGGTGGTGGTGCATGTGGATAAAAGCGCGGCGGTTGAGGGGGCGGAGACGGCGGCGAGGTAGCGGGTGTTGAGGGTGCGGAGAGGTTACCCCCCTCTGTCCTGCCGGACATCTCCCCCACAAGGGGGGAGATCGACAGGCGGCTACCGCTCGATCATCTCAACGCTGCGAATGTAGCGACGTAATATCGCCTTGCCGATCTCCCTCCTTGTGGGGGAGATGCCCGGCAGGGCAGAGGGGGGTGAACCTCTCCACACACTCAACATCCCAAAATACAAAAAAACCCCGGATGCTTCCATCCGGGGTTTTCCTTATGGCCGCTAGGCCAAGTCTTATTCGTCGTCGCCGTTGCCGTCAGCTTCCGGATCGAAGAAGTCTTCCGGACGCAGTGCGTCTTCGTCAACGCCGTAGATGGCGTCGGCGGAGGTGAGGCTTTCGCCCTTGGACTGGCGTTCGGCTTCTTCGGCGGAACGGGCAACGTTCAGCGAAACCTGAAGCTCGACTTCGGCGTGCAGGTGCAGGGTAACGTCGTGCAGGCCGATGGTCTTGATCGGCGTGTTCAGTTCAACCTGGTTGCGGCCGATGTTGAAGCCTTCGGCAGCCAGGATATCGACGACGTCGCGAGCAGCGACAGAGCCGTACAGCTGGCCGGTTTCGCCAGCCGAACGGACGACGATGAAGGACTTGCCTTCAAGCGCTTCGGCAACCTTCTGGGCTTCCGACTTGCGCTCGAGGTTACGGGCTTCAAGCGTTGCGCGCTCGGTTTCGAAACGGGTCTTGTTGGCGGCGTTGGCGCGCAGCGCCTTGCCCTGCGGCAGCAGGAAGTTACGCGCGTAACCGTCGCGAACCTTGACGGTTTCGCCCATCTGGCCGAGCTTGTTGATACGTTCGAGAAGAATGACGTCCATCTTCTTGATCCTTTCTATGGTTTGGTTTCGTTCGTTGTGTCGGTTTTCCGTGCAGGCGTCAGAGAGATCGTGCTGCGCACGTCGCTCAAGCCGAGCACGAGAATGATGAACAGCGGAAAGACAAAGACCGCCGAGAGATAAGCGAGGATGAGAACCGGCAGCCGCCAATCCTTTCCGCGCGCCTTTTTATGCAGCGAGGCAAACCCCGCCATCAGGAAGCCCGCGCCGAAGGTGCCGCAGATGACCGCGCCGACCATGGCGGCAACGCCCCCGAAGAACATGGCGACGATGCCGCCGAGAAAAATGAAGATGGCGTTGCGGTGCATGCGCAGCGCAGACGCGATGTCTTCGCGCGGGCGAAGGCCCTTGCCGAAGGACCCGACCAGCCGGGCCGCAAAATAATAGGCCGCAAACAACAGAATGACCCACAGACCGCCCTGAACGATCGGCAACATCAACACCAGCAGCGATTTCGTCTGCGTCAGCGCCTCGGCATTGGCCTCGAACAGCGGCTCGCGGCTCTGCACTGACGTCATCATCAGGTCGACGATGCGGGCGACGAGATCGGGACCGTAGCCGATCATCCAGCCGAGTATGATGACGGCGACAGAGACCAGAATGCACAGGTGCAGCACGATGCCGGACAGCGGATACCATGCAAGCAGATCATCCGGACCGCCGAGTTCGGAGGCCGGGCGCGCCAGATTGGCAAGATGCGAAAGCCAGCCCGCCGGGATCAGCGTGAAGATGGCGATGGTGAGCGCGAAAAGCGGCGACATGACCAGCGCGCCGATAATGGCGGTGGTGATGATCGCGACGATGGCGGCGCGGTTGCCCCAGCCCATCCCGGCGATGAAGATCGGCATGGCCGATCCGGCGTAGAGCAGGAAGGAAAAGGACGACTGTGCCGTTGCGCCAAGCGTTAAAAACGCGGCGCATATGCCGGCGAGAACGCCGGAGATCAGCACTGTCTGGTTCAACTTTTGCACTTCGCTGTCCTGCTGAAACTTAAGCAGTTAGAGGATCGTTCCTAAGGAGCGTCATCCCCAACATGGGTTTTATGGTATCGATCCGCGCCCAACGCGGAAGGATTTGAACTCGCAACCTACTGATTAAAAGTCAGTTGCTTTAGAGAAAACGAGGCCGCGCCAAAACGCAGCCTCGCTTTAATTCATTACGCTACGACGTAAGGCAGCAGGCCGAGGAAACGGGCGCGCTTGATCGCCTGGGCGAGTTCGCGCTGCTTCTTCTGGGAAACGGCCGTGATGCGGGAAGGAACGATCTTGCCGCGCTCGGAAATGTAGCGCTGCAGCAGACGAACGTCCTTGTAGTCGATCTTCGGAGCGTTTGCGCCGGAGAAAGGGCACGTCTTGCGACGGCGGTGGAACGGGCGGCGTGCCTGGGAAGAGGATGTATCAGCCATTGGTCAATTCTCCTTATGCACGGTCTTCGCGCGGACGGCGCGGACGATCTTCGCGGTCGCCGAAGCCACCTTCACGCGGCGGACGCGGACCACGATCTTCGCGCGGGCCACGGTCCGGACGGTCGCCGTCACGGCGCGGACGGTCGTCACGATCGCGCTTCTGCATCATCGCGGACGGGCCTTCTTCGTGGGCTTCGACGGCGATGGTCATGTAGCGAAGAACGTCTTCGTTGATGCGCATCTGACGCTCGATTTCATGGATCGCAGGCGCCGGAGCGTCGATGTCCATGAGAGCGTAGTGAGCCTTGCGGTTCTTCTTGATGCGGTAGGTAAGGGACTTCAGACCCCAGTTCTCGACGCGTCCGACTTTACCGCCGAACGATTCGATAACGCCCTTGTACTGCTCGACAAGTGCGTCGACCTGCTGGGCAGAAATATCCTGCCGGGCAAGGAAGATGTGTTCGTAAAGAGCCATTTAAGCTTTGCCTTTCTTGCGTTTCATCCTTCACCCGGCAACGGCGCTAAGCCTCAACGACTGCTCCTGGTTAGGCGATAAAGCCTTAAAGCAAGAAAAGCGTTGTTCGAGACGGTCGAGAGCGGAGACACGGGAGGCCGGAAAAACCTTATGGTTCCTGCTGTTTCGTTACCGAAACCAGCCCTCCGTTCAGCCACCAGCCAATTGGACCGGGTGTTGTGAACAGCGCGCTTATACGGATTTTTCACGTTTTGGCAATGGTTTTGTCAGTTAAGCGCGTTTTTCTTCAGAACGACGAACCATTTATGCCTGGTATCGGCGATATGGCCGCTTTCACTGAGCGGGATCGTTTTCTTTGTCACCGAGTCGAGAACATTGAAGCCTATGACGTCGATTTCGCCCGGTCGTCTGGCAACGACAATATCGGTATGGGACTTATAGCTGCCCACCTTGTCATAATAACCCTGCGCTTGCTGGAAGCTGACTTTGTCATAGGTGTAGCCAACGATATCGCCGACATCCGGGGTCGCACCAGCCTCCTTCAGCCGGTATCCGTGATAGAGGGCGCTCGTCGAGTTTTGCTTACGCGCTTTTATGAAATGGCGAATCCATACGGAATGCGATTCCGCGAAAGGAAACTCTTTCTTGCTGAATTGCGCGGCATGGAACACGTAGGAAATTCCGACGGCCGACCAGAAATAGTGGTCGTTCATAACATCATCCTCCGTCGGCGTTCCACCTCCAACGGAATTATAGTTCTTGATGACGTATTTTGCGAATATGCGGTCGTCATCCTTGTGCCGGATGTGTTTGGCGTCAGTAGAAAGGTTCCATGTGGAGTTTCCCCAGTGCTTCCACTCCTGATCGGCAACATTGAGAATATCTGAGACTGTCTTGGCCATCGAATTCTCCCAATTGTAATATATTTGTTATTTTTGTAAAAAATCCGGTCAATTATTTTATCTATTTATGAAGTTCACCGGCGTGTACCGATATACGCGCCGGTGAACATAATAATACAGAATTCAATTGGTATTGAAAGATGGTTTTATTTGAATTTAGGGCCCGGGGATAGTTTAGATCGCCATCGGATACTTCCGATGGATCGCCGCAATCCCCTTCAGCACCTCTTCTGACAGCTTCACATCCGCAGCCGCAATATCCACCTTCAACTGCTCGTTCGTCGTCGCGCCGATGATGGCCGAGGCCATGAAGGGGCGGGTGAGGCAAAATGCGATCGCGAGCTGCGCCGGATCGAGCCCATGTTGCGCCGCAAGCTCCAGATAGGCCTTGACCGGCGCTTCCTGATACGGCTGCAGGCGGCCGCCGAGCTCCCTGTTGATGGTGCCGCGGGATCCCGCCGGATATGCGCCATTCTGGTATTTGCCGGTGAGAAGTCCGGCCGCCAGTGGCGAATAAGCGAGCAGGCCGACATCCTCGTGATGAGCGACTTCCGACATGTCCAGATCGAAGCTGCGATAGAGCAGATTATATTCGTTCTGGATGGTGGCGACGCGCGGCAGGCCACGGGCCTCGGCGATGTCGATATATTTCTGCGTGCCCCAGGCGCTTTCGTTGGAGAGGCCGATGGCGCGGATCTTGCCGGCTTTCACCAGTTCGCCGAGCGTATCGAGCTTTTCCGTGATTTCGGCGATCGTGCGCTCCTTGTCCTGGCCGGAGGCATCGAAACCCCAGGCGCCGCGGAAGTGGTAGGTGCCGCGGTTAGGCCAGTGGATCTGGTAGAGGTCGATATAGTCAGTCTTCAGACGTGCAAGGCTGGTATCCACCGCCTCGCGGATGGCGCTCGCATCGATATCGCGGCCACCGCGAATATAGTCGCGCCCCGAACCGGCGACCTTGGTGGCGAGCACCACCTGATCGCGCTTGCCGGTCTTTTCGAACCATGTGCCGATATATTCTTCCGTCCGCCCCTGCGTTTCGGCGGAAACGGGGGTGGTGGGGTAAAGCTCGGCCGTGTCGAAGAAATTGACGCCGTTTTCGACGGCGTAATCCATCTGCGCATGCGCCTCGGCTTCAGTGTTCTGCGTGCCCCACGTCATGGTGCCAAGGCAAATTTCGGACACGGATATACCCGTGCGGCCCAATAGTCTCTGTTTCATGGAAATGTCCCGGTGCTTGGCGAGATGGTGTGAAAGGTCGCATGAAAGTAATAGGGAATTGCCGCAGTGCAAGAAAAAATATGACTAAAAGAAAGAGTGAATAGGGTGGCAAAACCCTGCGGATGCGCCTGCCGCAGGGCGTCAAGTCTTGACACCGCTGGCCGGAATGTGAATGGAAGTCGCTGGAATAAGGGCAATCCAGAAAAGAAGGACCACATCCCATGGGTATTGCATTCACATTTCCCGGTCAGGGAAGCCAGGCCGTCGGCATGGGCAAGGAACTTGCCGATACCTATGTCGAGGCGCGCGCCGTGTTTGCGGAAGTTGATGAGGCGCTCGGCCAGAAGCTTTCCGATATCATGTGGAACGGCCCGGAAGAAACGCTGACGCTAACGGCGAACGCCCAGCCCGCCCTCATGGCGGTGTCCATGGCGGTCATGCGGGTTCTCGAAGCGCGCGGCCTGAAACTGTCCGACGCTGTTTCTTATGTTGCCGGCCATTCGCTCGGCGAATATTCGGCGCTCTGTGCCGCCGGCACTTTTTCGATTGCCGATACCGCGCGGCTTCTGCGCATCCGCGGCAACGCCATGCAGGCCGCCGTGCCTGTCGGCGAAGGCGCGATGGCGGCGATCATCGGGCTGGAGCATGATGTGGTTTCGGCAATCTGCGACGAGGCCGGTGTTCTCGGCGTCTGCCAGATCGCCAATGATAATGGCGGCGGCCAGCTGGTCATTTCCGGCTCCAAGGCCGCTGTCGAGAAAGCCGCCGCGATCGCTTCCGAAAAGGGTGCCAAGCGCGCCATCATGCTGCCGGTTTCCGCGCCCTTCCACTCCGCGCTGATGGCGCCGGCTGCGGAAGCCATGCGTGAGGCGCTGGCCAAGGTCGAAAAGAACAATCCAGTCGTGCCTGTTATCGCCAATGTGCGTGCCGCTCCCGTTTCCGACGCCAATGAGATCGCCGCTTTGCTGGTAGAGCAGGTGACGGGCCAGGTACGCTGGCGCGAGACGGTGGAGTGGTTTGCCGCCAACAACGTGACCCAGCTTTACGAGATCGGCTCCGGCAAGGTGCTGACGGGCCTTGCCCGCCGCATCGACAAGACCGTGAACGGCGTTGCCGTCAACGGCGCTGCCGATATCGACCAGCTTCTTGCCACTCTGATAGGCTGATAGCGGGTTTCGCCCGCAATGGCTTTTTTGTTTTTGACAATTCCCGATGCAGAACCGCAAAATTTCCTGCGGAGTTGCTCTAAAGAAGGAACAGGACATGTTAGATCTGACAGGCCGCAAGGCTCTCGTTACCGGCGCGACCGGCGGCATCGGCGAGGAAATCGCCCGCCTTCTGCACAAACAGGGCGCAACCGTCGGCCTGCACGGCACGCGCGTTGAAAAACTCGAGGCGCTGGCGGCGGAACTTGGCGATCGCGTCAAGATTTTCCCGGCTAACCTTTCCGACCGTGCCGAAGTCAAGGCGCTCGGCGAAAAGGCCGAAGCCGAGCTGGAAGGCGTCGATATTCTCGTCAACAATGCCGGTATCACCAAGGACGGCCTCTTCGTGCGCATGAGCGACGATGACTGGGACAACGTCATCGAAGTGAACCTGACCGCCATGTTCCGCCTGACGCGTGAGCTGACGCACCCGATGATGCGCCGCCGTTTCGGCCGCATCATCAACATCACCTCCATCGTCGGCGTCACCGGCAATCCCGGCCAGGCAAATTATTGCGCCTCCAAGGCCGGCATGATCGGTTTTTCGAAGTCGCTGGCGCAGGAAATCGCCACCCGCAACGTCACCGTCAACTGCGTGGCCCCGGGCTTCATTGAAAGCGCCATGACCGGCAAGCTGAACGACAAGCAGAAAGACGCCATCATGGGCGCCATTCCCATGAAGCGCATGGGCACCGGCGCGGAAGTCGCGTCTGCCGTTCTTTATCTGGCTTCCAACGAGGCAGCCTACATGACCGGCCAGACCCTGCACGTCAACGGCGGCATGGCGATGATCTGACGGCGCTTCCAGCCGTCATGAAAACGATTGCGGCGCTATTTCAGCACCTTGTTGGGTAGCTTGCGCCGCAAGGCCCCGCCGACCGGTTTCCGGCTAAATTGCCTGTCATACGCTGTGCTTAGCGCGTTTTCAGGCTTTTCGACCGATTGAAACCGTGTTAATCGGGCCAAGACTGTGAACAGTCGTCCCGGAGAGACAGGAAGCCGTTGCGATTTTGCGTGACGATGTCTAGCTTGGACCGGGTTGAACGGGTTTGCCAGCGGTGCCGGATTTGAACGGCGCATGAGGGCTTCTAACAGGGCAGGGTGCCGCAAGGCATTCCCTTTCAAAATAAAGGTCGAGGAAACCGACATGAGCGATATCGCAGAACGCGTAAAGAAAATTGTAATTGATCATCTTGGCGTTGACGCCGACAAGGTTGTTGAAGGCGCCAGCTTCATTGACGATCTGGGCGCTGACTCGCTCGACACCGTTGAACTGGTCATGGCTTTCGAAGAAGAATTCGGCGTTGAAATTCCCGACGACGCAGCTGACTCGATCCTGACCGTTGGCGACGCCGTCAAGTTCATCGAGAAGGCCCAGGCCTGATCGACCTTCATGGGGAGGTGCAATATCCTCCCGTCTTGGCCCGGCTCGTCCGGGCCAATGTTTTATAAAGAGACGGTACGTGCCCGAACAGGCGCGCGTTCCGGCCTCCGCATAAGCGTCCCGGCCGGAAACGGTGCGTGACGAAGATTGTGCGGACATTCGAAATGCTGCAGCGTCTCGCAAACGTCACTCGATGGCGTCCGGCATTGCAGAAGAGACTGATGATTTGGATAAGGGCGGAGCGTTGGCGATGAGGCGTGTCGTTATCACCGGTACCGGCATGGTATCTCCTCTTGGATGCGGAACGGAAATCACCTGGGAAAGGCTGCTCGCCGGCCAGAACGGCGCCCGTCTCGTGACTGAGTTCGAAGTCGAAGATTTGCCCGCAAAGATCGCCTGCCGCATTCCCGTCGGTGATGGCTCCAACGGCACCTTCAATGCCGATGACTGGATGGAGCCCAAGGAACAGCGCAAGATCGATCCTTTCATCCTGTATGGCATGGCCGCCGCCGACATGGCGCTTGCCGATGCGGACTGGCACCCGGAAACGGATGAAGACCAGATTGCCACCGGCGTTCTGATCGGCTCCGGGATCGGTGGCCTGGAAGGCATTGTCGATGCGGGTTACACGCTTCGCGACAAGGGTCCGCGCCGTATTTCACCATTTTTCATTCCCGGCCGTCTGATCAACCTCGTATCCGGCCAGGTTTCCATCCGCCACAAGCTGCGCGGCCCGAATCATTCCGTGGTGACGGCCTGCTCGACCGGCGCGCATGCCATTGGCGACGCCGCCCGGCTGATCGCGCTCGGTGATGCCGAGGTCATGGTTGCCGGTGGTGCCGAATCACCGGTCTGCCGCATTGCGCTTGCCGGTTTTGCCGCCTGCAAAGCGCTTTCCACCCAGCACAACGACGATCCGCAGAAGGCATCCCGCCCCTATGACCGCGACCGCGACGGTTTCGTCATGGGTGAGGGTGCGGGCATCGTCGTTCTGGAAGAGCTGGAACACGCCAAAGCGCGCGGCGCGAAGATTTACGCCGAAGTCGTCGGTTATGGCCTTTCCGGCGATGCCTACCACATCACGGCCCCGTCCGAGGACGGCGATGGCGCCTATCGCTGCATGGCTATGGCGCTGAAGCGCGCCGGCCTGACGCCTGATGATATCGACTATATCAACGCCCACGGCACCTCCACCATGGCCGATACGATCGAGCTTGGCGCAGTCGAACGGCTTGTCGGCGATTCGGCTACGAAGATTTCCATGTCTTCCACCAAGTCGGCCACCGGCCATCTTCTCGGTGCTGCGGGTGCAATCGAGGCGATTTTCGCCGTGCTCGCGATCCGCGATAATATCGTGCCGCCGACGCTGAACCTCGATAATCCCGATGTGGAGACGAAGATCGATCTGGTGCCGCACAAGGCCCGCAAGCGCCAGGTCAACGTGGCGCTCTCGAATTCTTTCGGCTTCGGCGGCACCAACGCCTCCCTCGTGCTGCGTCGTTACGAAGCATAAGATTATATAAGCCGCGGCGGCTTTTGCCGTTGCGGTGGCAACCCGCGCCGCAAACCGCCTCGGACGGTTGCGGCTTTCTCCCGGCGGGTGCTGAAAGAGGGTGCTCTTTCCTTTGAAGAACGCATCGCGCGTCTGCGAAAGCCATTTCGATTTTCGCGCCGATATTGTAGTCGTTTACGGGAGACGGTTTACCGGTTTCGGGAGGATTATCTCGGCGTGGGCGATTTCACGCCGCAGAAGGTTGTTCCTGACCGGCTTTGCCGGAAAAGACGATTCGTGAAGGACGCAAAGACAACTTCACGATCTCTCTATGTGGTGCAGGAAGATATTCCGAACCTGTTTTTGCCGCATTACCTGCGCAAAAAGCGCTGACAACGCCGAACTGAAAAGGACCGACGGTGAGCGACACGAACCAGAACAGCCAGGGACCATACGGACGAGACGGTGGAAGCGAGGGCAATCGCGGCCCGATCATTCCGAAATCTCCGACCGAGGCGCTGCGCCCGGAAAAGGTGCCGGCTCCGCCCAAGCGCTCGCGCAAGGCCCATGGCCAGCTGGTGATCTTCCTGAATTTTCTGATGACGCTTGCGGTTGCCGTCTGCGTACTGGCCATTGCCGCTTTCTATTACATGATCAACGCGTTCCAGGAGCCCGGTCCGCTTGAGACGAACACGCATTTCACGGTGCGCAACGGCGCCGGCATCATAGAGATTGCCAATAATCTCGAACGTAACGACGTTGTTTCGAATGCCCGTATTTTCCGCCTGATGACAGGTAGCTACCTGCAGAAGGACCAGACGCTGAAAGCGGGTGAATACGAGATCAAGGCCGGCGCATCGATGAAGGACATCTTGACGCTGCTGGAATCCGGCAAGTCGATCCTTTATTCCGTGTCGCTGCCGGAAGGCCTGACCGTCAAGCAGATGTTTGCGCGCCTTGCCGCAGACGAGGTGCTGGATGGCGAGCTGCCCTCCGCCCTGCCTGACGAGGGCAGTCTTCGCCCGGATACCTATCGCTTCACCCGCGGCACCAAGCGCGAAGAGATCATCAACCAGATGAGCGCGGCGCAGGACAAGCTGATCGACATGATCTGGGAGCGGCGCGACCCCGACCTGCCGATCAAGACCGTCGAGGAATTCGTGACGCTCGCCTCGATCGTCGAAAAGGAAACCGGCAAGGATGACGAGCGCGCCCATGTCGCCTCCGTCTTCTATAACCGGCTGAAGAAAGGCATGCGGCTGCAATCCGACCCGACGATCATCTACGGTCTGTTCGGCGGTGACGGCAAACCTTCCGACAGGCCGATCTACCAGTCGGACCTGCAGAAGCAGACGCCGTTCAATACCTATGTCATCAAGGGCCTGCCGCCGTCGCCCATCGCCAATCCGGGCCGGGCCGCACTTGAGGCGGTCGCCAATCCCTGGCGCACGGATGACATTTATTTCGTTGCCGATGGCACGGGCGGTCACGTCTTTGCCAAGACGCTGGACGAGCATAACGCCAATGTCCGCCGCTGGCGCAAGATCGAGGCGGAAAAAGCCGCTGCCGGCGGCAGTCCCGATGTTGCCGTCGACGGCCAGCCGGGTGGCGCAGAGGCGGAAAAACCGGCCAATAACTGATAATTCTTACCGGGTCTTGTTAGCGCAAGGCCCGGTTTCGTACGGCATGACGGGGGCTTCCAGATATGACATTGCAATCGATGACCGGCTTTGCGCGCAGCGAAGGAACATCCGGCCGTTACCGCTGGGCGTGGGAGTTGCGCTCGGTCAACGGCAAGGGGCTTGATGTGCGGCTGCGGCTGCCGACCGGGCTTGAAGCGCTGGAAACGGCGCTGCGGGAAATCGCCGGCGAGCATCTTGCCCGCGGCAATATTCAGGCAGGTCTGTCGCTGTCGATTGCGGAAAACCGGCTGGAGGCCGTCATCAACCGTGATGCTCTCGCCGCTGTTCTGGCGCTCAAGAAAGAACTTGGCGATGTCGTCGAAGACAAGCCGCTGAGTTTCGATACACTGCTGTCGTTGCGCGGGCTGGTCGATTTTCGCGAGGCGGAAGATGACGCTGAGGCGCAGGCCGCACGCAACGCCGATGTGCTTGCCGGTTTTGCTGCGGCCGTCGAGAAGCTGAAGGACATGCGCGAGCGGGAAGGAGCATCGCTATTTGCCATCCTGTCCGGCCAGATCGACAGGATCGAGACGCTGGTGGCGCTCATCGAAAACGATCCTTCCCGCCAGCCGGAACAGATCGCCGCAAGGCTTGCCCAGCAGATCGCCCTGATCGGCGAGGGCATGCACGGGCTGGATCGTGACCGTCTTCACGCCGAGGCGGCGCTGATCGCCACCAAGGCGGATCTGCGCGAAGAGCTCGACCGGCTGCGCGCCCATGTGCAGGCTTCGCGTGAGCTTTTGGCAAATGGCGGGCCTGTCGGCCGCAAGCTCGATTTTCTTGCACAGGAATTTAACCGCGAGTCGAATACAATCTGTTCCAAATCGAACGCCAGTGCGGTAACCGCAGCAGGCATAGAGCTGAAAGTGGTTATCGACCAGTTCCGCGAGCAGGTCCAAAATCTGGAGTAGACCCATGGCCCCGGTGAATGATTCTCCCGTTACGATTGCCCGCAGAGGGCTGATGCTGGTGATTTCTTCACCATCGGGCGCGGGTAAATCGACGATTGCCCGCAACCTGCTCGAGAAGGACAAGAATATCAGCCTTTCCGTCAGCGTCACGACGCGTCCGCGCCGCCAGAGCGAGATAGAGGGTATCCACTATCACTTCATCTCCAAGCGCGATTTCGAGCGCCTGCGCGACAACGAGGAACTGCTGGAATGGGCTGAGGTCCACGGCAATTTTTACGGCACGCCGCGTGATCCGGTGGAAGTAGCGATGGCTGCCGGTCGCGACATGCTGTTCGACATCGACTGGCAGGGCGCCGAGCAGTTGCAGGACAAGATGAAGGCCGACGTCGTCTCGATCTTCATCCTGCCGCCGACCATGACCGAACTGCAATCGCGCCTGCACCGCCGGGCAGAAGACACAGAAGAGGTGATAAAGACCCGCCTTATCAATTCCCGCGCCGAGATCGAGCACTGGCGCGATTATGACTATGTCATCCTCAACGACGATCTGCAGGCCGCCTTCGAGGCCGTCGAAGCCATCGTCAAAGCCGAACGCGTCCGCCGCGACCGTCGCCATGGTATGTTTGACTTTGTGCGTGCGTTGCTCGAGGAAGAGCCGCAGCTCTGATTTATGCTGCGGGTCAGCGCGCCAGCCATTGACGGGACAGTCGCTCGTCCATCGCATCCTCTGCCCATCCATGGCCCGCGTCGATCGTCTCCAGAACAACCTCCGCACCGGCTGAAGCCAGCTGCTCGGCCAGATGCGGAGCATCGGAGGGGTGACGCCGGTCGTCACGGGTGCCCGCAAGCAGAAGTATGGGATATCCTGCGAGGTTTGGAAGAGGCTGTTCATTCCTCGGAGATAGGGGGCGAAGCAGGATAGCGCCCTTTGACTGATGGCGGTCCTGACATATCGCTTCAGCCGCGATGATCGCACCGTTCGAATATCCGACGAGAATGGGCCTTTGCCCCGTCTGCTGAAACACGAAGGTGACAAACCGGCATAATCTGACAGCTTGATGTTTCAGATCATCGATATCGAGCTGTCTGTCAGGCTTTCTGCGAAAAAACGCGAAGCCATTCTCCCAGGGAACAGCGCCTCTCGCCGCATATAAGATGCCATTGGGAAAGGTGGCGCGGCCAAAGGAGATGAGGTCTTCTTCCGTTCGTCCCGATCCATGCAGCAAGACAACCGCGCAGTCGGGCGTTTCGGCGGGAATGTCGAGCTTATAGTGAAAACCGGCATTCTCCACGCGCTTGTTCCTCTATTCGCCGGGCCAACGGACCTGTGTCCCACCGTCCAGAACAGTGCATCACAGAGCGTATTTACAGGCAATTCGCCAATGTCACGAATTCCTCCACAGACAGCGTTTCCGCCCGCCGTGTGGGGTCAATGCCCGCTTTTTCCAGCAGCGTTTCGCCGCCAAGGCTCTTGACGCTCTGGCGCAGCATCTTGCGCCGCTGACCGAAGGCAGCTTCGGTCACTTTTTCAAGCTTGGCGACATCGCAGGGCAGCGGCTTGTCCTTGGGCAGCAGGTGCACGACGGTGGACGTCACCTTCGGCGGCGGGCTGAAGGCCTGCGGTGGCACGTCGAAGGCCATTTCCGATACCGTGCGCCAGCCGGCGAGAACGCCGAGGCGGCCGTAATGATTGTCGCCTTCCTCAGCCACGATACGCTGGCCGACTTCCTTCTGGAACATCAGCGTCATCGAGAGCCAGAAAGGCGGCCACGCTTTTGGCAGAAGCCAGTTGACCAGCAATTGTGTGCCGACATTGTAAGGCAGGTTGGCGATGATGCGCACCGGTTCACCGGCGGGGATCATGGCCTCGAAATCGGTCTTGAGGGCATCGCCCTCAATTACTTCGAGACGCCCGGGATAATGCGCTTCGATTTCCGCCAGCGCCGGCAGACAACGGCTGTCGCGTTCGACGGCGATGACCTTCTTGGCACCGAGCGAAAGAATGGCGCGGGTGAGACCGCCGGGGCCTGGGCCGACCTCGATCACCGTCACGCCTTCAAGCGGCCCCGCTGTCCGGGCGATCTTCTGGGTGAGGTTGAGATCGAACAAGAAGTTTTGCCCAAGTGATTTCTTCGCATCGAGCCCATGGCGCTGAATGACATCGCGCAGCGGCGGCAGTCCATCTATGGTGGCCATTATGCGTCAACCCGGCTGCGGGCGGAAATTTCCGCCGCCATTTTCAGCGCGGCCACAAGGCTTGCCTCATTGGCGATGCCCTGGCCGGCAATGCCAAAAGCGGTGCCATGGTCCGGCGAGGTGCGGATGAAGGGCAGGCCGAGCGTGACATTGACCGAATCGTCAAAGCCGAGCGCCTTGGCCGGAATAAGTGCCTGATCGTGATACATGCACACGGCGACATCATAGCGTTTGCGGGCGGCGTCATGGAACATGGTGTCGGCGGGCAGGGGACCGAAAGCATCGATCCCGTCTTTGCGCAGCCGCATCGTCGCTGGATGAACCACGTCGCGGTCCTCGGTGCCAAGCGCGCCGTCCTCACCCGCATGCGGGTTAAGCCCGGCAACAGCCAGACGGGGTGCCTCTATACCGAATTTCTGCCGCAGATCGGCATCGATAATGCGGCATGTCTCGACGATCAGTTCTTCGGTCAGTGCCGCTGGCACATCTTTGACGGGGATGTGGATGGTGACCGGCACGACGCGGACCTTGGGGCCGGCAATCATCATCACCGGCATCACCTGCTCACCCTTAAGGCGCAAAGCCAGATCGGCCAGAAATTCCGTATGACCCGGAAATCCGAACCCCGCTTCGTAAAGCACGGATTTTGCAATCGGATTGGTAACGACGGCTGCAGCCTTGCCCTCAACGGTCAGGGAAACGGCGGTTTCTATCGCCTTGATCGTCGCATGGGCAGCGCCGACATGCGGCTGGCCCGCCTGAACCTCGAACCCGACGGGAAGAGGCAGGATCGGGAAAGCGCGGTCGAAAACGCTGACAGCATCCGCCACATCGCATGTCTCGATATTGACCGGCATGCCGATCAACGCCGCACGGCTGGCCACCACATCGGGATCGCCGATGAAGATGAACGGCGGCAGACCGTTCTCCCGGCGTCTGGCCCAGGCGGCGATGGCGATATCGGCGCCGATACCGGCTGGATCTCCCTGTGTCAGGGCAAGCGGCAGGGATGCATGTGTCACGGAAAGACCCGGCTTTCGTATCAGTATCAGGTGTTGACGATCTGCGCCTTCTTGCGCAGCTCATCCATATATTTCTTTTCGTTCGGGTTTTCGCCGTCCTTGGCCTTCATCAGGTCTTCGGACTTGAACACCATCTCCGCCGCATAGTCGTCGGAAACCTGACGCTGCTTGCAGATGGCCAGATATTCGACACCCTTTTCGGTCACGCGGGTGCCGGTGGTGCCGCCTTCCTTGGTTTTTTCCACCAAAGCCTTCCAGTCTTCCGGAAGTTCAGGCGCGAGAATGCGGCCAAGATCCTTGATCGCCACGTCGCGCATGGTTGCTGCGAAGGTCATGGCCTGGTCGCAGCCGGGATAACGCTTGCGCGAGGCTTCAGCCTCGGACTTGCGCTTGCCGGTAATGGAATTGCGTTTGGATTCCGGGATGACGAAAATGACCTGCTGGAGGAAATATTCCGTCGTGACCGGCTTGTCGCCGCGTTCCTTCAGGCGGGTGACGAGATCCTGGTTCGACATCTTGCCACGCGCACCGTAACGGGCGTTGACGAGGCGCGGCCAGCTCATCTGCACGGCGATGAAGGCTTTGAAATGGTCAGCGCCGACGCCCGCCTGTGCGAGCACCTTCGACAATTGATCCGGTTTCATCTTGTTGTTGCCGGCAAAACGCGCAAAAGCGGCATCGACCTCATCGGTGCTGACCGACATTTTCACACGGCCGATTTCCTCGCGTTTCAGCGCCTCATCGACCAGCTGCTCGCGCGCCTTTTCGTTTAGATTGCCGGACTGGCGCTGCAGCTTCAGGAAGGCGACGCGTTTGGCGATATCGTCATTGGTGATGGGTGTCTTGTTGACGACGATCTTGACCGTGGCGTCGGCGAAAGCCTGGCCGGTATAGGGCACGGCGGCCATGGGAACGGCAAATATCGCAAAGGCGAAAGCAGCGCCACGCAAAGCCGTCTTTCCGAAATTCATCATGTCCTTCTCCCTTTCGTCGGGCAGGGGCCTGTCTCCCTGTCCCGCCAGTCTGTTCTGCCTGACGGTGGAAATTTCGCATTCCCCGGCCTGTCAGACCTGCATTTGCGCGTCCGCGCCGCGATTTTGCCACGTATATATCATCGCGATCCGCAGGACGGCAATGTCTCGGTTTGTTGAAAGAAAACCCGATAGGGGTTTATACCCGGCCGACACTGGCGTGTTGTTGCGGCGAAACCGTGACTTTTACTGGCCGAACGGCAAAAAGGCGGGTCACGATGCTGCGTGACCCGCCTTTAAACTCAGTAATTATTCGGCTTCCAGCCGATATCCATATCGGCCCAGTCCTGGTTGGCGGAACCAATGCTGACATCACCGAGCGTGCGGAACGCCAGACGGGCGTTGATCGACCAGTCATTGGCGGCCTGCCGAGTGGAATTGATGTTGCCCTCGTTGGAATAGCTGACTGTCAAGATCGTGCATTCGTCCTGGTAGGCAATGCCGACGCGGCGCTCGGCGGCAAATTTTCCGTTCAGATCATAATTGATCGAGCCGAACAGCGACCAGTTGTCGTCCATACGCAGCATGCCGGAAGCCTGAACGATGTCGCGGTCTCCGGTATAACCGTATTTTGGCTGCGCCTTGAGTTGGGTATAGCTGACCTTGCCGGTGATGCGGCGGTCAGAATAGCTGAGGCCGGTCTCAGACCGGTTGATGTCGAAATCGTCCTTGTCGAGACGCAGGCTAGACGACAGCGAAAGGCCGATCGGCGCATCGAAGGCAGCCATGGCGACGTAATCCGACCGGTCGGACTCCAGACCTGAGTCAGCACCGACATTAGCCAGATCATAGGATGCGAAGGAGTTCTCGCCCGCCAGATGGAAAGACTGGCCGACAACGGCGCGAACGCCGTAGCCGTTGTCGAAGGTGCCGTTATAACGGAAGCCGAGATTGGCACGGGTGCCGCCTTCGATCCGGTCGAAACCGGAAAACTTGTCGCGCTCGAACAGATTGGTCGCGTCGAATACGAATGCCTGCGCATCTTCGTTGGGGAGACGGCCGGAATATTGTTCGTTCGGACGCACAAAAATCTGCGCGATCGGTTCGATCACGTGGCTGCTGTTGAGCGCCGTGAAGAGCCACGGATAACGCACTTCCAGACCGCCGGTGACCATACCGCGAAACGCCACGTCGTCATGCATCATGCCTTCGTAGGCGTAGGACGTACCGCCCGATGTAAAGCTTGAGGGCGACATGTCCGTCCACAGCGCATCGCCGCGCGCGGCCAGAATTGGCGTGATCTGCAGGCCGCTATCCATCGTGAAGGTGCGCTTCCACTCGGCCTCGGTGGAGAGACGGGTATAGTCGCCCTTGAGCCCGTTGAAACGCGAGTAGCCTCCAAGCGCGTAAGCGTCCTGTTCCAGGCGGGTGATACTGGTCAAATTAGTGGTCAGCGACAGTTCGCCGCCATAGATCGGATCCGGCACGAAATAACGATAGTCAACGACTGGATGGACGATGGCCTGCCGACGTTCCTCGGCTTCATTATTGTCCGTGTCCTGAACGTTGAAATAATAGCCGCGTGCATCGAAACTGTTCCGCGCGCTCTCACCGCTCAGGTAAATCTGATTGGTCTGAACGCTACCCTTGTAACCTGCGAGATTATAGGTGCGTGAAAAGTTATTATCGGTCTGCACCATGGCATCCCAGCCGAAGGCCCAGCGGGGATTGATTGTGAAATCACCCTTGCTGGCGATCATGCCGCGATTGTCGTTGAGCGCGTCGCTGGTTCCGGCTGTGAAAGTATCGGACTTCTGCTGGCTGATGCCGGCGATCGTCATCGTGTGCATGCCGGTTTCGAAACGCTGGCGCAGTTCAGCCTGCAGAAGCAGACCCTGCGTCGTATAATAGGTCGGCGTAACCGTCACATCCGCTGTGTCGGAGAGAACCTGGAAATAGGGTACACCGATGCCAAAACCGAGATTGTCGGTAATGCTCATCTGCGGGAACAGGAAGCCGGACTTCCGCTTCACCGTATTGTCCGGAACCGTCAGGAACGGCACATAGGCGATCGAATGGCCAAAAAGCTGCAGACGGGCTTTTTCCAGCCGGATCGTATGGGTCTTGCCGTCCTGGACGACGCGTTCCGCCTTGACCTGCCAGAGCGGCGCCTTTTCAGGCTTTGCGGCGCAGGGCAGACAGGCGGTGTAGACACCGTTGTTCAGGACCATCAGGTCGCCTTCGAGGCGTTCGGCACTTTCACCCGCGATGCGGGTATTATCAGGGGTCTCGACGCGCAGCGCGTTGACGAAGCCCTGACCGAAATCGTCGGTCACGTCCATCTCGTCGGCATAGATCTTGTTGCCGCCGGGCTCGATCAACTCGATATTGCCATGCGCGATCACACGGCCGGTCTGCTGATTATATTCCACTTGCTGGGCAACCATGCGGTAGCCCGAATATTTCATGCGAACCACGCCCTTCGCGATGACGCGCTGGGAGTCGCGATTATAGGTCAGTTCATTTGCTGTAAGCAGGAGTTTCGAATCGTCTTGGCTTGCAGACGCAAGCAACCCGCCCTGGCCGAAAGCGACCGGGCTTGATGCCAAATACGCGCACACAGCGGCACCCGTCAGAAGGGCCGTCCAAAGCCGCCTGATATTCCCGCGGTCATATACCGCCACTAGCCGTCCTCCTGATGAAGCAGAATGGTTGCCCCCAAAGCCAACGCCACGACGACTGGAACCCAGACCGCGACGGTGGGAGGGACAACACCACCACTCCCGAATGCCCTTACGAGCACGGTTACTACATAAAGCACGAAGCCGGAAACGATTCCACCCAGAATCACGGAGCGCGATTGGGCGAAGCGGCTGAACTTTAATGAAACGGTCGCGGCGATCAAGGTCATCGCAACCAGAAGCAGGGGCGTCGATAGCAGGAAATGATACTGCGTCTCAAGCGCTTTTGAAGACAGTCCAAAAGACTTTGCAACTTCGATCTTGTGAGAAAGATCAAAGAAAGCAACGGTTTCCGTCTGCGTCATACGTTCTTGCACGAATTCCCGTCTCAGATTGGTACTGATCCGCGTGCTCTCTTGCCGAACTGGCACATGTCCGGCGCGCGTTTCCGTCACCCCGTTAAGAAGCCAGTAACCATCTTCCAACTTTGCCGACTTGGCATCCTGCCGCGAGACGATGTTTCCGTCCTTGTCGAGGTGGATCAGAACCACGTCGAGCAGCATTGTTCCGTTGTCCTCGAAGCTCTTGGCGCCGATGATCGTGTCCTGGCCGCCGCTCGCCTGACGCATCCATGGAATGATCTGCTGCTGGCGGCCGCCATTGGCTTCGTTGCGCCATCCCGCTTCCATAGCCAGCGACCGGTTCTGGCCCCATGCGGCGATGGGGTTCAAAACGACGACGGACAGAATGCCGAGAAGGACGGATCCCAGGACGAAGGGAAGGATGAATTGCCAGGCTGAAACACCTGCCGCGCGCGTGACAACCAGTTCGTAACGTCGATTGAGCGAAATCAGCGTCGTCATGCCCACGAAAAGGGCGATGAAGGGAACGGTCTGCTGCAGGATCAGCGGCAGACGAAGTGCTGTCAGGCCAAGTGCGCCCGGAACCGAATAGCCCGGCACGCTGGACATGCGCCGTGCCGTCTCGCTGAAATCCGCGAGATAGATGATCGACGATACGCCGAGCACGAACCAGACGGCCGTCATCAGATATCGTTTGAGGAAATACCGGGCGAGGGTGTTGAAAATCATGCGTTGCCGCTCCCCGAATTGCGTGCCAGCCGGCTGGAGAACAGACGGCGCATCCGGCCCGCCGCATCCGCGATAATCTTCGGCATCCTCGGTTTGCGACCGGTCACCAGAATGAAGGCGGCCGCAGCGCCGCTGAGACCCGGCACGGCATAGACCAGCGGAATGAAGGCCGCGCTCTGCTTGACCTGATTGGTGACGTAAAAACCGAGCCAGCGCAGCATGAAGGCCGTCACCAGCGCGGCGACCATCGGGTGCATGCGCGCCTCGCGATGCGAACGGGCATCGGCGGCGATGACCAGCGAGATCAACGCAAAGGCAAAGGCGAACATCCAGTCCGACAGGCGCTTGTGCAGCTCGCTGCGGAAGTTTTCGGGCGACCGCTTGTAGCTCGCATTGTTTTCATCTGGCGATAGAAGGAAGCCGAGGCTGGCATCGCCCGGAGACAGCGACGGTTCCGAATCCTGCTTTTCCGACATGGTCGAAAGGTCGAAGGCATAGGACAGGAACTTGACGATCGACACCTTGCCGTCAGGCGTCTTCTGCTGCACTTCGCCGTCGCGCATGGTCAGCGACGTGCCGCTCTCGTCGATCATGCCTTCCTTGGCGTAATAGATGAGATCGAAATTCGGATCGCGCCGGTCGGCAACGAACAGGCCCTTGAGGATACGGCCTTGGCGTTGGGCGATCTGCACATAAAGACCGTCCTGAATGGTGCGGAAGGTCTTTTCTTCGATCACCGAGGACAGGAGGTCGGCATAGGCCGCAGCCACCATCTGCCGGGCGGAGTTACGCGCCGGCGGCTCGATGAAGTTGGTGATGGTGAAGGAAAGCGCGCTGAGAACAGCAGCCAGAATGAGAACCGGGCGAAACATCACCGAACGCGGCGATCCGGCCGCATCGATGATGGCAAGCTCGGAATCATTGTTCATCGCCGTGAATGTCTGGGTGATGCCGATGACGAGGGCGAAAGGCAAAACAACGGGGATCAGCGTCGGCAAGATCAGGGTCGCGAGCGCCATGAAGGAGCCCATCGACTGACCGGTGTCGGTGACGAGATTGATTCTCTGGAGAACCTGGATGGTCCAGATGATGGCGAGCACCGGCAACAGCGCGACCAGAAACATCTGCGTTGTCCGCCGCAGGATATAGTTCTCGAGAAGCTTCATACGGCCCTGTTCGACATTGTTTTCCCGTGCGATCGCCCGCCGGATTTCCGCTTATCTAATCGCATCGTTTGCAATTGGCTATTCCGGCGTGCTCACAAATATGTTTTGCACGACGTTTTTTCCATCGCCTGTGTCTTTTTGTGGAACAAGCTGTCGGTTTCATGACGTAATCGGCCCATCCGCAAAAATGTCATTCCTTTAACGAATGTGGACCTTTAAGGAATGTCTGCCTTTAAACAATGCAGGCCTTAAAAAATGTAGGGTTGCGCCGGGGGCTGAAAAGGCCATGATCGTGCGCATCATGCAATTTGACCATGAAGAGCAGGAAAACATGTCCGCCAAATTCGATATTTCTTTCGCCAATTCCGCTTCGCTTGAAAACTCTCTGGCCGTTGTGCTGCAAGCCTCCGGTGAGGCGCAGGCTGCCGCCGGTGCTTCCGAGGCCGATCCGGGTGGAGTGATCGAGAGAGCGGCGAAGATTGCGGGATTTGCTGCCAAATCCATGACGACACTCGATGTGATCGCGCCGCAGGGCTCGAGCGCCGACCGATTGCTCGTCATCGGCCTTGGCAAGCCGGCGAAACTTGTTGCGCATGACTGGCTGCGTGCCGGCGGCACTGCCGCCGCCAATTTCCGCAAGGCCGACAAGGTCGCCATCTATCTCGACGCTCCGGGTGTCGAAATCAGCGCGCAGGCCGCTGCGGATTTCGCACTGGGCCTTCTGCTGCACGCCTATAGCTTCGATGCCTACAAGACCAAGAAAAAGTCCGACGACGAAAAGACACCGAAGAAAGTCGATGTCGTCATCGTCACCGCTGCTCATCAGGAAGCGGAAAAGGCCTTTGCCGTCTCCGAAGCCGTTGCGGGCGGCGTTCTTCTGGCGCGAGACCTTGTCAACCTGCCGCCGAACGTTCTCGGCCCCGTCGAATTCGCCGAAAAGGCGGAAGAGCTGCGCAAGCTGGGTGTCGATGTCGAGATTCTCGGCGAAAAAGACTTGAAGAAACTGGGCATGAACGCGCTTCTCGGCGTGGCGCAGGGCTCGGCCCGTCCGCCCAGGCTTGCCGTCATGCAGTGGAATGGTGGTTCCAAGAAGGATGAACCCATTGCTTTCGTCGGCAAGGGCGTCGTTTTTGATACCGGCGGTATTTCGCTGAAGCCCGGCCTCAACATGGAGGACATGAAGGGCGACATGGGCGGCGCCGCAGCCGTCACCGGCCTCATGCATGTGCTTGCGGCCCGCAAGGCGAAGGCAAATGTCATCGGTGTCATCGGTCTGGTGGAAAACATGCCCGATGGCAACGCCCAGCGTCCGGGCGACATCGTCACTTCCATGTCCGGCCAGACCATCGAGATCATCAATACCGATGCCGAAGGCCGCCTGGTTCTGGCGGATGCGCTCTGGTACACCAAGGAACGTTTCAATCCGAAATTCATGATCAACCTCGCCACCCTCACGGGTGCGATAACGGTTGCCCTCGGCAATCTTCAGGCCGGCCTTTTCTGCAATGACGACGAGCTTGCAACGCGTCTTGCCCAGGCCGGTGATGTGACGGCCGAAAAACTGTGGCGCATGCCGCTCGGCAAGGACTACGACAAGATCATCGATTCCAAATTCGCCGACATGAAGAACAGCTCGGGCCGTCTGGCCGGTTCCGTCACGGCCGCACAGTTCCTGAAGCGCTTCGTGGGTGAAACGCCGTGGGCGCATCTCGATATTGCCGGCACCGCGATGGGATCGCCCATGACCGAGATCAACCAGTCCTGGGGATCGGGTTACGGCGTGCGGCTTTTGAACGAACTCGTTCGCGCCCATTACGAAGATTGATGCGAGCGGAGTTCGAAGTCTGCGGATGACTGAAATTCTGTTCTACCATCTGACGGAATCGAAGCTCGAGGATGCGTTGCCGCCTTTGCTCGAAAAATCGCTGGAACGCGGCTGGAAGGTCGCGATCCAGACGGTGGACGAGGCTCGCCGCGATTTCCTCGACACGCATCTGTGGACCTTTCGTGACGACAGTTTTCTGCCGCACGCCACCGATACGTCTTCGGCACCGCAAAGCCAGCCGATTCTCCTGACAGCCTCGGACGTCAACGACAATGGGGCAAATGTCCGCTTTCTGGTGGACGGCGCTGAACCGCCGGCGGTGGAGGCCTATGAGCGCATCGTCTTCATGTTCGACGGATACGATGCCTACCAGCTCGAAATGGCGCGAAATCACTGGAAAAGGCTGAAGACCGAAGGTCATGCGCTGACCTATTGGCAACAGTCGCCGGAGGGGCGCTGGCAGAAAAAGGCGTAGTAGCCGGCACGGCAGGCCGGCTTCTCTCCGCCTTCCGCAAACCTTTAGATGTCGATGGCCAGGAGGTCGCAGCGCGCCCCAGCATCGGTGGCGCGATTGCCCCGCAGGCGGGTGCGGATCGCGCGACGCTGTTATGCCGCGTCGATGAGGCAAGCCAAAAAATCAGGGCGCGGCCGTTTTGTCAGCCGCGCCCTCTGAGAAGTTCTGAAAACGACCATATTGTCAGTCGTAGAAGGAATCCACGAATTTGTGGCGGCCAAGCAGGAAGGCGTCGGCCACATGGGTTAGTGGCGCCAGATCCACATCGGAGCGGCCGGCCTTGATGATTTCCGCGAAACGCTCGTAAAGGGCGGGATATTCCCGCTCCGGCTCGGAGAGCTTCTCTTCGCCGTTGATGGAGAGCTTGGCGCCGCCTTCCGATAGCACCATTTGTCCGCCGGCCGTTTCGGCGACGATATCCCAGCTCTGCTTGCCGGTCTGGCGCCAGTCGAACTCGGCCCGCAAAGGCATTTTCGTCACGTCGGAAAAATGCAGGTCGGCAGCGATCGGCGCGTCGCGGTTTTCCGGGAATTCCAGCGTCGCCTTGGTCAGGAACAGCGCGCGGGGCAGGATATGGGTGATGATGGAAAGGGCGTTGATGCCGGGGTCGAAAACGCCAAGGCCACCCGCCTGCCAGATCCACGCCTGGTTCGGGTGCCAGTGGCGCACATCCTCTTTCCAGATCACATGCACGCTGTCGATTTTCGTTGAAGCCAGAAATGCCTTGGCCGCTTCCACAGCCGGCGCGTAACGCGAATGCCAGCTTGCAAACAGCGAAAGCCCCTTCGAATCCGCAAGACGCGCGAGATCCTGCACTTCAGAAAGCGTAGCGCCCGGCGGCTTTTCAAGGAAAACATGCTTGCCGGCATTCAGAGCCGCATAGGCTGCCTCGTAACGAAACTGTGGCGGCATGCACAGGGACACGGCCTCGATCTGCGGAACCGCTTCCAGCATTGCCTCGATGGTGCCATAGGAGGCGACGCCATCCACGGTGCCATGACGGCTCGCTGTGGCGATCAATTCGAAATCCGGATTGCCCGCGATGGCTGGAAGGTGCTGGTCGCGAACGATTTTGCCGACGCCGACGATGGCAAGCTTGGTGGCTGACATGGAGAGGTACCCGTGTGCGTGCTTCATGAGATAAAGTGTGACTTTACAAGTTTTTAGCAGAAACGGCCAAAGGGGCAAGGTGATCGTCCCGACCGGGAATGGCTTTTTTGATGAACAACATCACAAAATAAAATATCGAATATGCTGTTTCGGAATAAAGTAGTATTTAGGATATGAAATAATATTTTGAGTTTAAATCGTAAAATTCGTTTTTCAATATTTTTTAATGGTAATTTTGTAGTTGTTTTGCATCGATATTAGGTTGCGAATTTTATTTTTTCTTATGGGTGTTTTGAAGAGCGTTTGGATGATATTTTTACTTAAAGAGGACCGGTCTTCTGGGTTCATTCGCAAAGTCAATGAAAGCAACCATCGGTTCAATACATATGGATTAATTTTCGGAATGGTTGTCTATAATCTGTACCTGTTTGTCGATACGAACTGGGTGCCGGAGATTATCTGGCTGGATGTTGTCGTCCGGTTGTTTGTTGTCACACCGCTCCTGTTCCTTTATTTCCCGGCGCGGCATTATGCAGTGCTGGTGCGTCCGGATGCGATTGCGCATGAAGTCCTTCACGGGTTGGGATGTATGCTGGTCGTCGCATCGCTGATGTTCGTCTACGCCAATGCGCGCACCGCGTCGGCAAGCGAATATTACATGGGTGTCATCACCGTCATACTCTATATGAACACGGTGCATCGCAAGCCGCTTCCTCTCGCTGTCATGGGAACGGTCGGCTGCTTGGTCGTCTTCATCATCGGCATGCAATATGTGACGGTGACGAGCGAGGCGGCGAAGCTGCCGGCGATCCTGTGTTCGGTCGGGATCAGCGCCGTCTCGCTGTTTGCGGCCTATCGCATCGAGCAGGTGGAGCGGCGGGACTATCTGGCCTCGCTGCGCGAAAAGATGCTGCTTCAACAAATTCAAAGCGCCAATCGGGACCTGCAGCAGCTTTCCAATACCGACCAGCTGACAGGTATTTGCAACCGCCGCAGCTTTGACGAGGCGGCACGCGAGATTTCCGCCAGCAGCAAGCCTCGGGCGCTCATTCTTCTCGATGTCGACTATTTCAAGAACTACAATGATTCAGAAGGGCATGTGGCTGGCGATGACTGCCTGCGCGAGATTGCCGGCAGGCTGCGCGCCGCCCTGCGCAGGGATGATGGTGACAGGAGTTTCGTTGCGCGTTATGGCGGCGAGGAATTTGTGGTCCTGCTCGACAATTGCGTCGTATCCGCAGCCCTTGCCGTTGGTGAAAGGCTAAGATCGGCGGTGTCGGGCGAGGCGATACCTCACCCCAACCGCCCGGACGGACAGACCGTCGTCACGGTCAGCCTCGGAATAGCCGTTTCCACCGATGGCCTGGAGACAATACAGGGCATGCTGAACCGCGCGGATGAAGCACTGTACGAGGCGAAGCGCCGGGGACGCGACAGGCTGGTGCTGGCCGCCGCGCAGGCCGGGGCGATTGCCGCTCCGGAGAATTTTGCCGGGATGCGAACGGTAGCGGCGATATAGGCCGGCCGTGGCGGCGGACGACGTATTATAGTTCGTCCTTCGCAGATACGGGAATTGTGAAAGGCCAACGCCGGAATTCCGGCGGCGAAACAAATAATAACCGGGGGTTTGCAGATGATGGAATTGATCGCCGTTCAGGCAGCGGCCGCTGCCGCCGAGCTTCCATTCCTGCTGCTCCAGGCAGCTGCGGTGATCGGCATGGTATCCGTGCTGATCCTCATGCGCCGCAACATCGCCCTCGATGACCCACGTTATAAGATCTATTACGGTATCATTTTCGGCGTGGCCGGATTTCTGCTGACGCTTCTGGTTTCCGAGTTCATCAAGCTGCCTTCCAAACCTTATATCCGCTCGGATCTGCTGTTCCTTGCCGGGCTTCTGGGGTCATGGCAGGGTGGGGGAATAGCGCTGCTTCTTGTTGCTGTCGGTCGCTACGTAATCGGCGGCCCGGTGCTGTTTTTCGCCGCTTTTCAGGACATGGTCGTCATCTCGGCTTTCGGGATATTGATGTATGGCTGGATGCGCCGCCGGCGTCTGACCGAACTGGGGATGCGCGATATTTTCGCCGTTTTTGGTGTGCGGTTTGTCGCCGTGCTGTTTGCCATCTCCGTATCGTTCGGTCTGGGTCTTATCGATCAGGCGCTGTTTTTGAGCGCCGTCGGCCGCCGCACTCTGGGGGCGGTCGTTGTTGGTCTGCCGATGATCACCTGCCTGTTTCTTGTTCTGCGCAGCGAGGCGCGGGCGCGGGAAGAAGTGAGGAAGCGCGATATCGCGGCACGGACGGATTCCCTGACCGGCTTGCCCAACCGTCGCGCCCTCAAAGACCATATCGAAACGATGGCACGGCGGGAGCCGCCCGTGCCGCACGCCCTCCTTCTCATAGAAATCGTCAATATTGCCGATGTCGCCGCCTGCGAAGGCGAGGACTGGGCCGATCTTTTCTGGCCGCGACTGGCGCGGGAAGTATGTGATGGTGATAGCAGCCTGCTGTCGTACTCCAATGCGCCGCGCAGCTTCATGTTCGGTGATACGACGCTTGCGGTGGTCATCGAGGGAGTTTCGCTGGAAAAGTCGGAAAGCGCGCGACTGATGATCCATCTCCATGACGGGCTGAGCGCATTTTGCCGGTCCGCGGAGGCGGGGCCAGTGCCGCATCTGAAGATCGGCGCAGCCAATCTGGATAAGCTTTCCCGGCAGAACTTAGCGTCCTTTCTCCGGCATCTCAGCCTGGCGCTGAGGAGAAGCGAAAATCCGGTGCAGATTTTCCCCTTCTCCTTCGCCGAAAAAGCCACCCGCGACGAAGTTGTGCGGCAGATGCTGGTCCATTGGATCAAATCCGGCCGGCCGCCAATATGCTACCAGCCGAAATTTGAAATGCACAATCGCCGCATGATCGGTGCGGAGGCGCTTCTGCGGGCAACCGATGCGCGCGGGCAGGCGCTTTCGCCCTATTACGTGCTGGAGATTGCCGAGCGCCACCGGCTGCTGGTGGAATTTGAGTGGTCGACGATCGAGGCGGTCGTCTGCGACCTCAGCAATCTGCGAAGCCTTGAGCCGGATTTTCATCTGGCGGTGAATATTTCCGCCTCGTCATTTTCGACCCCGCGTTTCGGAGACCGGGTCGTGGCGTTCCTGAGTGAAATGACGGTGCCGGCGCATCGGCTGTCGATCGAGGTGACGGAGATGAGCCGTGTACCGGCCATCGACGTCGTGCAGCAGAATTTCGACAGGCTGAGTGAAGCAGGCGTGCGGCTGTCACTTGATGATTTCGGCACCGGTTATGCCGCGCTCACGCTGCTTGCGAGGTTCCCCTTCGAAGAGGTCAAGATCGACCACTGGATGACGTCCCGGCTCGATCAGTCACGCTTCAAGGACGCGATCGCACTCGCATTCGAAAGCGCCGAGCGTTACGGCGCCAAGCTGGTGACGGAAGGCATAGAAACGGAAGAGCAGAGCCGGCTTCTCATGCAGATGGGCATCCGTTTCGGTCAGGGTTATCTCTATTCGCCCGCTGTACCGCTCGATCGTTTGCAACCCCGCAGGGAATGCGCCTAGAGGGTTTCCGACAGGGCTACAACGCAGCACTATGTGATCCTATTCCAGCGCGAGCGGCAGGCGAGCCTGTTTCAGCCGGATTGAATGTTTGGCCAGTCTGTGCTGAGAGGTTCTATGACGAACCAATGTTCCGGCCGCGTTTTCCGGTCGAGCGAGCGAAGAGATGCTTGAAAACAACGACGCATGGAACAGGCGATCCGGGCATTCCGGCCAATCTACGCCGGAGGCAATGAGAGCAGGCGCGGGCAGCGTCACGCAGTCGCTCCGCACGATCGCCGATGCCATATCCGGCCGCCGACCAGCGTCAGGTGATCCGCGCTCTCCGGCCGCCTGGCCGTTTTTCCGGGTGCTCGCGGTCTGGGCATTGTTGATGGCGGCGGTCATCTCCGCTCTGGCGGCTTACCAATATGTCAGCCTGCTTGGCGAACTGGAGCGGCAGAGCGACGCCTTGCAGGCTGAGGCTACGCGCCGGGCGGATCAGCACGATGCCCATGTGACGGCGCTGTCGGCGGTGGCGCAGGCCGAGCAGGGGCCGGACGACGGCCTGCTGCTTGCGATTGCTGCGCCGATCCTGCAATTTTACCCGCGCATCGATGAGGTCCAGCTGGTTTCCCTCAATGAGGGAGATCCCGCCATCGGCACCCGGCCGTTGGAAAATGAACTGGCTACGGATATTCGCAAGGCGGCATCGGCTTTCACGGGCAAGCCGGCATTGCTGGCAAGTGCGCTGAGGCCTGGCCATTACCTCATCGTCAAGCGCAGTCCCAATAGCGAGACGGCACGACAGGCGCTGGTGCTGGCCGTCGATGCGGCACGGCTGCTGGCATCCGATGCCCCCTTCTGGTCGGCGCAACGGGCAGTGACCCGCCTGAAAATGCCGGATGGCACCCTGTTATACGGCCCGCCGCAACTGCCTGTAGAACCGCAATATGCCCGGCAGCTGAGCAGTGCCACCCAGCCGCTGCTTCTGGAGGTGGCGCTTCCCATCACCTGGCGGGAACTTTTGCCGGGCCGCGCCCTGCTGGCGGCGCTGGCCGGTGCCAGCATCATTTTTGTGTTCGGCATCGTAATGGCAAGGCAGAGAACACGTATACGCGCCGCCGAAAGGCGGGCAGAGCTGAGCGGCATGGAGGCGAGGCTGACCCATGCCTCACGGGTCAATGCGCTTGGAGAGATGGCGAGCGGCCTTGCCCATGAACTGACCCAGCCCCTGACGGCAATCCTGGCGCAGGCGCAGGCCGGGCGACGGCTTCTTGCTCGTCAGGATGTCGCAACGCTTTCCGGTGCGCTCGACGATATGATCGAGCAGGCGCGATGCGCCGCCAACATGCTCGACCGTTTCCGCAACTGGTCGCTGCCGCACCGCCATCCGGCCACGGCGCATGACCTGCGCGTCGCGCTGCGTAATGTCGATGCGCTTTTGACCGGTGAGGCGGCGCGCCAGCAGGTCGTCATCGATATCCGGCAGCCAGAGGTGCCGCTTCTGGTTCGGGTTGATCCGGTGGAAATGGAGCAGGTGATGTTCAATCTGCTGCGTAATGCCCTTGATGCGCTGGCCGGTGCCGACGAGGGCAAGGGCGTAATCACAGCAACGCTCACCTGCAAGGGCGATCTTGCCCTGTTCGAAGTCGCCGATAACGGTCCCGGCGTGGAGCCGCAATTGCGCGACCGGCTCTTTACCCCCTTTGCAACCACAAAAAACAACGGCATGGGACTTGGTCTCGCGCTCAGTCAGCGGCTGGTGGAGCGCGCCGGCGGCGAAATCCTCTTCATCGAGCAGGAAAACGGCGCCTTGTTCCGTGTTGTCCTGCCTGTCACCACGGAGGCGATGAAACCGTGACGCTGCCCGTCTATCTCGTTGACGACGACGACGCCGTGCGCAAGGCGCTGATATTGCTTTTGTCCACGGTCGGCATCAAGGCGAAGGGATTTGCCGACCCAACGGTTTTTCTTGGCCAATTACCGGGGCTTGAGCCGGGCTGCCTGATCTTCGACATTCGTATGCCCGCCATTACCGGCCTCAAGCTTCAGGAAAAGCTGGTGGAGCAAGGCGTCGACTGGCCGGTCATCATCATTTCCGGCCACGGAAATATCGAGGCCTGCCGCCGGGCCTTCCGCAATGGTGCCGTGGATTTCCTGTCGAAGCCCGTGGATGAACAGGATCTTATCGACGCGATCCAGAAGGCGCACCAGACGCTGGCCCGCACACTGGATGCACGGGCGTTGCAGGCGGAAACGGTGGCGCTTCTGTCGCTTCTGACCGCGCGTGAGCGAGAGATACTCGAACGCATCGCTCTCGGTTTCACCACCCGCCAGATCGCTGACGGGCTTGGCCTGTCACCGCGCACGGTTGACAGCCACCGCGCCGCCATTGGCCTCAAGCTCGGCACGACCTCACAGGCGGAAATGACAAGGCTCTGGCTGGAAGCCGGCGAAGATCGGTAGAACTACCGACCGCCCGGCAAGGCTTACGGATTCGCAGCCTTGCTTCATTTTCCTAGATTGCAGTCCTCATCAGCCAAGAGGACCTTTTCATGATCCGCAATCTTCTCATCGCATCCGTTCTGCTCGCTCCTGCCGCCGCATTGGCCCAGACACTACCGACCGCTCCTTACCTGCCGCTCGAAATGGCTGAAAAGGCGGCCAAAGCAGCGCTTCAGGCTTGTGTCGCAAAAGGGAGCGCCGTCACCGTTGCCATCGTCACCCGCGACGGCGCCACCAAGACGGTACTGAAGGCGGATAATTCCGGCCCGCATACGGTCTCCAGCGCGACCGGCAAGGCTTTCGCCGCGGCATCGCTCGGTCGTGATATTGGCGAGATCGCGGATTTCATCGCCTCCAAGCCTGCCAATGATGGTCTGCGCAATATGGACGAGCGCATGGTCATCCAGGCTGGCGGTCTGCCGATCAAGATCGGTGATACCCTGGTTGGCGGAATTGGTGTCGGCGGCGCGCCGTCGGGCGCCATCGATGCCGAATGTGCCCGTGAAGGCCTCAACGCCATCGGCGCCAAGTAAGCAGCGTCAGATAAATCCGACGGCTTCTGAAAAAGCCGTCGGAATTCGGCCCGCGCTGACGCGCATCACCCCGCCATTGCTTCCTCATATTCGCCGGAAAGCATCAGCCATTGCTCTTCGGCGTCGGAGAGTTTGGCAGCGGCCTCACCACGTTCCTTGACCTTCTGTGCAGCCTTGGCGGGCGCTTTTTCGTAAAGCGCGGGGTCCGCCAGCTCGTTGTCGAGCGCCTGAATCACTTTCTCAAGCTTCGCCGTCAGGGATTCGATTTCATTGATCTTTTTCTTCAGCGGCGCAAGCTGGGCGCGCTTTTCCGCATTCGCCTTGCGTTGATCTGCCTTCGACGCCTGATCGGTCGTGGCCTCGGTCTTGTCTTCCTTTTTCTTGCCGGAGGAAACGACGATGTCGCGATATTCCTCCATGTCGCCTTCAAAGGTTTTGACGGTGCCGTCGGCGACCAGCCACAGCCGGTCCACTGTCGCTTCGATGAGATGCCGGTCGTGCGAGATGAGGATGACCGCGCCGTTATAATCGTTCAGCGCCTCGATCAATGCCCGGCGGCTGTCGATGTCGAGATGGTTCGTTGGTTCGTCGAGGATCAACAGGTTCGGCGCGTGGAATGCGGCAAGCCCCATCAGCAGACGGGCCTTTTCACCACCGGACAGATCCTTTGCTGCCGTCGCCATCTTTTCCGTTGCAAGGCCCATCTGCGCCACGCGTGAGCGCACCTGCGCTTCAGGCGCCAGCGGCATCAGCTTGCGCACATGTTCCACCGGCGTTTCGTCCGGCACCAGATCATCCAGCTGGTGCTGCGCGAAGAAACCGATCTTCAGGCCGGAGGCGATACGAAGATCGCCCGCCTGCGGCGCAAGCCGCCCGGAAATGAATTTCGCGAAGGTCGATTTGCCGTTGCCGTTGGAGCCGAGCAGCGCGATGCGGTCGTCATTGTCGATCCGCAGATTGAGCTGTTTCAGGATGGGTTTGCCCGGTTCGTAACCTACAGCACCGCCATTGATGGCAACGATGGGCGAGGCGGGCTGCTTTTCCGGCTCGGGAAATATGATTGGCTGGACGTGGTCCTCGATCACGGCGGCGACGGTGCCCATGCGCTCCAGCGCCTTGATGCGGCTCTGCGCCTGCCGCGCTTTGGTGGCCTTGGCGCGAAAACGGTCGATGAAGCTCTGCAGATGTTTGCGCGCCGCGTCGCTTTTGACCTTGGCCTTCATCTGCAATTCGTCGTTCTCGGCCTTCTGGCGCTCGAACTGGTCGTAACCGCCGCGATAGAAGGTCAACTTCTTCTGGTCCAGATGCACGATGGAATTGACGGCATTGTTCAGAAGATCGCGATCATGGCTGATGATGATGACGGTATGCGGATAGCGGCGAATATATTCCTCCAGCCACAACGTGCCTTCGAGGTCGAGATAGTTGGTCGGCTCGTCGAGCAGCAAAAGGTCCGGCTCGGCAAACAGCACGGAGGCAAGCGCCACGCGCATGCGCCAGCCGCCGGAGAAGGAGGAGGCGGGGCGAAGCTGCGCCTCGTGGTTAAAGCCCAGACCGGCAAGAATGCTGGACGCGCGTGCTTCCGCCGAATGCGCGTCGATATCGACGAGCCGCATCTGGATTTCGGCGATCCGGTGCGGATCGGTCGCGGTTTCCGCTTCGGCCACAAGGGCGCTGCGTTCCTTGTCGGCGGAAAGCACGATTGATATCAGCGATTCTTCCGTTCCCGGCGCTTCCTGCGCCACCTGGCCGATGCGCGCCTGTTTGGGAATGCTGACCGAACCGCTTTCGGCCGAAAAATCACCGGTAATCACCTTGAACAGGGTGGATTTGCCGGCACCGTTGCGGCCAACGAGACCCACCTTCACGCCGGCGGGCAGCGCCACGCTGGCATGGTCGAGAAGCAGGCGCCCGGCGATGCGGGCGGAAAGATCGGTAATCGTAATCATGGCGCCGTTTTGGCCGAACTGCGTGTCCAAGGCAAGAGCGCGCGCGCCACATCGGATCAGATATGGCGTTTGAAGCGTGTTGGTTTAAACGGAATTGTTGGACGTGCACGCAATCTTTGGTTTTGCGCGTTTTCCGGGCGCAAAACCGCGGCACATTTTTACTGGAAATGCTCTAACAGCCGAGCTGCGCCAGGTAGCTGCCGCGGCTGTGCTGGGCCAGCTCCCGCGAATAACCGACAACGCAGTTGCGCGTGCCGCAGCGTGCGGAAAGCAGGGCAAGTTCGGCATGGCTGAAAAATTCCGCGGGCGTGGCGGTGCCATCCACCGCCGCAACGCCGATCGAAACCGTCAGATGTTCACCTTCGCCTTCGCTGGTCACGAAGCGCAGCGCCTCCACACTTTGCCGCAGCCTTTCGGCAATCGCTTCTGCGGTATTTTGCGAGACGTTGGCAAACAGAAAGGCAAATTCATTGCCGCCGATGCGGGCAACGAAATCGTCCTTCTTGATCGTCTTACGGAAGAGCGCCGCAAATCGCCGGAGCGCCTTGTTGCCGGCGCTCGCGCCGTATTTGCCGTTGATTTCGCGGAAGCGGTCAATGTTGAGCAGCATCAGCGAGGTGGCGGACGCCGCCTGATCGCCGGCGAAAAGGTCTCCGAGTTTTTCGAGGAAAGCCGCGCGGTTGGGAAGCGCCGTCAATGCGTCCCGCAGGGAACTCGCCTGCAGTTCGGCCCGGCGTTTTTCAACCTCGCGGATCTTCATCAGCCCCATGGCGATGAAGTGTCGCAGGCTCGTCTGTTCCTCGTGAATGTCGCCCATCAAGCGGGCGAGCCGCTCGGTTGCCGGCCGCTCCTGGTGATCTTCCTCAGCAATGCTGGCGATAAATGTTTCGGCGCGCTGCACGCCGGCTTCCAGCCGCGCTGAGATCTGCTTCAGCGTTTCGAAGGCCTCGTTGGCCATCTCCTCGGCTTCGATCTTCGAAAACCCCGGCAGATTGTGTCTATGGCCGATAATATCGATTTCATGCTGCTGTGGCGCGTTGCCAAGGGCCAATATATCGCGCCCCATAGCCGGATTGTGCCCCGACAATATTTCATAGATCAATTCATAATTGCGAGGCAGCGGCGCAATATTCATCTTGGCGATAAATTGCGTGATCTTGGTAACGACAAGACCGTTTTTTGATTGTTCGCGTTTTTTATCGCCAGCAGATGTCGTCACCGTCAGCCCCAAAAAGATAGTATTTATGAATTCAGCGAAATATTCAGTTTCCGAATGCGGCTATTCCTACACGCCACGGTTTAAAATAGACTAAACTCTTGGGATGTTTTCGTTGCCTTGATGCTGAAATTCACGTTTGACGGGGCGGCGGACGGCTTTTGATCGATAATATGACTAATGCTGATTTGATTTCAGGCCACTGCCGTTCTTATATCGCTGCATCGATATAGCCAAAGAGGGTGTTGCCCATGACGAACTCCAGAACCTTGTACTCGCTGTGCGGAAGCGACATTTCCCGGCCGTTTTCTCCCCATTGCTGGAAAACCGTGCTTTCGCTGGCGCATAAGGGGCTGGATTTTGAGGAGCGCCCCTTGCCCTTCACGGTCATACCGACGGTTGAGGACGGTTTTTCGAGGACTGTACCGATACTGCGCGACGGCGAGCAGCTGGTGAGCGACAGTTTCGAAATCGCGCTTTATCTGGATGACGCCTATCCGGAGCGGCCGTCGCTGTTTGACGGTGAGGGCGGCAAGGCAATGGCCCGCTTCGTTGAAAGCTGGTCGCAGACGGTGCTTCACCCCGCTATTACCCGTATCGCGCTGCTGGATATCCACAATATGCTGGATGAGCCGGATCGCCGTTATTTCCGCGACAGCAGGACGAAAGCGCTCGGCCGCCCGCTTGAGGATGTCGCAGCGAACCGCGAAGCGGAAATCGCTGGCTTTCCGGCATTGCTGGCGCCGATCCGCCGCATGTTGGGCTTCCAGCCCTTTATCGGCGGCACGTCGCCGCTTTTTGCCGATTACATCGTGTTCGGCGCGCTGCAATGGGCAAGGATCACCACCGGCGCCGATCTGTTTTCCGATAATGACCCGGTGCGGGACTGGTTCGAAGGCTGCCTTGATCTCTACGACGCAAGAGGCCGCAGTGTGACAGCGGCGTGAAATGTCTCACGCCGTCATCGCAATATGGTCGATCCCCCTTGTTTTCGGGCCTTTGGGCGGGTAAAGACCGCCCACTTTCTATATAGGAAAAGGAAACGGACACATGGCGATTGAACGCACATTTTCGATGATCAAGCCGGACGCAACCAAGCGTAACCTGACGGGCGCGATCACCAAGGTATTTGAAGATAACGGCCTGCGCATCGTCGCCTCCAAGCGCGTCTGGATGAGCAAGCGCGAAGCCGAAGGCTTCTACGCCGTTCACAAAGAGCGTCCTTTCTTCGGCGAACTCGTTGAAGGCATGATCTCCGGCCCGACCATCGTTCAGGTTCTGGAAGGCGAAAACGCCATCCTCAAGAACCGCGAAATCATGGGCGCCACCAACCCGGCCCAGGCCGCTGAAGGCACCATCCGCAAGTCCTTCGCGCTTTCCATCGGCGAAAACTCCGTTCACGGTTCCGACGCTCCGGAAACCGCCGCACAGGAAATCGCCTACTGGTTCGCCGAAACCGAAATCGTCGGCTGATTCAAAATATCAACGTCTTGAATCGCCCTCTCAGGCGATTGCGCGAAGCCGCTGAAAAGACTCAAGGAAACGGAGCCGAAAGGCTCCGTTTTTTTTTGTTCAGGATGCCGGGCACCCCTGGACCGGCCGCATATCCGTCGTGCCGTCAGGTTTAAACACCTCCGGATTGGGCGTGTAGAGCGGCCCGACCACCAGCGGTTTGGCGGGAAGAAGCGACTGGTCCGTGTCGGAGTGGATCGTGGTCTCTATCGTCTGCAGAATATCGCCCTCCGGTCCCTTGATGCGAATGGTGACTTTGTAAGGCCGATCCTGCTTGACGCACTCGACCGGCGGGCTTTGAACGGCGATCTTTTCGTCCGCTGGAAAAATCCTGTCGCTCGTCGTCAGGTCAGGACCACCACGGGGGTTTTCGAATGAGGCCTCCACCGTGCTGCCATCGGCGATGGGCGCGACCCGTTGCAGGGTCACCAGATAGGTGGCAATCGCTACGCGGTAATTGAAAACGAACATCCGGCCCGAAATCTTGGCGACCTCACGCGGTTCGTCGCGCTGGCAGCCGGAAAGACCGAGCGCGGCCACAACCGCCAGCAATGGAAGGGCAATCCTGTTCATTTCTGCGCCTCCTTCGTCCGATGGTAGTGCCGGCTGGCTTTTTGCCGGTTGCCGCACACCGCCATGTCGCACCAGATCCGGCTTTTGTTCTTGCTGCGATCGATGAACAGCCAGCCGCAATTGCCGCAGATCCGCAGCCGTTCCCGTGTCTCCACCGCAAGCAGCGACAGCGCGGAGTGGGCAGTGGCGTTGCCGAGACTTTCGGCCGCGGGAAAGGCGCGCAACGCCGTGCCGCAGGCGAAAAGAAGTTCCGCCAGCCTGGCGTCATCATCACCTGTACCCAAGATCGACGCGCGAAAACAATCGTCGATCGCCTCTCTTAGCCTGAGAAGGACTGGCCGTTGCTCCGCTTCGGGTGCGTTGAGTGCGGGAAACCTGTCACGCTCCGCGCCAAGCTGTGTCGATGCCTCGGCAAAAGTGGCGATCTGTTCGGGCGCCGCAAAACGGTCAACCGATTTTGCGGCGTCTGAGCGCAGGATCACACTATTGGCGACATCAAGCGCCAATGCGCCGCCTGCGAAACGGTGAGCTGTCCAGCGAAAGGTCATGTCACATATTATAACTGTCAAAACGTATTTTAACAGTTATAATAATGGTGGGAGGACGCGCATGGCTTATTTCCTGCAACAATTGCTGAATGCCGTGCCGGTCGCAGCCCTCTATGCGGTTCTGGCCTTTGGTTATGCCATCGCCTTCTCGGTCACCAAACGTGCTGATGTCACCTATGGTGCCATATTTGCCTTCGCCGGTCAGACCTGCCTGTTATTTGCCGATTTCGGCTGGAACCGCCTGTGGCTGGTCCTGCCGGCAACGCTTGCGCTTGGGGCAGGGGCGGGCGTTTTCGGCGGTTTGTGGGCAGCCGGTATCGTCGGCAGGGCGGTGATGCGACCGCTGGCGAAAGCCTCTCCCAATGCGGTGACGGTCGCCTCCATCGGCGTGCTGATTGCGCTGACCGAAAGTGCAAGGCTCGCCGCCGGCACAAGGCAATTATGGCTGCCGCCGCTTCTGTCGCAACCGGTGCGCTTTTGGAGCGATGGCGGTTTTGCCGTGACCCTGACGCCGATGCAGATGCTGAACACCGCGGCCTTTGGACTGCTCATCCTCGCAGGGTCTGTCTATCTCGGCCGTTCCGCTTTCGGCAGACAATGGAAGGCCGTATCGGATGATCCGCTTGCGGCATCGTTCTGCGGTGTCAATGCGGGCAGAGTGTTCCTGCTATCCTACTGCGCGGCGGGACTTGTCGCCGCCATTGCCGGGGTACTGGCCACGTTTTATTACGGCACCATGGATTTTGGTGCCGGTCTGGTCTTCGGCCTCAAGGTCGTGCTGATTTCGGCGGCGGGCGGTTATGCCAGCCCACTTATCTGTGGTTTAGGGGCTGCTGCCGTGGGATTTGCGGAAACCCTGTGGGCCGGTTATGGCCCGGTCGTCTGGCGCGATGCGGCGGTTCTGGCGCTTCTGGTCGGCTGGCTGATTGTCATGCGCAGCAGGGTTGAAGCACCTTGAAGCATTTTCAGAAAAAGTGTGTCCCGCCTTTATGTCCGGCAGTGCGAGAAAAGACGACGCATTAGCGCCACTTGTCCTTCGCCGCATCGTCGGTCGTCTTGGCTGATACCCAGTCTCGCGCCGCTCCATCCTTGCCATGTTCCTTCTTCCAGAACGGGGCGGAGGTCTTCAAATAATCCATCACGAAATTTGCGCCGTCGAAGGCCGCCTGCCGGTGGCTGGAAGCAGCGATGACGAGAACGATATTCTCGCCGGCGGCAATCTTGCCATGGCGGTGGATGGCGGTGAGGCCGAGAAGGCCGAAGCGTTCGACGGCGAGTTCGGCGATGCGGGTGATTTCCGCTTCCGCCATGCCGGGATAATGTTCAAGCTCCAGCGCTGCCAGCGTGCCGCCATCGTCGCGGCAAAGACCGGTGAAAGCCACCACCGCACCGATGCTTTTGTCACCTTGCGTCAGCCGGCGGCTTTCCTCAGCGGCGTCAAAATCTTCACGCTGCACACGGATCGTCGGCTGCACAGCTGGCTGCATCGGCTCATCCCCCGGTCATCGGCGGAAAGAGACCGATCTCGCGCGCGCCGACGATGCTCTCGTCATGCTCGACATGTTCCTGATTGACGGCAACGCGGATCACGTCAGGAAATTCGAAGGCCGCTTCGTAATTTTCGCCACGGGTTGCGAGCCAGGCGATCAGTTCGCTGGCCGTGGTGACGGAGGAGGGGATGTCCAGCTCCTCCTCATCGATGCCGATCTTCTCACGCACCCAGGCGAAATAAACGATCCGCGTCATCAGTCTTCGTCCACGATGTGCTTGAGACCAGCCTTGAAGTAGTCATAACCGGTATACATGGTCAGTGCAGCCGCAAGCCAGAGAAGCGTAATGCCCATCTCGGTCGTATAGGGCAGAACCTTGTCGCCCGCCGGACCTGCCAGCAGAAAGGCAATGGCGACCATCTGGATCGTCGTTTTCCACTTGGCGATGCGCGTCACGGGAACGCTCACCTTCAGCGCCGCCAGATATTCGCGCAGGCCGGAGACCAGAATTTCACGGCAGAGGATGGTGATGGCGGCCCAGAGCGACCAGCCGGCAATGGTGCCGTCCGCAGCCATCAGAAGCAGGACGGAGGCGACCAGCAGCTTGTCGGCGATCGGGTCCAGCATCCGGCCGATATTGGATGTCTGGTTCCAGATGCGGGCCAGGTAACCATCGAGAAAATCGGTGAGCGAGGCGATGATGAACAGCCACAGCGCCGTCCAGCGCGCGAAATCCGAGCTTTCCAGCTTGCCCTCGATGAAGAAGCACAGAACGATGACGGGAACCGCCAGAATGCGGGCATAGGTGAGGAGGTTGGGAATGTTGTATGCGCGCGAAGCCATGGGAAACCTGTCAGTCAAAGATCAGCTGTCTTGATGCCGCCCCTGACGCATAGGGTCAACACGTGATTATGTTTTTTTAGCAGTTCGCCACGACAGCGCAGTCTCAATCGCTGCTACTCTCGTGGAAGTGATTGTAGATTTGTCGCGCCACCGCCTCGGAGATGCCGGTGACATTCATCAGATCGTTGAGTCCGGCGCGGGAAACCGCCTTCGCCGTGCCGAAATGCTGCAGCAGGGAGCGTTTGCGACCGGGGCCGATCCCCGAGATTTCATCGAGCGGATTGCGCACCATCTCCTTCTTGCGTCGCGCCCGATGAGAACCGATGGCGAATCGGTGCGCTTCGTCGCGCATGCGCTGCACGAAATAAAGCACGGGATCGCGCGGCGGCAGGGAGAAATCGCTGCGTCCATCGGCGAAAAAGCGTTCACGGCCGGCATCGCGGTCCACACCCTTGGCGACGCCGATGGCGGTCACACAGTCACGAATGTCGAGTTCATCGAGGATCGCCCGCACCGCCGTCATCTGTCCCTGGCCGCCGTCGATCAGGATCACGTCGGGCCAGCCGGGGAAGGGCATGTCGGCCGCTTCTTCCGGTGTTGGTGTCCGCTCGCGGTCGGGCTTGCCCTCTTCCTTCAGCAGGCGTGAGAAGCGGCGGGTCATCACCTCGCGCATCATGCCGAAGTCGTCACCGGGGGTGATGTCGGTCGATTTGATGTTGAACTTGCGATACTGGTTCTTCACGAAACCTTCCGGCCCCGCCACCACCATGCCACCCACGGCATTGGTGCCCATGATGTGTGAGTTATCGTAAATCTCGATGCGGCGCGGCACGTAGGGAAGGTTGAAGGTTTCCGCAAAACCCTTCAGCAGCCGTGCCTGCGACGAGGTCTCCGCCAGCTTGCGGCCATGCGCCTCGCGGGCATTGGCAAGAACATGGTCGGTAATATCCTTCTTCTCGCCGCGCTGCGGCACGCTGATCGTGACCTTATGCCCGGCTTTTTCGCCAAGTGCTGCGGCCAGCAGTTCCTGCTCTTCCACCGTTTCGGACAGCAGGATCTGTTTCGGCACCGGCTTGTCGTCGTAAAACTGCGCAAGGAATGCATTGAGGATTTCCGCCCCCAGCAGAGATGGGTCCGCCTTCGGGAAATAGGCGCGGTTGCCCCAGTTCTGGCCGGTGCGGAAAAAGAACACCTGAATACAGGAGATGCCACCTTCGTGGTGGATTGCGAAGACATCCGCCTCCTCGATGCCGGCCGGATTGATGCCCTGATGGCTCTGGACATGCGAAAGTGCCGCCAGCCGGTCGCGATAGACGGCAGCGCGCTCGAAATCGAGATCTTCGGCCGCCTCGTTCATCTGCCGCGCAATCGCGGTCTTGACGCTCTGGCTCTTGCCGGACAGGAAATCCTTGGCTTCCTTGACGAGCTCCGCATACCCCTGATCGCTGATCTCGTGCGTGCAGGGGCCGGAACAGCGCTTGATCTGGTGTAGAAGACAGGGCCGCGTGCGGGTTTCGAACACGCTGTCGGTGCAGGTGCGGATCAAAAAGGCGCGTTGCAGCGAATTGATCGTGCGCCCCACAGCACCGGCAGAGGCGAAGGGGCCGAAATAATCGCCCTTTCGCGCCCGTGCACCCCGGTGCTTGAAGATCGCCGGGGCGCGGTTGTCTCCGGTGATGAGAATATAGGGAAAGGATTTGTCGTCGCGCAAAAGCACATTAAAGCGCGGCCGCAAGCGCTTGATGAGGTTGGCTTCGAGCAGAAGCGCCTCTGTCTCCGTGCGGGTGGTGACGAACTCCATATGGGTGGTGAAACGCACCATCTGGGCGATGCGGTTGGAATGCACGCGGCCCTGCGCATAGTTGCCCACACGCTTCTTCAGCGAGCGTGCCTTGCCGACATACAGAACGTCACCCGCCTCGTTGAACATGCGATAGACGCCCGGCGAGTTGGGCAGGTGTTTGACGAATTCGCCGATGAGGTCCATGCCCTTCAGGCCGGATTCGTTCTTCCAGCCCGCATTCCAGTCCATGCCCACGGCGTCGCGCGGAGCCTCCGCCACTTCTGTCGTGGCAAGGCTTGCATCGTCGTCTTCGTCGTCGGTTTCATCGAAGAGAATACCGCCATCAGGCAGCTTCTTTCCGTTCATTCATTAATCTCCGCCACGTCAGGGGTTTCCCAGCCAAGGTGCTGGCCGCCGTCGAGCGCGATCATTTGTCCGGTGACCGACGGCGTATCGTAAAGAAAGCGAATCGTCCGCCCGAACTCATCCGGCGCAGGACCACGCTTTAATATAAGGCCGTCGATCTGCGCCTGAAAGTCCTCGGGCGCCTGTCTTTCGCTTTTGAAGGTGGGACCCGGCCCGATGGCGTTCACCCGCACACGCGGCGCAAAGCTCTGCGCCATCGTTCGTGTCGCTGTCCAGAGGGCGGATTTCGAGAGTGTATAGGAATAGAAACGTGGTGTGAGCGCCAGCACGCGTTGATCGATGATATTGACGATCAGACCGGATTTATCCCTAGGCAATTGCTCAACGAAGGCGGCGGCAATAAGCGAAGGCGCCCGCACATGCACGGAAAAATGCGCATCGAAGATCGCCGGATCGGGTTTATCTGCGCTGTCGTCCAGAAAAATAGAGGCATTGTTGACGATGACGCCGATAGGGCCGAGCGCGGAAGCGGCCTGTTCGACAAGCGCCATTGTTGGCGCAGATTGTGTCAAATCCGCCTGCACGGCAACGGCTTTGCCACCGTTTTGCCTTATTTCGTTAGCGAATTCCTCGGCCTGCGCCATCGATTCATTGGCATGGACGGCGATCGCAAAGCCATGGGCGGCCAGATCGGTGGCGATTGCCCGCCCAAGCCTTCGGGCGGCTCCGGTTATCAAGACTGTCTTTTGTATATCTTCTTTCACGGCGGACCTGCATTTGCTCATACACGCCCTATGTGCTGGATATAAATGCAAATCGCAAGCTGTCCGTCAGCCCTAAAAGAATTGGGCGATTTTTTATTCGCAATGCAATTTTGATTTAATTTGAATATAACTAAGTTTAAAGCCGATCTATTGTTGGTTAGGCTTCTGTTAGGGTTAATAAAACCCTTGTGGCAATTAGGCAACGTCTAATTCTAGTCACGTCTCTGCCCCAAACAATTCACATTTTGGCTCTTTGATCTCCGCATTCTCCCATCAAGTTCAGTTTCCAGAGGGGCGATTAACCCGACGATTTTTACACCGCGTCTGAAAACAATGTTTTGAGTGCAGAGCGGTCCTGAAAGGAGAATAACATGCGTATTTTCGTAGCAACCCTTATGGCTTCGACCATGGCCGCTGCCGGCTTTTCGGCTGCTTACGCCGCTGACGCCGTAAACGAAGTGCCGCAGGCACCGGTGTCCTACGACCAGCCCGCACCGGTCAAGGATTGGTCCGGCGCTTACCTCGGTGGTACGGTCAACTATGACTGGGGCCGTTTCAGCTCCAGCAATGATGGTCGTGACGCCAAGGGCTTCGGCGGCGGTCTGTACGGTGGTTACAACATGCAGAGCGGCCAGATCGTTTACGGTGCCGAAGCAGACGTCAACCTCGGCGACGAGAAGGGCTCTGCCGGTACGGTTGCTGGCAACGCCATCGAAGGCAAGCAGGGCGTCAACGGCTCGCTGCGTGGCCGCGTTGGTTACGACATGAACCCGTTCCTGCTCTACGGTACGGCCGGTCTTGCTGTCTCCGACAACAAGGTCCGTGACGCGACCTCCAAGGACAGCGCCACCGCCCTCGGTTACACCGTTGGTGCCGGTGTTGAAGCCATGGTAACCGACAACATCACCGCCCGTCTGGAATATCGCTACAGCGACTACCAGAAGAAGGATTACGGTCTCGACTCCGGCGCATTCTCGCGCGGTTTCGACGATCACTCCGTCAAGGCCGGTATCGGCGTCAAGTTCTGATCCCCAGCGGATCGGTAAAGGAAAAGCCGGGGTTTACGCCCCGGCTTTTTTGTTTTTGCAGTCTGTTACGAGTGCGCCCGGCGACGTGGCCGGGCACTGTTCCGCTTCGCCTCAGGCGGCTGCCTTCATTTCCGCGTAGGCTTCGAAACGCTTGCCGAAAGTCTCCGGCCATTGCGACAGAGCATCGCGTCCTTCGGCCCATTCACCGGCGAAACGCAGGTCGAGATAACCGATCATCGCCGCCAGCGCGAAATGGCCGCCATGCAGCTTTTTGCCGGTCTTGGGCAGGTTCGCGTTCAGATGGTCGAGACCCTTCACCACTTTTTTCCACTGCTTGTCGATCCAGGGCTGGTGGATCTTGTCTTCCGGGCGAAAACGACGCTCGTAAACGATGGCGAGCAGGCAATCCATGATGCCGTCGCAGAGCGCCTCCAGAATTTCCACGTCCGTGCGCTTGCCGTTCTTTTTCGGGTAAAGCTTGCCGCCCGAAAGCCGGTCAAGATAATGCATGATCGCCACGCTGTCATAGACGGAGCCGCCATCATCCAGCAGCAGGACGGGGATTTTGCCGAGCGGATTGTTGTCCATCAGCGTCGCGGGCTCTGCATTGGTATCGACGCGCACCGAGGTAACGTCGATGTCGAGATGGCGGGCGGCCATGCGCACCTTGGCGGAATAGGGGGAGGCGGGTGAATAGAGCAGTTCCATGGTGGGGTCCTGTGGGTTGATTAGCGTATGGGAATGATTTCGGTGGAGCCGGCGCGGCAACCTTTGCGGTCAAGCTCGGGGCAGTCGCGGAATGTCATGTCCGTGTTAAGGCAGATGCGGATTTCCTCGAGGCGCTTGCCGTCACAGCTGATCGAGATGCCGCGTTTCGACAGGCCGGGATTGGCGTCGGTGAAGGCGGTTTCGATGGCGTCGGCGGAGAGGGTGGCGGCTTGCGCGCCTGAAGCGATCTTCTCCGGCAACCTGACAGCCTCGAAGGCGGCCCGCGTCGCTGAGAAATAATCTTTCTGCGACAGGCCTGAACAGGAGCCGTGTTTACGCCACTGGTGGCCGATCAGCCCCATCGACGGCATGATGTCGAACATGGCGCGGCCGATCGCGTCAGGCACGCGGTCCGGTTCGCTGCTTTTGCAGAATTCCGGATAGCCGTTTTCGTTTTGCGGCCAGAGCCCATGCACGACAAAGCCGTAACGCCTGTCGCTGCCACATTGCTGGCGATTGCCGGAACCTTCCGAACTGGCGCAGAATGCCGGCGACCAGGATAATGACAGCACGTAAAAATCAAAACCCGTGCCGCGGGGGACGGTGTTTTTGCCCGTATCACGGCTGGACGTTTCCCGCTGGGAGCGCCCGGCGGGTTGCGACGGGGGATACATCGTCCAGTCATTCGAGGAATTGTTTGGGGCGGGTTTTTCCTGCGAAAACCAAAGGGCCGCAAGCGACAGGAGACCGAAGGCGATGAAACCGGCATAACGCTTCATTCCGTGCACGCTCTCCGGAAAATGGACGACCTCATATCGCCTGCCGGCGACAAATCGGTCTTACATAAATTTGTGAACGAGGCAAACGGGCAAAAAGGTTGAAAGCTTCGCCGCATAACGAATAGACTCCAGCGAATCTTCCCCGAAAGACGGAAGAAGGCTGGGGTGAAGCTGGAGGAAATAGGCGGCATGACCGCATGAGATTTAAGAAATATATCTGGCCTGTCGTTGGTCTGGCGACGATCGGGTTTTCAGCCTGGCTGCTTTATCATGAGCTGCGCGGTCTTTCCCTCGATGATCTCTGGGAAAGCTTCATGGCCATCCGCGTGCGAGACTGGGTTTGCTCCGGCATGGCCACATTGCTGGCCTATGCCGCACTTGCCGGCTACGACCGCATTGCGCTCCAGCATCTCGGCCGCAAGGTGAACTGGTTCTTCATCACGCTCACCTCGTTTACCACCTATGCGCTTTCCCACAATGTCGGCGCCTCCGTGTTTTCCGGCGCCGTGGTGCGCTACCGCGCCTATACGTCCAAGGGCTTGAGCGCTGCCGAGGTCGGCGTTCTCGTTGGCCTTTGCTCCTTCACCTTCATCATCGGAACCATCATGCTCATCGGCCTGGTGCTGCTTTACGAGCCTGATATCACTGAACGCTTTACCGGCATCCTTCCCGTCGAGGCCTCCACAACAACAGGCATCCTGCTGCTCGTCATTGTCGGCCTTTACGTGCTGGGGAGTCTCCTGAAGCTGAAGCCGCTGAAAATACGCTCGTTTTTCCTGCCTTATCCGGCACCGAAACTGGTGGCGCAACAGCTGGTCATCGGTCCGATCGAGCTGATCGGGGCGGCGGGCATCATCTATTTCGCCTTGCCGGAGGCCGGAAACCCCGGTTTCATGATCATCCTCGGGATTTTCCTGATTTCCTTTTCGGCGGCGCTGATTTCCCATGCGCCGGGCGGGCTCGGCGTGCTGGAACTGGTCTTCGTCACCGGTCTGCCGGATATGAACCCGGCAGACGTAATCGCCGCACTGCTGGTTTTTCGGCTGTTCTACCTGATCATTCCGTTCATCATGGCCCTGTTCGTGATCCTGTTCTTCGAGCGATCACAGCTGGCGCAGGCGCAGAAGCGGGAAGGGCTGAGGTAACCTCAGTCCTCCTCCGGCTTTTCCTCGCCGCGCAGCCAGAAGGCGCGGTGCGAAGCGTACCGGTCCTGAGCCATCACCGTTTTCAGGAAAGGCAGGAGCGTGTGCAACTCGTCCTTCAGGGTATAGGGCGGGTTGACGATGATGAGGCCGGAACCGCTCAACCCCTCCAACCGGTCGCTTTTGACGGAAAGTTCGGCGCACAGCATTTTCGGAATGTCGAAGGATTGCAGCCGTTCGTGGAAATCCTTGATCGGCGCGCCCTTTTTCAGCGGATACCACAGGCAATAGGTGCCGGTGGAAAAACGCCGATAGGCCTTGTTCAGCCCATCGGCCAGCCGCTGATATTCGTTTTCAAGCTCGAAAGGCGGATCGACGAGGACAAGGCCACGTTTTTCCTTCGGCGGCAGATGCGCGCCAAGCGACAGCCAGCCGTCCAGCTCGGTCACCCGGACCTGGTAGTCCCCCTCGAAGAGACGGGATAAAGCGCGGCTGTCATCCGGATGCAGCTCCATGGCCGAAAGCCGGTCCTGCGGACGAAACAGCATGCGCGCGAGTTTTGGCGAACCGGGATAGAATTGAATGCCGCCATCGGGATTAAGCTCCCTGACTGCGGCGAGATAGGGTTCCAGCAGTTCGGCGATGGGGGCGGGCAGGTCGGTCTCCATCAACTTGCCGATGCCGGTCTGCCATTCACCGGTTTTCTGTGCCTCTTCCGAGGTGAGGTCGTAAAGGCCGATGCCGGCATGGGTATCCAGCACGCGAAACGCCTTGTCCTTGTTCTGCAGGTAACGGACGAGACGGGCGAGAACGGCGTGTTTGAGAACATCCGCGAAATTGCCGGCGTGGTAGATGTGGCGATAGTTCATGGGATGTGTCTCGCTTGCCGATGGTGATGATGAATATTCTTGATGGACGTCACTTCGGCCTTTTTGCCGCATCATTGATGCAATATACAAAAGCCATGAACGTTGCGACCCCGATCTCCGCTGAAAAAGCCATCAACAAGGCCGAAGTCCGTGTCGGCCACACCGTCTGTCCACATGACTGTCCGAGCGCCTGTGCGCTGGAGGTCGATATCAATGCGGAAGGCCGCATCGGCCGCGTGCGCGGCGCCAATAGCAATACATACACCGCTGGCGTCATCTGCGCCAAGGTGGCGCGGTATTCCGAGCGCATCTATCATCCCGGCCGTTTGCTGACCCCGAAGCGCCGCAAGGGCGCCAAAGGGGCAGGGGACTGGCAGGAGATTTCCTGGGAAGCCGCGCTGGACGAGGTGGCAGATGCTTTCGTCAAGGCGGAAGCCCGGCATGGTGCGGAGGCCATCTGGCCGTATTTCTACGCCGGAACCATGGGGCAGGTGCAGCGCGATTCCATCGAGCGGCTGCGCCACGCCAAGAAATACTCCGGCTTCTTCGGTTCGATCTGCACCAACATGGCCTGGACGGGTTACGTGATGGGCACCGGTGCGCTGCGTGGTCCCGACCCGCGCGAGATCGGCAAGGCCGATGTCGTCGTCATCTGGGGCACCAATGCGGTTGCCACGCAGGTCAATGTCATGACCCATGCGGTCAAGGCCCGCAAGGAACGCGGCGCAAAGATCGTCGTCGTTGATATTTACGACAATCCGACGATGAAACAGGCGGATATGCGCATCGTCCTCCGCCCCGGCACAGATGCAGCGCTCGCCTGCGCCATCATGCACATCGCCTTCCGCGATGGTCACGCCGACCGTGACTACATGGCGCGCTTTGCCGACGATCCGGTCGGGCTGGAGGCGCATCTGAAGACAAAGACGCCGCAATGGGCGTCCGAGATAACCGGCCTTTCCGTCGACGAGATAGAGGATTTCGCAAGGCTCGTCGGCACGACGAAAAAGACGTTCTTCCGGCTGGGTTACGGTTTTGCCCGCCAGCGCAACGGCGCGGTCGCCATGCACGCCGCCCTGTCGATCGCCACCGTGCTCGGCTCCTGGCAATATGAGGGTGGCGGGGCGTTCCACAATAATGGCGATATTTTCCGGCTCAACAAGGCGGAGCTGATGGGTACGGCCTATGCCGACCCCGATGTGCGCCAGCTCGACCAGTCGCAGATCGGCCCCGTGCTGACGGGCGATGCCAATGCGCTGCGCCACGGCGGCCCGGTGACGGCGCTGCTCATCCAGAACACCAATCCCGTCAATGTCGCGCCCGAACAACGGCTGGTAAAGCAGGGTTTCCTGCGCGACGATCTTTTCGTCGCCGTGCATGAGCAGTTCATGACCGAGACGGCTGACGTGGCCGATATCGTGCTGCCGGCCACCATGTTCCTCGAACATGACGATATCTATCGCGCCGGTGGCCAGAACCACATTCTGCTCGGCCCGAAACTGGTCGAACCGCCGGAAACCGTGCGCACCAATCTCTTTGTCATCGAAGAGCTGGCAAAACGTCTCGGCGTCGACCACATGCCCGGCTTCGGCCTTTCGGCCCGTGATCATGTTGACCGTATGCTGAAAGTCAGCGGCTGGGGTGACTTCGACACGCTGACGGAGGAGAAGTGGATCGATGCGCAGCCGCCTTTTGAGGTGGCTCATTATCTCGAGGGTTTTGGTTATGGCGACGGAAAGTTCCGTTTCAGCCCGGACTGGGCAACGGGGCCTTCTCCGAACAAACCGCCGAAAAATATCGGCGTCATGGGGCCGGTATCCGAATTTCCGAAATTCCCGGATCAGGTGGATGTCATCGAGACCGCCGACGGGGATCATCCCTTCCGGCTGGCGACATCGCCGGCGCGCAATTTCCTGAACTCCACCTTCGCGGAAACCAAAACCTCCGTGCAGAAGGAAGGCCGCCCGGAATTGATGATCTGCTCCGAGGATGCCGCCGGTCACGGTATCGCCGATGGCGACATCGTCCGCATTGGCAACGCACGCGGCGAAGTACGTCTCCACGCAAAGATTGTTGAGGGCGCCAGATCAGGCGTGCTGATTGCCGAAGGGCTGTGGCCCAACAAGGCGCATCTGGACGGCGAGGGCATCAATGTTCTCACCGGCGCCGATGCCGTTGCCCCCTATGGTGGAGCGGCTTTCCATGACAACAAGGTGTGGCTGCGCAAAGACTGACGGGACATGGAATGAGCAAGTTCGACAATGTGAAGATTGAAATTCTGAAAGACGAGACGCTCTCAAAGAACTGGTATCATCTCCGCAACATCACCTATAATTACACCAATTCGAAGGGTGAAACGAAAGTCATCCGGCGAGAGGCCTATGATCGCGGCAATGGCGCGACCATCCTGCTTTACGATCCGCGCCGCGAGACGGTGGTGCTGGTGCGGCAGTTTCGCGTGCCCACCTACGTGAACGGCTATCACGGCTGGCTTCTGGAAGCGCCTGCCGGCCTGCTGGATGGTGACGACCCGGCCGAGGCCATTCGCCGCGAGGTGATGGAAGAAACCGGATATGTCGTGAAAGACGTGCGGTTTCTGTTCAAATCCTTCATGTCGCCCGGTTCCGTGACCGAAATTCTGCATTTTTTTGCCGCCATCATCGATTCATCGGATCGGCTGGAGGAGGGCGGCGGTGCCGCACATGAGGACGAGGACATCGAGGTTCTGGAGTTTTCGCTGGCGGATGCCATGAAGATGATAGAAACCGGCGATATCTGCGATGGAAAGACGATCATGCTGCTGCAATGGGCGGCCCTGAACAAATCGTCCCTCACCCTGTGATGGGATTGCCTACGGAGTGACTATGGATCGTTCATTGAAAATGGCTGCTGCCGGCGAGACGGACAGAATACGGCTGGTGGAAAAGGAGACGGTCTGGAAGGGCTTCGTGCATATGCAGAAGCTCATTTTCGATCAGCGCATGCCGGATGGCAAAACGATCCGCATCGTGCGCGAAGTGCACGACCACGGCAGCGCCGCGGCCATTCTGCTTTACGATAAAAAGCGCGACAGCGTGGTGATGGTCCGGCAGTTCCGCCCCGCCGCCTTCGTAAACGGCGATCCAAGTTTCATGATCGAAGTGCCGGCAGGCCTTCTCGATGACGACAACGCGGCCGACGCCATTCGTCGCGAGGCGATGGAAGAATCCGGCTACGCGGTCGAGAAGGTCGATTATCTCTTCGACATGTATGCCAGCCCCGGAACATTGACGGAAAAGGTCAGCCTCTTCGTCGCGCGCATCGATCTCGACGTGCAGGCCGGCAACGGCGGCGGGCTGGAAAGCGAAGGCGAGGATATCGAGGTTCTGACTTACGGTCTCGACGAAGCCTTCGCGATGATCGCGTCGGGCGAAATTACCGATTCCAAGACGATTATTCTTTTGCAGTGGGCGATGTTGAACCGCACGCAGCTCTGACTACGCTTACACGAAAGAGACGTTTTCCAGCTTTGCGGCTGCCGCAAGCTTCTTGTCATGTGTTGCAAGAGGTACCTTGTGCGAAATTGCAAGCGACAGATAGGCGGCATCGCAGGCGGAAAGTGAATGTTTTTGTGCCAGGCGGATGATTGATACATGATCGACGCTTGAGGACAATGTGAGCGGAAGGCTCGCAAAGCGCAGCAGAATTACAAATATCTCGTCCGGGGAAATACGTTTTCGACGTTCGGCCGAAAGCAGGATGTTGCGCAACTCGTGAGACAGAAGATCCGGCGCGAAAGCGTCCTGCGTTTCCAGTCGTGCCAATGCCTCGTCGGCAACCATGCCATTTTCGTCAGGCAGGAACCAAGCCGCGACAACCGATGCGTCAACCACGAAGGCCACTATCTGCGACCTTCCTCTTTCCACACTTTGATCTCGTCCGTGGTCGTCTTTTTTCGCTGTGACCGTTCTGTCCGTATCGCAGTGATGAGTTGCTGGCGGGACTGAGGGTCGTTGGCTTTTACGAGGCGAGCCACAGCTTCGTTCCCGCGCGCGATAATCACCTCTTCTCCTGCCTCAACCCTGGCAAGAAGCTCCGAACGATGAGTTTTGGCTTCGCCGACTTTGATCGTGATCGTCATGGAGCGACACCCTTATTCATATTGGACGATAATAGGTCTCGTCTTCTGCTTGGTTAAGCGCTTGGTCAAGAAGGGCGGCGATGCTCTCCGCGGCTAAGGCCTGTTCATGTCAGAACCGGCCCTTGATACCAGCGCCTATGAAAATCGACTGCAGATCGCCACCGCCGGCATTCTTTTCCGATGTCAGGTTTCCGGCGCCTGCGCCGCTATAATGCGTGTCTCCGCGCCCCAGACTGGTATATTCATAGGCGCCATCTATATAGATTGAGGCATTCTGGGTCAGGTCATAGGCAACACCCGCCTTCACCCCGAACATGCCGGCAACGTCGAATTTGTCGGTAAAGCGCATATCGCGCATCCAGTGATCATCCGTCGCCTTGGCAAAAACCATCGCGCCGCCCTCCAGGCCGGCATTGAGCGACCAGTTGCCGAATCTCTGGCCACCGGTCAGGTTGCCGTAGAAGACGGGGATTTGCTGACGGTAGGTAATACCCTTCTCACCGTCCTTGAACCTGATGTTCAGATCTCTTCGAGAGAAAAGGCTGTAGACGGCGCTGCCGCCATAGGCCGACCATTGCACATCCGTATAACGAAAACCGACGCCGGCGCTAAGATATTGCTGGGGATCATCCAGCAGCATGCGATTAAGCTCGAAGCTTCCCGAAAAATAGTGGTCAAGCCGCGTATCGTCGTGTTGGGAGCGATGGCTCCAGTTGTTTTTGGACGTGTCTCTGGAAAAAGGCGCTATCCAGTCATAGTCGGTCATGTAGCCGTCGCCTTCAAAGCCGACACGGCCTTCGGCTTTCACGCGCCAGCCGGGTGCAAGCTCAAGTCCGAGAGAGCCGCGCAACGCCATGGCGTTTTTCGTTTCCCATTCCAGTTCGCTTAACTTGCTGCCGCCGATATGAACGGTTTCCGTTGCCCGAAGATTGAGAACACCGGCATCCAGCGAGGCGGTAATGCCACTTTGTTCGGCGGCGAGCGGCAGGCTGGTGCTCATCAGCAAAAGTGCCGAAAGCGGCAGGGAAAATCTCGAAAATAGCATAATCGCTCCTCAATGACCGGAGGGCCTGAAATACGAGGCCGTTTGCGGGCATTAAAGGTGATTATGGTAAATGATCGGTTTATTTTGCGGAAAATACCACTTTAAGTATCGTTGTACTTTAGTGATGTCTTTATCAAAAAGTGGAAATCAGACTGGAATACTCGGATTTACTTTCATTGCCAGTGAAGACGGCTTTGCCGCCTTCCATCCGCACATTGCCTTCTGCAAGCCGCTGCAGGGCGAGTGGGTAAAGCTGGTGCTCGACGCTCAGGAGCCGCGCTGCCAGCGTCTCGGTCGTATCGTTGGAAAGGACCGGAACAGCACCCTGAGCAATGGTCGGACCTTCATCCATGCCTTCGGTCACGAAATGCACGGTGCAGCCGGAAATCTTCATGCCGCTGTCGATGGCGCGCTGATGGGTGTTGAGACCCGGAAAAAGCGGCAACAGGGAAGGGTGGATATTGATGATGCGGCCCTCATAGGGAGCGATGAAATCCCCTGATATCAACCGCATGTAACCGGCAAGGCAAATGATATCCGGCGCGATTTCGCCAAGTGCGGCCAGAATGGCGCCTTCATGCTCGGCCTTGCTGGCATAGGTCTTACGCTCGAAGACGAGCGTCGGAATGCCGAGATCCCGGGCTTTTTCCAGCCCGCCCGCAGAAGCCTTGTCCGAGATCACGCAGACGATTTCAGCCGGAAAATCCGCCGCCTGGCAGGCTTTCGCCAGCGACACCATATTGGAGCCGCTGCCGGAGATGAAAACGACGACACGCTTGCGGCCAGACGAGAAGGCGGCGCGCATCATAGGTTAAGCGCGCCCTTGTAGATCGTGCCATGTGCGCCCTCTTCACGGGCAACCATGCGGCCGAGCGGGAAAACCGTCTCGCCTTCCGCCGTCAGCGCGTCGGTGACCTTGCCGGCATTTTCAGCCGAAACCACCACGATCATGCCGACGCCGCAATTGAAGGTGCGCAGCATTTCCTTGGGCTCGACCCCGCCGGTTTTGGCAAGCCACGAAAAGACGGCCGGAACCTCGATCGCGTCGAGATCGATCTCGGCGGCGAGATGTTTGGGCAGAACGCGCGGAATATTCTCCGGGAAACCGCCGCCGGTGATATGCGCCAGAGCCTTCAAAGCGCCGGTCTCGCGGATCGCCTTCAGAAGCGGCTTCACATAGATGCGTGTCGGCGTCAGCAGTGCTTCCCCGAGCTTTTTGCCGTCGGCAAAGGGGGCCGGCGCATCCCAGCCAAGGCCGGAAACCGAAACGATCTTGCGCACCAGCGAGAAGCCGTTGGAGTGAACGCCGGACGAGGAAAGTCCGAGAATGACATCGCCTTCGGCAATATCGCCGGCCGGCAGAAGCTGGCCGCGTTCGGCCGCACCCACGGCAAAGCCGGCGAGATCATAATCACCGTCGGAATACATGCCGGGCATCTCGGCGGTTTCGCCACCGATCAGCGCACAGCCGGATTCGCGACAACCGGCGGCGATGCCGGAAACGATGGCAGCACCTTGATCCGGATCGAGCTTGCCGGTCGCGAAATAATCGAGAAAGAACAGCGGCTCGGCGCCCTGCACAACGAGATCGTTGACGCACATGGCGACAAGATCGATGCCGACGGTATCGTGATAATCCGCGTCGATGGCGATCTTCAGCTTGGTGCCGACGCCGTCATTGGCGGCCACCAGAACCGGATCGGTGAAACCCGCCGCTTTGAGGTCGAACAGGCCGCCGAAGCCGCCGATTTCGCCATCCGCGCCGGGACGCCGTGTCGAGCGCACCGCCGGTTTGATCTTTTCGACCATTAGATTACCGGCGTCGATATCCACACCTGCGTCACTATAGGTAAGACCGTTCTTGCCCGACTGGCTCATGGCTCTCGTCTCCGCTGGTTCCTTTGGCGTCGCCATTCGCACGGGACGGGGCCTGATGCAAGGGTTTGAGTGGCAAAAGCTCCGGTTTTTAACGGCTTTGGCAGGGCTTGCGACGCGAGACGCTCACGATGCCGGCGAACCAACGCGACAGACAAGATTGAGCAGGCCGTCATTGGACGTATCGGAGTTTTCCTCGATCGCCCGGCCGTTCTCACCGTAACGGGCAACAACTTCGAAGCCCGCCGCTTCCAGCTGGCGGGTTTGGGCGGCAAGGTCGATGAAATAAAACAGGCCGCTCCAGCGATGCGCCTGATCCACCAGAATGGCATATTCCGGCGTCTGCCGGGTGGCGGGTTGTAGCCGCAGATAGTTGATCCAGCTTTGCGGATGCAGGGAATTCACCATGTCCCGCGGATGCCAGGATCGCCGGTGCAACGGCATGCCGCCGGCCCGCTTCCATTGCCGGTTATGAAACGAAAAAATGAAATAACCGCCGGGCGCCAGAATGCCGCTGATGGCATGGATGATGGCGAGCCGATCCTCATGGCCGAAGGCGCTTAAAATCGCGAGTGCGCCGAGCACGCAGTCGAAACGCTCCGCACCGAATTGGCCGATCGCCCGTACATCCATGTCAAGAAAGGTGGCGGTCGGAAAATTGCGCCGCGCCAGCGCGAGCATGGGTTGCGAACGGTCGATGCCGATATAATCGCCCACCAGCGGCAGAAGCGGTTTCGTCGTCCGGCCGGTGCCGACCCCGAGATCAAGCAGCCGTTTGCCGGCATAGGCATGGCGAAACTGGTCGAGAATGATGCGTTCGGCCGGGTAAAGCTGCTGGTTGTCGTACCACGCGGCAATGTCGGGGTGATCGAAAAGACCGGCATTGTGTTCCGCGATGCCATTTTCACTGCTGCCTTGCATCGTGCCTCCGGCCCTCGGGCATGACAGAGAGTTGCGGGCTTGCCCGATTATTATTTGATATTTGTCTAATATTACCTGCCGGTCAACCTGCCGTTGCGGCCCGATACCCCGGAAAGACGGGATTTTGCCGGCCGGAGCAGCTTGTGTGGGAAAAAGATGGCCAAGCGTGCGGGTTCCCGCGGCCTCAGCGCAGCCGCATCGGTCTTGACCATGTGCATATGCGCATCCTATCTCCATCCTGGGCGGTGACGGCACGGCGACAAGAGGATGAATGAATGCAACCCCATGTGAGCGGTATGAACCTGCGCCGGCAGGTGTTTTTCTGGATTGGCGTGCTTGCCGTCTTTGTCCTTTTCCTGATGGTTTTCAGCTCCATTCTGCTGCCCTTCGTGGCGGGCATGGCGCTTGCCTATTTTCTGGACCCGGTTGCCGACTGGCTGGAGCGTCGCGGTCTCAACCGGCTGATGGCGACCGTCGTCATCCTCGTTTCTTTCGTGCTGATCTTCGCGCTGTCGCTCATCATCATCATTCCGCTGATTGCCGCCCAGGCCTCGGAATTCATCACCCGCATCCCGCAATATATCTCGTCCTTGCAGCAGCTGATTGCCGGCGCCGATACCAACCTTTTGCCTGACTGGGTCAGCAACCAGATCGAATCCGTGAAGGAGAATTTCTCCAAGCTCCTTGCCGAAGGCGCCGGTTTTATCGGTACACTACTGACGCAGATATGGAATTCCGGCAAATCGCTGGTCGATGTCGTGTCGCTGCTGGTCGTCACCCCCGTCGTCGCCTTTTACCTGCTGCTGGACTGGGACCGGATGATCGACAAGGTCGACAGCTGGATACCGCGCGACTACGTGCATACTGTGCGCCAGATCGCTCGCGACATGGACAAGACGATTGCCGGTTTCGTGCGCGGGCAGGGGTCGCTCTGCATCATTCTTGGCGTTTATTACGCCGTTGGCCTGTCGCTGGTGGGCTTGAATTTCGGCCTGCTGATCGGCCTCTTCTCCGGCCTCATCAGCTTCATTCCCTATATCGGTTCCATGGTCGGCCTCATCCTTGCCGTTGGTGTCGCCATCGTGCAGTTCTGGCCGGATTACATCTATGTGTTTCTGACACTCGCCGTGTTCTTTTCCGGCCAGTTCATCGAAGGCAATATTCTACAGCCGAAACTTGTCGGCAAAAGCGTCGGTCTGCATCCGGTGTGGCTGATGTTCGCCCTGTTCGCCTTCGGCGCACTGTTCGGCTTCGTCGGCCTTCTGGTCGCAGTTCCGGCGGCGGCCGCCGTTGGTGTGCTTGTCCGCTTTGCATTGTCGCGGTATCTTGAAAGCGATCTTTACCACGGACACGCTGCCAACCTTCCCTGGGATGCCAATTCTACCCTGGAAGAAAAGGAAACGTCCTCCGCCAAGGTGGATGGTCAGGGCTGACGATGACTGACCCAATCAAAACCGACAACGCCCGGTCGAAGGCCGAGCAGCTGCCGCTCGCATTCTCACACCAGGCCGCCTCCGGCAGGGACGATCTGCTCATGTCCGCGTCGCTTGCGGCCGCCGTCAGCCTTGTCGATGAATGGCCGAACTGGCGCGCGCCGGTCGTCGTGCTGGCCGGGCCGCCCGGCTCGGGAAAATCGCATCTCGCCAATATCTGGAAAAATATCGCCGGCGCCCGGGATATCCACCCGCAGGCCGGCGGCGATGCGGCCCGCACGGCCGAGAGCGGACCCGTTCTTTTCGAGGATGCCGACCGGCGCGGTTTTGACGATACTGAACTCTTCCATGTCATCAACAGCGTGCGCCAGCACGGCACGACGCTTTTGATGACAAGCCGGCAATGGCCGGCGGCATGGCCGGTGACGCTGCCGGATCTGCGTTCGCGCCTGAAGGCCGTGACGGTGGTGGAGACGGGCGAGCCGGACGAGGGGCTGCTGGCGCAGGTGCTGGTAAAACTCTTCGCCGACCGGCAGCTTTACATGGATGACAAACTCATAGGTTACATCGTCAATAGAATGGAGCGCTCGCTCGATACGGCGCAGACGATTGTGGACCGCATCGACAGGCTGGCGCTGGCGCGCGGAACGAGAATAACCCGCCCGCTGGCGGCGGAAGTCCTGAATTCGATGGACAGCGCAGCGGCGGGCAACGGGCTGGACGTCGATTGACTGTCACAGTTCCGTCGTCAAACTGTTATACGGGCAAGAAGGACGATCACGCGATGCAACAGGATCACGGGACGGAAACAGGTCAGGGGATGGAACAGGGCATGGACGCAGTAGCGCAGGACAACTTCGACAAGGTTCAGCCGGTGACCGAGGGCGAGAACCTCTGGGACAGCCCCGCCCGTTTCATCAACCGTGAATTCTCTTGGCTCCAGTTCAATCGCCGTGTTCTCGAAGAAACGCTGAATACGGATCATCCGCTTTTGGAGCGGCTGCGTTTCCTCTCCATCTCGGCCGCCAACCTCGATGAATTCTTCATGGTCCGCGTTGCCGGCCTCGAAGGCCAGGTTCGCCAGAAGATCACCGTCCGGACGCCGGATGGCAAGACGCCCGCCGAGCAGCTGGAAGACATTCTGAAGGAAATCGACAATCTGCAGATGGAACAGCAGGCCTCGCTCGCCGTTCTGCAGCAATATCTCGCCAAGGAAGAAATCTTCGTCGTGCGGCCTGCCGCACTTTCCGATGCCGACCGGACCTGGCTGGGCACCGAATTCGAAGAACGTATTTTCCCGGTGCTGACGCCGCTGTCGATCGACCCGGCGCACCCGTTCCCCTTCATCCCCAATCTCGGCTTCTCAATGGGCCTGCAGCTCGACAGCGTCAACGGCCGCGAGCCGATGACTGCGCTGCTGCGCCTGCCGCCCGCACTAGACCGCTTCGTGCGCCTGCCGGATGACAAGAACGCCATTCGTTACATCACACTTGAAGATGTGGTCGGCCTGTTCATCCACCGGCTTTATCCCGGTTATACCGTCCGCGGCTTCGGCACCTTCCGCATCATCCGCGACAGCGATATCGAGGTGGAGGAAGAGGCGGAAGATCTTGTCCGTTTCTTCGAAAGCGCGCTGAAGCGCCGCCGTCGCGGTTCCGTCATCCGCATCGAGACCGACAGCGAAATGCCGCAGTCATTGCGCCAGTTCGTGGTGCACGAGCTTGGCGTGCCGGACAATCGCGTCGCCGTTCTGCCGGGTCTTCTGGCGCTCAACACCATTTCGGAAATCGTGCGCGCGCCGCGCGACGACCTGAAATTCGAGCCTTACAACGCCCGGTTCCCCGAGCGTGTGCGTGAACATGCCGGCGATTGCCTTGCCGCCATCCGCGAAAAGGACATGGTGGTTCACCACCCCTATGAAAGCTTCGACGTGGTCGTGCAGTTCCTGCTGCAGGCGGCGCGTGACCCTGACGTTCTCGCCATCAAGCAGACGCTTTACCGTACCTCCAATGACAGCCCGATCGTCCGTGCGTTGATCGATGCGGCGGAAGCCGGCAAATCCGTCACCGCCCTGGTGGAATTGAAGGCGCGCTTCGACGAAGAGGCCAACATCCGCTGGGCGCGCGATCTGGAGCGGGCCGGCGTGCAGGTGGTGTTCGGTTTCATCGAACTGAAAACCCATGCCAAGATGTCGATGGTGGTGCGCCGCGAAGACGGCAAGCTCAGAACCTATTGCCACCTTGGCACCGGTAACTATCACCCGATCACGGCCAAGATTTACACCGACCTTTCCTTCTTCACCTGCAACCCGAAGATCGCCCACGACATGGCGAATATCTTCAACTTCATCACCGGTTACGGTGAGCCCGAAGAGGGCATGAAGGTGGCGATCTCGCCCTACACGTTGCGCTCGCGCATCGTGAAGCACATCAATGAAGAGATCGAACACGCCAAGCGCGGTGCGCCGGCGGCGATCTGGATGAAGATGAATTCGCTGGTTGATCCCGAGATCATCGATTCGCTTTACCGCGCCAGTGCGGCGGGTGTGGAAATCGATCTGGTGATACGCGGCATCTGCTGCCTGCGCCCGCAGGTAACGGGACTGTCGGAGAATATCCGCGTGAAATCGATCGTTGGACGCTTCCTCGAACACAGCCGAATCTTCTGCTTCGGCAACGGTTTCGGCCTGCCATCCGACAAGGCGCTGGTCTATATCGGCTCGGCCGACATGATGCCGCGCAACCTTGATCGCCGTGTCGAAACGATGGTGCCGCTGACCAACCCCACCGTGCACGAGCAGGTTCTTTCACAGATTATGCTGGGCAATCTCATTGACAACCAGCAGAGCTACGAGATACTTGCGGACGGAACGTCGAGGCGCATCGAGGTGCGTAAAGGCGAAGAACCGTTCAACGCGCAGCACTATTTCATGACCAATCCCAGCCTTTCCGGACGTGGTGAAGCCTTGAAATCCAGTGCGCCCAAATTGATTGCCGGGTTGATTTCTTCCCGCAAGAAACAGGCTGAATGACTCGATCAGAAGCACAGGGGCGGCTGACCGGCCTTGCCCCCGTTTCCGTCATAGATATTGGTTCGAACTCCGTTCGTCTTGTCGTATATGAAGGTCTCTCCCGCGCGCCCGCGGTGCTGTTCAACGAAAAGGTCCTCTGCGGCCTTGGCAAAGGACTGGCGCTGACGGGCCGCATGCATGAGGAAGGCATCAGCCGGGCGCTGATGGCCCTCAGGCGCTTCCATGCGCTTTCCGAGCAGGCGCAGGCGCAGGAACTTTACGTGCTGGCGACGGCGGCGGCGCGTGAAGCGGAAAACGGCCCGGATTTCATCCGCGAGGCCGAAGCCATTCTCGGTTGCGAGATCGAAGTGCTGTCAGGCGAAAAGGAAGCGCTTTATTCCGCCTATGGCGTCATCAGCGGTTTCCACGATCCGGATGGCATTGCCGGCGATCTGGGCGGTGGTTCGCTCGAACTTATCGACATCAAAGGCAAGAGCTGCGGCGAGGGCATCACCCTGCCGCTTGGTGGTCTGAGGCTTTCCGAGCAATCGGACGGCTCGCTGGAAAAAGCCGTGACCATTGCCAGAAAACACGTCAAATCCTTCGCCAAGCTGCTGGCGGCAGGCGAGGGGCGCACCTTTTATGCCGTGGGCGGCACCTGGCGAAACATCGCCAAGCTGCACATGGAGATCACCGGTTATCCGCTGCATATGATGCAGGGCTATGAATTGCCGCTGGAGGAAATGCTGAATTTTCTGGAGGAGGTTATTCTCTCCAGAGACAGCAAGGATCCGGCCTGGCAGGCAGTTTCCAAGAACCGCCGTTCGCTTCTGCCCTTCGGCGCCATCGCCATGCGCGAGGTTCTGAAGGTGATGAAGCCGGCAAAGATCGCCTTCTCGGCGCAGGGTGTGCGCGAGGGTTATCTCTATTCGCTGCTGACGGAAACGGAGCGGGATTCCGATCCGCTGCTGGTCACGGCTGACGAACTTGCCATTCTGCGCGCCCGCTCACCGGAACATGCGCGTGAACTGGCGGACTGGAGCGGCCGTACCTTTCCTGTCTTCGGCATCGAAGAGACGGAAGAGGAAAGCCGTTATCGGCAGGCGGCCTGCCTTCTGGCCGATATCAGCTGGCGCGCCCATCCGGATTATCGCGGCCTGCAGGCGCTCAACATCATCGCCCACTCTTCCTTCGTCGCGATCACCCATCCGGGCCGCGCCTATATTGCGCTCGCCAATTATTACCGTTTCGAGGGATTGAACGACAACGGCACCACCCAGCCGCTTGCCGCCATGGCGGGCGACCGGCTGCTGGAGCTCGGCAAGTTGCTCGGCGGCTTGCTGCGTGTCGTCTATCTGTTCTCGGCCTCGATGCCGGGCGTTGTCGACCACCTGAAATTCCGCAAATCCACCAATCCCGATCTCGATCTGGAATTCGTGGTGCCGCACGACTATTGCGATTTTGCCGGCGAGCGTCTGGACGGGCGTTTGCAGCAGCTGGCGAAGCTGACGGGCAAGCGGCTGGCGTTCGTGTTCGAGTAAAAAGAGTTTTATTATGCGACAGGCGTTGGTGACGGCGACCAGCGCTCGCAAAAGGCTTCGATATCGCTTGACTGAAAATCGGCAAGCCGCGCCATGATCGTCTCGAACGGCCAGTCCCACCACGCGATGGCGGCAAGCTGCTCCGCGATGGATCGGGAAAATCGCTCGCGAATGACTTTCGCGGGAACACCGCCAACGATGGTGTAGGGCGGCACGTCCTTGGTGACGACCGCGCCGGCTGCCAGCACGGCGCCGTCTCCAACCTTTACACCCGGCAAGACAATAACCCCGTGTCCAATCCAGACATCGTGACCGATGACGGCGCGATCTTCCTTCCGCTGAGCGAAAAAGGCGTCGTCGCGAACAGCATCTGCGCAGTAATATTCCGGGCAATAGCTGAAACGATGCATCGATGGCCGGTCCATCGGGTGGTTCGGGGCACCTATCCTGACTTCCGCGGCGATGGCGGAGAACTTTCCGATTGTCGCATCACCAACCATGCAGCGGGGTCCCAGATAAGAGTAATCCCCGAGTTCAACATTGTGCAGTGAGGTATCCGCCAGAATTTCACAGCATTTGCCGATGCCTGAATCCCTGATGCTCGCTGTCGAATGGACAACGGTTTCTGCGATCTTTGGGCGATTGAATTGCGCGGTCGAATCCATTTCAGTCTCCGGATTTGCGCCTGCCTATCCGGAGATGATGAAGGGCTTGTGACGGTAGCTCTCCAGAGGAGCCCGGTTACACCGGCTGCTCCTGTTAAAGATCAATTCTGTGCGTCACTCGTGTCGTGCAAAACCCTGTCTTCAGACAGAAAGTCAGGCAGAAGGCCTGTGCCGTCAGTCGTGAGATTCATCCGCCTTCGCCTGGCTCTTGCTCCAGTAATGATCGGATATGTTTTGCGCATTCCGGATGATGTGGGATGCGACTTCAGGGTCCCCGCCTTCGAATGTTTCTCCGTCGGCTCCGCATATCCGCAGGAAGAGCTGCTGATGCGCGGTAGCGACAAAATATTCATAGGGAGGAGGCTCAATATCGGAGCCAATGGCCTGGAGTTCTTCGGCGGCCTTCGTGCTGGCGCGCTCAAGCGCCGCGTAAATTGCAGCCATCATCGCTTCTTCTGTTTGTTCAAATATATCCTGAGCTTGCTGTTCGGCAGGTGTCAGGATGGGGCAGCTGTCATTCACGGGGCATTTCTCCTCTTGGTGCGCCTCGTTTCGCTGCCCGATCATATCTCATGGATTGTGTCCGCATTGCGGGAAAAGCCGGGATCAATACATTTTTAAGTGGATTAACCGTGCCCCAGCGCCTTCCTGATGCAGGCGCTGAGATAGGCATATTGTAGTGGCGTGATCTTTGTCATCGCTTCGGTGCGGGTGGCGGGCCTGTCCTGATAACCGACGGGGATATCAAACTGGGCGAAGGTGAAATCCCAGCGAATGTCATCGACGATATTGTAGAAATGGTCGGTGCCGCTGACGGCGGTTTTGGCGATCTCGCCGCCGAAAATATCCTGAACTACCAGCGCGGTGACGCTGCCTTGTCCCCGGGCGGGGTTTTCCCGCGACCACAGGCTGCTGGTCTCGCCCGACCAGCTTTTTCTCAGCGCGTAATAAAGTCGTTCGGCATGATCCTGCATGAAGGGGGTCTTTCCCGTTTCGGAGCCGGGTTCCGGGTCAGGCATGAATAGAAAAAAGCGGAGCGCCGCGCCTTTTCTGGAGGCTGCAAGGACGCTCCGCCCTGTTGAATATGCGCCGGAGCGCGGGCGGTGCCGGAAACGAATTCCGGCACCGTTTTTCTTACTTGGCGTCGAGCAGGTCCTTGACTTCCAGCAGGACGAATTCGTTATCATCCGCCTTGTCCAGCGCACGGCCTGCCGAGAAGGGCAGGTTGTTGTCGTTGCCGACGATGATATGCGTGGCGTCAACGCGGTCGACATTCTCGATGGTGACGAAAGGCATGTCGTAGAAACCGTTGCCGCCGCCCTGACGCTTCTTGTTGTCAGGATCGGAGATTTTCAGAAGGTCGATATAGCCGATCTTGCGTGCGGCTTTGCCGACATTGGCGTCGTTGAATTCGATCTTGTAGATACGCTTGACCTTGGAAGCCCGGGCGAAGCAGTCCGCAGCTGGAGCCTTCGGGTCGGCGCAGGCCTTGTCGGCGGTGCCGGCACCATTGTCGCGCTCGATGACGAGAGCCGTCGCGTCGTCCAGCATGTTGAAGTCGCCGATCGCCTCGCCGCCTTCCGCCAGCGGATAAAGCCAGGTGCGGCCGGTCCACTCTTTCTTGGCGGTGTCGAGTTCGATGATCCGCAAGCCGGTCGAACCGTCTTCGGTTTTCTCGACCTGGCCATCGGCAGTGTAGAGCGGGCCTTCCAGCAGACCGTAGAGCTTCGAACCGTCCTTGGAGAGCGCCATACCCTCATAACCGCCGGAGCGCTTCAGATTGAAGGCAGGCATTTTCTGCGTCGGGTTGCCCGGCAGCGCGAGAGTCGGGTGATCGGGAGACTTCACCTCGATGTCGCCGGCCTTGGTGGCGATGACGTCGGTCAGCTTGCCGTCACGGGTGAATTTCAGGATGTACGGACCGAATTCCTCGCCCACCCAGAAACCGTCGGCAACCGGCTGAATGGATTCAACGTCGAAATCGGCGCCCGTCAGGTAACGCTTCGCGGTGCCTTCCAGAACAATCGGGAACGGCGCCTTCATGTCCGGGTCGGAGAGAAACACGGTTTCAAGCGCGTTGACCTTGCCGGCGTCCCAGTCGAACTTCAGATGGTGAAGCATCAGCATGGCGTCGCTGGAATTCAGCTTGGAACCGAAACCGTTGTCGGAAAGGCTCCAGAAGCTGCCGTCGGCCATGGCCTTGATGCCGGAAAAGCCCTGCATCGGCTGGCCGTTGAACGGCATCGAAAGACCGGTCGGGCGAACGCCGTCCTTGCCGGGCACGGTGCCGAGACCCTCGGCGCGCTTGCGGTCGGCCGTCGTGAACTTGGCGGAGGTCTTGAGATACTCCGGCGCATCGGCAGGCGCTGCGATGATGGTGTTGGCCGGCAGAATGGCGTGAGAGACCAGCTTTGCCGGAAACTCCTTCTCAGCGGCGTGAGATGCAGTGGCGAGCGCGAGAACCGCGCAGGATGCGAAAAGAATGTGCTTCATGGATAAGACCCCTCGATACCTGTTGAAGACAGGATTGAGGCGATAGGGTCGTCGCATGACAGAGAGGTGATCGTCGTTTGAAGCTTTGATGAATTTTGATTACGGCTGCTGCATCTAAACAGAATGGCACGGCTTCTTCCAACCAATTGCCCTTAGGCGGCAGGGGCCTGATATTGGCTGAGCGTGCATACACCCAGCGTTTGGCCACGGCCCTTGACCGCATGCTCACCGAGATATTCGCTGCGCACACCCTTTGGAAGCACCAGCTGATGGGCAAGGTCGGCGGAAATCAGCACCGGGTGGCCGAGCATCTTGCTGAGTGATTCGAGCCGCGAGGTCGTGTTCACCGTATCGCCGAAATAGGTGATCTTGTGGTGATCGACGCCGATTTCCGCTGTTATGACCGGCCCGCCATGGATGGCGAAGCGCAGGCGCGGCACTTCGCCGAATCGGGAAATCCACATGTCGCGTTTTTCCTCGATGGTCGCCAGAATATCGAAGACGCAGCGCACGCAGGCCGCCCGCCTGATCGCCATGTGATAAGGCCAGGTGATGATGGCGGCGTCGCCGATATAGTCATCGATGACGCCGCCGTGTTTTCTGACCGGTGCGGCATAGCTTGCGAAGATTTCGCCGAGAAATTCCTGGGCCTTCAGGTCGCCATTGGTTTCCGCAAAGGAAGTGGAGCCGACGAGATCGATGAAGATGAAGACGCGGTCTTCGCTGACCGGCCGGCGATAGCGCCCGAGAATGAGGTCGATGAAGATGTCGCGGCCGAGCAGTTCGCGCACGCGCATGATGAAAACGATGATGCCGCAGACGATGAGGGTGAAGACGAGCGTCTGCACCTCGGCATGCACGGCCCGTTTCCAGGTGCCGGGAAATATCCCGCTCAGCCACAGGATGGTGCCACCAAGCCCGAAGCCGCAGAAAACGAGAACGGCATAGATGATCAGACCGACGGCTATATAGACGGGTGTCGGCAATGCGCTGACCTGCCGGGAGAGGCCGGGCATGATGTAACCGCGCTCAAAAGCGAGAATGGGCGCGCAGGCAAACAGCGCATAGGTCGCGCCGATCAATGCCCCGCCGCCATATTCCAGAAAGGCGTAGGCCACCCCGGCGCCGGCCACGGCAACGAAGAGCACCACGTAATCCAGAATGGGCAGCAATTTTCTCATGTCGGTTCTTGGGTCTCGGGAAGGGAAGGCTTGGCCTTGGGAAGGAAGAACTGGCCGCTCCCGCCGGCGAAGCTTCTGTTGCGGTCATATGCGACATTAATGTGGAAAATGCGCTGCAAAAAGTGACCTTTCGGCAAGGTCACATGAAGGATTGGAAAGGTTGTTGCCCTGTTGCCGCAAAACGGGTGCTCGGGCGGCGTTACGTCTAATATGATGTTCTGTAATAGACCGTTTCAAGCGGGGATTGCGGCCGGTCATCCGACGAGCGGTTCGACCATTTCACCGGAAAGGCGGCGAATCGCAGCCGGTTGCCGTCGATCCAGGCGCGGTCGAACAGCGTTTCGCCCTTGCGGGCAAAGGTGATGGCCGCGCAGGTCCGTCCATCGACATCGAAGGGGATATTCTCCTTCCAGCCGCTCAAACCGCAGCCGGTTCCCTTCGGGTCGCCATTATAGTGCGCAACGACCTCGGTATCGTTCGGGGTCATGGTGATCGCGGTGACGGTGTGGGCAAAGAGCAGGCTGTTACGGTCTTTCAGCCCGCCATCGAGCGTGCCTTCGTAACGCACCTGCACCGTGGGCTGCTGGCAGCCATTGCGGGCATAGATCTGAGAGACGGCGTGCATGCTGCCGCCGCGAATGGTGATGCGGGTCACGATACCGTGCCGGTCGTTCTTGCCGATCTTCAGGCAGTCGGTCGTCCATTCGCCCTGAAGATCGACCTTGCCGTCATCGGCGCGCACGGGAAAAGGGGCAGGGACGGGGAGAAGACCTGAGACCGCCAGAAGGGCGGCCAGCAGCAGGGTGCGGGCAGGTTTCATGACAAGACCCTCAAAGCGCAACGATGTGCACAGAGATGGAACGCGATGCGGGCAAAATTGGGGTGAAAAGCGGGGGATTACTCCCCGCTCACCTCAACCTTAACCTCAACCGCTTCGACCTTCTTGCCGGCGAAACGCAGGGCAACTTCACCATTGATGAGTTTCAGCGCCACATCGCCGAAAAGGTCGCGCCGCCAGCCGGTCAGCGCCGCAACGGTGGCTTCCTCGCCCTCGGAGGCGATCTTGTCCAGATCTTCGCTGTTGGCGATGACCTTGGCCGCGACGCCATGCTTGTCCGCCGTCAGCTTCAGAAGAACCTTCAGCAGTTCCACGGCAGCACCGGAGCCTTCCGGCGCATGGCTGTGACGCGGCGCCTTCGGCATTTCCTCTTTCGGAAGCGCCAGAGCCGCATTCACGGTTTCGATGATGGCCGTGCCGGAAGAGGAGCGTTCCCAGCCCTTGGGGATGGTGCGAAGCCGCGACAGCGCCTCGGTGTCCTTGGGCTGCTGCTGGGCGATTTCGAAAATCGCGTCGTCCTTCAGCACGCGCGAACGCGGTACGTTGCGCGACCGCGCCTCCCGCTCGCGCCAGGCAGCGACGAATTTGAGGATGGCAAGTTCCGTCGGCTTGCGCAGGCGCGATTTCAGCCGCAGCCATGCATCGTCGGGATGCATGTCATAGGTGTCGCGCGATTCCAGAATGTCCATTTCTTCGGTCAGCCACAGCGAGCGGCCTTCGCGCTCCAGCTGCGACTTCAGCGCCAGATAGGCGTCGCGCAGATGCGTCACGTCGGCCAGCGCGTAGTCCAGCTGCTTTTCGGTGAGCGGACGGCGGCTCCAGTCGGTGAAACGCGAGGATTTGTCGATCTGGACGTTCTTGATCCTCTGCACCAGCTGGTCGTAGGAGATCGAATCGCCGAAACCGCAGACCATGGCGGCAACCTGCGTGTCGAAGATCGGGTGGGGAATGAGCCCGCCGAGATGGTAGATGATTTCGATATCCTGCCGTGCGGCATGGAAAACCTTCACGACATTTGGATTGGCCATCAGCTCGAAAAGCGGCTGAAGGTCAATGCCCTTGGCGAGCGGGTCCACCAGCACTTCAAGTGTCGGGCTTGCCATCTGCACGAGGCAGAGTTCCGGCCAGAAGGTCGTTTCCCGCAGGAACTCGGTGTCGATGGTGATGAATTCCGATTTCGCCAGTTCCGTGCAGGCTTCGGCGAGGGCGGCAGTCGTTTCAATCATTGCAAATGGCCACTCGTGAAAATTATCCGTCTTACTTTCCCTTTGCCGGGCGCATGTCAATACAAAGCCCGCCTTTGAAGGCTCAAGGATCGTTTTTCTCGGGTTGATTAGGCCCCGGCCCGTCGTTTTTGGGCGGTGGCGGGGCGGCGAGCTTCTGAAAATATGCGGATGTGCGCAAAAGCGAACGGAAACGCCAGTTTCTGTCTTCCACGGGCACACCCTCGCGCACCCGCAGCCGGTAGATGGTGTAGGCGATGAAAACGATCTGGATCGCAGCCGTATAGCTGAACAGCGCCTTCGGCCCGAACTGGTCGATCAGAACGGAAGCGAGCAGCGGCCCGACGGTCGCGCCCACCGACCAGAAGAACAGCAATCCGGCAGACACCATCGCATGTTCGCCTTCCTTGGCATGGTCGTTGCCGTGCGCTGAACTCAGTGAATAGAGCGGCAGGGCGAATGCGCCGAAAACGAAGACGCCGATGATGTTGCTCCATTCGTCGGTGCCGGCGAAGAAGGCGAGAAACAGGCCGACGATGACAGAGCCCGCAGTGGTGGCGAGTATGATGATGCGCCGATCGTAACGGTCGGAATAAACGCCCAGCGGATATTGCAGCACCACGCCGCCGATGATGCCGGCGCTCATGAAGGTGGCGATGGCGGTCACCGAAAGGCCGATCTGCTCGGCATAGATCGGGCCGATATTACGGAACGCCGCCATGCTGAGGCCGACGGCGACGCAGCCGACAACGGCAAGTGGCGAGATGCGCCAGACGGCGAAAAGATTGAACGGTATCTGTTTCGGCGGCGCGGGGTTGGATTTATCGGCAAGCGAAATCGGCACCAGGGACAGCGACAGCGCCATGGCGATCAGCGAAAACACCACCGGCCCGGCTATCCCCACGACCGGGATGATGTATTGGGCAAGCGTGACGGAGCCGAGATCGACGAAACGATAGATGGACAGCGTGCGCGCCCGGTTGGAATTCGTCACCTGCGCATTGATCCAGCTTTCGATTGCGGCGAAAAGACAGGCGACCGCAATGCCGATGACAAAACGCATCAACATCCAGAACACGGGATGGATGATGAGCGGCATGGCGATCGACGCGGCCGACGCCACGGCCGCCATGGTGGCGAAAGTGCGGATATGGCCGATCTTGCGCAGCAGCCGCGTCACCGAAATGCAGCCGAGCGCAAAGCCGATACTATAGGCGGCGCTGATGAGGCCGATGGTGCTGGCCGAGAACCCTTCGGAAAGGCCGCGCAGCGCGATATAGGTTCCCTGCAGGCCATTGCCGCCGATCAGAATGCCGGCGGTGACGAGAAGCGGGATAAGGGGTCTGATCTGGCTCATTGCGGGCCGACTCGGTTTGGCGGGCTGAATAAGCACTATCTAAAGCCAAGCCGGGGGAAAGGACAGTCAGGAGGCGACAATCTTGCGCTTTGCCTTGACAAATCAGGCTGGTCATGCGTTTTTCCGGCCAAATTCGACAGTGTGGCTGATCTGGCCCACGACACGTTCCAGGATATAAAAATGCATCGTTACCGCAGCCACACCTGTGCCGCTCTCCGCAAGTCCGACGTCGGCGAAACCGTTCGCCTTTCCGGTTGGGTCCACCGCGTGCGAGATCATGGCGGCGTTCTCTTCATCGACCTTCGCGACCATTACGGCATCACCCAGGTGGTGGCCGATCCTGATAGCCCGGCCTTCAAGGTTGCCGAGACGGTGCGCGGCGAATGGGTGATCCGCATCGACGGTCTCGTCAAGGCGCGCTCAGAGGACACCATCAACAAGGGCATGGCGACCGGCGAGATCGAGCTTTACGCGCAGGAGATCGAAGTTCTGGGTGTTGCCAAGGAATTGCCGCTGCCGGTGTTCGGTGAGCCGGAATATCCTGAAGACGTTCGCCTGAAATATCGCTTCCTCGACCTGCGCCGCGAGACGCTGCACAAGAACATCGTGCGCCGCACGCAGATCATCTCTTCCATGCGCAAGGGCATGGGCGATCTGGGCTTTGCCGAATATACGACGCCGATCCTCACCGCATCCTCGCCGGAAGGCGCGCGCGACTTCCTCGTTCCCTCGCGCATCCACGAAGGCCAGTTCTTCGCGCTGCCGCAGGCGCCGCAGCAGTACAAGCAGCTGCTGATGGTGGCCGGTTTCGACCGCTACTTCCAGATCGCTCCGTGCTTCCGCGATGAAGACCCGCGTGCCGACCGTCTGCCGGGTGAATTCTACCAGCTCGACGTTGAAATGAGCTTCGTGACCCAGGAAGATGTCTGGACCACGATGGAGCCGATGATGACGGCCGTGTTCGAACAGTTTGCCGAAGGCAAGCCGGTGACGAAACAGTGGCCACGCATTCCCTATGACGAATCGATCCGCAAATACGGTTCCGACAAGCCGGACCTGCGCAACCCGATCGTCATGGAAGCCGTGACCGAACATTTCGACGGTTCGGGCTTCAAGGTCTTTGCGAACATGATCGCTTCCAACCCCAAGGTTCAGGTCTGGGCCATTCCGGCCAAGACCGGCGGTTCGCGCGCTTTCTGTGACCGCATGAACGTCTGGGCGCAGAGCCAGGGCCAGCCCGGTCTCGGCTACATCTTCTGGAAGGAAGAAGACGGCAAGATCGGCGGCTCCGGCCCGCTCGCCAAGAACATCGGCGAGGAACGCACCGAGGCGCTGCGCACGCAGCTCGGCCTGGAAGTGGGCGACGCCTGCTTCTTCGTCGCCGGTGATCCGGCCAAGTTCTACAAGTTCGCCGGCGAGGCGCGCACCCGCGCTGCAGACGAGCTGAACCTGATCGACCGCGACCGGTTCGAAATGTGCTGGATCGTCGACTTCCCCTTCTTCGAATATAACGAAGAAGAAAAGAAGGTCGACTTCGCCCACAACCCCTTCTCCATGCCGCAGGGCGGCATGGAAGCGCTGGAAGGGCAGGATCCGCTGTCCATCAAGGCATTCCAGTATGACGCCGTCTGCAACGGCTTCGAAATCGCTTCCGGCTCGATCCGTAACCAGTCGCCCGAGCTGATGGTCAAGGCCTTCGAAAAGGTCGGTCTCTCGCCGACCGACGTGGAAGAGCGCTTCGGCGGTCTCTACCGCGCCTTCCAGTATGGTGCGCCTCCGCATGGCGGTTGTGCTTTCGGTATCGACCGTGTGGTCATGCTGCTGGTCGGCGCCAAGAACCTGCGCGAAATCACGCTGTTCCCGATGAACCAGCAGGCGCAGGACCTCCTGATGAACGCCCCGTCGCCGGCAACGCCGACGCAGCTTCGCGAACTGGCTCTGCGCGTGGTTCCGTCCAAGAAAGACTGATCTGCCCCATAAGGGTTTTGAACAAAGGGGCTGGCTGCAACGCCGGCCCTTTCTGTTTTTGCAACGACCTCGGCAAAGTCACAATTTTACCGCGAGTTTAACGGAATTCCGAGCGTAATCAGCCGAAATCCGATCCCAGTATAGTTTCGCGCCCATTTTGGGAACGCAAGACTATCAGGGGTTTTAAACTTGGGACAGCGCCGGCCGAACTTCGCTTTCGGTTTCGGCGCGATCATATTTAGAAGGATTTCAGAATGGCACATGAAACGGAAAAAGACCTTGCCCCGGTGGGTGGGCAGATACCTCCAGCCCCGCCGCGCAACGGCCTCGCCGTCAGCCTGCGTTCGCCGGGCGCAAAGTTCCTGATGATCGGTTTCATATCGATGGTTCTGCTCGTGCCGCTCCTTCTTGTCTGGGCGCTGACGGAAGAGCGCGCCTCGCGGGCGGAGGACGTTTCAGGCCGTATCGCCAGCGGCTGGGGTGGCGATCAGGTGGTGAACGGCCCCTATCTTGCCGTGCCTTTCGATGTGGATCGCCGCCGCGAGGTGAATGGCCAGAGCATCGTCGACCGCACGACGGAATGGGTGCTGGTCATGCCGGAAACGCTTGATGTCGCGGCCGATCTGAAGACCGAGGAGAAGCGGCTGTCGATCTACAGCCTGCCCGTCTATAGTGGCAACCTTGTCCTGAATGGCCGTTTCGGTGCCAGCATCCTTCAGGATCTCGCCCGTTTCTCCGGCACGCCGCGTCTGGACAGCGCCATTTTGGTCCTCAGCATACAGGACATTACCGGTATAAGGTCGAGCGCCGGTGTCAGGATTGATGGCGGTCCGGTGTTACCGTTCGATCCCGGCATGCGTGATATCTCGGTAATAGCGCCCCGTACCGGTCAGGATCCGTCTATCAGATCCGATGCAGGCGTGCACAGATCGATTGAAAGAGACCTTCTCGCAAAAGGCTTCGACTTCGATATAGCGTTCTCGCTGAACGGTTCCGGCAGCTTTGCCGTTGCGCCTGCTGGCCAGACCACGCGTTTGTCGGCAAAGGCCAACTGGCCGCATCCCGGTTTTGAAGGCCTGTTCCTGCCGGAGGAAAAGACCGTCACCGCCTCGGATTTCACGGCCAATTGGACAATCCCCTATCTCGCAAGGGGCATAGACCGGGTAGCGGAGGGTTCGCGCCTGCCGCTGACGAACAGCCTGATGACGATTAACCTCGTCGAGCCCGTGAAGTTCTACCAGATCATCGCACGCACGCTGAAATATTCGATAGGCTTCATCTCGCTGGTCTTTCTTGCCGTCTTCATCGTCGAACTCAGGGGCGGCAGCAGCGTGCACTGGATACAGTACGTGCTGACCGGGCTCGCGCTGATCGTTTTTTACGTGCTGCTGCTGGCGCTCGCGGAGCATACCGGCTTCACCATCGCCTATGCCGCGGCCTCGCTATCGACGGCGGCACTGATTGCCTTCTATCTCGGAAGCGCAACCAATAGTCGTAAGAATGGTGCGGCGCTGTTTACCGTTCTGGCGGTTTCCTATGGTGTCATGTATCTGGTTCTGAATGAAGACGAATATGCGCTGCTGGCCGGCGCGGTGATTTCCTTCATTGCCATAGCCGCCACCATGTTCGCCACCCGCCGGGTCGATTGGTCGGGAGCAGGCGCTTCGCAGATGCAAAACTCCACAAACGAGGTGGCATAGTCTAGCCTCTGCAGCCAGATTGGTTTCAATCGACGTAACCTCCCGTTTTTCCTTATCCGGCTTGGCGTCAGATGAGAAAAGCGGAGAGCGAATACTGAGGCGGGAAAGCAGTGCTTTCCCGCCCCTTGTCTACTCTGTTTCTGCTGCGGGTATATTAGTCGTGGGAGAACTTTGCTTGCGGGAGTCGTCTGTTTCTTCTCCCTAACCTGTGGATTGTCATAAAACCTTAATCAAACTGACAAATCCGGTAGAGAACTTCTTAAGTCTTGTCGATCATTCATCGCCCCATGAAATTTCACAAATGAGGGTTGAATGTTTTCGCTGGTCTCGACGTTCAAAATAGCGCATCGCGTGTCCATGCTGGCGCTGGCCGCGCTGTGTGGCATCGCCGTCATCGCGGGCATGCTGCTGTGGCAAAGGCAGATGGAGGAGCGTTATCGCGTCGCCGAAGACACGCTGATCCAGAGGGACGGGGTGTTGACGACACTGGTGGACGCTCTGCATGAAAGCCGCCTGCACCAGAGGGACTTCCTGCTTTCCAGGGACATGAATTCCGTCGCGCAGTTCGACCAGACGATGGGCAAGGTTGGGCAGTCCGTCAATTCTCTCGAAGGCAGCGCGACGCCGCAGATCCGCTTGAAACTTGATGCGCTGGCGCAGGGTGTTGCCGCCTATGGCGAACGCATGAAGGCGCTGGTTTCCAAAAATCAGGAGCTGGGTCTCACCCCTGCCGATGGTCTTGAAGGTGCGATGCGCAATGGTGTGCATTCCATTGAGAAACACATAGACACCGTCGCCAATGCCGAAATCCGCGCCAGCATGCTGATGATGCGTCGGCATGAAAAGGATTTCATCCTGCGGCGCGACGAAACCTATGCGACAAAACACGCCGCCGAGGTGGAAACCTTCAAGGCGCTGGTGAAGCTGGAATACCGGCCGGGTGCCGAGCGCCAGCGCATCATGGATGCTCTGGAGATCTACACCGCCGCCTTCCGATTTTATGCGCAGGCCGTGCTGGAGGAGCAAAAGGCGCGCGAAACGGTCGCCTCCGCTTACAATACGCTGCTTCCCGTTGTCGCTGATATTTCCTCGGCCTATCGGCAGGAGCGGCAGGCCAGCGCGCTCGAAAACAAGAATGCGGCGGAGACCACGGTTTCGATCGTCGTCGCCCTCATCGCCCTGACCGTCGTGATCCTTTTTGCCGGGGTCTATTTCATCGGCCGTTCGATAACCCGCCCCGCGACTTTGATCACCGGCGCGATGCGTCGCCTCGCCGACGGTGAAACCGAATTCGCCGTTCCCGGCCTGCGCCGTAAGGATGAATTTGGCGCCATGGCGCAGGCGCTGGAAATTTTCCGGCAGGCCGCCATCGCCAAGATTGAACTGGAGAACCAGACTTTTGCGGCCCGGCAACAGGCCGAAGACGAAAAGGCCCGGTTCCAGCGCGAGGCGGAGGCCGAGGCACAGGCGCGGTTGATGCAGGCGACAGGCGGCCTTGCGGCAGCGCTGCACCGCCTCGCCGCCGGTGATCTCTCCTTCGAGTTGAACGAGCCGTTTGCTCCGGATTTCGAGGCGCTGCGCCACGATCTCAACCGCACTATCCGCCAGCTGGATGCCGCCATGTCCGGCGTCGTGCAATCGAGCGTGGCGATCGACGGCGGCAGCCAGGAGATCAGCCAGAGCGCTGCCGATCTTGCCCGCCGCACCGAGCAGCAGGCCGCCTCGCTGGAAGAAACCGCCGCCGCTCTCGATGAGCTGACCGCGAATATCCGCATTTCGGCGGAGCGTGCGGTGGAAGCCCGAACGGTCGCCCATTCCGCCGATGAGGATGCCAGCCGCACGGCCGATCTCGTCGTCGACACCATCATGGCCATGGAAAAGATCGAGCAGTCATCCGGCAAGATCGGCAGCATTATCAGCGTCATCGATGAGATCGCCTTCCAGACCAACCTTCTCGCGCTCAATGCCGGCGTCGAGGCAGCTCGCGCGGGCCAGGCGGGACGCGGTTTCGCCGTCGTCGCCCAGGAGGTGCGCGAACTGGCGCAGCGCTCTGCAAAAGCGGCGGCCGAGATCAAGGTGCTGATCCGCAACTCCAGCACCGAGGTGAAGGACGGTGCGCGTTTCGTGCGGGAAACCGGCGCGGCGCTGTCGCGCATCGGCGGCTCGGTCAAGACAATCAACGGCCATATCGAAGCCATCGCCGTCGCGACGAGGGAGCAGTCGCTCGGGCTTTCCGAGATCAACACCACTGTCAACCATCTGGATCAGGGCACGCAGCAGAACGCCGCCATGGTCGAGGAAAACAATGCCGCCAGCGCCATGCTGGCGGGCGAGACCACCCGTCTCAAGGAACTAGTCCAGCAGTTCCGGTTAAGCGATATGGATATGCAGGGGTATGGTCTGCGCGAAGCGGCCTGACGCCTTATTCGTGGGCATCGAAAAGCGGGCGCGCAACTTGCCGCCCGCTTTTTTGCCGTTTATAGGTGGATTACTCACCACGGACCCGGTGAAATCCCGGGTGGCTCTTCTGGCCGCCGATCCGCCAGACAACGCAAAGCACCGACATTCTTTTTCAATCTACCGGACATGGCTCCGGCCGGTGCGTCATTCTTTGCGAAAAACTCAAATGAACAGATTTCAGACTTACAGACGTGAGTGGTTTTCCAATATTCGTGGCGATGTGCTTTCCGGCATCGTCGTGGCGCTCGCCCTCATTCCCGAAGCCATCGGCTTTTCCGTTATTGCCGGCGTCGATCCGAAAGTGGGGCTGTTTGCTTCCTTCGCCATCGCCTGTGTTTCCGCCTTCATTGGTGGCCGGCCGGGCATGATTTCCGCGGCCACCGCCGCAACGGCCGTCTTGATGGTCACGCTCGTCAAGGAGCACGGCCTGCAATATCTCTTTGCCGCCACCATCCTCATGGGCGTGCTGCAAATCGCGGCGGGTTTTGCGAGACTTGGCCGGGTGATGCGCTTCGTCTCGCGCTCGGTGATGACCGGTTTCGTCAATGCACTGGCGATCCTGATCTTCATGGCGCAATTGCCCGAACTGATCGGCGTACCGGTCGAAACCTATGTCATGATCGCAGCCGGCCTTGCGATCATCTATCTCTTTCCGCTGGTCACGAAAATCATCCCGTCACCGCTGGTCGCCATCGTCGTTTTGACCTGCGTAGCGGTTTTTTCCGGCATGGATATCCGCACCGTCGGCGATCTCGGCGAACTGCCCTCGACGCTGCCTATCTTCGCCCTGCCGCAGGTGCCGCTGACCTTCGAAACGTTGCAGATCATCTTTCCCTATTCCGTCGCACTGGCCGCCGTCGGCCTGCTGGAATCGCTGCTGACGGCCCAGATTGTCGATGACATGACGGATACGGGCAGCAACAAGAGCCAGGAATGCATCGGACAGGGGACGAGCAACATCGCGTCGGCGCTGATCGGCGGCATGGGCGGCTGCGCCATGATTGGCCAGTCCGTCATCAATGTCCGCTCCGGGGGCAGGGGCCGCCTGTCCACCTTCGTGGCGGGCGCTTTCCTGTTGTTCCTCATTCTGGTGCTTGATGATCTCGTGCGCATCATTCCAATGGCGGCTCTGGTGGCTGTCATGATCATGGTGTCCATCGGCACCTTCTCGTGGCGCTCGATCCTCGATCTTAGCCGCAATCCACCATCCTCCAGCATCGTTATGCTGGTAACGGTCGGCACCGTGCTCGCGACGCATGATCTGGCCAAAGGCGTGCTGGCAGGCGTGCTCCTGTCCGGCGTGTTTTTCGCGGGCAAGGTCTCAAAGCTTTTCCATGTCCGCCCGGAGCTTTCAGCCGATGGCTGGGAGCGGATCTACCGCGTCGATGGCCAGATATTCTTCGCCTCGACCGAGAGCTTCATCGCCGCTTTCGATTTCGCTGAAGAGGTGGAGGCGGTGACGATCGATGTCACGGAGGCGCATCTTTGGGATATTTCGGCGGTCGGAGCTTTGGACAAGGTGGTCCTGAAATTCCGCAAGACCGGCAAACGGGTCGAGGTCATCGGCGTCAACGAGGCGAGTGCCCATATGATCGACCGCTTCGCCCTGCACGACAAGCAGGATGCGTCGGCAGCCCCGTTGCACTGAGTAGAAAAAAGCCCCGGTTTTAAACCGGGGCTTTTTTTGTTCTATTCGTTTGCCGTCACCGTCACGCCGAGCATTTTCGGCAGGGTGTTCGGCGCGCCCATCGCAGCGCCCATGATCATCGGAAACGGAACCGGCTTTTCCGGCTCTGCGGTGATCGAGAAGTTCTTCGGGTTGTCGATATAGGTGTTGATCGCTGCCGACACCATGTTCTGCAATTCCGGAACGTTGAGCGAGGCCATCATGATGGGAGCCATGCCCTTGATGGTCTGGGCAAGCTGGTCGCCCGTCATGCCCTGCTGGCTGGCAGCGTAATCGATGGCGCGCTTGGTGATGCTGGCGTCTTCGAAGCTGATCTCGGCATTGACGAAGGAAAGCTGCTGCATCAGGCCGAGCATGGCAAGGCTTGCCGCTTGGTCGGCCTGTTCCTTGTTCGGGTTGGCTGCCTGAGCCTTCACGGTCTCCTGCATCGACTTGATGAAGGCGAGCGTGTAGCCGGAGAAGCCGAACGACATGTTGAGACGACCGACATCGGTGAGGTCGATGGCGTATTCCTCGACATCGACGGTGCCGGAAGCCACTTCCCAGCTGCCGCTCATGGTCATGTCGCCGGAAAGGGCCTTGAGTTCGAGCTTCTCGATCGCGTCCTTGGTAGCCGGGTCGGTGACTTCGCTAAGATCAGCCTTGAAGCCGGAGGCGTCGAGTTCGAAACCGATCGAGGCCTTGTCGTCGCTGACGGACATCGTAGCGGTGCTTTCCTCGAGCGAGAAAGCCTGCTTGCCGTCGACGGAAACGGAAACCGGACCGCTATGCGCTTCGTCATAGAACATCAGCGCATCCACAGTGCCCGTGGTCGCATCGGCGGGAATGACGAGGCCGGACATGTAGATGTCGCTCGCCTTGATCTCCACTTTTTCCTGTTTGTAGTCGATATTGTCGAAACGGGCGTTCTTGATCTTGTAGCCGCCGTTGTTTTCCTCGACGCCTTCTAGCGTGACATTGCCGACCGGAAACTTCTTGGCCGGATCAGCGGCCGCGTTGAAGGTCACGTCATTCAGCGTCACGGTGGAGCCGTTGACGGCAACCGAGCCGGCGGCGATCTCGCCGCCCTGGGCGGCATAGGCTGCATTGATCTTCTTCAGCACATCCCCGCCATCCAGCGCGAAAGCCGGCGCTGAAAGCACAAGAAGCGCGGCACTCGCAAAAAGAACCTGCCGGGTGGATTTCAATCTCATGATGTTTCTTCCCTCAACGTACGGATGTGCACCGTGTCAGAATGCTAATGGTGATACTTATATTCACGATTATTCAAAGGTCTACAGAATTTAGATCGATTCGCATGACGGCGGCATTGCGGCATTTACATCGCGGTTAACAAAAAACCTCGTGAAAGAGGCGTTTTCATCCACAGGGCAGACCCCTGAATTTCTTGCCGGGTTCCGGCATTTCCGCTAGTCAAGCACCATGGGAAAAAATCTTGTACCTCCGTCAGGCGGAGACGATAACATTCATCCGGTCGATTTGAAGGCGGCGCTTGAAGAGCGCTACCTCGCTTACGCCCTATCCACGATCATGCATCGTGCGCTGCCGGATGTGCGCGACGGCCTGAAGCCGGTGCATCGCCGCATCATCCACGCCATGAGCGAGATGGGCATCCGCCCCAACTCGGCCTTCAAGAAATGCGCCCGTATCGTCGGTGACGTGATCGGTAAGTTCCACCCGCATGGCGACCAGTCGGTCTATGATGCGCTGGTACGCCTCGCGCAGGATTTCTCGCAGCGTTATCCGATCGTCGACGGGCAGGGCAATTTCGGCAACATCGATGGCGACGGCGCCGCCGCCTATCGTTACACCGAAGCGCGCATGACCGATGTGGCGGCGCTGCTGCTGGAAGGCATCGGCGAGGACGCGGTGGATTTCCGCGCCACCTACAACGAGGAAGACGAGGAACCGGTGGTCCTGCCGGGCGCTTTCCCGAACCTTCTGGCAAACGGCGCCTCCGGCATCGCCGTCGGCATGGCGACATCGATCCCGCCCCACAATGCCCATGAACTTTGCGACGCCGCACTTCATCTCATCAAGCACCCCGATGCGACGGTTGAGAAGCTGGTGGAGTTCATTCCCGGCCCGGACCTGCCGACCGGTGGCATCATCATCGAAAGCCGCGAGAATATTCTCGAGGCATACAAGACGGGGCGCGGCGGTTTCCGCGTTCGCGCCAAGTGGGAAACGGAAGATCTCGGCCGCGGCGGTTACCAGATCGTCATCACCGAAATTCCCTTCCAGGTGCAGAAATCTCGGCTGATCGAAAAGATCGCCGAGCTGTTGCTCGCCCGCAAGCTGCCGCTGCTGGAGGATGTTCGCGACGAGTCCGCCGAAGACGTGCGTATCGTGCTGGTGCCGAAGAACCGCACCGTCGATGCGACGCTTCTGATGGAATCACTGTTCCGCCTGTCCGACCTCGAAAGCCGCCTGCCGCTCAACATGAACGTGTTGTCGCTTGGCAAGGTGCCGAAGGTGATGGCGCTGAACGAGGTGCTGAGCGAATGGCTGGCGCACCGCAAGGACGTGCTGGTCCGCCGCTCCCGTCACCGTCTGGCCGCCATCGACCGCAGGCTCGAGATTCTGGGCGGCCTGCTGGTCGCCTATCTCAATCTGGATGAGGTGATCCGCATCATCCGCGAGGAGGACGAGCCGAAACAGGTGATGATGGCCAGGTGGTCGCTCACCGACAATCAGGCCGAAGCCATCCTCAACATGCGGCTGCGCAATCTGCGCAAGCTCGAGGAATTCGAAATCCGCAAGGAACACGACGACCTCAGCAGCGAGAAGGCCGAAATCGAAGGACTGCTCGCCTCCGACGACAAGCAGTGGCAGACCGTCGCCTGGGAAATCGGCGAGGTCAAAAAGAAATACGCCAAGGCAACCGAGATCGGCCGTCGTCGCACGCAATTCGCCGATGCACCGGATGCCGATATCGATGCTATCCATCAGTCGATGATCGAGAAGGAACCGGTCACCATCGTCATCTCGCAGAAGGGCTGGATCAGGGCGCTGAAGGGGCACATGTCCGACACGTCCGCCCTGACCTTCAAGGAAGGCGACGGTCCGAAGCTCGCCTTCCCGGCGCAGACGACCGACAAGCTGCTGCTTCTGACCACCGGCGGCAAGGCCTATACGCTCGGTGCCGACAAGCTGCCGGGTGGACGCGGCCATGGCGAGCCGATCCGCATCATGGTCGATATGGAGAACGATCAGGATATCCTGACGGCCTTCGTTCACGATCCATCGCGCAAGCTGCTGCTCGTCTCCACCGGCGGCAACGGCTTCATCGTCGCCGAAAGCGAAATGATCGCCAACACCCGCAAGGGCAAGCAGATCATGAATGTCGCCATGCCTGACGAAGCCAAGCTTGCCGTGCCGGTGACCGGCGACCATGTCGCCGTCGTGGGCGAAAACCGCAAGCTTTTGGCTTTCCCGCTGTCGCAGGTGCCGGAAATGTCGCGCGGCAAGGGCGTGCGCCTGCAACGCTACAAGGATGGCGGCGTGGTGGACGTGAAGTGCTTCGCGCTGGCGGAAGGCTTGAGCTGGTCCGACACGGCCGGACGTCTGTTCAACAAGGTCGGCGAAGAACTGCGCGAATGGCTGGCCGACCGCGCCACCGTTGGCCGCACCGTGCCGAAGGGGTTTCCGCGTAGCGGGAAGTTCGGTGGGTGATGTGATTGACGTTCCCGGCACCGCCGGGACGTTTTCTATCGTATTTGTTTGGTGGTCAAACCAAGCGAATTTTATGATTTTGCGAGCGTTTTCAAGGCGACGTGGTACTTGCGCATCGCGCTCCGCGCATGTTCAAGCTGACGATCAAAATCATCTGTCGCCTCATCCACACCACTGGCGGATCGCACGTCAAGCACATTGCCATCGATTCGTAGATTGAGAACGTCGCCGATCTTCCAGCCAAGCCGTTCAAGCATGTCCTTGGGGATAATAATACCTGCGGCTTCGCCGATCTCGAAAATGGTTGCTTTCATATGAAGTACTCCAAGTTTAAATGGAGTTTATCGGATGAATTTGACTGTTTGGCGAACTCTTATTCTTCTTTAGGAGAATAAACCTCCCACCCGCGCGGCGTCAGATGTTCCTGCGGATGGTATCTGGTCTTGTAGCCCATCTTGTCCGAGCCATCGACCCAGTAACCAAGATACACATGCGGCAGGCCGAGTGCGCGGGTGCGGGTGATGTGATCGATGATCATGAAGGTGCCGAGCGAGCGTTTTTCGAGGTCGGGGTTGAAGAACGAATAGACCATCGACAGCCCGTCGCTCATCACGTCGCTGAGCGCCACGGCCAGCAATTCGCCGCGTTTGCTGGCGTCGATGCCGGAGCCGGGTTCGCGCAGGCGATATTCGATGATGCGGGTGTTCACATGCGTGTCTTCGACCATGATCGCATAGTCCAGCGCCGACATGTCGGACATGCCGCCCGACTGGTGGCGGTGGTCGAGATAGCGACGGAACAGGGAGAACTGCTCGGTGGAAGGCTCGGCGGCGTGGACGGTGGCGACGACATCCCTGTTGATGGACAAGACGCGCCGCATCGATTTCGTCGGCTGGAACTGTTCGGTCAGGATACGCACGGAAACGCAGGCGCGGCAGTTTTCGCAGGCCGGGCGATAGGCGATGTTTTGCGAACGCCTGAAGCCGCCCTGAGTCAGAAGGTCGTTCATATCAGACGCGCGCGGGCCAACCAGATGCGTAAAAACCTTCCGCTCCATCTGGTTCGGCAGATAGGGACAGGTGGCCGGTGCCGTAAGATAGAATTGAGGAGAGGGCGTCGCCTGCGTGTTCATGGAACCGTGATCGCCTCCTGCGTCTGTTATGAAAGCGAGCCGCGATTTCACGGGGTTGGCGGCGGCGCTTCAAGCGACAAGCATAATGTCACAGAATGGCAAAATGACGGAAAACGTCAACTGCGGGATGAGGTATTTACCGCCTTTGAAAGCCACGTTTTCGTGGCTTTCCTCGATATCAGCGTGTTCTGACCATGACGGTGCCGAGCAGGAAGTCGTGAACGAGGCGCGAGCGCTCGGTAAACAGGCCTGCCAGAAGAATCAAAGGGGTCAAAACCGAGTTGATGACCCAGAACAGCACGATGTGCACGGTCGCCAACAGAAAATCGATTCGCCGCCCGTCCATGCGCGCCATCGCGATGCCCATGGCCCGCATGCCGGGTGTGGCCTGCGAGGGACCGCCGAGTGATATGCCGAAATAAAGCACCGCGACGATGACGAACAGCGCCGGGAAGAGAAACCAGCCAAGGCCGAAGGTAATCACGCCGAGAAAAAAAACGATGACCGCAGCCGGGATGCACAGAAGCAGAACGATCGCGTAGTCGATCAGGAACGCGAAGACGCGCCGGCTCAGGACGCCGCTATAGGCGCGCCAGTCGTCCGGTGCGGCATAGGTGGGGTTCTGGTCGAGGCTCATCGGTCGTTTTCTCCTAAAGAAGGTCTGACAGCTCGGCATATGTGCCGTGTCAGCAGACAATATGGGAAGAAAACGACCGAATACAATAAGACGTGGCCGTCAGCCCTTTGCGAGCTTGCGTGCAGCCTCGATGGCGAAATAGCTGAGGATGCCGTCGCAGCCTGCACGCTTGAAACAGAGAAGCGTTTCCATCATCACCCGCTCGCCGTCGATCCAGCCATTCATGGCCGCCGCCTTGATCTGGGTATATTCGCCTGACACCTGATAAGCGAAGGTCGGCAGCCCGAAATTCTCCTTCAGCCGCCAGCAGATGTCGAGATAGGGCAGGCCGGGTTTGACCATCAGCATGTCAGCCCCTTCCTCCACGTCGAGCGCCGCATCGCGGATCGCCTCCATGCCGTTGGCGGGGCTGATGTAATAACTGTTCTTGTCGCCCTTCAGCAGGCCAGCCGTGGAAATGGCTTCGCGATAGGGGCCATAATAACCGGAGGCGAATTTCGTCGCATAAGCCATGATGCCGACATTCTGATGCCCGGCGGCATCAAGACCGCGACGGATGGCGCCGACACGGCCATCCATCATCTCTGAAGGAGAGATAATGTCGGAGCCGGCATCCGCCTGAAGGATCGCCGCCCTGACGACCTGATCGACCGTCTCGTCATTGACGATCTCGTCGCCGCGCAAAATGCCGTCATGCCCGTGGCTGGTGAAAGGGTCGAGCGCGACATCGGTGATCATACCGATATTTGGAACGGCTTTTTTGACCGCGATAGTCGCCTGATTGATGAGATTGTTGGCCTCCAGCGCATTCGAGCCGGTCTCGTCACGCAGCTCCATCTCGATATTCGGAAAGGTGGCGATTGCCGGGATGCCGAGGTCGGCAGCTTCCTTCGCCGCTTCCACAAGTCGGTCGATACTCATCCGGTTGACGCCGGGCATCGCCGGAATGGGATCGAGGATATTGCTGCCCGGCACGATGAACACTGGCCAGATGAGATCGTCGACGGTCAGGCGGTTCTCCTGCACCAGACGGCGCGTCCAATCCGCCTTGCGATTGCGCCGCATGCGGCGATGGCCGGTAATCTCGTCGACCAGATGCGTTTTGTCCTGCATGTAAGAATATCCTTCGTATCCCGTCCATTCTGGAAAGCTCCATAACACGGAGGGCGCACGATGCGAATGCGACAATTTTCCTGCAATGCTGTTGGGGAATAATGCGGCGTTACCAGGAGTTGACACGGTCGATTGTGCAAGCCTGCACGGAACAGGCCAGTAGGGGTGATAGATGCAAACGCCGAAGCTTGAGCGGATCGCGGCCGGATATACCTTTCCGCCCGGTGCCGCTGGACTTGCCCTGACTGTCGAGCAGCCGTCCACCGGTTTTTCCTGCCGGCACGGCGAAGCGCAACGGCCCTATTTCATCGCCAGCATCACCAAGTTGTTCACGGCGGCTTTGATCGTCCAGCTGTGCGAGGAGCATAAGCTCACGCTGGATGCCCGCGCCTCGGACCTGCTCGGATGCGAGACGATGGCTGGCCTTAATATTTACGATGGACGTGATTTCGGATCGCAGGTCGCAATCGGTGAACTTCTGGCCCATACCTCCGGCATCCCGGACTATTTCGAGGACAAGCGGCCGGACGGAGGCACGGTCCTTGCCGATCTGCTCAAGGCAGACAGGGGCTGGAGTTTCGACGAACTTCTGTCCATTTCCCGCTCCATGAAGGCTCACTTTGCGCCCTCCACGCCCAGAAAGGCATTCTACAGCGACACCAACTATATGCTGCTCGGGCGCATCGTTGAAATTCTGGCCGGTTGTTCTTATGAAAATGCGCTCCGTAACCGTATCTTTCAGCCGCTGGCGCTGGAAGACACCTGGCTCTTCACGCCGGCGACGCTTGATCGCTATCGCGAGGTCACGGCGGTTATGTATCGAAACATGCCTCTACATACTCCCAGGGCTCTAGCCTCGTTTGCCGCCGAAGGCGCCATCGTCTCGACCATGCGGGACCAGATCCGGTTTCTGCGCGCTTTTGTTGGGGGTGAGTTGTTTCCCAAAACCAGCCTCACGGGGATGACGGCGCAATGGCGCTCGATCTTCTCGCCTTTGGTGCCTCTTTCTTATGGCATCGGTGTCATGCGGTTCAGCATTCCGCGCTGGCAGTCGCCTTTCTTTCCCGTCCCCGCCATGATCGGCCATTCCGGCGTCTTCGGGACCATGCTGTTTTATGTGCCGGACCGCGATCTCTACATCGCCGGGACTGTCAACCAAATGGTGCCGCGCAGTCTTGCCTATCGCCTGCTGGTGCGGATCGCCCTGGCCTTCTGAGGAAACAAGGCGCGGCCCCTCGAAGGTCCTGCGGTTCCACACCCGCCATGAACGGGCGATGCTGCTTTGACAAGACGAGCCAGCGGATTCAATATGGGCTGGTCGCCCGCCCGTCGAGACCGTATCTTCCGGCCATGGAACCTGATTCTCAACCTCTGCCGAAGCTCCCGCTTACGGAAATCCTCTTTCTGGTCTTCATGAGACTGGTCGCGGTCTCCTGTTTCTGGTTCGGCCTGCAATATTGGGCAATGCTCACGGGGTACTCGCTGGGCGGGCAGGGGCGGTTCGATATGCTGAACCTGCCCTGGCGGGTGGCGGGCAGCGCGCTTGCAGTCATTTTCCCGGTCGCGGCACTCGGTCTCTGGCTTGGCGCCTCCTGGGGCGCCGTCATGTGGGTCATGGGCGCAGGCGCGCAGATCGCCATGTATAAGGTATGGCCACATATCTTTGGCGCCAACACGCTGGTACCCGTCATGCACGGCCTCGTGGCAACCATTTATATACTATTTCTGGTCGCTTTCTGGCTGGATCACCGCCAGAATGAAGAACGCGCAAGAATTGATTTACCATAAGAATAAAGCAATTGGGCCTGATTTTCGGCTGTTTTTTATCGCTAAGTCATTGATTTATAATAGATGAGCTCTGGCCATTCCCGCTTCGCCACAAGTTGGCCCCTCCAGGGAAAATGCAGGTAACCATTTGTTAATCGTAGCTTTTAAGTAGAATTTTATGCGCATTGATTAGGTTCTCACTCAAGGCGGGAGACAAACAAACACACCGCCAAACAAAACAGTGAGGCAGTCATGATCAATAGCAAAGTTAAGCCGCAGGCCGTTGTTGCCGACGCACACGAAGATACCATCCGTTCGCTCTACATGGAGTCGCTGCACCTGGTGGAACGTCTCCACCGCCGCCTCCTCGATGTCATCAAGGACGAGTTCGATCGTCAGGGTCGTGATGACGTCAACGCCGTACAGGCGCTCCTGCTTTTCAACATCGGCAATTCCGAATTGACGGCCGGTGAACTTCGTTCCCGCGGTTATTACCTCGGCTCGAACGTTTCCTACAACGTCAAGAAGCTGGTCGACCTTGGTCTCATCAACCATCAGCGCTCGCGTGTCGACCGCCGCTCGGTCCGCATCAGCCTGACTGAAGAAGGCCAGGCCATCGCCGAAACGGTTGCCCGCCTTTATGAACGCCACGTCGGCTCGATCGAAAAGGTCGGCGGCATCGGTACCGGCGAGTTCTCCGAAATGAACAAGCTGCTGCAGCGTCTCGATCGCTTCTGGAACGACTCGATCGCTTATCGTCTCTAATATCCGCGACGGTTTCACTGTTTAAGCCGGGGGCATCGCTTTGCCTCCGGCTTGCGGATTCAGAGCAACGCCGACGCTTGTTTTTCATGTCAAGCCCGTTGCCTTATCCGGGCCTTCGCCTTTATTTTCAGGCAACACAGCTTTGTGAGAAAAGGCTCGTGACACGAATTGGCCATATTGATATGGGACCGGCAAGGGTGAGGGAGCCGGCTGTTTCTCCTGCTGTCGCGGCAAGTCCCGACTGTTCCGCCAGACTGTAGCGCCCAGACACTGGGCCTCGAGCATTACCGGCCGGCAGGCACGTTGTACGTGTTTGTTAATCATATTGATTTAGGCATTGTTGAGAATGCCGAAGAGAGTGGCTGGTAGGTAGAATGACAAAGAAATCCGTTTCCGATTCCGTATCGCGCCGCGCGCTTCTGCGCTCAGCCGTTTCCGTTGGTGTCGCAGCGCTTGCCGCGCCGGCCTTGGCGCAAAATGCGCTGAACGATCTCATGGGTTCGTCACGCCGCGGCAACTGGGATGACCAGTTCGACGCCAATACGTCGCGTTCCGCCGTCGGCGTCGTTTCCAACAATCCGGTTCTCGGCCGGGAAGCGCCGGTCTACATGCAGCAGGCGATCATGCAATATCAGCAGATCGTCCAGAATGGCGGCTGGCCGGATGTGCCCGTCAGCCAGCAGCGTCTTCAGATCGGCGTCTCTGACCCCTCCGTACAGGCGCTTCGCCAGCGACTGATGGTGTCCGGCGACCTGCCGCGCGAGGCCGGCATTTCCAGCGCCTTCGATAGTTACGTCGATGGTGCGCTGAAACGCTTCCAGGCCCGCCATGGTCTTCCCGCCGATGGTGTCAGCGGTGAATATACCACCAAGGCGCTCAATGTTTCGGCCCAGATTCGTCTGGCGCAATTGCAGACCAACCTCGTGCGCATCCAGTCCATGTCGGGCGATCTCGGCCCGCGTCACCTGATGGTCAATATTCCGGCCGCCGCCATCGAAGCGGTGGAGAATGAACGCGTCGTCCTGCGCAACACGGCCGTCGTCGGCCGCGCCAGCCGCCCGACGCATGTCATCAATTCCAAGATCTACGAGGTCATCCTCAACCCTTACTGGACCGCGCCGCGCTCGATCATCGAGAAGGATATCGTGCCGCTGATGCAGAAGGACCCGACCTATCTGGAGCGGAACAATATCCGCCTCATCGATGGCAAGGGACAGGAAGTGCCGCCGACCGCGGTCGACTGGTTCGCGCCGAAGGCTCCGAACCTGATGTTCCGTCAGGACCCCGGCAAGATCAACGCCATGTCTTCGACGAAGATCAACTTCCACAATCCGAACAACGAATATATGCACGACACGCCGCAGCAGGGCCTCTTCAACAAGCTGATGCGTTTCGAATCCTCCGGCTGCGTGCGCGTGCAGAATGTGCGCGACCTCACAAGCTGGCTGCTGCGCGACACGCCCGGCTGGTCGCGTCAGGAAATGGAGCGCGTCATCGCCACCCGCGTCAACACGCCGATCAAGCTGGCGCAGGAAGTTCCTGTTTATTTCGTCTACATCACCGCATGGTCGGCGAAGGACGGCGTGGTGCAGTTCCGCGACGATATCTATGAAAAGGACGGCAATGCCGAACTGGCGCTCAACACCACCACCGGCATCGAGCAACCGGCCGGCCCTGTTGATGACGACCTTCTGCCGCGCAACTGATCTGCGCTTTTATCGATGAAAACAGGCCGCATCTTCGGGTGCGGCTTTTTTCTTGACGATTTTCTGAAAACAGCTGCCGTTTTTTGTCGCAACGTCGCGTTTTGACGGGCAAATCTCGCACCTCGTATTGCTCTTGTCCGGGCGGAACGCTAAGACGCCATCGCATTACTGTTTCAGGAGCCTTCACCATGTCGAACACAGATGCTTTCTTCTCCCGTCCGCTTGCCGAAGTTGATCCGGATATTTTCGGCTCGATCGAGAAGGAACTGGGTCGCCAGCGCCACGAGATCGAACTGATCGCCTCGGAAAACATTGTTTCCCGCGCCGTGCTTGAAGCGCAGGGTTCGATCATGACCAACAAATATGCCGAAGGTTATCCGGGCAAGCGTTATTACGGCGGCTGCCAGTTCGTCGACATTGCTGAAGAGCTCGCCATCGAGCGCGCCAAGAAGCTGTTCGGCGTCAACTTCGCCAACGTTCAGCCGAATTCCGGTTCGCAGATGAACCAGGCCGTGTTCCTCGCGCTGCTGCAGCCGGGTGATACCTTCATGGGTCTCGACCTGAACTCGGGAGGTCACCTGACGCATGGTTCGCCGGTCAACATGTCCGGCAAGTGGTTCAACGTCGTTTCCTACGGCGTGCGCGAAGGCGACAACCTGCTCGACATGGACGAAGTGGAGCGCAAGGCCAAGGAAACCCGGCCGAAGCTGATCCTCGCCGGTGGCACTGCCTATTCCCGCGTCTGGGACTGGAAGCGCTTCCGCGAGATCGCCGATGAAGTCGGCGCTTACCTGATGGTCGACATGGCCCACATCGCCGGTCTCGTTGCCGGTGGCCAGCACCCGTCGCCGTTCCCGCATTGCCATGTTGCAACGACGACGACGCACAAGTCGCTGCGCGGCCCGCGTGGCGGCATGATCCTCACCAACGACGAGGATCTGGCCAAGAAATTCAATTCGGCCGTATTCCCCGGCCTGCAGGGCGGCCCGCTGATGCACGTCATCGCCGCCAAGGCAGTGGCCTTCGGTGAAGCTTTGCAGCCAGAGTTCAAGGACTATGCCGCACAGGTCGTCAAGAACGCCAAGGCGCTGGCAGAAACCCTGATCGAAGGCGGTCTGGATGTCGTCTCCGGCGGCACCGACAACCACCTGATGCTGGTTGACCTTCGCAAGAAGAACGCCACCGGCAAGCGTGCGGAAGCAGCACTCGGCCGCGCTTACGTGACCTGCAACAAGAATGGCATTCCTTTCGATCCGGAAAAGCCCTTCGTCACATCCGGTGTCCGTCTTGGCACGCCGGCCGGCACAACGCGCGGTTTCAAGGAAGCGGAATTCCGCGAAATCGGCAAGCTGATCGTCGAGGTTCTCGACGGCTTGAAGGTTGCCAATTCGGACGAGGGCAATGCCTCCGTCGAGGCTGCGGTACGCGAAAAGGTCGTCGGCCTGACCGACCGTTTCCCGATGTACCCGTACATGTAAGGAAAAAAGACGATGCGCTGCCCATTCTGCGGTTCCGAAGACACACAGGTCAAGGACTCGCGTCCGGCGGAGGACAACACCTCCATCCGTCGGCGGCGCATCTGCCCCGATTGCGGCGGCCGCTTCACGACCTATGAGCGCGTGCAACTGCGCGAGCTGATGGTCATCAAGAAAAGCGGCCGCAAGCTGCCCTTCGACCGGGAAAAGCTGGTGCGATCCTTCGAGATCGCGCTGCGCAAGCGTCCGGTCGACCGCGACCGGATCGAGCGGGCCGTTTCCGGCATCGTTCGTCGTCTCGAAAGCTCTGGCGAGACGGAAATTCCCTCGGAAGAAATTGGCCTGCAGGTTCTTGAAGCGCTGAAAAGCCTCGATGACGTGGCCTTCGTGCGTTACGCCTCGGTCTATCGCGATTTCAGCCATGCCGAGGATTTTGAAAACGTGATTGCCGAAATCAATGCCAAGATCGCCCGCGATACGGACGCCGGGGTTTAGCCGTGACGAGCCGTGCCGATGACGAGAGGTTCATGGCAAGGGCAATCGAGGTTTCGCTTCGCCACCAGGGCCAGACGCTTACCAATCCCTCCGTGGGCTGTGTTCTCGTTAAAGACGGGAAAATCATTGCCGAAGCGGTGACTGCCACTGGCGGCCGCCCGCATGCCGAGCGCCAGGCGCTGGAAATCGCCGGCGATGCTGCTCGTGGTGCGACCGCCTATGTGACGCTTGAACCATGCTCGCACTGGGGAAAAACCCCGCCCTGTGCCAACGCTCTGGTGGAATACGGCGTCGCCCGTGTCGTGGTGGCGGTGGACGATCCGGACGAACGCGTTTCCGGTCGTGGTTATACGATTTTACGTGATGCCGGCATTGTCGTGGAGACCGGTCTGCTGCGTGATGAGGGTAAGCGAGCGCTTGCCGGTTACCTTACACGTCAGATGAAAAAACGCCCGCATGTGATTCTGAAACTTGCAATTTCCGCCGATGGGATGATCGGCAGGCAGGGCGAGGGGCAGGTGGCGATCACCGGGCCTGAGGCTCGCCATGCCGTGCATGAGCTGCGGGCGCGTTGTGATGCCATTCTCGTTGGTATCAGGACCGCTATTGCGGATGATCCGGAGCTGACGGTGCGCATTGCCGGCCTGGAGCAGCGCTCGCCGGTGCGCATCGTGCTGGACCGCCAGTTTGAATTGCCGCTGATGTCTAAGCTGGTGCGAACGGCGCGTGAAGTGCCGGTGGTGATTGCCGCTTTACCCCCCTCTGCCCTGCCGGGCATCTCCCCCACAAGGGGGGAGATCGGCAAGGGGCTGTCCGCTCGCTCAAATTTTGAGTCGGGGTCTCATTCGCCAGCTGTTGATGTCGGGCAATACGCCGTTCCATCGATCTCCCCCCTTGTGGGGGAGATGTCCGGCAGGACAGAGGGGGGTAACCCCGACCACCGACGCCAACTCCTCACCGAAGCCGGCATCCAAATCCTCGAAGCACCATCGCTCGAATCCCTCCTCCACACCCTCGCCGATAGCGGCATGTCGGAACTTCTGGTCGAAGGCGGCGCGTTTGCAGCAAAATCATTCCTTGAAGCCGGGCTGGTGGACCGTATCATGCTGTTCGAAAGCCCGGTCGTGATCGGCGAAGGCGGCATTGAAACACCGCTCCGCCGTGCCGATATCACGGGCGATTATGTTCTGGTCAGCGAAACGGCCTATGGGCCGGATCGCTGCTTCGATTATGAAAGGCCGCTTTGATGTTTACCGGAATTGTCACCGACGTTGGAACCGTGTCCGAGTTGGAAGCTCTGGCCGAGGGAATTCGTTTGCGGGTGGCGACCAATTACGATCCCAAGACCATCGATATGGGCGCATCGATCTCCCATGGCGGCGTGTGCCTGACGGTGACGAGACTGCCGGAAGACGGCAGCAACGAGCGCTGGTATGAGGTCGAAGCCTGGGAAGAGGCGCTGCGCCTGACGACGATTGCCGGATGGCAAAAGGGCACCCATGTCAATCTGGAGCGGGCGCTGAAGATCGGCGACGAACTAGGCGGCCACATCGTCTCCGGCCATGTCGATGACAAGGCGGAAATCCTGTCCGTGGAGCCGGAGGGCGAGGCGGTGCGTATTCGCCTGCGCGCGCCGGAGCATCTGGCGAAATTCGTTGCACCCAAGGGTTCCATCGCACTGGACGGGACCTCGCTCACCGTCAACGCGGTCGAAGGCACGGATTTCGACGTGCTGCTGATCCGCCACACGCTGACTGTGACGACGTGGGGCGAGCGCCAGCCGGGCGATTTCGTCAATTTCGAAGTCGATACGATGGCGCGTTACGCCGCGAGGCTTGCGGAATTTCCCTCGGCGTAGTCCGATAGTACGCCGAGGCTGACACTTTCTCCTCCGTCATACCGGCCTTGAGCCGGTATCCAGCCAGCCTAGGTCCTTGGGCTGAAAAGGCTGTTCCCGACGCGCAGACGCGTGGCGGCTGGAATCCGGCTCAGGGCCGGAATGACGGGAGGGGAGGCGCGGGCTTGCTCCCCATCGGGCGTTCGTCACGGCCGCACTTCCGGTCGAACCGGAAAGATTGTAAAGACGTCATTCGGCCGTTTGAAATCGATTGCGAGCCAAACGGGGTAGGGGAACACATCATGCCGTCTTTTGAGCTGCTGACAGCCTTTTTCATCACCACCGCCCTGTTTGCCTATATTCCCGGCCCGGCCATGCTTTACGCGGCGGCGCAAACCATGGCGCGTGGCCGGTTTGCCGGGCTGATGGCGGTGCTTGGCATCCATGTCGGCTGCTATGTCCACATCGTTGCTTCTGCGGCAGGGCTTTCCGTGCTGTTTCAGGCGGTGCCGTGGCTTTATCTGGCGGTAAAGCTCTGCGGCGCGCTTTATCTCATCTGGCTCGGCTTCTCGATGCTGCGCAGCAAGCTGGAAGGCGAAGCGGTTAATCTGACTATCGAACCGAAATCGGCACGCCGGGCCTTTATCGACAGCATCATCGTCGATGTGCTCAATCCGAAGACAGCGCTATTCTTTCTGGCCTTCCTGCCGCAATTTGTCGATCCGGCAGCGGCCTTTCCGGTCTGGCTGCAATTGCTGATCCTCGGCATCGCCGTCAACTTCATTTTTTCCTCCGCCGATCTTTTTGGCGTGCTTCTGGCCGGTGCCATGGTTGGGCGTCTGAAGCGTTCAAGCGCCGTGCAGGTGATTGCCCGCCGCGCTGCGGGAACGGTGCTGATGGGGCTGGGCATCCACCTCGCTTTCCAGAAAACCTGATTTTTGCAAGCCGCAAAACGGCCCGCAAACGCGGCGTCCTGTGCGTGCGATTTATGAAATTACTTGCCAAAAACAGCCAGTCGTGGTTTGACCGCCGCAAAAGCCGGTATGATCCGGCGCGAACCTTTTCAGGAAAATCTTATGTCCAAACCTCATCTTCTTATCGTGGAAGCACGTTTTTACGACGATATGGCGGACGCCCTTCTCGAAGGCGCGAAGTTTGCGCTTGATGAGGCAGGCGCTACCTATGACGTCATCACCGTTCCCGGCGCGCTCGAAATCCCCGCCGCCATCGCCATGGCGCTGGACGGTGCCGACAATGACGGCACGGAATATGACGGTTTCGTCGCCCTCGGCATGGTCATTCGTGGCGAGACCTATCACTTCGATATCGTCTCCAACGAATCCTCCCGCGCCCTGATGGACCTCGCCGTCAGCGAATCGCTGCCGATCGGCAACGGCATCCTGACTGTCGAAAATGACGAGCAGGCATGGTCCCGCGCGCGCCGTTCCGACAAGGACAAGGGCGGTTTTGCTGCCCGTGCGGCGCTGACCATGATCGAACTGAAGAAAAAACTGGGTGGCTGAGCGCATGTCGAATGTTGATAATGGCGGCGAACCGCGCCAGCCTTCGGTAAAGCCGGCCAACCAGCGCGGCGCGGCCCGCCTTGCGGCCGTGCAGGCGCTCTACCAGATGGATGTCGGCGGCACCGGCGTGATGGAAGTGGTGGCCGAATATGAGGCGCACCGTCTCGGCCAGGAAGTCGATGGCGATACCTACCTGAAGGCCGATCCGTCGTGGTTCCGCTCCATCGTCTCCGGCGTCGTCCGTGACCAGACGAAGATCGATCCCCTGGTGCGTTCCGCCCTTCTGGAAGACTGGCCGCTGTCGCGTCTCGACGCTACCGTGCGCGCCATCCTGCGCGCCGGTACTTTCGAGATTCTCGAACGCAATGACGTGCCGGTCGCCGTCATCGTCACGGAATATGTCGAAATCGCCCGTGCTTTCTTCGAACACGACGAGCCGAAGCTGGTGAATGCGGTGCTTGACCGCATTGCCAAGCAGGTGCGCGGCGAGGCAAAACGCTAAAATACATTAGGTGAGGAAGACATGAGCGCCGTTTCCGTCCCCGGGCTTGAAGTTCAACTGGACGAGGCGAAGCGCAACGTCTTCCTTCTGACCATGGCGCAGGCGATCATGGGATCGGCCGCGCCTTTAAGCTTTTCGGTCGGCGCGCTTGCCGGTTATCAGCTGCTCGGCGCCGACAAATCACTGGCAACCGCGCCGCTCACAGGCTTCAATATCGGCGTGGCGCTCGGCGCCATCTGCGTTGCGGCGGCCTCACGGTTCCTCGGCCGCAAGGCCGGTTTCATGGTCGGCGCGCTGATGTGCTCGATCGGCGGCGGCATCGCCGCGGTGGCGCTCTTCCGCTCTGATTTCTGGCTGTTTGCCGTCGGCCTGCTGCTGATCGGTATCTCCGGCGGCTTCACGCAGAAAATCCGTTTCGCCGCAGCCGATGCATCGCCATCCTTCTACAAGCCGAAGGCTATTTCCTGGATTCTGGCAGGTGGCATCATTTCGGCCATCGTCGGGCCGCAACTGGCTATCCTCGGCAAGGACCTGCTCGCACCGGTCACTTTTGCCGGCGCGTTCATCGCACTGGTGCCGCTCGGTCTCGTGTCGATCGCCATTCTGGCATTCCTGAAATTGCCCGACCCGAAGGCCGCATCCACCCATACGGAGGCCGTGCGCCCGCTGTCGGAAATCGTCCGCACACAGCGTTTCATCACCGGCATGATCTGCGGCATCGGCTCTTACGCCTTGATGACCTTCATGATGACCGGCGCGCCGCTTGCCATGGTGGTCGGATGCGGTTTCCCCACCGAACTCGCCACGCTCGGTATCCAGTGGCACGTTCTGGCCATGTTCGCTCCCAGCTTCTTCACCGGCATGCTGATTTCCCGATTCGGCGCGGAAAAAATCGTGGCGGTCGGCCTTATCGTGCTGATGGCCTGCGCCATCGTTGCCCATATGGGCATCGAATTGTGGAATTTCTGGGCGGCGTTGATTCTCCTCGGGCTTGGCTGGAATTTCGGTTTCATCGGCGCAACTGCCATCATCACGTCAAGCTACCGGCCACACGAGGCGGACAAGGTGCAGGGCTTCCACGATATCGTGCTGTTCGGCACGGTGGCGCTGTCATCCTTCTCTTCCGGCAAGGTGTTTACGGCATGGGGCTGGTCGGTGATGAACCTTGTCATCTGGCCGGTTGCGGGCCTTTGCCTGCTGCTCGTTTTGTCGCTGCTGCTGAGGCAGCGCAAAAACGCTGCGTAAAGTCGCGTTCGTTCTCTACCCCTTTCATGTTTCAGGCAAATTTGTGGGCTTGACGCCGCACCTTTCGCCAACGCAATCTTGCCGCGCAGGTCGTTTTTCCTTGGGAGGGGAACAAATGGCCCGGAGAGAGCCTTGTGCACGGGCGATCGTGCTTCAGGTTCACGCAGATGGTTCGTCACGCCGGGGAGGGAGTGAGACCCGGCCTTTTGGGAGGTAAGTGCGCATGACCGTAATACCCATAGTAATTTTATGCGGTATCCTGTCCGTGGTTTACGCGGTATGGGCGACCAAGAGTGTTCTCGATGCCGATCAGGGCAACGAGCGTATGCGTGAAATAGCAGGTTATATCCGTGAAGGCGCACAGGCTTATCTCACCCGTCAATATCTCACCATCGCCATCGTCGGACTGATCGTCGCCATTCTGGCCTGGTATCTGCTGTCGGCCATGGCGGCCATCGGCTTCCTCATCGGCGCGGTTCTTTCAGGGGCGGCCGGTTTCGTCGGCATGCATGTCTCCGTGCGCGCCAATCTGCGCACCGCGCAGGCAGCCTCGCACAGCCTTGGCGCGGGCCTCGATATCGCCTTCAAGTCGGGCGCCATCACCGGCATGCTGGTGGCGGGTCTCGCGCTGCTCGGCGTCTCCATCTATTATTACATCCTGACTTCGGTGATGGGCCACCCGGCCGGCTCGCGTGAGGTGATCGACGCGCTGGTGTCGCTCGGTTTCGGCGCCTCGCTGATCTCCATCTTCGCCCGTCTCGGCGGCGGCATCTTCACCAAGGGCGCAGATGTCGGCGGCGATCTCGTCGGCAAGGTCGAAGCAGGTATTCCGGAGGATGATCCCCGCAACCCGGCAACGATCGCCGACAATGTCGGCGACAATGTTGGTGACTGCGCCGGCATGGCGGCCGACCTGTTCGAGACCTATGCCGTCTCTGTTGTGGCGACCATGGTTCTCGCCGCGATCTTCTTTGCGGGAACGCCTATACTGGAAAGCGCCATGGTCTATCCGCTGGCGATTTGCGGCGCCTGCATCCTGACCTCGATTGCCGGCACCTTCTTCGTCAAGCTCGGCACCAACAATTCCATCATGGGCGCGCTCTACAAGGGGCTGATCGCCACCGGCATCTTCTCGGTCGCCGGCCTTGCGGTCGCCACCTATGCGACGGTCGGTTGGGGAACAGTGGGCACGGTCGCCGGCATGGAGATCACCGGCACCAACCTCTTCCTCTGCGGTCTGCTCGGTCTGGTGGTAACGGCGCTGATCGTCGTCATCACCGAATATTATACCGGCACCAACAAGCGCCCGGTCAACTCCATCGCCCAGGCATCGGTTACCGGCCACGGCACCAACGTCATTCAGGGGCTTGCGGTCTCGCTGGAATCGACGGCGCTGCTGGCCATCGTCATCGTCGGCGGCATTATCGGCACCTACCAGCTCGCGGGCCTGTTCGGCACCGGTATCGCCGTCACCGCGATGCTTGGGCTGGCGGGCATGATCGTGGCGCTCGACGCCTTCGGCCCGGTCACGGACAATGCCGGTGGCATTGCCGAAATGGCCGGTCTCGATCCTGACGTCCGCAAGGCGACCGACGCGCTGGATGCTGTCGGCAATACCACCAAGGCGGTCACCAAGGGTTACGCCATCGGCTCTGCCGGTCTCGGCGCGCTGGTGCTGTTTGCCGCTTACTCCAACGACCTGTCCTATTTCGCCGCCAATGGCGATACCTATCCGTACTTCAAGGATATCGGCGAGATTTCCTTCAGCCTCGCCAATCCTTACGTCGTTGCCGGTCTGCTGTTCGGCGGCCTCATCCCCTATCTCTTCGGCGGCATAGCCATGACGGCGGTGGGCAAGGCTGCAAGCGCCATCGTTGAGGAAGTTCGTCGCCAGTTCCGCGAAAAACCCGGCATCATGGCCGGAACGGAAAAGCCGGACTATGGCAAGGCCGTGGACCTGCTGACGAAAGCGGCAATCCGGGAAATGATCATCCCGTCGCTCCTGCCGGTTCTGGCCCCGCTCGTCGTCTATTTCGGCGTGCTGCTGATCTCGGGCTCCAAGGCGTCAGCCTTTGCAGCGCTCGGAGCGTCGCTGCTCGGTGTCATCATCAACGGACTGTTCGTGGCGATTTCCATGACATCAGGCGGCGGCGCATGGGATAACGCCAAGAAGAGCTTCGAGGACGGCTTCATCGACAAGGATGGTGTGCGTCACGTCAAGGGTTCGGACGCCCACAAGGCGTCGGTGACGGGCGATACCGTCGGTGATCCTTACAAGGATACCGCCGGCCCGGCCGTCAATCCGGCCATCAAGATCACCAATATCGTGGCGCTGCTGCTGCTGGCGGTTCTTGCCCACTGAGGGCTTGCAGCATTGACATACAAAAAGGCCCGGGGAGAAGTCCCCGGGCCTTTGATTTTGCGAATGCTTTTGACTGTCGGTCAGGGCGTGTTGTTGCCCTGGCCGAGAATGCTCTTGGCGATATTGGCGCCCGAGGTGCCGCCCGACAGCAGCTGCTGCAGGAAGGTGAGATCCTTGCCGCCGGTCGGGGTGGTGCGCGAAATCGTGTCGAAGACCTTGCCGTCCTGCAGCGCGTAATTGGCCTTGCGCTCGATCACGCCGTCCTTGTTGAAATAGATGGCGAGAATGTTCTGCTCGACCAGCGTCGGCTTCATGAAGGCAGCGCGGCGCACGCGCTTCTGCGAGATGTAATAGAACACCTCGTTGCCGAATGTCGCCGTGGTGGAGGGCGTGCCCATGGTCAGGAGAACCTGCTCGCGGCTGGAACCTTCCGGGATCAGCTGAAGCGACTGTTCGTCCATGACGTAGCCGTTGTGGAACACGTCGGTGGTGCTGGTGCAGGCGGAAAGCAGGCCGGATGCGAGTACGATTGCGATGGCCGTCTTGCTCAGAATTTTGCCGTGACTTGCGGATTTCTGCTTGCTCAACTGCGTTTCCCCGACTGCGATCATGAATGGCACCTTCCGGCATTGCGTGGTGCACAGTGTCTGTGCACATGATTGTGTCAATCCGGGGACGGAAAATCCCGATCACCCCCCAAATTCAATGCTTTCCCGGTCTTTTGGAACTCCTCCGGTTCTCTTCGACTGTTTCAGCCAAAAGACGAACGTGACCGTGACAGCATTGCAATTCGTGGATGCTTCGGTAAACCAGCTTTGACGATCATGCAACAAGTGCGATGGGTGGTAAGTGAATTCACCGGTCCCGTTCGGAAAAAAACGATGATATTCGGGCTGTTCAAGAAGAAAAACAACAATCGCGCCATAGTCGACCGGCAATATGAGATCCTGACGGCTGCCGCCCGCACGCCCGGTTTTTATCTCGATCTCGGCGTTCCCGATACCGTGATGGGCCGCTTCGAGATGCTGTCGGTCATCATGATTCTCTATTTCCGCCGCACCAAATCCTCCGGGGTCAGCGGTCAGGAGATCGCGCAGGAGATCGTCGACGCCTTTTTTCAGGATATCGATCACTCCATCCGTGAACTCGGCATCGGCGATCAGGGCGTGCCGAAACGCATGAAGAAATTCGCCGGCATGTTCTATGGCCGGCTCGAATCCTATGCAGCGGCGCTGGATGCATCCGACCCCGTTGCCCTTGCCGCAGCGCTCCGGCGCAATATATACCCGCAGGCAGACGAGACGGCGCCGGCGCTGGACGGGCTGGCGGGCTGGATGATGGAAGCCTCTTCAGCCCTTTCCGCCGGATCCGAAGAAACAATAGCAACCGGAAGCCTGACGCTGCCCTTGCCTGGACGATGAGGTTCACCATGAACACGCGACACGCCGCAAATGACGACCTGTCTTTTTCCTATCCCGTAAAGGTAGGCCATATTTCCGCCAATCCCGTCAGGATTGGTCTCGAAGCCAACGCCGAGGAGCTGAAGGCGCTGGCGAAATTCTGGAATGTGGTTTCCGTCGAATATCTGAAGGCGGAATTGCAGGTTACCCGGTGGAAGAAGGATGGCGTGAAGATCAGGGGCGAGGTGCATGCGGCCGTAACCCAGTCCTGCGTCGTGACGCTGGAGCCGGTCATGAGCAAGATCGACGAGACTGTGGAGCATATTTTCGTGCCGGAAGGATCGAAGCTGGCGCGGATGGTCACCAATGAGGAAGGCGAGATCGTACTCGACCCCGATGGCCCTGACATTCCCGACCAGTTCACCGGCGACAGCATCGATGTCGGTGCCGCGGTTGCGGAATTCGCCGCCCTTGCGATCGATCCCTATCCGCGCAAGCCGGAGGCAGAATTTCCAGAAACCGCCGACAATGAGCCGGAAGAAGAAAAGCGCCCGTCGCCTTTCGCCGCGTTAAAAGATTGGAAAAAAGACTGAATGGCCCCGTTGGGCTGAAATAATTTTATTGTAACAAAAGCCGGAAAAGGTATTTTCGCGCAAAATCCGCTTGAGTGGCGGCAAAAAGGATAAGGGACGAGTGATCAGAATTGCAATTGACGTCATGGGTGGCGATTTCGGCCCAGATGTTGCCATACCCGGTGCCGCCAAGGCGCTTGAACGGCACAACGATGTAACTTTTCTGCTCTACGGGCAGAAGAGCAAATGCGAACCCATTCTGGCACAATATCCCGCGCTTCGGGAAAAGTCGGTCTTTCACGATTGTGAAGTCTCGGTCGCCATGGACGAAAAGCCGAGCCAGGCGCTTCGCCGTGGCCGCTACGTCTCCAGCATGTGGCGCGCCATCGAGGCGGTGAAGCTTGGTGAGGCGGATGTCGTGGTCTCCGCCGGCAATACCGGCGCGCTGATGGCCATGGCCAAATTCTGTTTGCGCACCATGGCGCGGGTGGAACGTCCGGCCATCGCCGGCATCTGGCCAACGCTGAAAGGCGAAAGCATCGTTCTCGATGTCGGCGCGACGATCGGCGCCGATTCCCAGCAATTGCTGGATTTTGCCCTGATGGGCGGCGCGATGGCGCGCGCTCTTTTCGATATTGACCGTCCAACCGTTGGCCTGCTGAATGTCGGCGTCGAGGAGGTCAAGGGTCAGGAAGAAGTGCGTGAGGCCGGGCGTCTGATCCGCGAGGCCGATCTCGGCACCATCGATTATCGCGGTTTCGTTGAAGGCGACGATATCGGCAAGGGTACGGTGGATGTCGTGGTGACCGAAGGTTTCACCGGCAATATCGCGCTCAAGGCCGCCGAAGGCACGGCACGCCAGATCACCACGCTGTTGCGTGAGGCGATCTCCCGCAGCTTCTTTGCCAAGATCGGTTATGTTCTGGCGAAAAGCGCCTTTGATGTGCTCAGGGAAAAGATGGACCCGCGCAAGGTCAATGGCGGCGTGTTTCTCGGCCTGAACGGCATTGTCATCAAGAGCCATGGCGGCACGGATGCCATTGGTTTTGCCTCCGCCGTGGATGTCGGCTACGACATGGTTCACAACGGTCTGACGGCCAAGATAGAAAATGATCTGAAGATTTACCACGCAAGACGACTTCCGCCCCCGGCGCCCGAAGCTCTTGTGGCTGACGAGGAATAAGGGAATGATCCGCTCTATAGTCCGTGGTTTCGGGGCAGCGCTTCCGAAGCGTGTCATGACCAACAGCGAAATTGAAGGGGTCGTCGAGACCACCGACGAATGGATCGTGCAGCGCACGGGCATCCGGCAGCGCTATATCGCCGGCGAAGGCGAAACGACAGCTTCGCTCGGCGAGGCGGCGGCCCGTGCTGCGCTCGACAATGCCGGTCTGACCCCTGATGATATCGACCTCATCATTCTGGCGACGTCGACTCCGGACAACACCTTTCCGGCAACGGCAGTGAATATCCAGAATCGTCTCGGCATGACCCATGGTTTCGCCTTCGACATGCAGGCCGTCTGTTCCGGTTTCGTCTATGCCGTCTCGACCGCCGATCTTTATATTCGCGGTGGCATGGCCAAGCGCGTTCTGGTTATCGGCTCTGAAACATTCTCGCGCATTCTCGACTGGAAGGACCGCACCACCTGCGTTCTGTTCGGCGATGGCGCAGGCGCTATCGTTCTCGAAGCTGGTGAAGGCGAGGGGACCTCTGACGATCGTGGTATCCTGACCGCGCAACTGCGCTCCGACGGTTCGCACAAGGAAAAGCTCTATGTCGATGGCGGACCCTCCACGACAGGCACCGTCGGCCATCTGCGCATGGAAGGCCGGGAAGTGTTCAAACACGCCGTCGGCATGATCACCGACGTTATCGAGCAGGCTTTCGAAGCGACGGGCACGACGGCGGACGATCTCGACTGGCTCGTGCCGCATCAGGCCAACAAGCGCATCATCGACGGATCGGCGAAGAAGCTCAACATCGATCCTGAAAAAGTGGTCATCACCGTCGACAAACACGGCAATACCTCGGCCGCATCCATTCCGCTGGCGCTGGCCGTTGCGGCCAGTGACGGCCGCATCAAGAAGGGCGATCTGGTCATGCTGGAGGCCATGGGCGGCGGTTTCACCTGGGGTGCGGTGCTGCTGCGCTGGTAACGGCAAATTCATTCTGCGGGGAGGCGCGGACGCGAAATCGGCTGTATTTTTTGTGGCCGGGGCCTCATCCGTCGCACCTGAGCGCCCTGTGGTTGCAGCAAAACCGCGCCGGGCGCCCTAAGCCCTTGCACTGATTGCCGAAAGCTTCAAATGAATCTGGAACAATCCCTTGACCGGTCGCCACAAGGGAAATAATCTCGGCGGCTCCTAGAGAAAAATTCAGACAGGGTTTGCGGGGAAAAATGGCCGGGAAGACAGTGACACGCGCAGATCTTGCAGAATCTGTGTTTCGTAAAGTCGGGCTGTCCCGCACCGAATCCGCCGAGTTGGTCGAGACGATCATCGACGAGATTTGCAACGCGATCACCCGTGGCGAGGTCGTCAAGCTGTCGTCCTTCGCGACATTCCAGATCAGGGAAAAGAACGAGCGTATCGGCCGCAACCCGAAAACGGGTGAGGAAGTTCCGATTTCGCCGCGACGCGTCATGACATTCAAGGCGTCGAATGTGCTGAAGCAGCGCATTCTCAAGGCGCATACGGCCCGCAAGGCCAAGCAAAAGGGCCAGAAGGCCGGGGCGTAAGCCGGCTGCGGCAAGGCATTTTGCCATATGGCAAACCCTTTTCCCCATTCTTCTTGTGAACATGCTTGAATTTCAACGTGCAAGCCGTTGAAATCCGGTCGACTCGCATCATAATCAATTTTAATAATTGGTATCTTGCCGTGACGGGCATCGGCGTGAAGATCGGATACGGTTTTCGCGACGGCGCTATGTGCGGCGGGTGAGAAGCGTTCTGTTCAGCACCCGGCTGGATGCATGGCGCTCCAGGTCCGGATGGGAGTGGTAGTTTGGACAAAAGCCCCGACGCGTTTCGGACGATCAGTGAAGTTGCGGATGAGCTGAACCTGCCGCAGCACGTGCTGCGTTTCTGGGAAACACGCTTTCCGCAGATCAAGCCGATGAAACGGGGCGGGGGCCGCCGTTATTACCGCCCGGATGATATCGATCTCCTCAAAGGCATTCGTCACCTTCTTTATGACCACGGTTATACCATCAAGGGTGTGCAGAAGCTGCTGAAAGCCAATGGCAACCGTTTCGTGGCTGCCATTGCCTCGGGTGATCTCGCGACCATGGAAGCCATCATGGCGGCGAGTGGTGAAAAGGAAGTTGCCGAACCACGCGTCATCGATACCGATGGGGACGAGGTCGTCGGCCGTCCGAAGGCCAAGCCGAGCGGTCGTTTCTTCGGCTTCGGCGGCGGCAACAGCGATGCGGAAATATCGGTCGGCAAATCGGGCATCGGCAAGGATGATCAGGCGCTGCTGCAGGAGGCCCTGTTCGATCTGCTCGAATGCAAGCGGCTTCTCGATCAGGTTCGCTGATCGTTTATCCACAGATCTGTTCGAGCAATTCCAGTAAAAGTGTACCCGGTTTTCCGCCCGGAAATGCGCCAAAACAAAGAGTTAGAGCGTTTTCGTGATTCGAAGAAAGCGCAAACGCTCTAAAACGCCAACCTTTCGGAAACTCATTTGGCCGATAATGCGGCTCCGTAAAGAAGGAGTCCGATCGTGAGCAATCGAAAACCGGCAGCGCGACGCCGCACGGCGAAGAAATCTGGCGGCGGCAGCATTTGGCCCTGGGTCCTGATGCTGGGCCTCGTCGGCGGCGGCATTCAGGCTTACGAACATCGCGACAGCCTTCTGCCGCAGCGCCATGTTGCGAGGGCAACATCCACGACGACGAATTCTCCAAAACTCGCAACCGCAGCGAAACGCGAGGCGGCCGCGCCGGAAAAGGTGGCGAGCATTCGGCCCGCGTCGCCGGTTTCGCCCGGCAACGGGCCGGTGCCGCCACGCTCCATCGCCATGCCATCCACGTCATCGCAGAGCAAGGTCGCGGCCATCCTGCCGGAAACCCGCCCCACGGTCGAAAAAATCTCGATCGGCGAAAAGAGCGGTGCTTTTGCCTTTTGTGGCCGCTCCGGGCTTAACAATTGCGTGGCCGACGGCAACACCTTCTGGATGAAGGGTGTGAAAATGCAGCTCGCCGGCATCGAGGTTCCGCAGATTGACCGGGCGCGCTGCATGGAAGAGCGTCAGCGCGGTTTCATTGCCAAGGTCAGGCTTCGCGACATGCTGAATGCCGGTACCTTCGATGTCGCCTCTTCCGCAGGTGCCAGCGGGCAAGCCATGGAACGCAAACGGCTTTCGCGTTCGGGCGTCTCCTTTGCCGATCAGCTCGTGCGCGAAGGGCTGGCACATCCGGCATCTGCAAAAAATCAGTCCTGGTGTGGCTGAGGCCCCGTTGACCGCAACCGTTCTGCCTGTGTAGATGAGGCGCTGTCGGCATTCGGGATCGGAACTGTTTAATCCTGCACCGAATAATGACGAAGCAAGTTGCAGCGCCGGAGCCGGATCGGCAGGCGGCGCGGCAATGCGGACGTGGCGAAATCGGTAGACGCAGCAGACTTAAAATCTGCCGACCATTGGTCTTGCGGGTTCAAGTCCCGCCGTCCGCACCAACTTCCCTTTGATTTATCCCCTGTTTCAAGTCCTGAGCCGGCGTAAAACGCCCGTTCACGTGCACGTCATCTCTTCTTGAAAATCATCAAAAAGAACCTATTGACCTTGCCACGATGGGAAGCCCTATCTTTTTCGATATAAAGAAAAGAGGGGTCATACGCATGTCACAAATAGAGGTCCGGGCGAGTCATCAGATTGCGATCGATGGCATGACATGCGCCTCCTGCGTCGGTCGTGTCGAGAAGGCGATTGCTAAAGTGCCGGGGGTTCTCAAGGCCTCGGTCAATCTCGCTACCGAGCGCGCCGATATTGCCTTTTCCGGCCCGCCCGATGTGATGGCTGTCATCGCAGCCGTGCGGAATGCCGGATATGGCGTCGATGAGAAAACCATCGAACTCGATATTGAGGGCATGACCTGCGCCTCCTGCGTCGGGCGCGTCGAAAAGGCGCTGAAGGCTGTTGCCGGTGTCTCCGATGCAAGCGTCAATCTCGCGACGGAACGCGCCACCGTCCGCGTTGCCGGCAGTGCCGTCTCTGCCGCCAGACTGGCCGAAGCAATCAGGCAGGCAGGATATAAAGCAAGTGAGGTCGCCACGGACAAAGCCAAGGGTGATGAGCCGGACCGGCGCGAAGCCGAATTGCGGGGTCTGAAAATCAGCCTTGCCGTGGCCGTTGCCCTGACGCTGCCGGTTTTCGTGCTGGAGATGGGTTCGCATCTGGTGCCAGCCATCCATGATTTCGTGATGGAAACAGTCGGTATGCAGGAAAGCTGGTATCTGCAATTTGCGCTGACCACGCTGGTTCTTTTCGGACCCGGTCTGCGGTTCTTCAAGAAGGGCATACCCGCACTTCTACGGCTCGCACCCGACATGAATTCGCTGGTGGTGCTGGGCACTGCCGCCGCCTGGGGATTTTCGGTGGTCGCGACTTTCCTGCCGGAAATCCTGCCGCGTGGCACGGCCAATGTCTATTATGAGGCGGCGGCCGTTATCGTCACGCTCATTCTGCTTGGCCGTTTTCTCGAGGCGCGCGCCAAGGGCCGCACCAGCGAGGCGATCAAGCGGCTGGTCGGCCTGCAGGCCAAGTCGGCCCGCGTCCTGCGCAATGGCGAAACCATCGATGTGCCGTTACAGGATGTACAGACTGGTGATGTGATTGTCGTTCGTCCGGGCGAAAAGGTGCCCGTCGATGGCCTTGTGCTCGATGGCTCCTCTTATGTCGATGAATCGATGATAACAGGTGAACCGATCCCGGTGACGAAAACCGCGGGTTCCGAGGTCGTCGGCGGCACGGTCAACCGCAATGGCTCCTTCACCTTCCGCGCCACCAAGGTGGGCGCTGATACGCTGATCGCGCAGATCATCCGCATGGTCGAGGAAGCGCAGGCCGACAAGCTGCCCATTCAGGCGCTGGTGGACAAGGTCACCAACTGGTTCGTGCCGGCGGTGATGCTGGCGGCGCTCATCACCTTCGTCGTCTGGTTCGTGTTCGGGCCGGACCCGGCTTTGACCTTCGCGCTTGTCAACGCTGTTGCAGTCCTCATCATCGCCTGTCCCTGCGCCATGGGCCTTGCCACGCCCACCTCGATCATGGTCGGCACCGGCCGCGCCGCCGAAATGGGTGTGCTGTTCCGGCGCGGCGATGCGCTCCAGACGCTGCGCGATGCCGATGTTATCGCCGTCGACAAGACTGGTACGCTGACGCTAGGCAAGCCGAAACTGGTGCATTTCACCACGACGGAGGGGTTCGACGCGGATGAAGTGCTGCGCCTCGTCGCTTCACTCGAAAACCGTTCCGAACATCCGATCGCCGAGGCAATCGTTGAGGCTGCGAAACATGGCGGCCTGACGCTTGCCGATGCGGAGGGCTTCGAGGCCACCCCCGGTTTCGGCGTGGCGGCGATAGTCGATGGCCGTAAGGTCGAAGCGGGCGCGGATCGCTTTATGACAAAGCTCGGTTACGATGTTTCCATGTTCGCCGGCGATGCAGAGCGGCTGGGCAGGGAAGGGCAGTCACCGCTTTATGCCGCCGTCGATGGCAGGTTGGCCGTGATCATTGCCGTTGCCGATCCGGTAAAGCCGACGACGCCGGAAGCAATTGCGGCGCTGCATGCGCTGGGTCTCAAAGTCACGATGATCACGGGCGATAACCGCCGCACGGCGGAAGCCATCGCTCGCCGCCTTGGCATCGATGAAGTGGTGGCGGAAGTGCTGCCCGATGGCAAGGTCGAGGCCGTGAAGAGACTGGCGGCCGGCGGGCGACGCGTTGCCTTTGTCGGTGATGGCATCAACGATGCGCCGGCGCTCGCGGCAGCCGATGTCGGCCTTGCCATCGGCACGGGCACGGATGTCGCGATTGAAAGCGCCGACGTGGTGTTGATGTCGGGTGATCTGCGCGGAGTTGCCAATGCCATCGCGCTCTCCAAGGCGACCATCCGCAATATCGGCCAGAATCTGTTCTGGGCCTTTGCCTATAATGCAGCACTCGTTCCCGTGGCGGCCGGAATATTGTATCCTGTCAACGGCGTTCTGCTGTCGCCTGTCCTTGCCGCCGGAGCCATGGCGCTTTCCAGCGTATTTGTCCTGACAAATGCGCTGCGCCTGAAAAGCTTCCGTGCCCCACTGGTGGACAAAGCGGCTGGCATGCAGCTCGCAGCGGCCGAATAGGAGGGCGGATATGATGACGCCTGGCAACACAATCTATCTGCCGCAGATCGGACGCAGCATCATGGCGGCGCAGGGCGAAACCGTGCTTCAGGCCGCGCTGGCGGCAGGCATCACCTATCCGCACGGTTGTCGCATGGGCCGCTGCGGCGCCTGCAAGTCGCATCTCGTCTCCGGCGAGATCGATCTCCTCAAGCACACGCCCTTTTCATTGACCGAAGAGGAAAAGGCGGAAGGCCTGACGCTCGCCTGCCGCGCCGTGCCGCTGAGCGACGTGACGATCGGTTGGCTCAACGGTGAGGACGAATTCGCTGATATTCCGACTGGCCGCTTTGAGGGCGTAGTGGCGGAAGCCGTGGATGCGACACATGATATCAAGCTCATCCGCATCAGGCTTGACGATCGCGCGCAGTTTACCTTCAAACCCGGTCAATATGTGCGCCTGCTTTACCCGGACTGTTCGCCGCGCGACTATTCCATCGCCAGCCGGGTGGACGAGGAGTTGATAGAATTCCACATCCGGCATGTGCCGGGTGGGCTGACAAGCGGCCATATCTTCGCGCAGGCCAAGGCGGGTGATCCTGTCACGTTGGTGGGGCCTTTCGGGTCGTCATTCCTGCGGGAAAAACATTGCGGGCCGATCCTTGGCATTGCCGGCGGCTCGGGTCTGGCACCGGTCAAGGCGGTTGTCGAGGCTGCTCTTACGACGGGGCAAATCATGGGCCGGGACCGTCCTATCCATTTCTATTTCGGCGCCCGCGCCCTGCGCGACCTTTATATGGTCGATCATTTCGAGGCGCTTACCGCGCGGCACGACAATCTGAGCTTCGTTCCGGTTCTCTCCAATGAGCCACATGCGCAGATGCGGTGCGGTTATGTCGGCAATGCGGTGGCGGATGATTTCGACGATCTTGATGGCTGGAAGGCCTATCTTGCAGGACCGCCGGCGATGATCGAGGCGACCGTGCCGCAACTGGTGGCGCGGGGTATGCGCACCGCCGACATTCATGCAGACGTGTTTTTCACCCCGGACAGATAGGAGCAGGATCCATGAATATCGGCACCGCCGCCACCGCCTCAGGTGTTTCTGCAAAGATGATCCGCCACTACGAGATGATCGGCCTGATCAAATCGGCAAACCGCACGGATGCCGGATACCGGGTCTATACGGCCAATGATCTGGAAACGCTGCGCTTCATCAGGCGCGGACGCGACCTCGGTTTTTCGATAGAAAAGATCAGGCAGCTGATGATGCTGTGGCGTGATCCCGGTGGTGCGTCCTGCGATGTCAAACGCATCGTCATGGAACATGTCGTGGATCTGGAAGCGAAGATGCATTCGCTCCGCGACATGGCCGACACGCTTCGAAATCTCGCAACCTATTGCCCGGACAATGGCGAGCCGGATTGCCCGATCATTCAGGATCTGGCGCAATCCGAAGATCCCGATTTTGTTCCGGTGGCGGTTGTGCCCAAGCGCTCCGGAATGCTGAAGGGCACCTCCGGCGTGGCGACGGAATTATCACGTCTCATGAAATAAACAGCTGTTCCCATCGGGAACTGATCGTCGATTGCAGCAAATGCCAATTGTGGTGAAGGAAACCGGGCCATGTGGATACAGATATTGCAACGCTTCCTTATTCTGTGCCTGATGCTGACGATCGTTTCCGTCATCGCATTTCTTTTGCCCTATATGGCGGGTGGCGATCCGGCCCGCACCATCCTGTTTTCACGCATGCGCGATACGGCGCTCGATCCGCATGCGGTCGAGGCGCTGCGGGTAAGCCTCGGGCTCGACCGGCCGCTCTATGTGCAATATTTCGCATGGCTGTCGAGCGCGCTGCGTGGCGATCTGGGCTTTTCCTTCACCAGCAGCCAGCCCGTGGCCGGCGAGCTTTTGCGCTCCCTCGGCGTGTCGGTAACGCTGGCGCTGACGGCGCTCGCAATCGCGGTCGCCGTTGCCCTGCCGCTCGGCACACTGGCGGCGATGCGCCCGGGCGGGCGGCTCGACAATTTCGCGACACTGATGATCCAGACCTTCGTTGCGACGCCGGAATATTGGTTCGCGCCGATGTCGGCGCTGGTGTTTGCGCTCTATCTCGGCTGGTTGCCGTCGGCGGGATGGGACAGCTGGCGTTCGCTGGTGCTTCCCGCCTTGACCCTGACGCTGCGCCCGCTCGCTTATTTTACGCAGGTGACACGTGCGGCGATGGCCGAGGTTCTGCGTGCACCCTATATCACCGCCGCCCGCAGCCGGGGTCTCGGCATGCATAGCACGGTCCTGCGGCACGGTGTCCGCAACGGCTCGCTGCCGGTCGTCACCTTCTTTGCATTGTGGCTCGCGGGCCTGCTTGGTGGATCGGTGGTCGTGGAAGTCATCTTCGCCATCCCAGGTATGGGTCGGCTTCTCTATGACGCCGTGGTCAATCGCGACATCCCGATGCTGCAGGGTGGTTTCATCTGCATCGTCGCCCTGTCCATCCTGATCAATACCCTGGCCGACGGCTTTTATGTCCTGATCAATCCAGCAATGCGAGGTCACAATGACCATTAGCCACTTCCCGAGCGCGCCGGTAGCCGCCTTGCCCCTGACCAATACGCCCATGACCGCTACCCCTAAGCGCCCGTCGACATTCAGCCGGTTCACGGACTTCATCAGCCGGCGGCATTGGACCTTCTATGCGGGATCGGCGATCTTTCTCGTCATCATCCTGCTGCTGGTCATCGCGCCATGGATATCGCCCTATAATCCCGCACAGCAGAACCTTCGCCTGCGGCTGAATGCACCAAGCGCCACCTACTGGCTGGGAACCGACCATCTGGGCCGCGACGTGCTCAGCCGATTGCTGATCGGCGGCCGTTTCACGGTCACGATTGCCGCCATCACCGTCATTCTGTCGGTCGGTATCGGAACCTTCGTCGGCATCATCAGCGGCCGCAGCCGCGGTATCCTCGATGAAATCCTGATGCGCGTTGTCGACCTGCTCATCGCCATACCGGACGTCGTGATCGCCATCTTCCTCGTCGCTATCTTCGGTCCGGGATACGGTACCCTGATCGCGTCGCTGACGATTGTCGGCTGGACACCATTTGCGCGGCTGGCGCGCGGATTGACGCTGTCGATCAATTCCCGCGAATATATCCGCGCGGCGGAAGTGCTTGGCTGCACGCGGCGCTTCATCATCTTCCGGCATATTATTCCGAACACGATCTGGCCGATTGCGGCCGTGGCGTTCCTGCGTTTCGGCCACAAGCTGATCACGGTGGGTGGCTTGTCGTTTCTGGGTCTCGGCGTGCAGCCGCCGGCCGCCGACTGGGCACTGATGCTGGCCGATGCGCAGGCCTATGCGGAACGCATGCCCGTTCTGGTCATCGCACCCGGCCTGGCGATCTTTCTGGCAGCGCTCAGTGTGACGTGGATCGGCCATGGGCTGAACCTGGAGACCAAAAAACAGAACGGTCATTGACGCCTGTCAACAGACAGCGACCGGTTTGACGATCGTCAAACATTGCAGACGCAAAGGAACTGGAAGGAGAGTAATATCGTCTGAAGCCGCATGAAAATACGCAAATGCCTCCGATTCAATAAAAATAAGGGGAACTCTTATGAATATCGAAGGACACACGCATGCCGATACGGCGATATCCCCGGAGCTGACACCGCTTCTGGAGATCGAGGATCTGCACGTTTCGGTGCCGACCGACAATGGCCGGAAATTCATTATCTCTGGCCTGACGCTATCAGTCAAAGCCGGGGAGGTCGTTGCACTTGTCGGCGAATCCGGGTCCGGCAAGAGCATGACGGCGCTGTCGCTGATGCGGCTGTTGCCACACGGCGTGGAAATCACCTCCGGCCGCATTACCTTTGCCGGGCGGGATATTCTTGCTCTTTCATCCTCGCAACTCGATGCGCTGCGCGGCGCCGAAATCGGCATGTTGTTCCAGCAGCCGCAGGCCATGCTTGATCCAACCAGCCGGGTGAAGACGCAGGTTGCCGAGCCGTTGTGGGTCCATCGCAAGATGAGCCGCAGTGCTGCGCTCAACCGGGTCGTCGGCATGTTATCCGACGTCGGAATTCCGGATCCATCGGCGCGGGCGCAATGTTTCGCGCATGAGCTTTCCGGCGGCATGGCGCAGCGTGTCATGATTGCGGCAGCGCTCTCGGGAAATCCGCAGCTGCTGATCGCCGATGAACCGACGACGGCGCTCGATGTCACCGTTCAGGCACAGATATTGCGCCTGCTGGATGACGAACGCCGCAAGCGGCAACTGGCCACGCTGCTCATTACCCACGACCTGTCGGTGGTTGCCGCTTTTGCGGACAGGATTGCGGTGATGTATGCCGGCCGCATTGTCGAGGAGGGGCCGACACAGGCAATCCTCAAGGCGCCGCAGCATCCCTATACCAAGGCGCTGATCAGCTGCTCGCTTCTGACCACTGACAGCGAGGGACAGTTGCTGACGATCCCCGGATCGAGTTCGCAGGCGCATGATATGTCCTGCGGCTGCCGGTTCCATCCACGCTGCGCGCTTGCCAAATCGGCCGGCATGGGTAGCCGATGCATGGCGTCGGAACCGGATCTGAATGCCCTGCCGGAAGGGCGCAAGGCGCGGTGTTGGGCGGTCGGCGACGAGCATGCCGATAGTCATACAAATCACGCGATCTGCTGAAGGAGGGGACAATGCAATTGACAGCTGTAAAACAGACCCCGCCATCACCTGATAACAAAAGCCACCCCTATGTGGTCGCCAGGAACCTCTGCAAATATTATCCGATCTCCGGCCTCGGTCACCGGGTGGTGAAATCCGTCGACGATGTGTCCCTGACCATTGGTGAGGGTGAAGTGCTCGGCCTCGTCGGTGAGTCCGGATGCGGCAAAAGCACCGTCGCCGGACTGATTACCCGCCTGACCCACGCGACGAAAGGCGAGGTCAGCATCGGCGAACACGATATTCTGCACATGCAGGGCGAAACGCTGCGGCGCATGCGCCGGACCGTGCAGCTGGTGTTTCAGGATCCCTATTCCGCTCTCGATCCGCGCATGCGCATCGGGCAAAGCATGGAAGCGCCGCTGGCCCAGCACGGCGTTGGCACACGGGAAGAGCGCACAGCACGTGTGTTCAGGATGCTGGAGGAAGTCGGTCTCGATGCTTCCTTTTTCGATCGTTATCCGAGCCAGTGTTCCGGCGGGCAGTTGCAGCGCGTCGTCATCGGGCGCGCGCTTCTGCTCAATCCAAGCTTCCTTGTCTGCGACGAACCGACCTCAGCGCTTGATGCTTCCATGCGCACGCAGATACTTAACTTGCTGATGGACATGAAACGCCGCCATGGTTTGACCGTTCTGATGATTTCCCATGACCTGCGCGTGGTGCGTTATCTCTGCGATCGTATCGCCGTGATGTATCTCGGGCGGATCGTCGAAATCGCCGACCGGGAAGAGCTTTTTCGTGCGCCGAAACATCCCTACACCAAGGCTTTGATCGCTTCGTCGATGCTGGATGAAACCGGCCTTTATGCGCCGGAAATGCTGCTGGACGGCGATTTGCCGAGCCCGCTCAATCCTCCGAGCGGCTGCAAATTTCACACCCGCTGTAAATATGCGACGCCGATATGCAGCGAAAAAGAGCCGGTGCTGGAGGGTGTTGCGGGAGAGCATTTCGCGCGTTGCCACCATTGGCGGGAATGGGGTTGAGCCATAAAGCAGTTGCGGTTTTGTGCTTTTGTAAAAACAGATGAATCGTGTGTCTGAGGTTGAATATCGGAATTAAATTCCGAGTATAGAGCAATAAAATAAATGATATTCAGATGGATATTCGTTGAATATCCACTGGATATTCTTTTGTCTTTTGACTTGAGGAAATTTAATCGGGAATTTCATGAAAATAAATGAATTGTGAGCGTTATCATCAAAAATAAAAGGGGAATATTCTATGATGAAGCACGCACTTTTGGCGACATGCGCCATCGTGACCTCGTTCGGAGCCGACGCGGCAAAGGCCGGCACGATTACCTATGACGATAATTTCGGGGTGAAGACCGGCTGGCAGATGGCGTCCGACGATGCTTATCTCGGCTCCCGCGCGGGTTGTTTCGAAAGCCTGGTACGTGTCGGTTACGACATGAAACTGGAGCCAAGTCTGGCTGAATCCTGGACACAGACCGGCCCTAAGGTATGGGAATTCAAACTGCGCAAGGGCGTCAAATTCCAGAATGGCGAAGCGCTCGATGCCAAGGCCGCGGTTAATGCGCTAACCAATCTTTTGCAGGCCCCGGTTCCGGCCCGCGCCTTTTCACCCAAGCTGATCGCTGCCGTCGAAGCAGGCGGTGATGATACCGTGAAGATAACGACGCTCGAGCCATCGGTGCTGCTGCCGGCGCAGATGGCCAGCCCCGCCACCTCCATTCTCGCACCATCAGCCTATAAGGACGGCAAGGTCGATCCTGTCGGCACCTGCACCGGACCATTCAAGATCACGGAGGTCGATCCCAGTCAGCATATGATGCTGATGGCCAATCATGATTATTGGGGCGGTATGCCGAAGCTTTCGGGCGGCCGTGTAAATTTCGTGCCCGATGCCGATACCCGCGCCACCCAGGCACGAACCGGGGAAGCACAGATTTCGCGCCTCGTTCCGCCATGGACCGTCAAGACCATCGAATCAACCGACGGCGTCAAGGTCGCGCCCATCCCGTCGCCCCGCATCACGGAGCTGTTGCTGAACAACTCCAGGCCGCCTTTCGACAATCTCAAAGTGCGGCAGGCGATCCAGGCCGCCATCGATACGGGCGGCATTGCAGACAGCATTTATGAAGGTGCGGTCAAGGGCGCGGCCATGCCGTTCGCAGCGGGTGAGCCATGGGCTGCAAAGGAGGCCAAGCCTGCCTATGACGTGGAAAAAGCCAAGGATCTGCTGAAGGAAGCGGGCATTGCACCCGGCAGCCTGAAGGTGACGCTGCTTGCCTATACGGCAAAGACGGAACTGAAGGATGTCGCGGCGATCATTCAGGCGCAGTTGCAGGAGCTCGGCATCAAGGTTGATGTTCGCGTTGCCGATTACAGCGCAATTGAGCCTGATCTTCTGGCCGGCAAGTTCGATATGGCACTGTTGTCGCGCGGTTATGCCACCGATGTTGCCGAACCCGCCGGATTCCTCAATGCCGATTATACCTGCGGCGGCAGCTATAATATCTCGCATTATTGCAATGAGGCGACCGACAAGCTGATCAAATCCGCTTATGCGACGGCCGAACCCGCCAAGCGTTACGCCATTTACAGCGAAGCAGCGAAGAAGATTTACGACGAAGCCGTCTCCGTCTTCCTCATCCATGAGACGGTGTTCGACGCCTATTCCGCCAAGCTTGAGAATTACAAGCCCCATCCGCTCAACTACTTTGTCATGACCAAGGATCTGGCGACGAAGTGAGCTGGCGTGATATTGCCGAAAAATAAAGACCCGGTTCGCAAGAGCCGGGTCTTTGTGATGGTAGGGACGCAGGATTTTCTCCGTCATGCCGGCCTTGAGCCGGCATCCAGCCACGGCGCGTCTGCGCTGTGAGAAATGAGTCTCTCGCGATCAAGGACTTGATGGCGCTGGCCCCGGTTTTCCTCCGGGTTGACGGCATGCGCATATGCAATTTTTAGCGTCAAATGCGGTACGACTGACGCGCGGTGCCTGAAAACACGGATTTCAAAATTCGGGAAAACCTCCACCGTCATCCCTGATCAAAAAGGGAGAGGGCATCCGCCGTCTGGGGGAGATAAGAAGAACGAACGTTCAAGTCGTCCGATGGCCGTCACGCAAATTCGACGTGAAGCGGGTAGGGCGATCCGGCGGCGGCATGGATAAAGCGCCGCCGGTGTTCTTCAGTTCAGGCGCGTGCTTCCGGCGTATAGCCAGCAGCCGTGATGATTTCGGCAATCTGTGCCGCGTCGGAGACGCCGCCGACCACAACGGTGCGGCTTGCGGGATCGGCATGCACGGCAGCACCGGGAACGGTCTTTTCGATCGCGCCCTTGATAACACCGGCGCAGTGACCACAGGTCATGTCTTCAACGTGAAAGGAAAGGTCTGCGCCGACAGGGGCAGCAGTGGTGGTTTCGTGGTGGTGCTGATGGCCATTGCACATAGGCGGTTCTCCATGGTTTGGAATTCTAACAGGGAGAGCCTGGACTATTCCAACGTGGGAAGGTCAAGCGCTTTATTTGCGCTAATGCAGCGATCTCAGCTCTTCCAGAAAATCGGCATCAGCAGCACCAGAACCGTCAGGATTTCCAGACGTCCGAGCAGCATCATCACCGACAGCAGATAAAGCGCCGGATCGCTGATCGTGGAGAAATTGCCGACAGGCCCGATGATCGGGCCGATGCCAGGGCCGACATTGGCAAGCGCCGTTGCAACACCCGAAGTGGCGGTCAGGAAATCATAACCCATCATGCTCATGGCGAGGCTGCCGGCAATCCACAGAGCAATGAAACAACTGACGAAAAGGAAGATCGTTCTGATTGTGTCGGGATCGACCACCTGCTGACCGTAACGCACGGAATAGACGGCGTTTGGATAAATCAGCTTTTTCAGCCCGGCCCGCACGACGTTAAACATGATGAGGAAGCGATAGGCCTTGATGCCACCGGCCGTCGAGCCGGAACAGCCGCCCATGAAAGTGGCAAAAAAGGCGACGACGACGACGAATGGCCCCCAGAGCGTGTAATCGTCGCTCGCAAAACCGCCGGTCGACAGGATCGACGTCATGTTGAAGAAGGAATGGCTGAGCGCATCATTCAGCGGCACGCCGTTTCTAAGGTGGTGATAAACCCCGACCGCAATCGAAATCGCGCAGAGATAACCGAGGAAGACGGCGATCTGCGGATCGCGCAGCGTTTCCAGCCGGCGGCGCACGGCAAGCAGGATCATCACCGAGAAGGGCAGGCTGCCGAAGATCAGGAAGATGGTGGCGATCCACAACAGCGCCGTATTGTCGAAATAGGCGAAAGAGGCGTCATGGGTGGAAAAGCCGCCGGTCGCGACGGTCGACATGGCATGGTTCAGCGCATCGAAATGCGACATGCCGGCAAAATCATAAGCGATGGTGCAGGCCAGTGTCATGAGAATGTAGATCGCTACGAAAGCCCGGGTGAAGCTCGCCAGTCGCGCAAACGGTCGGTCGTTGCCGGTATCGGAAGATTCCATGCGGAAGAAGGTCATGCCGCCGACGCGCAGCAGCGGCAGAATAAACAGGCCAAGCGCGACGATACCGATACCGCCAAGCCAGCAGAGCAGCGACCGCCAGAGCAGGATGCCCTGCGGTGCGTTGTCCAGCCCTGAAATGACGGTTGATCCCGTCGTCGTAATGGCGGAGACGGATTCGAACAGGGCCTGACCGAGCGTCAGATCAAGCTCGGACAGATAAAGCGGCACGGCGCCGACAATCGAAAACACCAGCCACAGGATATTGACCAGGAGAAAACCGAAACGTTTGTTGAAGGCGGCAATCGGCCCGCGCGTCGCAAGCGCACAGGCAAGCGCAAACCCGCCGCACATGAAACCGGAAAGCGCAAAGACCGTCCAGTCGTCATTGCCGTAATAAAGGTCGGTCAGCGCGGGAAGAAACATGGCCGTCGCCATGTAAAGCCCGAAGATGGACGAAACATATATGACCGAGCGCAGAAGGTTGCTGTTCAAGAGATGAAACCCAGAGTTCGTTGCCGCGCTGAAATGAGTCTTTGTCTCCGACGCCTTCCTATGGCATAGCGGGTGCCATTATGAATTTCAATGGATTGACTATCGTGGACAAGCAGCTTGTGGAAGCAGCGCGGCGGGAAGTGCGGGAAATATTCCCGGAAACGCCGTTGCAGTTGAATGAACATCTCAGCCGTCGGTATGGCGCGTCGATTTGGCTGAAGCGTGAAGATCTGTCTCCGGTCCGTTCCTACAAGATTAGAGGCGCATTCAATTTTCTCCGCAAGGCGGTGGCCAAGGCCGGCAAGGACAAGGTTTTCGTTTGTGCTTCGGCCGGCAACCACGCCCAGGGTTTTGCTTTCGCCTGCCGCCATTTCGGCGTTCACGGGGTCGTTTTCATGCCGGTGACGACACCGCAGCAGAAGATCGACAAGACCCGCATCTTCGGCGGCGAATTCATCAAGATCCGTCTGGTAGGCGATATATTCGACCAGTGTTACGCTGCTGCCCGCGCATACGTTGAGGAGAGCGCCGGCTACATGGTGCCGCCGTTTGACCATGAGGACATCATCGAAGGCCAGGCGACGGTTGCCGCCGAAATCATCGATCAGCTTCCCGAAGGCACGAAGCCTGATATCGTCGTCATGCCCGTCGGCGGCGGCGGTCTGTCTGCGGGCCTCACGGGTTTTCTCGCCGGCACGGTTCAGAAGGACAATTTCGTGTTCTGCGAGCCGGAGGGCGCGCCGAGCCTGAAAAGAAGCCTCGAACGCGGCGAGCCGGTGACGCTCAACAAGATCGACAATTTCGTCGATGGTGCCGCCGTTGCCCGCATTGGTGATCTGAACTTCACGGCGCTGAAGGATTTTCCGGCAGAGCAGGTTTCGCTCATTCCCGAAAACGCCATTTGCGTAACGATCATCGAGATGCTGAACCTTGAGGGCGTGGTGCTGGAACCGGCGGGCGCGATGGGCATTGCGGCGCTGGAGAAACTCGGCCGCGAGAAGTTGCAGGGCAAGACAGTTATTGTCGTTGTTTCCGGTGGCAATTTCGATTTCGAACGTCTGCCGGACGTGAAAGAGCGCGCCATGCGCTACACTGGCGTGAAGAAATATTTCATTCTGCGCCTGCCGCAGCGCCCCGGCGCTTTGCGCGATTTCCTCAACCTGCTCGGCCCGGATGACGATATCGCCCGTTTCGAATATCTGAAGAAATCGGCCCGCAATTTCGGCTCGATCCTGATTGGTATCGAAACCAATGCGCAGGAAAACTTCGCAGGGCTTCTGGAGCGCTTCGAGGCCGCAGGCCTTGGTTATGAGGATATTACCGAAAACGACATCCTGTCGAACCTGATCATCTGATCGGGGAAGAACGACAGGGAAGGGCGGGGCATATCCGCCCTTCGAATGCGATACAGATCAGGGAGTGAAAAGCCATGGCATCGTTTTTTTCCAAAATCCTTTCGGCCTTCGGCTCCGGCCAGCCGTCCGACGCGCCGCAAAAGACGGCGCAAGCGGAGCCGCATGCACATGGCGACTATCTGATCTACGCGACGCCGATGAAGGAGGGCGGCCAGTTTCGTCTGGCCGGCCGTATCGAGAAAAAGGTCGGCGATGAAGTGCTGGTGCATGAATTCGTGCGCGCCGACGTCTTCAGCAGCATGGACGATGCGGTGGAGTTTACGATCCGCAAGGCGAAACTGATTATCGACCAGAACGGCGCGTCGCTTTTCCCAGGAAAATGATGACGTTTTCTTACTCTCTAAATTAAGATTCCGTTGGTTGCTTAGGCCTATCGTCCTTGAAGGGCATGGAGTCGCGCCGATAGACCGGCGTGATGTGGATCGATAGGGCGTGTGCCGATGCAATGGGCAAATCTGGCCCTCTTCCTGACGGAGGCCATCGTCTATTTTTCGGTAATGACGGCATTCCTTCATTACCGGCATATTCTCGGCATCGGTGTTTTTCTCACCGCGCTGGGTGTTATGCATTTTCTGGAAACCTATCTGGCCGCCGTCTTTTACGTCGGCCTGCCTTTTGGCGTGGCGTCGCCGGGCTCCTCCATCCTGTTTGCCGGCAAGCTGATGATGATCCTGATGCTCTATATGCGCGAGGATGCGGCCGTTGTCCGCCAGCCTATCTACGGCCTGTTTCTCGGCAATATATTGACCGTCATCATGGCGCAGATCGTCCGGTTTCATCAGACGGTGGCGATCGTCCCCGGACAGTCGGTCGATACCGGTTTTCTCGATGAGATGGGCGTGCTGATGGTCTGGGGCACCAGCATTCTTTATGTCGATGCCATCGCCATCATCCTGCTTTACGAAAAGCTGGGGCGGTATTTCCAGCGCCATATCGTGCTGCGCTTCGCGATCTGTGGTGTCGTCATTTTAAGCTTCGATCAGGCGGCTTTTTACGGGGCATTGCGATATTTGTTCGATGCGCCGGTCGGTGTGTTTTACGATGGCTGGAAGGCGAAGATGGTCGCGGTCGGCATCTATTCGGTCTTGTTCGCGCTTTATCTCAACCTGACATCGACCAAAGGCCGCTTTCTGACACGCCGCAGCGTCGCCGATGTCTTCAACGATCTCACGTTCAGGGAGCGTTACGAGGAGCTTCTGTCCCGCTCGGGGCGCGACATGCTGACCGGCGTGTCGGACCGTGCCCGCATGGAACTCGATGCGCCCTCGGTCGTCGTGGAATGCCTGGAGAAACAGCGGCCGGTCAGCGTGCTGATCGTCGATATCGATCATTTCAAGACCGTCAACGATACCTTCGGCCATCTGCAGGGCGATGAAATATTGCGGGAATTCGCCGCCGTGCTGAAACGCAGCGTACAGCCGCATGGACATCTATACCGCTTCGGCGGCGAGGAATTCGTGGCGCTCCTGCCGGCAATGGCCCATGAGGCCGCACTTGCCTTCTCGGCAGGTATCCGGGTGGCGATCCTGGCGGATCTGCGCCGCCCCGATGGTTCGCCGCTGACGGTCAGTATCGGCGTCGCCACGGCCTTCGAGGACGGGCAGCTTTTCCGCGCACTTCTATCGGAGGCCGATGCGCGGCTATATGCGGCAAAAAATAACGGCCGGGATCAGGTCCACGGCCGTTTTGGAATGTGGGTCGGCTGACACCGGCAATCCCGCCGGTGTCAGTTCCGCCTTAACGTGCCTCAGGCGGCCTGTGCCAGTTCGGCAACCTTGGCGCCGGCGGCGGCAATGGCCTTCTCGACGGCTTCCGGGCCGAATGCCAGACCTTCGACATAGATCACTTCCACATCGGTCATGCCCATGAAACCGAGAACGGTCTTGAGGTAAGGAACGGCATGGTTCATCGATACGGCCGGGCCTTCGGAATAAACGCCGGCAGCCGCTAGCACGATGTAGACCTTCTTGCCCTTGGCAAGGCCTTCCGGGCCGGTTTCGGTGTAGCGGAAGGTCTGACCGGCGCGGGCGACGTTATCGATCCACGACTTCAGGCCGGAATAGATGTTGAAGTTGATGAGGCCGGTGCCGATGACGACGGTGTCGGCGGCCATAAGCTCGGCAACCAGCTTGTCGGAATAGTCGGCCGCAATCGCTTCTTCAGCTGTACGCTGGTCGGCCGGCTTGCGGATTGCAGCCGTCTTGACGGTGTCGAGGTGCGGAATGGGATCGGCGGCGAGATCGCGGTGAACAAGGGTATTCGCCGCCGACTTGGCCTTCAGCTTGTTCGCGAGTTCACCGGAAAACTTGTTCGAAACCGATTCGTCGCCACGCGGGCTGGAGGTGATGAGCAGAATGTTGGACATGGTCTTTCCTTGCATATGCGATGAATTGACGGGCGCCTTGGGAGGGCGGGAGAGCACGACGCCCTTCCTTTGCCCCTATATGAAAAATTACTGCCATCAAGAAAACTGTGATAATATGAAAGCCATCTATCGATGAAATGGATGGGACATGGACGCGAACCCGACGCTCGACCAATTGCAGGTATTTTTGACCGTTGCCGAGACCGGCAGTTTCTCCGCCGCGTCGCGGGCGCTCAATCGCGCCCAGTCGGTGGTCAGCTACACCATCGCCAATCTGGAAGCCCAGCTTGAAGTCACCCTGTTCGAGCGCAACGGCGTGCGCCAGCCAAAGCTGACCGACGAGGGCCGCGCCATGCTGGAGGATGCAAGGCGCATCGTCGCCGGCCTGCAGGAAATGCGCGCCCGGGCCAAGGGGCTGAAGCAGGGGCTTGAAGCGGAGCTTTCCGTTGCCATCAGCACCATGGTTCCGGCGGAGGCCATGGTGGCGGTGTTGCGGGATTTTCGTAAGGAGTTCCCAACGGTCAGTCTCAGCCTCAATGTCGGTGAGTTGGGTATGGTCATGGACATGGTGCTCTCCCGCAAGGCGGGCATCGGCATCGGCGGGGCGCTGATGCGCCAGGATGACGAACTCGTCGCCGAAAAAGTCGGCCATTCCTTCATGCTGCCGGTCGTCGCTGCGGATCATCCGCTGGCGCAGATCGACCGGCCGCTGACCCTTTCGGATGTGCGTGAAGAGGTCCAGCTGGTCGTCACCGATGCGTCGGGGCTGACAAAGGGCCGTGATTTCAACGTGCTGTCCTACAAGACATGGCGGGTCAGCGATATCGCCACCAAATACCAGCTTATCAAGGGCGGTCTCGGCTGGGGCGGTCTGCCCGCCTCGATCGTTCGCAACGATCTTACCAATGGCAGCCTGAAGGCGCTCGAACTCGAGGCCTATGAGCAGGGGGAATATCCACTTTTTGCGCTCCGCCGGGTGGATTCACCGGCCGGACCCGCCGGCCAGTGGTTGGCCACGGCGTTTCAACAGCGTCTGTCGGCATGTCCGAATCATAAGGATTTCAGTGGTATGCTCGAAGCGAACAAGCAGCGGAATATTGCTGTCGCTGCTGAGTGACATTGGCTGTTGAAATAGGTCTGTGAAAGTGCCGCTTGTTTCTTCTCCCGAGGGGGAGAAGGTCGCGGCAGCGGGATGAGGGGGCAAGCTCTCCGAAATCCGGCAACCTTGCCCCCTCATCCGACCCTTCGGGCCACCTTCTCCCCCTCGGGGAGAAGAAACCTGCCGCACCCCCTGCGCTATACAATCGGCAACCCGGATCGATGACGTCGGACATAAACCCAACCGCGATTGAAGAAAGCTCCCGGCTATTTATCGCCTGGAGCGCAGGGTTCTCTTAGAGAACCAGACGGAACTTCGCGAAACCTTCTGCACCGTCGCCGGCATCCTCGATTTTCGCGCCCTTGATCTCGGCGGCGTAGTGGCGGCCTTTCGGGCCGGTCTCGAAGATTGCGGAGGTATTGGCAACCGGCGCAAAGGACCAGTTGGCATCCGCTGACGGGTTGATGGTGCCCTGATCGATGATATAGCGCACGATCACGTCGCGGTTGGTGTCGGGCGCCACGAAGATTACCTTGTCGGCGGCGATGTCGGGGAATTTGCCGCCGCCGCCGGCGCGGTAATTATTGGTCGCTACCACGAATTTCTGCTCGGGATCGATCGGCTTGCCGTTGAACTGAAGGTTGACGATGCGGCTGCTGTCGGGATTGACCGCTTTGCCGTCCTTGTCGAATTTCGCCGGCTTGGAAATGTCGATCTGATAGGTGACACCGTCGATGACATCGAAATTATAGGATGGGAAATCTGCGTTGAGCAGCGGTGCGTCCTTCGCACCAGCCTCGACCGTGTTGAACATGCCGGCGGACATTTCCAGCCAGTTCTTTACCTGCGCGCCATTGATCAGCACCGCCTGCACCGTATTGGGGTAAAGATAAAGGTCGGCGACATTCTTGATAGCAATGTCACCGGCGGGGACATCGGTATAATAATCCGCACCGCCGCGACCGCCGGACTTGAAGGGCGCTGCCGCCGAAAGCACCGGCAAATCCTTATATTGCCCTTCCTTCAGCATGTCCTTGATGTACCAGGTCTGGGCGTTGGAGACGATCTGCACGGAGGGATCGTCGGCCACCAGCGCAAAATAGGAATAGAGCGGGGCGGACGTCTTGCCGACCGGGCGGCGCACATAGGCAAGGGCAGCCTCGTGATCGGCCCTGGCGGCGGCGATGACTTCCGGTTTGTCGGTGAAGTCGGCGACGATCTTGCGGTTATCGTCGCGGTGGTAGATCGGCCGGGCTTCGGAGGTGAAATCGACGATTTTCCAGCTCTTGCCGTCCTTTTCGAGCAGCAGGTCGATAAGGCCCATATGCGAGCCCCAGAAACCGGCCATCACGGCGGGTTTGCCGAGAAGCGTACCCTTGACCGCATCAACACCTTCGATGCCGTCCCAGGTCTTCGGACCGGGGAAGACGAGATGCTGGTGGCCGGTGAAGATCGCGTCGATGCCTTCAACACCCGCCAGATAAAGCGAGGCGTTCTCCATGCGGTCGCTCTGGCCCTTGCCGTCGATACCGGAATGGGAAAGGGCGATGACGATATCGGCCCCTTCTTCCTTCATGGCTGGAACCCAGGCCTTGGCTGCCTCGATGATGTCGCGTGTCTGGGCCTTGCCCTCGAGGTTCTTGGAATCCCACATCATGATCTGCGGCGGCACGAAGCCGATGATGCCGACCTTGACCGGGCTGGTCACGCCGCCACCGTCGCGGATCTGTTTTTCAAGGATGACATAGGGCTTGAAGAACAGATCGTCCTGCTTCGGATCCGAGGCCAGCTGGCCCTTGGTAAGGTTGGCGCAGACGAAGGGGAAACCGGCACCGGCCAGCGTATTCGACATATAGTCGAGGCCGTAATTGAACTCGTGGTTGCCGAGCGTGCCGCAATCATAGCCCAGAACATTCATGGCGTTGATTACCGGGTGTTTGTCGCCGGCCTTCATGCCGCGCTCATAGGCGATATAGTCGCCGAGCGGGTTGCCCTGCAGGAAGTCGCCATTATCCACCAGCATCGAGTTTCCGGCCTCGGCGCGGATGGCGCCGATGATCGAGGCGGTGCGCGCCAGACCCATCGTGTCGTTCGGCTTGTCGGCGTAATAATCATAGGGAAAGACGTGAACGTGGATATCAGTCGTTTCCATGATGCGCAGATGCGCCTGATTGGCAGCGGCGCGGGCGGCGAAGGGGTGCAGCAGCACCAGCGCCGAAGAGGCAGCAATGCCGCCGAGCAGCGAACGGCGGGTGACGGGGTGGAGAGCGAGAAGCGACGACATGGGAACTCCTTCGGATGAAGCTTGCTCTGTCATGAGAAGCGGACAGGGTAGAAGCAATCGCCGAGGAGTCCATCACCAAAATGACAAGCCGGTGACAGACAGGCCTGTTTTCAACCGTTTGATAAATTTTTTGTCATAGGGGCGTGATGTGCACGCTTCCACATCGGGAGATGCGCTTCGTCCGGGCAGCGCATTCCGGCTTTCGGGGGGAGCAGATCAGCGAGCGAGCGTCGGTTTCACTTCTTCGTGGAAGAAGCGGAAATAGGAGGAGAGCTGCGCCAGCGTGTTGGTGGAAAGTTTCAGCTGCAGGCCGAGGCGGTTCTGGTGCTGCCATTGCACGACGCCCTCGATGAAGCCGAGATCCTCGCTCTGCACTTTCACCCGGCTTCCCTTGGCGGCAGCGAAAGTACCGTCCAGTTCGAGCGCCATGCCGGTGGCGGAGAGGTCCAGCACCCGGCCTCTGGTCGACTGGCTGAAATAGTGCACGGTCGCAAAAATCCTCGTCTTGCTGCGGGTTGCGCTGCGGGTCGCCATATTGAGGTTGTTTGTCATTTTGCTACTCAAATCAATTGTTTCCGATAACTGCATCATGGGGCACAAAGTTTGAAAGCCGTTTAGCCCTTCTGTTAAAATTGTAAGTAATCGGCGATTATGCTGTGTCGATACGGCACTGATAGCAATTGTTGCGGGCGGAGCGCACATGGACGTAGGCAACGTCCGCGCGTTCCAGCAGATGTTGCGCGCGCGATACGATCTCGCCTGTCGCCGTCACCGCGCCGGTGCCATAGACGATGCGGTCGTCGGCGCCATATCCGCGCACGATATAGTCGGGGCTGTCCAGTATCGGTGGAACGGCATCCGTCTTCGGATAGTGCTCGCAGGCCTCAGCGTGCAGAAAGATCGGACCCGTTTCGGCATAGGGCTGGAGCGAAGGGAAGGGCCGGTAGGCGAGGATCAGCATCTGCTCACCCTCATCGATCTGGGAAAGGCAATGACGGCAGGGCATGCCGCCGGGAGAAACGGCTTTCTCCGGCTGGTTGCCATAGGCGTCGGCAGCCCCCGCGCGGAAGGCCTCAGCTTCCTTAGCCGGCATTGCTGTAAAAACGAGATCGGTCATGGCGGGCTCTCTCTGGTTCGGATCGGCGTTGCTTCTTTGCAGCTATGATCCCGAAACGGAGCACTATCCACCCGATTCTTGACAGGTGATGCAACCAGCCCATTGCGTGTTTCGTTTGCATCAGGAATCAGTGACGCTCCTCGTTCCCGGAAGGTCTGATTTTATGTTGCGTCGTTTTCTGGCCGCCGTTCCGCTGGCTTTTGTTTCGTTGACGGCCCCGGCTCAGGCACAGGTTGCCGCCGGTCTCGATGGCCTGTCCGACGACCAGCTGCAGCAGGCGGTCAATTTCGTCATCGGCAACGCCATCTTCTCGCTTTATCACGAGGGTGCGCGCATGCTGATATCGGATTTCGGCGCGCCGGAAACCAGCAGCGTGCAGGCCCCGGCAGATCAGCTGGCGGGCACGCTCATTCTTCAGGCCAACGAGGAATGGCTGGACACCGCGCTCGTCAACGCCACCGACAGCTGGTATCTGGGACGCGAGGCGGAAACCTTGCCCGAGCACGAAGCGCCGGTCTTTTCCGCGCTCGTTCCCGAGAAAGGCCGTGACCGCAACATGGCCTGCCTGATGGTCGGCCGCGACAAGGACGGATATGGCGATCTGGCAGCCATGATGGGTCTGGACAAGGCCGAGTTCGACAAGTGCGCTGCTGCCTATCCGCGCGTCGCTTCGGCCTGGGAGAGTTTCCTTAGCCCCCATCGCAGCCAGACGCCGTCCAAATTCACCGTCAGCTACATGCCGCCACGCGATCCCGAGCTTGAACCCTACGCCATCATGATCAAGGAATCGAAAGTTCTCGATCTCATCAGCCGCAGTTTCGGCGCTTACGGTCTGAAGGGTGACGTCAAGCTCACGGCCAGAACCTGCGGCCGTCCCGATGTCTACTGGTCGGCGGAAAAGCGGGAGATCACTTATTGTTATGAGCTTGGAAAATTCCAGGCGGAGCTGATTGCCGATCATCTCATGAACACTGTCACGGAAGACAAGGGCGCTGCCGGGGGGCAAATCCCAGCAGCGGTCGTTCTGGAACGGGAAATCTGAGGTCGATTGCCGGACGCTGGCGATCTGGCCTCCTGAATGGGAGGTAAAGTGCCATGCCGAAGGTTGTCGTTCGCAATTTCTCCATTTCGCTTGATGGATATGGCGCGGGGCCGAACCAGAGCCTGCAGAACCCGCTGGGTGTGAACGGCGAAGAGTTGCATCAGTGGGCGTTCAAGACCCGCACCTTCCACCGCATGTTCGGCAAGGAAGGCGGCTCGACCGGCATGGACGAAGATTTTTCCGAAAAGAGCTTCGAAAATATCGGCGCATGGATTTTGGGCCGCAACATGTTTGGCCCCATCCGCGGCGCATGGCCGGATGAAAACTGGAAAGGCTGGTGGGGCGAGGAACCGCCCTATCACGTGCCGGTTTTCGTGCTGACACACCATGCGCGCCCGTCCTTCACGATGAAGGGCGGTACGGTGTTCCATTTTGTTACCAACGGTATCGAGGCGGCCCTCGATGGCGCGCTTGTGGCAGCAAACGGCAAGGATGTCCGCATCGGCGGCGGCGTCTCCACCATCCAGCAATATATGGCCAAAGGCATGATCGATGAATTGCATCTGGCGCTGGCGCCGGTGTTTCTCGGCAAGGGCGAAAATCTGTTCGAAGGGCTGGACTTGCCGGCACTCGGCTATCGCCCCACCAAAACGGTGGCGGGTGAGGGCGCCACCCACCTGATCATCGACAAGGCCTGACTATCGCGACAGTCGGCGTCGGGGAACGGCATGCGCCGCCCCCAACGAGCCGAAACCTCAGTTGCGCAATGAGATTTCGAGAAGCTCGGTATCGGACAGCGGCTCTACCCAGGCCTCATAGGTGCCGACGGGCGAAAATCCCATCATCTGGTAAAGATGCAGCGCGCGCGGATGATCGAGCGTGTTGGTCGTCACCGTCACCCGTTTAGGGTTATCCTGCCAGGCAGCGTAAAGCGCCTGCAACAGAAACCACTTGCCGACGCCAGCACCGATCGCCTCTTCGAGCAGCCCGAAATAGGAAAGCTCGGTCACCTCGTCGCTTGCCTTGTTCAACTCGAAGAAGCCGGCAGCGGCACCGTTGATGTAAAGAACCGTGACGCTGTTCTTCGGGTCCTTGAGAACGGCGGACAGTTCGGCGTCGCTCATGCGCATGCGCTTCTGCCAATGCCAGCGTTTCCCCACTCGCCAGTAAAGATAGCGATAAAAGTGCAGGGGAATATCGGTGACCCGCATCAGCGCCGTCTGAATATTGACGGGGATAGGCAGGCTGACCTTCGGAGGCGACGTCATTTCCAGCTGCGTCACATGCGCCTTCAAAGGCCCATGCGAGACCACGGGAACAGGTTCCGCGGGGCCGGTGACGACAGGCGTGTCTTCCAGTCCGCCCCATTCCGACCAGGAGCCGTCATAAAGCGAGTTGTCCCGATGGCCGAGCGATTCCAGCGCCAGCGTGATGACGGCGGCGGTGACGCCAGAACCGCAGCTCGTCACCACCGGCTGATTGAGATCGATGCCGGCGTCTGCCACCATCTTGCGGATGGTGGTGAGGTCCTTGAAATGGCCGTTCTCGGAAAAGGCTGTCGCGGGCAGGCTGCGTGCGCCGGGCATATGGCCCGAGCGCATGCCCGCACGCGGCTCGGCTTCGTCGCCGGTGAAACGTCCGGCACCACGGGCATCGGCAATCTGCTTTTCGCCGCTCTCGACAATACCGCGCATGCTTGACAGGGGGGTCACACGCCTTTCGTTGAAGTCGGGCGTAAAGGTTGCGGGCTCGATCTCCGGTGTGCCGGTTTCGAGCGGTCGACCGTCACGCTTCCAGCCGTCGAGGCCGCCATCAAGCACATAGGCCTTACGCACGCCCATCACCCGCAGCATCCACCAGACGCGCGGTGCGGAAAAGAAACCGGGACCGTCATAAACCACGATCGTGTCGTCTTCGCTGAGGCCAAGCTCACCAGCCTGTTCCGCAAAGAACTCTGGTGAGGGCAGGGAGTGCGGCAGGCCGGTCGTATGGTCGGCGATCTTATCCTGATCGAAGAACACAGCGCCGGGCAGATGACCAGCCGCAAATTCTTCCGCGCCATTGCGCTTATGTACCGGCAGATACCACGAGGCATCAACGAGACGAAACCCTGATGTGCCGAGCTGTTTTTCCACCCAGTCCGCCGAAACGACGAAACGGCTCTTATCCGTGCTCACGATGTCTCTCCTGATTTCAGGCAGCAGCTTCAGGCGCGCCGAAACGAATGCGGAACCGCCTGTTCTCCTTGCCCTTCTTTTCTATCTTGGCAATGTGAATATCGCCCACTTCCTGCGTTTGCGAAACATGGGTGCCGCCGCAGGGCTGGCTGTCGATGCTGGAATTTTCGCCGATGCAGACGAGGCTGACCCGGCCAAGGCCCATCGGCGGGCGCACATTCTTGGATTTGACGATGCCCGGATTGGCCTGAAGTTCTTCGTCGGTGATCCATTGCAGGAAGACGGGATGGTTGGCTTTCACCAGTTCCATCAGCTTCGCCGTCACTTCATCTTTGTCGATGGTTTCCGACATGTCGAAATCGACACGCGATTCGTCCTCGCCGACGGCGGCACCTGTTATCGGCCACTGGCAGACGACGGACAAGAGATGGCAGGCGGTGTGCATGCGCATCAGCTTGTAGCGGCGCGGCCAGTCCACATGCAGGGTCAGCTTTTCGCCGACTTCCGGAGAAGGCTGGCCATCGAGCGGTACATGGATGATGACGCTCTTGTCGGCACCGTTTTTCGTGATGCCGAGGTCGATGCGCGAGCCATCGGCCCGCTCGAGAAAGCCGCTATCGCCCGGCTGGCCGCCGGACGTTGCATAAAAGCAGGTCTGGTCGAATTCTATGCCGCCATCCTCATGCACCGCCGTGACGATTGCTTCTACGGTTGAGAGATAAAAATCGTCACGGAACAGGGCATTCACAGGCATTTCGGCATGTCCTCAAACGGTTTCGTACGGAACCGCAATCTCGCTTTTCGTCGCCAGCCATTGCGGAATCGGCAGCCCCTTGGAGCGCAGGAAATCCGGATTGAACAGCTTCGACTGATAACGATTACCGTAGTCGCATAGTATCGTCACGATTGTATGCCCCGGACCAAGCTCGCGGGCAAGGCGGATTGCGCCGGCAATGTTGATGCCGGAAGAACCGCCGAGGCAAAGCCCCTCCTTTGTCACCAGATCGAACAGCACCGGCAGGGCTTCCGCATCCGAAATACGATAGGAGAAATCCGGTGTAAAACCTTCCAGATTGGCGGTGATACGCCCCTGTCCGATGCCCTCGGTAATGGAAGAACCTTCGGACTTCAGAACACCGTGCTTGTAGAATTCGTAAAGGGCCGCACCCTCAGGATCGGCAAGGCCGATCTTGATATCAGGGTTGAAATCGCGCAGGCCATCGGCCACGCCCGCAAGCGTTCCGCCTGATCCCACCGAGCATATGAAGCCATCGACCTTGCCGTCCGTCTGGTCCCAGATTTCAGGCGCAGTCGTTTCGATATGGGCCTGACGGTTGGCGATATTGTCGAACTGGTTGGCCCAGATCGCGCCGTTCTCGTCGGTCGCGGCAAGCTGTTTCGCCAGCCGTCCGGAGACCTTCACGTAATTGTTCGGGTTGGAATAGGGTGCTGCCGGAACCTCGACCAGTTTCGCGCCAAGAAGCTTCAGCGCGTCCTTTTTTTCTTGGCTCTGCGTCTCGGGAATAACGATGACCGTCTTGTAACCGAGCATATTGGCGACCAGCGACAGGCCGATGCCGGTATTGCCCGCCGTGCCTTCGACAATGGTGCCGCCCGGCCGCAGCTGTCCGCGCCGTTCGGCGTCGCGGATGATGTAGAGCGCGGCGCGATCCTTCACCGACTGGCCGGGGTTCAGGAACTCCGCCTTGCCGAGGATTTCGCACCCCGTCGCTTCGGAGGCAGCTTTCAGACGGATGAGTGGCGTGTTGCCGATAGCACTGAGCGCAGAGGGATGAATGGTCATGATTGAGCCTTCTTGTCTGAGCGGAAATTAGGTGCCGTTATGTCCCGTTACAACTGCCCCAAGGCAAGAAATTATCTTCCCGGCTTGGGCTTCGCCACGCAAAATTTTGCCGATACCCAATTTTATGCGTTGTTCTTCACCGCCGCATAGGCTGCAAGCGCTCTTTCCCGCGCCTTTCCGTGATCGACGATTGGTAACGGATAGGTCTTGCCAAGCTCGATGCCCGCCTTTTGCAGCACCTCCTTCGGTGCTTCAAATGGCTTGTGGATGTATTTCCGCTCCAGCTTGTCCAGCTCCGGCACGAAACGGCGCACATAATCCCCATCGCCATCGAATTTTTCGCCCTGCAGGATGGGGTTGAAGATGCGGAAAAATGGCGAGGCATCCGCCCCGGAACCCGCCACCCATTGCCAGTTGGCGGCGTTGGAGGCAGTATCGGCATCGACCAGCGTATCGCGGAACCACGTCTCGCCCTTGCGCCAGTCGATCAGCAGATGTTTGATGAGGAAGGACGCCACGATCATCCGCACCCGGTTATGCATGGTGCCATGTTGCCACAATTGTCGCATGCCGGCATCGACGATGGGATAACCCGTCATGCCGCGCGTCCAGGCCTTGAAGGATTTCTCATCGTCCCGCCAGCCAAAGGCGTCGAAACTGTCGTTCCAGTTTTTCTCGTCCAGTTCGGGGAAATGAAACAGCAGGTGATAGCAGAATTCCCGCCAGACGATTTCCTTGCGAAAACGGCTGATATCGTTTGAGGCGATGTGGCGGGAAAGCCCCTTCGTTGCGTGCCAGACGGTGGCGGGCGATATTTCACCCAAGGCCAGATGCGGCGAGAGCATAGAGGTTGCGTCCTTCGCCGGAAAATCGCGGCCTTCCTCATACCCCTTTAAGGCACCGTCGATGAAGTCATCGAGTTTTTCCCGCGCGCTGTTTTCGCCGGGTGTCCATATCTCGCTGAAATCCTTCGCCCAGTCGGGCTTGACCGGCAGTAGCTTCCAGTCATCAAGCTTTTCCGATTTCGGCCATGTCGCAGGTGCCTTGAAGCTCTTCGGCGCATCCGCCGGGGCATGGGGCTCCTCGCCACCCTCAAGCGCCCGCCAGAAGGGTGTATAGACCCGGTAGGGGCCGCCGGATTTCGTCTTCAACCGGGACGGTTCGTGCAGCAGGTGGCCGGAAAAGCTGCGAACGGTCAGACCGTCATCCCTCAGGTTTTGTTTCAGCGCCTTGTCGGTCGCCAAGCCGGCTGGTTCGTACCGGCGATTCCAGAATACGGCTTCAGCGCCGGTTTCGGATATCAACTGGCGCAGCGTCTTTTCGGCGTCGCCGCTTCGAAGCAGCAGACGGCTGCCTTTTTCTTCGAGTGCTGCGGAAAGCGAGGCAAGCGAATGGTGAAGCCACCACTCCTGTGCACCGCCCAGCGGACCAGAGGATTTTTCCCTGACATAGACGGGGATGATGGGGCCGCCGTGATCCACTGCTGCGAGAAGGGCAAGATTGTCCGAAAGGCGCAAATCCTTGCGGAACCAGACGATGACGGGGGAGGCTGTTATTGGCATGAAAGAACCCGGTTCACTTCCGCTTGAACGAGTGTTGAAACGCTTTGTTCCGCAAATCGGCTAGAATGGAAAGATGGGGCACATGGTTTCTCGAGGGTTATTTTTTCGCTCTTGAAACAGCAGGTGAAGGGAACCAACTGGAGGAGCCGGCGTTTGTCGCGGGTTAATAGAGCATGGAAGTGCAATCAATGTTGCTGAAAGACGTTAAGTGGGAAAAGCCCGTTACCATCTCCCTTGAAAACGGTGCTCCCCGGATTTTCAACGGCGTTTACGAAGCCTTCGATTTTCTGCAGCACGAATGGCCGGAACGCGGCGATAAGGCGCATGAGCAGGCGCTTCGCCTGTGCCGCGCCTCGTTGATGGGTGATGTGGCGGGAGAAATCGCCCGTACCGCATTCGTTGCCGCAAGCCGGCAGGCGCAATGCCTGATGGAGGACAAGGCGGAGGAGCCGAATAAAATCGCATCCTGAGCGGATTTTCAGGACTGATCCGTTAAAGGCCACCCGCCAGAGCAGGGTGGCCTTGTTTTTTTGAGATCAGGAAACGGGTTGTTTCGGACGCAGGATATGGCATCGTGTGCGCCCGAAAGCGGATGAATGAATGCGATGACCAACCACTACGGCTATATTGTTTTTCCAACCGCACTCGGCCATTGCGGCCTAGCATGGGCAGGACGCGGCATCGCCCGCCTGCAATTGCCCGGTGCTGACGCAGGAGAAACCGAAAAGCTTCTCCTTAAACGTTTTCCGTCGTCCACGATTGCGGTTCCCGACACACGCACGCGTGAGGTGATCGCGATGATCACCCGCTATTTCAGTGGTGAGGCGATTGATTTTACCCCCGTTGAACTCGATCTTGCCGGACAGGATCGTTTCTTTCTCGATGTTTACGCGGTGGCGCGGCAAATCGGCTGGGGCCGCACGACGACCTATGGCGGCATAGTAAGGGACCTTGGCCTCGGCATGGAAAAGGCCCGCGATGTCGGTCAGGCCATGGCGAAAAACCCGGTGCCGCTCATCATTCCCTGCCACCGCGTTCTGGCTGCCGGCGGTCGGCTGGGCGGCTTTTCCGCACCGGGCGGAACCAACACCAAATTGCGCATGCTGGATCTCGAAAATGGCGGCCGCAGCCGTGCCGATGAGGCGCAGGGCAGCCTGTTTTGAAGCAATGACAGATCAGGCCGCATGAATAGCTGTCTGATTTCTGCCCATTTCTCGTCAAATTGTCGCTAAATTGTCACAATACACGGACGCCCTGCAACATAAGGGCGAGACGTTTGAGAGTATCCGCGTTAATTCTATCCGCTGCCTTGGCTTTTACAGTCGCGGCGCCGGCCTCTGCCGGCATGCTGAACCAGGCAGAAAAATACACCGGGCTGCATGAGTCCAAGAACAATAAGAGCCTGAAGAATATTCTTGGGGCAAACCCCCGCAGCACCCCTTGGTGCGGCCTTTTCCTGCATGCCGTTGCCGGCAAGGCCGGCCGGCAGTCGCCGAAATCCTACGGATTTGCAAAATCCTGGACGTCTTTCGGTTATGCCGTTCCCGTCAGCCAGGCCAAGCCCGGCGATATCGTCGTCATCCGTAACGGCCGCGGTTATCACGCCGGAATTCTGAAGAGCATGAGCGGCAAGACCGCCCAGATTCTTGGTGGCAACCAGTCTGGCCGGGTGCAGGTATCCAATTTCAACCGCAAGGCAATCGTTTCCGTGCGCCGTTGACGACCGGACAACATCATATTTCTTATAAAGGCGGGCAATGACCCGCCTTATCCATTTTAAGCGGCCTATGGCTGCTCCCTAGTGCCCGGTGCGGCATCTCGCTGGTCATCGTCCTCAAGGTCGGTGGCAACGATGAAGGCGTCCTCATGCTGGCGCGCAGCCTGCCGGCGGGCGCGCAGGTTCATCGTCTCATCCGGATAAATCTCACCATCCTTCGATTTGAGTTCGCTGTCGGTTTCGAAACGCGCCACATCTTCGTCGCGAATATCGAGCGGTTCGTTCTTCGGCTTCTTTGGGGTGTTCATGGATAATTCTCCTGCGGGGTTTCTGCGGGCAAACGATCCCGCCTCCATGACGGTTCCCTTTTTCGAAGAAATGCTCATTCGCAATCGGTCTGCGAGGAACAAAGTCTGGCTTTTTCTGTTTTTTCAGTGGCACAATCAAAACCGGTGCAACGCAAAGAGGGAGGCCTGTTATGAGCCATGATCGCGAAGCCGCAATCCGTGAAAAAGCGCGCGCAATATGGGAGAAGGAAGGCAGACCTGACGGGCATCATGAGCGCCACTGGACCGAGGCGGAACGGGAAGTCTCCGCCGGTGCGGGAGCCGCAAAGACCGCGGGTAAAAACGGCGTGAAAAAATCCGCTGCCGCCAAGACCTCGACAGACAAGACCTCGACGGACAAGGCGCCTGCGAAGAAAACGCCAGCGAAGAAGGCTCCGGCTGCAAAGGCTAAATCCCCGGCGGTAAAATCGCTCGAGAAGGAGCAGAAGTCGACGGACAAGGGTAAAGTTGACGATCTGACGGAGAGCCTTGAAGAAAGTTTCCCGGCAAGCGATCCACCGGCGCTGACCAACGCCGCAAAGGCAACGAAGCGTGTGGTCAAGAAGAGCTGATTGCCTGTAGCCCGCTATCCCGGCGGGCGAAAGACGCCACGAGCCGGATCGGGCGAATGCAGCGGCACTTCGCTCTTCAAAACATGTTTTGAGAGAAATGGCTCCCCGGGCCGGATTCGAACCGGCGACCTGTCGATTAACAGTCGAATGCTCTACCGCTGAGCTACCAGGGAACGTGCGCTGCTTGGCGCGGTGTGAGCGGGGTAATACAAATGCTTTTCCGATTTGCCAAGCGGTTTTTTCAAAAAAAACGCATTCCTCTTGTTTTATCCCTCTGAAGTCCCGATTTTCCGGGCTTATCGACGGTCAAAAAATTATCCACAGGCCAGACGCTGAAGGGCAGGATGGAATGAAATTCGGAATGAACCACAAGACGGGTCGCCTCCATGTCGGAAAATGGAGCCTTGCCATGCCGCGTTCGCGGGTTGGCAGGATCGCCACCGGCTCCGCTTTGGTGGTGGGCGGAACGTTGGGGTTTTTGCCCGTTCTCGGTTTCTGGATGATTCCGCTCGGTCTTGTCGTACTTTCGCACGATCTGCCGGCGGTGCGCCGCAGGCGGCGAAGGCTCGCGGTCTGGTGGGCTTCGCGACAGAACGGCCGCGAAGCCCGTCGTAACAGGGGACAGTAGGCTTTTTATCCGCCGATCGAGCTGCTGATGCCCTGTCCGGCCCAGAAGGCGGCATAGGCGAGCGCTGCGAAATAAATCGCCGTCAGGCCGAGAAACAGATAGCCACCGAGCACGGTGACACCGTCACGCTGGATCATGCCCGCAGATAAAAGCAGGATGGCGACGCCGGGCAGGGTGTTGGAAAAAGGAATGAAGCCGAGCGGCATCATCAGCAGCACGCCCGCCGTCATCAGCGCCAGACCGTTTATCCTGTTGGCGACGATGCCGGTGGTGAGCACCGGTACACGCGGACGAATAAATCCATCCAGTTTGGAAACGATGGCGACACCTTTTTGAAGCGCCGGCACCAGCTTTGCCGTTTCCATCTGCCGGTCGAGAATCTTCGCCGGCAGCCATGGCAGGCGGTTCAGCGTGATCGCCAGGCTGACGAGGATGATCGCCGCGCCGAACACCGTGCTGACGCCGGGAATGGAGACCGGAATGAGAAAGGGCAGGGACGCAATTGCGCAGATGAGCAACAGGCCCTGTTCGCCGATTGCTTCCATCAGTTCGCGCAACGTGATCGTCTGGCCCTGCAACTTGCCTATAAGCTTCTCCAGCGTGGTGCTGAGCTTTTCAGACGTATCAGTGAATGCGAATTCGTTCGTCATGCCGCTTCCCGGAAGTTGTTTTAACTCCGGGTTTGATAACATTCATCCAGCCGCATGCCTATCGCCGATAGAAATCGGCAGCGTCATGGTTCGTCATATCTTTCGCTTTGTTAGTGCGAAACCCAGTGGCTATAGGCGCCGGCGAGAAGAACCACCAGCAGGATGGCGAGTATCACCGGATTGATCGAGGTAATGAAGTTTACATAGTCCATGATAACTTCCTCCACTTCTTACGTCTCTTATTCTACAGCAAAAAGGCGAGTTCATCTACCTCAGGGTGAAATTTCGCATTGCAGCAACCGACCGCCGGTGTGGACTGGAATTGCTAGCATTTCCCATTTTTCGCGATGCAAAAATAAATCTTCCAACATTTGCCATTCTCTTGCGTTGTGTCTAATCCTGCTGCGGCGCTGGCTCTTCTCCGTCTGCTGCGCGCCGTCTTAAATCGCCTCAATCATCGCTGAGATGCCTCGGCACTCCCGCTTTGACCTCGCTCCACACTCTTCCCCGGGGACATGAAATGCTGAAAAACATCTATGCTTGGACGATGGCCCTTGCGGCGCGCAAAACCGCCGTATGGTGGCTGGCGGTCGTCGCTTTTGTGGAAAGCTCCGTCTTCGTCGTGCCCGCGGATGTGCTTTTCCTGCCCATGGTGTTGGCCAAGCCGAAAAAGGCGATGTTTTATGCGTTTGTGGCGACTGTCGCCTCGGTCCTCGGCGGCATCGCAGGCTGGTTTCTCGGTCATTATGCTTTCGAGAGCCTTGCGCGGCCCATCCTTGAATTTTACGGCAAGCTCGACAGTTTCGAACAGCTGAAGAACTCGGTGGACTACGAAACCATCATTCTCCTGCTGGTGACATCGGGGCTTGCGCACCTGCCGCCCATCAAGGTGGTGACGATCCTCTCAGGCGCGGCCAATATCAGCCTCGGCCTGTTCATTCTTTCAGCCGTCGTCACACGTGGCGCTCGCTTTTTCATTCTTGCCGGACTGCTGCAGAGATATGGTGATTCAGTGCGCCATTTCATCGAAAAACGCCTCGGCGTTATCACGGCAGCAGTGGCCGCGGCGCTCATCGCGGTCTATGCGGTTTACGTTTTCGTGCGTTGATCGAACGCAATTTTTCTACTCTTACAATACTGTCGCATAACTTTCAGCTTGCTGTCAGAATCCATCTGTATCGGTTCTCTTGTCGAGTAAGGGAACCGTTTTATTATGCGAAGATTTTGGAAGTGCTCCCTTGGGGGCATGGGCGTTGTTGTGCTTGCGGCAGGCGGATATCTCTACGCCATCCAGCTCCTCGGCAACTTTCACGAGGTTGTGGCCGGTCAGCTTTACCGCTCCAACCAGCCGAGCAACGAAGAGCTTGTCCGCTACACCAAAGATCACGGCATCAAGACGGTTATAAACCTGCGCGGGCCGAACGAATCCAAGGCCTGGTACCGGGACGAGGTCGAAACAGCGCGCGAGCTTGGGCTGAAGCACATCGATTTCGGCATGTCGGCCAGCCAGGAGCTCAACATGGATCAGGTCAACCAGCTCGTCGCGATCATGCGCGATGCGCCAAAACCGATCCTCATTCATTGCAAGGCCGGCGCTGACCGGACGGGCCTCGCCACCGCCCTCTATCTCAGCCGCGTCGCGCGTCTTGGTGAAAAGGAGGCGGAGAGCCAGCTTTCGGTGCGTTACGGCCACATCGGCATCCCCTATCTCTCGGCAACCTATGCCATGGATAGAACCTGGGAAAATGTGGAGCACATGCCAATCACCGACGACTTCGCCATCGCGTCAAATGAATTCTGAGGGCGTTTCGTGCTGATCCTGCGTAAATCATGGACCCTTCCCGGCATAAGGATTTGCGTTCCGTCTTGATTGCCGATGCGGTCAGGCTGGGCGCAATTCTCGGTGCAGGCGTGCTGAATTGGCGAGGCCATAACAGCAGTGGAGTGGTGAGAAGGCGAACCAGGATCCGGTCTGTAATCGACCCGACCAGCAACGCACTAACTTGTCGGAGAGCGATGCTGGCAGCTGAGCGCTCCATTCACATCAAAGGCATGGTCCATCAAAGTTACGGTATCCTCACCCGGTAAACCGCATCCAACGGCAAACAGCCAGCTCAATCGCCTGCCATATCCGGCGTCCAGCCACGCGTATATCCTTTGCCCATGATGGCAACCGCAAGGGAAAGCTGTTCCTGCAAATGTTCGATTTCACCAAGCAGCGTTTCGACAGCCGCCCTTGCATCGCCATCGTGACACTGGATGACGTATCCGGCTATGTCGTCAGGCCGTACAGGGGTGATTTTTGCAGCATCGGACATATCGGCGACCTCTCTTTTGTTCACTAAATGTTCCAATTTTAGCGAAGAGTCAACAAAGCAATGTGAGCAATCGTTCTCTTTGACGAGAGGCGAGTGGCGTGAACAAAGAGCAAATCGCCAACCTGTTGATTACTTGGCATTCCTCGCTACTGAAACGAACGAAGGGTGGCTGATGAGCGTCATACGGCAGGGGATGGCTGGGGCATGAGGCAAGCGCCCAGATGAAAAAACCGGGCGGGCCTGCGTCAAAAAGACCGTGCTTGAGCGCGTGAATGAAGTTGCTGAAACAGCAGTTTTGACGTAGCTCTACCTGCGGGAGATTATGTCAAGTAATAGACTGGAAATATTCAAAATGACGGATTGGAATTGGGTGGATTTGTTCCCTATAGTCTTCTTCCCGTTCAAGATTATCGTATTGGGTACGGGCATGTACTTCGCCATCAAGTGGCATCATGATCAGGCGAAGAAGGAAAAAGAAACCAGCGGATCGTAAACGCCCGTCGGAAACACTCGTGACGCCCCAGATTACCCGGGCCAATATCCAGTGATGCGGCAGCAATTTGCGCAACAGGGCAAGGCCACGAGCACCTTCATCTAAAACACCTGTTCCAGCGACTAGTGCCGCGAATGGATCCCCGTAGCCACCACGAGGGACTATCTTTGCGTTTGATGGGCTTCAGGGGTAAGTCACCACTCCGTGACGAAGCAACAATTGCTACCGACCTAACGCCGGAAGTTTTTGTTCTCCTCAGTGTGGTGAATACCGTTGATGGCCCCTCAATTATCTTGTGACGTGGCTCGTTTGGGTCAAGCCCTAGTGGACTGCGGGATTCTCGTCTTCAAGAAAGCTACGAATGCCGTCCTTTTCGCACGTGGCAAGGAATTCTTCCCATGCATCTTTATCGGTGGCGAAAGGCTCGTCCCAGGTGGTGACAAGGTCATTTTCGCTTATGACCTCAAGCTTCCAATCCTGCTGCGTGCCGGCGGATCGGTAAATATCGACGAGGACCGTGATGCCGTCATCTTCGAATTCGCCTGAAAATTCGGAGTGTTCGATTTTTGATTTCTTCGCCATGTCTATGTCCTTCAGGCTCAGGCTTCGTCAGGGTGCTGGGGGTGTCCTTGAACGCGATAACCGTCAGGGAGACGGCGATGGCGGTAAGAGCAAATTTGGTCTAGCGCTCAATCCATCAGCCTCCAGCAAATCAAATGCGCGCCGTCAGGGCGGGAGAGAACCAAACACCACGGAAAGCTAACGCGCAGTTGCGAGGGCGGACCGCTGGCTACAATGTGGCTAAAACAAATATAGCCAGCTCTGGGGGAACTGGCTATCTATCTGATTTTTATGGTCGGAGCGGCGGGATTCGAACCCACGACCCCTTGACCCCCAGTCAAGTGCGCTACCGGGCTGCGCTACGCTCCGAACCTGAAAGCCGTTTATATATAAGCCTGTTAGGGCGCAAGCGGAAAATCGCCTTTTCTCAAAAAAAGGAACAAAGGGTGTGGATGGCGGGCAGGGGAGAGACTGTCGTTCCGTTTATTGCCGGTTGCTTCCGTCAAACGCATGACACATCCTCTTTCCATCATGGCTGGAACCTGCCGTGAACTTCAGCGTTCAATTGCAGCGGAATTGAAACTCAGGGAGATAAATATGTCCGAACTCGTCGTTGTTGGTTTTGATGGAACGGAAGAGGCCGACCGGGTTCTTCTGAAGCTTGCCGGCCTGAAAAAGGAATATCTGGTCGATCTGGAAGACGCCGTGGTCGTCGTTCGTGATGAGAACGGCAAGGTGCATCTGAAGCAGAGCGTCAATCTGACGGCGCTTGGTGCAAGCTCCGGTTTTCTGTCCGGTGGCCTCTGGGGCGGCCTTGTTGGCCTGCTGTTCCTCAATCCGCTGGCGGGCTTTGCAATTGGCGGTGCAATCGGTGCGGGCACGGGCGCTCTGGCGGGTTCGCTGACCGATTTCGGCATCGATGACGATTTCATCAAATCCCTTGGCGAAACCATCCCCAATGGCTCTTCGGCGCTGTTCGTGCTGATCCGCAAGGTACAGCCGGAAAAGGTCATGGCGGAACTGGAAGGGCTGCGCGGCCGGGTCATCAAGACCTCGCTGTCTCCGGAGCAGGAAGCGCAATTACAAAAAGCTCTGTCGGGTGAAACCGCGCAGGCGGCTGCGCCCGTCGCTTGAATGGCAACAGGAACAACGCTGCGGCATGATCCATGCCGCAGCGTTTTGTCCAGATATGTCTGGAAGCGGCCGCTTAGACGGTCAGCGTGCCGGGTTTAGCCTGCGGCCAGGTGAGATAATAGTAGCGGCTGCCGACGCTGCCGAAAAACGCGTTGTCGCCGGAGATGCTGTCAACATAAGCGCCGCTGGCGCTCTTGGTGTAGGCTGAGCCGTCGCGTTTGAGGTGATCCTTCAGAAAATCGCTCCAACCCGTCGTGGCGATCTCGGTTGCCGGTTTCGAAGTGGTTTTCGAATCGGACTTTACATCCCACGCCTTGATCTGCGCGCCTTCGGATGGATCGGATACGGTGAGCGTGCCGGCTGCCAGTGCTTCCAGCATCGCCTTTGCCTGCGAGCCCTTGTCCGGGTCCTTGGACAGGTCCTCCAGCATCGCCTTCAGATCCTTCATGAAACCGGCATGTGTGATATCGCCGGGTGACGCCTGAGGTGTAGTCTCGGTCTGCGTCTCTTCGCCGGAGGTCTGCGCATATTGCGCCAGAAGCTGTGTCAGCCTCGTATTGGTGGAAGAAGAAGACGTATCCACGCCATAGGCGCCAAGAAGCGCTGCCCGTGACGAGGAGGATGAGGTTGCGGTGGAATTGTCATCCTGCTCCTTGATGGCCTTGAGGGCTAATCTGGTGGCAGTGAGGCGGGTGGACAGGTCGACGGAGGAAACCATCTCGGTAACTTTTCCATGATCAGCCCGATACGCATCATTCGTACCGAACCGGCTTGGCGCGGATCCTTGATCCCGCCTTTCGTCTTCTCTCATAAGAAGACCGGGTGCGTCCCGCGCCGCTTGGGCTTGGGGTGCACCCGGTCTAATGAAGGAAGTTTGCGCGACGCTTGCGCCTTAATTTTCCTGAACGGAAACGCCGTTCGGGCCGATATTCATCTCGATGCCCTTCGGCTTGCTTTCCTCGTGCCAAACATAGGCTCCAAGGCCAACAAGGACCACCATCAGTGCGCCGATGATGAGATAGAGATTATTGGTCTGCGTCATAAGATGTCTCCCCGTTTGACGATCGTAATCGGGGGCTAAACGCATGAAATCGCGCAGGGTTCCGTAAGGGGAAGCATTTTAGGCGCGGCTTGTGCGGCGGCGCAGGTTTTCGCGTTTTTCCAACGCCATGCAGCCCCACAATATGCCGAGCAGCAGGAAGAAATGCCGCCAGTGATCGGTATCGATGACGGCGCCGATCATGACGTGGCCGACAAAGGTCACCCAGGAAATGATCAGGAACGGCTGCCATGGCCGCGGCCGCAGCAGCTGCCTGAAACCGGCAGCGATCGTCCAGCAGATCAGCGTCAGATAGATCACGAAACCGAACCAGCCATGCGTTGTCAGGCTTTTCAGCCAGATATTATGTTCGGCGGCGGGAAAGATATTGTCGAACACCATCGGCCCGATGCCGAGCGGATGCTCCATTGCCAGCAGGAAACCGAGATAGTGACGGGCAAAACGCCCCAGATGCCCGCCATCATAGGATTGCACCGCCGATGCGCGGCTGAAGAACAGGTCGGAGACCTGTTTGAATTGCAGCGCGATGATGACGGCTGCGACCATGAGCGCGACCGCAACGAGAAACAGCACGAGAATTTTTAGCCGAAACGCGGCTGTGCGCTCCTTCAGCAGCATGACGAAGACGAGCAGGAGGGCGGCGAATAAAAACAGGCCCCATGCCGCACGCGAAAACGACAGGAACACGCCAAGCGACAGGATCAGCAGGCCGAGGATACGCCAGGGCGCATGCATCGCCTTGCCCGTAAGCAGGCCATAGATCAGGTAAAGCGACGGTGTCACCAGGAAGGGACCGAAGACGTTCGGGTCCTGAAAGGCACCCTTGGCGCGATCGTAAAGCGTGAAGACCTCGAAGCCGGGAAGGGCGTGAAAATATCCGATGATACCGAGCAGCGAGGTGATCAGCGCCGCCGCGAGCCAGGCGCGAAAAATCAGCAGCAGCCGCTGGTATTTGTCCTCGATGATCGCCGCGTAAAAAACCGAGGTCAGCGCCAGAAAGGTCGAGACGGCGAGGTAAAGCGGTCCCTCGTCCAGATCGGCCATGGTGGTCAGCGAAAGATAACCGCCGACATTAAAGGCAAGCAGCAGGCACAGGAGCAGCACGACGGTGCGGGAAAGGCGCAGGCCCAGCAGGAACCAGATGGCCACTTGCCCGACCATCATCAGTTCGTAGGGCGCCGGTTCGGAGATGACGAAGCCGGAGAGGAACACGCCGAAGGCAATGAAGAACGAACCGACGAGCCGCATGGCGGCGAGTGGCGCGTCAAAACCCGGTGCGTGCTGGTAACCGACGTGGGTCAATAGGCGTTTTCCGATTTGAGCAGCCGTATCGGCGTCAGAAACAGGATCTTGAGATCGAGGAAAAGCGACCAGTTCTCGATATAATAAAGATCGTATTCGGTGCGGAACTTGATCTTGTCGCCATGGTCGATTTCGCCGCGCCAGCCATTGATCTGCGCCCAGCCGGTCACGCCCGGCTTGACCTTGTGGCGCGCGAAATAATGCTCCACCACTTCGGTATATTTCAGATCACCCGTCTGGGCATGCACTGCGTGCGGGCGAGGGCCGACCAGCGAGAGATCGCCATAGAGAACGTTGAAGAGCTGCGGCAGTTCGTCCATCGACGATTTGCGCAGGAAACGGCCGACGGGTGTGACGCGCGGGTCGTTCTTGGTGACGGCCTTCTTGGCGGTGGGGTCGCTGAGTTCCGTATACATGGAACGGAACTTCCAGACATTGATCGTCTCATTGTTGAAGCCGTGACGCTTCTGTTTGAAGAGGACGGGGCCTTTGGAAGTGGCCTTGACGGCGATCCCGGCACCCAGCATCACCGGCCAGAAAAGGGCGATGCCGAGGAGGCTGAAGGTGATGTCGAATATCCGTTTCGCCACCGAATCCCAGTCGCGGATCGGCTTGTCGAACACATCGAGCATTGGCACATTGCCCACATGCGAATAGGCGCGCGGACGGAACCGCAATTTATTGGCATGTGCTGCGATGCGAATATCAACCGGCAGCACCCAGAGTTTGCGCAAGAGCTGGAGAATGCGAGCCTCTGCACTGAGCGGCAGGGCGATGATCAACATGTCGAGCTTCGTCAGACGGGCAAATTCCACCAGTTCGGCAAAGGTGCCGAGTTTGGGATAACCGGCGACAACCTCTGGCGAGCGCTCGCTTTTCCGGTCATCAAAAATCCCGCAGATGCGGATATCATTGTCCGACTGCTGCTCGAGCGAACGGATGAGGTCTCTGGCAGCATCGCCGCCGCCGACGATGACGGCGCGGCGTTCCATGACGCCATTACGGCCCCAGTGGCGAATGGCGAAGCCAAGGATCAGCCGTCCGGTGAAAATGGCTACCGCGCCTATCGCGTACCATATGCCGAAAGCCGGCCAGGAATGCAGCGCATCGGGAAAAAAGGCGAGAAGGAAGCAGGCGATGCCCACGAAAGACAGACACACTGCGCCCTGAATGCGGGCAAACATCTTCAGCGGCGTGCGCAGCGTCGGCAGTTGGTAACAATCGCTCGCCTGCAGCAGGAACACGCAGAGCGCCGCGCCCAGAACGCCGGCGGCGAAAACCGAGAGAAAGGTTTCAAGACCCCGGTCGGCGGCGATGCCGTTGACGATGGCGGCGATGACCACGAGCATCGTGAATTCCAGCAGCCGTAACTGGCCGATCACCATATTCGGTGAATGGTTGCCGGCACGCAGCTGGTTGGCGATCTGCCGAGCAAGCGGATTGAGAACAACGGTCTCGGACCCCAAAGGCTCACCGGCTTCGCGCTCGGAGATTTGCTTGCGCAACGACGCCAGATCGAATTGCAGTCTGTCCTTGTCAGCCTTGGTCATTACTTGGTCCGCACCCTCTAGCGGATCGGCCCGAAAATCGAGATCGATTTTCGATGGGAACGATGCGCAACTTCAAAGTGGTAAAGCCTCCTTGCGTAGCGTCCGAACGGACACACGCGCTCTACGAGCAGGAAACTAGCCGAAACATGCTAAGAAACGTTTATGATGCTTTTCTACAGGATAGCGGAATATACAATTAAAAATCGTGTTTTTAAAATGTCTTTAGACGTGAGGCGCGCTTTAGCGCGAAAGCAGGTCGCGATAGAGCTTCATCATGTCATCGGCCATGACAGGCGTTGAAAACTTCGCCTTAAAGCTGTTTGGTGGGGGCATCACCCGCTTTGACCAATCGCCGTCTTCAGCGTCCCTGACCATGATTTTCGCCAGCGCCTCGGCGTCTCCTGCCGGAACCAGCGCTTCGCTGTCCTCTCCCAGAACCTCGGGAATGCCGCCGACATGTGAGGCGATAACCGTCTTGCCCGCCGCCAGCGCCTCAAGCACGATATAGGGCATGGCTTCGGCGCGCGAGGGAACCACCACTGTCTCCGCCAGCTCGAAGGCCTGTCTGGCGGGCATGGCGGCGTGCATGGCAATCCGCCGGGAAAGCCCTGATTTGTCGATCATATCAGCATATTTGTCCCTGTCCGGTCCGTCACCGACGATAACGCCGGACATGGGGTGGCCGATGCTGCGCTCCATCCTGGCGAAGGCCTTGATGAAGACATCAGGCCCCTTGAGGTCGCGCAACATGCCGATATAGAGGAAACGGGCGGCATCCTCGCGAGCCGGCACGGTTTCGAACTCGCTTTCCTGCACGCCGTTATAGATCATCGCCGTTCGGGTGCGCGGCTTGCCGACCTTGGTTTCATAAGTCCGCTGTTCGAAATTGCAGACGAAACAGAGCGCGTCGGTGAAATGTTCCTGAAACCGCTCGAGCCGCAGGAACAGCTGCCCCTTCAGGCTCTTGCGGTCATAATGCAGGCTGCCGCCATGCGGCGAGTAGAGGCGGGCTACGCGATACCTGTTCGCCCGCAACAATGAGCCGATCAGCCGGGCAAGAGCGCCACCCTTGGCGCTATGCCCGTGCAAGATGTCCGGCCGCAAACTTTTTATCTGCTTGTAGGATCTCCAGAGCGCCGGCAGGTCGCCTGGGCCGATGGAGCGCCTGATGGGCAGGCGGGTAAGTCCCAGCTCCAGCATCGGGGCTATCTGTGTGAAAAGCCGTTCCTCATGCGCGCCGCCGGTCGAGCTGTCGCAGACGATGCCGACCTTGTGGCCCTGTTTGACATGTTCTTCGATCAGGTCGCGCACATGGCGGAAGACACCGCCGACGGGGGAGCGGAAACAGTGAATGATGCGCAGGGGAGGGCCGTCATCCGACACGTGTGCCACTCCGTTTTCAGAAGAAGCGTTCACGCACATAGACCGTATCGCCCGCAAGAATGGGTGCGGTGATGCCGATCCGGCCGGTCATTACCTCGGCATTGATCTTGCGGGTAAGATCGACATCGGCCTGATTGGCGCGCGGGGTAAATCCGCCGGCAATGGCAATGGCGTTCTGCACCGTCATGCCGGGCACATAGGAATATTGGCCAGGACGACCAACTTCACCCATGATGAAAACGGGGCGATACCGGTCGATCTCGATCGTCACATCAGGGTCGCGCAGATAACCCTGGCGCAATTTCGCGGCAATGGCGGCTTCGAGCTGCGGCAATGTCTTGCCGCGGGCAGGAACCTGACCGACAAGCGGGAAGGCGACATAACCGGCCTGATCGACCGTGTAGGTGTTCGTCAGCCCCACCTGTTCGAAGACGTTGATGCGCAACCTGTCGCCGCTATCGACATGATAGGGTTGCAGGGCGGCCTCATTGAATGAGCGCGGCGCGGGTTGATATGCCGCGCAACCGGAAAGGGCCGTTAGAACGGCAAGCGTCAGTGCGGTGACATGTCGTGATCCGGCGAGCGGCATCTCATCTGACTCCGAGTCGATATATGAGCATTCTTATCGTTCTGTTAGGGTTAATGCGCGGTAAACAGCCAGTCCAGAGTGTTGCAATATCCGTTTTATTTTGTCGGATTCGCCGGGATTAACTGTTGTGTTACCGCCAAGACTTACAATCCGCGAAAATTGGCCATCTATATTTGAGCGCCCGAGATTTGTCTCGGTTACGGAGCTTACATGAACGGCGATCGCATTGATGACAGGGATGTGGATATCGATCTGGGGCAGCTTGTCGCGGCCATATGGCGGCGCAGGGGCCGGATCGCGGCTGTCACGCTTCTGGCCGGCGGCGCCGCCTTTGTGATCGCCAGCATGATGTCGCCCGCCTATAAAGGCGAGGCACGTGTCCTCATCGAATCCCGCGCGGCTTCCTTCGGCGCTTCGCAGCAGTCGAATGCGCCGGCAGAACCTGTGCTCGATGAATTGACTGTTTCCAGCCAGGTGCAGATTCTGCAATCGGTCGACCTCATCAAGCAGGTCGCGAAAAATATGAAGCTTTATGAGTTGCCGGAATTCGATCCGGAGGCGCGTCCTTCTCTCCTGTCGGGACTGCTGGTCGCCGTCGGTATCAAGAAGGATCCGCTTCAGGTGCAACCCGAAGAGCGGGTGCTGAAGGCATTCCGCGAGAAATTGCAGGTCTATCAGGTCGAAAGCTCGCGTGTCATCACCGTTGAGTTCTCCTCGGAAGATCCGAAGCTCGCCGCCGCCATCCCCAACGAGATGATGAAGGCCTATATCGCGCTGCAAAGCGGTGCGAAACTCGATACCAGCACGGAAGCGGCACGCTGGCTGGAGCCGGAAATCGCCAGTCTGCGCGAAAAGGTGCGCGATGCGGACAGGAAAGTCGCGGACTACCGCGCCTCATCCGATCTCCTGTCGGCCGGGCAGGGCGAAACGCTCGCCACCCGCCAGCTCAGTGATATCTCGACCGAACTCGGCCGTATCCGTGGAGAACGTGCGAATGCGGAAGCGCGGGCGGAAGGCGTGCGCAATGCGCTTTCCAGCGGCCGCCCACTCGATACGTTTCCGGATGTCGTCGGTTCCCCGACGATCCAGCGGTTGAAGGAAAACGAAACGGGCATCCGCAGCCAGATTTCCGATCTGACCTCCTCGCTGCTGGAAGGCCATCCACGCATCAGGGCGCTACGCAACCAGCTGGACGGCATACAGCGGCAGATTCAGGAAGAAACCCGCAAGGTGCTGGCAAGCCTCGAAAACGAGGCCAATGTTTCCCGCCTGCGCGAACGGCAACTGGTTCAGCAATTGAACGTCTTGAAAACGGAAAGCGTGCGTGCCGGTGAGCAGCAGGTTGGTCTGAACGATCTGGAACGCGAGGCCTCGGCCCAGCGCCAGCTTCTGGAAACCTATCTTGCCCGTTATCGTGAGGCGACCTCGCGCGCCGGTTCGGTGGATTCCACGCCCGCCGACGCGCGCGTGATCTCAGGCGCGGTGGAGCCGCGTGAACCCTATTTCCCGAAAACCGGAGCCATCACCATCGTCGTCACGCTGGCGGCCTTTCTGCTCTCCTGCATCGTTGTCATGCTGGTGGAACTCTTCACGGGGCGCGCCTTAAAGCCGGTGGGCAGAAATCAGGTTCCGCCGCTGTCCGATCCGCCTGCGCCGACGCGTGCGCCCGCCGATACGGATGAGACTACGGATCGACCGGAACAGCCGGTTGCCACCCATCATGAGACTTCACCACCAGCCGTCCAGGCCCTGCCTGCTGCTGCCTACCAGCAGCCACCTGTTGTCGAAGAGCAGCGGCCGGTACCAGTCGCCGCCGTCGCTGCTGCTTCGGTTTTACCGGTGAAAGATGTAGCACCTTTGAAAGAAGAGGCGGTGAAAGAGGAGATCGAAACCTCCGACGATTTCTCGATCGATGCCGTTGCGGCCTTTCTGGCCACCCGCCTTGCCAAGCCCGTCGCCGTCGTCGTCTCGCCAGCCGGAGACAGCGGTTCGACCACCACCGTCATGCTGGCGCGCGCCTTGTCTGAAATGGGTCGCTCTGTCGTTCTTGTCGACATGACGGCTTCGGCCTGTCCCACGCGTCTGATGGCGCCAGAGGCCGGGCTGCCGGGCGTCATGGACCTTCTGGCCGGTGCTGCTGCCTTTGGCGAAACCATTCACGGCGATCGGCTATCTGACGCCCATATCGTGCCGCGCGGCAATGCGCAGCCGCGTGAGGCCATGCGCGCCATCGACCGCCTGACGATGATTCTAAGCGCCCTGTCTGACGCCTATGATACGGTTCTGGTCGAATGCGGCGCGGTGCAGATTTCGAGCCTTGAAAAAATGCTACGCAATCTGCCGGCGGAAATCATCGTTTCCGTGCCCGGCAAGGATGGCGAGATGCTGGAAAAGACGCTCGGTGAGCTGGTGGCCCAGGGCTACGAACAGGCATTGCCGATGACCGGCATGCGCAAGCCGGGTCATCTGAGCGCCGCCTGACGGACGGCAAACCCTCTCAGTCAGTAACAGACATGGCATCCGTTCTTGGCCGCCCGGCGCGAAAACGCTGGATCAGCGCATAGAGCGCCGGGTTTGACTTGATCAGGCTCTTCGTCCTGGCGATGGCGACATAGGCCGAGGCCGCTGCGCGCCCCTTCAATGTCACCGACAGGAATATATCGTGCTGGGCGGTGGAAAGCGGACACCAGCTGCGTTTGTAAAGCTGATCGCCAACGCCGAAATCGAAGAGTGCGGCTTTCTCCTTGCAGGCCCGTTCGATCATCAGCCAGAACAGCAACTCGCCGGGGCTGAGTTCCGAGACCGACTCATCGATCGATCCAAACTGGCAGATGATGTGGTCCTGCTTGCGCGAAAGCCCGGATATGGCGGCAATAACGCCTTCGTTTTCTCCATGCAGGCGAATGGCGTGCAGCTCCAGAAGACTGTCCGTGCCCGTTTCCGGAAAGTTGGCCAGATCGTAGAAAAAGTCCTTCACCGATTGGCTCCGGAAAACATCCGGGATGCCCTGTGAGGCGAAGCGGGTGGCCTTTTGCCGGAAGAAAGCCTGCAATAACTCGCATTTTTCCTGTGGCGAACGGACAATCACATGGCTGTAACCGCCCATTTCCTCGGCCCTTCGGCTCTGGATACGGAATTTCTTTCGCCGCCTCTTGGCGTTGACCTGCCGCAAGGTGCTTTCAAAACTCTCCAGCAGCGGCAGTTGAAAGGCGGGGTTCTGATTTTCGACGGAGGCCAGATACGAAAGCGGATTGGTCCTGCCGCGCCAGGTGAGCGGTATGTTCTGCAAGGCCAGGATATCCGCCCGGCCATGTAGCAGTTTTCGCGCCTCGCGGGCGATCGCTGCCGCCGTCTTATGTTCTGCCTGTTCGGCAAAGGACGGATCGAAAAGCCCGGTATTGATATTGTTGAAACGGCCGCCCGGAAAACGCGCCTTGCGGATGCCGCCTTCCTGCACGATTTCAAGCGGCAACAGGAAAACCGTCTTTCCGACCTGTCTGCCGCGAATGATGAGCAGCGGGCTTTTTTGTGTCTGCGCCCAGATGGAGCACCAGCCGAAACCCTGATGCAGGGAGTTGAGCGGATCTCTCTCCATCTGCTCCCAGTCGGCGCGGATGGTGGAAGCATCATCGACGAGATCGATCACCAGACGGTCAGCACCTCGCCGTTCGCCTTGCATGGCGGTCGACGTTTTGCTCTCGCTAATTGTGACCGGCCCCTCAGCCGCCATCCACTCTCTCCGGTTGTTTCGATGGGACTATATCGCTGAGCGGCAAACAATCGGTTTATAAAATTGCGACCTCAGGGTGTTGCGCGAACGTTGGCGCTTATCCCTGCTTTTTGGGTCCGGCCATCCATTTGATGATGAGCATGGCCGGCAATATCCACAAAAGCCCGCTCAGCACGAAATAGGCGAGATGCACCCACCAGGGCGATTGCGCCAGCATCGCCGATGCGATGGCCGTCGCCGCCACGGCGTAGATGACGACAAGGCAGATGATGACGACGGTGCCGATAAGCGATCTGAAGCGAGGGTGCATGAAATCTTCCATCATGAGAGCATGTCTCCCCAAAGTGTCATCGGTTTTGGGAAAAAGACATGCGTAAAACAAAAAATCAGATCGTCTTGGCGATTCGAAGAAGAGGCAGGACGATCTAATATCTGGCGTGACTATACCGCCGCGACCGCATGCCGCAAACCCTGAGGCCTTGTTTTGTGGTGCCGGTTGGGGCTAATCAACATCACTGTATGAGGGAGACCTGAAAAGATGCGTTCAAGCAGCATGACGATGGCAAACGGTTCCGCGGAAATGGTGGTGGAGGCTGCCCTGCAGAAGCAGGAAAAGAACCGCCGCCTGCTGCGCATCTGGCTGCGCGTCGTTCTCTTCACGCTTTTCTGTCTCGTGCTGGTCGGCGGCGCCACGCGGCTCACCGAATCCGGCCTGTCGATCACCGAATGGAAACCCATCCACGGCGCTATCCCGCCGCTTTCGGTTGCCGAATGGGAAGAGGAATTCCAGCTCTATAAGCGCATTCCGCAATATCAGGAAATCAACAGGGGCATGTCGCTTGACGAGTTCAAGACGATTTTCTGGTGGGAATGGGCGCATCGCCTGCTGGCCCGCGCCATCGGTCTCATCTTCGCTTTGCCGCTCGCCTTCTTCTGGCTGACCGGCCGCGTTGAAAAGCGTTTGCGCCTGCCCTTGGTCGGCCTTCTGGGGCTCGGTGGTTTTCAGGGCTTTATCGGCTGGTGGATGGTATCATCAGGTCTCGTCAACCGCACGGATGTCTCGCAATATCGTCTTGCCACGCATCTGACCATTGCCTGCCTCATCTTCGCCGGCTGCATGTGGATATTGCGCGGCCTGTCGCATCATTCGCCTGAGGCAGCTGATGAAAAGACGGGCAGGGGCTTTGCCGGCCTGTTGACGGTGCTCTGTCTGTTCCAGATTTATCTCGGCGCGCTGGTGGCGGGGCTGAACGCCGGCCTTTCCTACAACACCTGGCCGTTGATGGACGGCTCACTGGTGCCGGGCGATCTCTTCCTGCAGCAGCCCTGGTGGATCAACCTCTTTGAAAACCCGAAGACGGTGCAGTTCATCCACCGTGTCGGTGCCTACACCCTGTTTGCCGCCACACTGTGGCACATGGTGTCGATGGCGCGTGCCTTGCCGAATACGCCACACGCACGCCGCGCCGTGCTGTTCTTCGTGCTCGTTTCCATTCAGGCGGCGCTCGGCATCACCACGCTTCTCATGCATGTGGATATTCATGTGGCGCTCGCCCATCAGGGCATGGCACTGTTCGTCCTTGGTTTTGCAGTCGCCCACTGGCGCGGGTTCATTGGCGAATATCCGGCACCTGTCGCCGTCGAAGTCAGGGACTGAGCGCACTCAGAACTGCTTCAACACCGTTTTGAGGGTGGCCGCGACAGCGAGTTCGTTGTCGCGCTCTTCCGCATTGCCGTCTTCTTCGTGCCACGCGGCCGAGAGGCAGCCATAAGCGAAGGCATATTGCAGCAACACCCGTTCATCCCGCTGTAGCGCTCTCGAAAAAATCGCCGCCATCGAGGCGATGCGCGCTTCGCTGCGTGTCAGATCGAAGCGGTCGAGTGGATTGGAGAACATGTTGGCGACATCGAGCGCCGCATCGCCGATCAGGCCGGCCGGGTCGATGATGATCCAGCCGCGCCCGCTGCGCATGATGTTCTCATGATGCAGATCGCCATGCAGCGGCTTCACATCCCGTTGCCCGTCGATAAGCTCCTGCGCCAGCGTGGCGGCTTCGATATAGATGCTCTCGACGCCATCGGTGCGATCCTGTTCGGCCTTGCGGAACAGGCTTTCGAAATAGAGAGGCAGTGTCAGCAGGCTTGAAGGCGGGGGCTGCTGCGATGGCTGATGGTATGTGAGCAGAACATCGGCGGCGATTTCTGTCGCCGCATCGTCGTCGCCGTCGCGGAACAGCACATCGCGCAGCGTCTCCGCGCCGGCATGTTCCATCAGCAGAATATCATCGGAACGCTCGAGTAGTTCCACGCAGCCGACACCCGCGCGCCACGTGATGAAATCCGCACCGCGAAGACTGTCCTTCAGCACCTTCTTTTTCAGGACTTTGGCGACGGCTGGAGAGCCGTCACCACGCGTCACCGCGTAGACCACCCCGGCCGGCGTGTCGGCAATCTGTTTTGCGGCCTCGATATTCCACGAGGCCGGAAAAGACGGGGTGGTTCGGCTCATGCAAAAAGCCTCATGCCGACAGCATCAGTTCCATGTTCTGCACAGCCGCCCCGGATGCGCCCTTGCCGAGATTGTCGAGCAGCGCCACGAGATTGATGTGTTCGCCGCCCGGCGTACCGAAAACGAACAGCTTCATCGTGTCCTTGCCCGCCAATTCCTCGGCATCGATGCGGGAAAGCCCCTTGCTTTCGGCAAGCGGCACCACACTGACGATATCCTGGCCCGCATAATGGGCGGTGAGCGCGGCATGCACCGTCTCGATGCTCGTACCTTCCTTGAGGTCGGCGGCAAACAACGGAACCTGCACGATCATGCCCTGTGCGAAACGTCCGACGGAAGGCGCAAACAGCGGCGCGCGGTCAAGCTGGCCGTGAATGGTCATTTCCGGTACATGCTTGTGGGCGAGCGTCAGGCCATAGAGGAAATTATTGGCGCTGATCGCGTCGTCCCGGCTCTGGTCTTCCATCTGCGCGATCATCTGCTTGCCGCCACCGGTATAACCGGAAACCGCATTGACGCTGACCGGATAACCATCGGGCAGGATGCCGGTAGCACGCAGCGGACGGATGAGGCCGATTGCGCCGGTCGGGTAGCAGCCCGGATTGGCGACGAAGCGGGCGGAACGAACCTTGTCGCCCTGCTCGCTGTCCATCTCGGCAAAACCGTAAGCCCAGTCCTTGTGGACGCGATAAGCGGTCGAGGTATCGATGATGCGGACATTGTTGTTGCCGGCCACCATCGAGACAGCTTCCCGCGAAGCATCATCAGGCAGGCAGAGGATCGAAATGTCGGCATTGTTGAGCATATCCTCGCGCATTGCGCCATTGCGGCGCTCTGCTTCGGGAATGGACAGCAGTTCAATATCGCGGCGACCAGCAAGGCGCGTGCGGATCTGCAGACCCGTGGTGCCGTGTTCGCCATCGATGAAGATCTTCGCTGTCATGTCCTTGTCCTGACTTTTCAAAGGGTTGTAAGGGTAATCGGAATCAGTTTGGCAAGTGCTGTTTTTTGTGTCAGCCAGCCTTGGCCAGCCGTTCGGCACGCAGGCCAAGCATATACATTGCAACGGTGGCTCCGGCAATGGCGGTAATATCCGCATGGTCGTAAGCGGGCGCGACTTCGACCACATCGGAGCCGCGAATATCCAGCTGGCCAAGCCCGCGCAGAACGGAGAGAATCTTGGCGCTGGTCGGCCCTCCGGCGACTGGCGTGCCGGTTCCGGGCGCGAAGGCCGGGTCGAGGCAATCGATGTCAAAGGTCAGATAGGTGGGCATACCAGCCGTATGTTTGACGATCAGCGAGGCAATGTCGCCCGCCCGCATCTCCTCCACCTCGTATCCATGGAGAATACGAATGCCGAAATCCTCCGGCGCATGGGTGCGGATGCCGATCTGGATCGAGCGGTCGGGATCGATCAGCCCGTCACGCACGGCGCGGGCCACGAAGGAACCGTGGTCGATGCGTTTGCCGTCGTCGAACCAGGTGTCCTGATGCGCGTCGAAATGCACCAGCGCCAACCGCCCGTGTTTGGCCACATGCGCGTTCAGCAGCGGCCAGGTAATGAAATGGTCGCCGCCAAGTGTCAGCAGATAATCCGTCTTGGAGATGATCCTGCGCGCTTCCTTTTCGATCGTCTCCGGCGTCTTCCAGTGATTGCCGTAGTCGAGCAGGCAGTCGCCATAATCGACGGTCGGCATATGGGCGAAGAGATCGCGCGCGAAGGGATATTGCGGGTCGTTATCGAAGATCGCCGAAGCGCGGCGGATTGCCTGCGGCCCAAAGCGCGCGCCCGGTCGATTGGATGTAGCGGCATCGAAGGGAATGCCCCAGACGGCTGTCGAAACGCCCTTGAGGGTTTTGGTGTATTTGCGCCGCATGAAGGAGAGGACGCCCGCATGGGTCGGATCGGTGGCAGCCGATGTCAGCGTTGTGGCGGTAAAGGCGTGGTCGATGGTTTTGGATGGCATTGATCACCCCTGTTGCGGTTTGCGCTGAGGGTGCTGTCTTCTCATCCAAAAAACAAGGGAAACGGCAATAAAAAAAGGCGGAGCCGAAGCCCCGCCTTTCGAATGTATTGCACCAGTAAGCGATTAACGCTTGGAGAACTGGAACGAACGGCGGGCCTTGGCCTTACCGTACTTCTTACGCTCGACAACGCGGCTGTCGCGGGTCAGGAAGCCACCCTTCTTCAGAACAGGGCGCAGGCCCGGTTCGAAGTAGGTGAGGGCCTTGGAAACACCGTGACGAACGGCGCCGGCCTGGCCGGAAAGACCGCCGCCTGCAACCGTTGCGATGATGTCGAACTGACCAGCGCGGGCAGCTGCGACCAGCGGCTGCTGGAGGATCATCTGCAGAACCGGACGTGCGAAATAAGCAGAGAAATCGCGACCGTTGATGATGATCTTGCCAGAACCGGCCTTCACCCATACGCGGGCGACGGCGTTCTTGCGCTTGCCGGTCGCGTAGGAGCGGCCGAGGGTATCAACCTTGCGGACGTGCACGGGAGCCGAAGCTTCCGATGCCGGGGCGAGGTCTTTCAGAGAGGAAAGATCGGCCATTATCAGGCGCTCCTTACGTTCTTCTTGTTAAGCGCGGCCACGTCGAGAACGGTGGGCTGCTGTGCTTCGTGCGGATGGTTCGAGCCGGCGTAAACGCGCAGGTTCTTCATCTGGCGACGGCCGAGCGGGCCGCGCGGGATCATGCGCTCGATGGCCTTTTCAACGACGCGCTCCGGGAAGCGGCCTTCGATGATCTGGCGAGCGGTGCGCTCCTTGATGCCACCCGGGTGACCGGTGTGCCAGTAGTACTTCTTGTCGGCGTATTTGTTGCCGGTGAAGGCAATCTTTTCCGCGTTGATAACGATGACATTGTCGCCATCATCGACGTGGGGGGTAAAGGTGGCCTTGTGCTTACCGCGCAGGCGGGTTGCAACGATAGTGGCGAGGCGACCAACAACGAGGCCTTCGGCGTCGATGATGATCCACTTCTTCTCCACCTCAGCAGGCTTCTGAACGAAAGTAGACATTGGTTTCACTTTCTAACGTGGACCCGTGATCCTCTTTTTGAATAAGAGCAAACGGGCGTTTCTTGTTGCTTGGTTTGGTTGCCCTGAGGGTAACCGCAAATGACCCTATTCCGGCTGGAATCCGATCTGGCGCGCTTATACGGTGCGCTGGCAGAGGCGTCAATATGACGTTTTTTGAAGGTCTCAAAAATAATTAAGTAAAAACAATAACTTATTTATGTGGTAATATTTTACCCCATTAAACTTGTCTGTTTTATCCCAGTCTCATGACCAGAACGCCTGCTGCGATGATGCCGCCGGCGAGATAACGCCAGATGCTGGCGCGCTCTTTCAGGATCACGACGGAGATGACCAGCGCAAACAGAATGGAGGTTTCCCGGAGCGCCGCAACGACGGCGACGGGGGCCTTGGTCATGGCGTAAAGCGCCAGCCCGTAAGAGAGAATCGAGCCGCCGCCGCCGATCAGGCCGCGCCACCAGTTGCGCCGTACATGCGCCGCGACGGTGCTTATTCCGCGTTGGTAAAAGGCGAAGCTGAAAAGCAGCACGGGCGGCAGCAGTGACATCCACAGCGTATAGGAAATCGCATTGCCCGAAAGCCTTGCGCCGACACCGTCCACGAAGGTGTAGGAGGCGATAACGAAGGCATTGATGAGCGCAAGGATGATCGCTTTTCCGCCGCCGCGCCGCGCCTCGAAGGCGAGTGTCAGGATGCCGCCGGAAATGATGGCGATCCCGGCAAGCGCCAGCGGGCTCAGCACCTCGCTCAGGAAAAGGCTGCTCGTCGCTGCAACGATCAGGGGGGCCACGCCACGCATGACGGGATAGACAAGGCCGATATCGCCGATCGTATAGGCAGCGGCGACAAGGCGGAAATAGGCAAATTGCAGAAAGGCAGACGCGATCAGAAAAGGAATGGCGACCGGAGCAGGAAAAGGCAGGAAGGGCAGAAACGGCAACGAGCAAGCCGCCGCGCCCGCCGCAATCAGCGAGGCGTCAAGTGACTTGTCGGAGCCGGACTTGACCAGCGCATTCCATCCGGCATGCAGGATGGCACCCAGAAGAACCAGAAAAAGAATGTCGATTGTCACAATAGGGACTCGCTTGCAGGCTACTTTCCGAAACCTATAGCATGGGTTTGAATACCGGAATCCATTTTCGATGGAGGTCGTGAGGCGTTATGGACGCTTTGCGATCATTCGAAAATGATTGCCGGTTTCGTCTGATCATCCGCGCGAATATTCAGCCTTCCGCCAATAATGACATGCGTAAAATTTTGGGTTTGTGCATGTCGCGAGACTTCCTGCTTCGCGAGCGAAATCGCGTTGCTCATGATTTCATCCGCGGGACGGGCATGCCGGCTCCGGATGCACAGCTCCAGTCTCGCCGAAATCTTGCGCGTTTTCTAAAAATCAGGGTTATTTCAGCGGATTTTCGCGCGTAATTCGCGTTTCTGGCGGAGCGTGAGAGCATAGTAGTTTCAGCGCCTATTTCTTTCATTATTATGAAAATAAATTTCACCGCCGTGTAAAATAACAAACTGCAACGTTGTAGATTTACAGATGGATTGATTTACAGAATAACTTTCTGAAAATTAGTCAAGTCTAATTCATCGGTGAACGGAATGAAAACAAACAGGAGACGAATGGCGCATAAATTGCACGCTAATGTTGTTTGAGCCAGCGTTCCTTCGCATATGGATCGTTTTGGAAACTGGATGAAAATACTCAATACCAGCTTATGCAGGGTGCTTTCGTGAAATCATTTTGCGTGAATGAAATACCCCATATCGAGCGAGGACGAGGCCATGTTCACGTGGTTTTAAACCGGGCAGGGGGTTCAAGAAAGCCACAACGCTTCCTAAATGACAATGAAAGCAACGGACAAAAGCAAGCGACGGTAGCGTGCAAATGTAGCTGCGGATTTATGCAGGAAACGCGATACTCGCGCTGATCTCTCGGAAGGGGTGCCTGCCAGCATCTCTCAAACTGCGTGATGCGCCAAAGGGACAAGTTGACATGCAGCATGATACTTACGAACCGGACTATCTCAGAAAAATCCTGACCGATGTCAGGACCATCGCCCTGCTTGGCGCCTCACCCAATCCGGACCGCCCCAGCCATGGCGTCATGCGCTTTTTATTGTCGAAGGGTTACCGCGTGTTTCCGGTCAATCCCGGTCAGGCGGGCAAGGAGATATTGGGGCAGAAGGTCTGTGCCCGGCTTGCCGATATTCCCGAACCTGTGGACATGATCGATGTCTTCAGGGCGCCGGAATATCTGTCGGCGATCGTGGAGGAGGCGATATTGCTGCCACAGCGCCCTAAAGTGATCTGGGGCCAGCTATCCGTGCGCGATGACAATGCCGCCGCCAAGGCCGAGGCCTATGGCATGGCTGTGGTGATGGACCGTTGCCCCGCAATTGAGTATCCGCGTCTCAATATTGTGCGATAGTTGGTACAGATCGGGCTTATCATTTCGCCGCAAGGCATTATGATCCCTCCAAAATTGTAATTGGAGGAAACATCATGTCGAGCAGCAATCCCGGTTTTTCAACGCTGGCCGTCCATGCAGGCGCACAGCCAGACCCGACCACCGGGGCGCGCGCGACGCCCATCTACCAGACGACCGCCTACGCGTTCCGTGATGCCGATCATGCCGCGGCGCTGTTCGGCCTGAAGGAATTCGGCAATATCTATACCCGCATCATGAACCCCACCCAGGCGGTTCTGGAAGAGCGTGTCGCAGCGCTTGAGGGCGGCACGGCGGCGCTCGCGGTCGCATCCGGCCACGCCGCGCAATTGCTGGTCTTCCACACGCTGCTGCAACACGGCGATAATTTCGTTGCCGCCCGCCAGCTTTATGGCGGCTCCATCAACCAGTTCGGCCACGCCTTCAAGGGTTTCGACTGGCAGGTGCGCTGGGCCGATGCGACCGATCCGGCCAGTTTCGAGCGGCAGATCGACGAGCGCACCCGCGCCGTCTTCATTGAAAGCCTTGCCAATCCCGGCGGTACCTTCGTGGATATCGCTGCAATTGCCGAGATTGCTCACCGCCATGGTCTACCGCTGATCGTCGACAACACGATGGCAAGCCCCTATCTGCTGCGGCCGTTGGAACATGGCGCTGACATCGTGCTGCATTCACTGACGAAATTCCTTGGCGGCCACGGCAATTCCATGGGCGGCATCATCGTCGATGGTGGAACCTTCGACTGGTCGGCGACCGACAGATATCCGGCGCTGTCGCAGCCCCGGCCGGAATATTCGGGCGTCGTGCTGCACGAGACCTTCGGCAATTTTGCTTTCGCCATCGCCTGCCGCGTGCTTGGCCTGCGTGACCTCGGCCCGGCCATCTCGCCCTTCAACGCCTTCCTCATCCTCACCGGCATCGAAACCCTGCCGCTGCGCGTTCAGCGCCATTCCGACAATGCGCTCGCTGTCGCCAAATGGCTGAAGGCGCATCCAAAAGTCGGCTGGGTGCATTATGCCGGGCTGGAGGACAGCGACAACTATGCCATCCAGCAGCATTATTCGCCAAAAGGGGCGGGCTCCGTCTTCACCTTCGGCGTCAAGGGCGGTTATGCCGCCGGCAAGGCGCTGGTGGAAGGGCTGCAGCTTTTCTCGCATCTCGCCAATATCGGCGATACGCGCTCGCTCGTCATCCACCCGGCGTCCACCACCCACGCGCAGCTGACGCCGGAACAGCAGACGGCGGCAGGTGCGGGGCCGGATGTGGTGCGCCTGTCCATCGGCATTGAAGATGTGAAAGACATCATCGCCGATCTCGAACAGTCGCTTTCGAAAATCTGAGAGGGCGGCTCGCTATGACGAACTTGCTGACATTTGATGTTTCGGTCGAAGCGGAGCATGGCGCGCCTGCGCCGGAACGATTGATTTCCGGCGATCCCAGATTCACCACGTGGAATCTGGAGGAAGCGCCGGGCGGCATCTATGCCGGCATCTGGCAATCCACGCCGGGCAAATGGCGGGTGGTCTATGACGAATGGGAATATTTCAACATTCTCGAAGGCCATTCCATCCTGACGGAAGATGGCGGGGCGCCGCGCCACCTGAAACCGGGCGACCGGCTGGTCCTGCAGCCTGGCTTTACAGGCACCTGGGAGGTCGTGGAAACGACAAGGAAGGATTACGTTATCCGGCTGTGATGGCGTAGTATTACCACCGCGCTTTACGGCCGGTCGAAGGATATGATCGACCGCATAAGCCCTGGAAAGCGTGCTTCCAGATCATCGTGGCGCATGACGTTGATGTTTTCGACGCCCTGTTTGTGGGTGCGTATCAGTCCTGCTTCGCGCAGGATACGCAGGTGGTTGGAAAGCGTCGAGCGTGGCATATCCGGGCAGGGTGCTGCACAAGCGCAATTCTGCCCGGCTTCCACTTCCCATAATTTCCGAACGATACCCATGCGGGCGGGGTCGCCGAGTGCGGCCAGCATGGCGGTGAGCGATATGTCTTCGCGGGCGGGGTGAAAAAACTGAACCATAAAACCGCTCTAGCACAAGGCTTGACAGGCTTCAATATTTCAATAAAACCGAAATACCGAATTATGCTAATTCGGAAGTTTAGATATTTTCAGGAGATTGCAATGTCTGGAATGTTCAGCGGGCAGGTCGTCGTCGTCACAGGCGGATCGACGGGCATTGGTTTTTCAGTTGCGAAGCTGTTTTTGGAAGGTGGTGCCGCTGCAGTTTATGTAACGGGCCGTAGTGCGGCCAATCTCGATGCCGCTGTCGCCAGACTTGGGGAGCGTGCAATCGGCGTCGTTTCCGATGTTGCGAATCTGTCGGAGCTGGAACAGCTCAAAAGCCGTATCGAAGCTGATGGGCGAACATTGGATGTCCTGGTCGCCAATGCCGGAATCGCGGAAAACAACGATCTTGGTGCAACTCACGAAGCGCTCTATGACCGGATTTTCGACATTAACGTAAAGGGCGTGTTCTATACCGTGCAGACGTTGTTGCCGGTGCTACGGGACGGCGGTTCGATCGTGCTGACGGGTTCGATCGTCGGCAATAAGGGCTTGGAAAAATTGAGTGCTTACAATGCTTCAAAGGCCGCGGTTCGCTCGTTCGCCCGTAGCTTTGCCAATGACCTGAAGGCGCGGGGAATCCGTGTCAATACGGTAAGCCCAGGTGTCACCCGCACGCCGATCATGGAAAATGGTCTTAAGATGGACGATGAAAAGATCGCCGGTTTCGAGGCCTATCTCAAGGACGCAGCGCCGATCGGCCGTATGGCCCATCCCGACGAAATTGCCGAAGCGGTACTGTTTTTGGCGTCAGCCAAGGCCAGCTATATCACCGGAGTGGAACTTTCCGTTGATGGTGGTTTGGCTCAGATCTAAAGGCGACCTCGCCTCCCGATTCACCACGCCAGATCAAGCCGCGCCAGACCATGGAAATGATAGACGTCCTTGACCTTCGGCGGCTGGGCGATCCTGAGACCCGGCAGGCGCTTGAACAGCAGCGGCAGGGCCAGATTAAGCTCCAGCCTTGCCAGCGGTGCGCCGATGCAGAAATGGATGCCGGCGCCGAAAGAGACGTTGGCGCCTTCGTTGCGGTCCGGCCGGAAAGCCAGCGGATCGGAGAATTTTGCCGGATCGAGATTGGCGGCGGCCAGAATGAGGCTGACCTTGTCACCGCGTTTGAAGGTCACACCGTCGATCTCGACCGGTTCCAGAACCCAGCGCTGGAAAATATGGACGGGCGCGCAGATGCGTAGCGTCTCTTCAATCGTGCGTTCCGTTGCGGTCTCGTCGTGGAACAGGGTTTCGGGCGGGATGCCGCTTTCGAGAATGATGCGTACGGAATTGCCGATCTGGTGCACGGTCGCCTCGTGCCCGGCGTTCAGCAGCACGATGGTGGTGGAAATCAGTTCGTCATCGGTCAGATACTGGCCCTTGTGTTCCGTATGGATCATGTGGCTCAGCAGGTCATCTTGCGGCTCCGCCCGTCGCTCGGCGATCACGCTGCGCACATAGTCCGAAAATTCCTTCGCAGCCTTGTCGGCAAGATGCTCGTCCTCGGGGGTGCGTTTGAACATGTACATGCCGACATAAGCATGCGACCATTTCAGGAGCTGCGGCCCCATCTCTTCGGGAATGCCGATCATGCGGGCGATCATCGTCACGGGAATGATATCGGCATAGGTGGAGAGCAGTTCCGTCGTGCCATCGGCTTCGAAAGCGTCGATCAGGCGGTTGGCGAGTTCTTCGATTTCCGGCTTCATCTTGTCGACATGCCGGGACACGAAGGCGCGGTTGATAAGCGTGCGCAACCGTGTGTGTTCCGGCGGCTCCAGTTCCAGCAGCGAATGCTGCTCGGCGGCATCGAAGTGCTTGACGTGTTCGAGCGGCTCGGCAAGGCCGATTTCCTCGCGGCTCGCCACATGCAGGATTTGCCTCCCGAATCGGCGGTCGCGCAGAAGCGCGCTGACATGGTCATATTCGGTAAAGAACCATTGCCGCTGCTCTTCCCAGTAAAAGGTGGGACATTGCGCGTGAAGCGCCGCATAGACCGGGTTCGGATCATTGTAGAAGGCCGGGTCGCGGGCATCAAGTGAAACGCGGCGCGTGGCGGGGTCGATGGTGAGGAAGGGAAATGTCGCTGTCATGCTCAAGGTTTAGTCCGCGTCTTGTGCTTTGGAAAGGGTGGGGAAAAACCGCTGCATGTTTTTCCGCCTGTCATCGCATGGGCATCATGTCACCGGCTGGCGATGGCCGATATCCGGTTCAGCGCTGCAACCTGCCGGTCGGCATTATTGTCCATCGGATTTTCGTCCCGGTCTGAGGAGGGGACGACGACATTGGCCGAATTCACGTGGATAACGGTCCTGTTGCGGCCGGCTTTTTTCGCGGCATAGAGCGCACGGTCGGCTTCCGTCATCATCACGCTCAGGTCGGCGTCCTTGATCATGGCTTCGGAGATGCCGACGCTGGTGGTGACTTCGATACCTTCGCCACGCGAACTGATCTTGGAAAGACGCAGATTGCTGCGAATGGCTTCCGCCAGCGTCACCGTGCTGGACGGGCTTTCGACTTCGGCGACCAGTGCGAATTCCTCGCCGCCCATTCTGACGAAAAGGCCACGATCGCCGATGACGCGCCGCGCCATGTCGCAGAAATGCACGAGCACCGCATCGCCGGACTGGTGGCCATATTTGTCGTTGATCTTCTTGAAATGGTCGATATCGAACAGCACCAGCGCCACATAGCGACTGGAAGCCTGTGACCGCTTCTTGATGCGCTCGAACTCCTCCAGCAGGCCGCGCCGGTTGAGAACGCCGGTGAGGTGGTCAGTCATCGCCAGCCGGTGCAGGCGGTTTTCGGAATCCTCCATGATGATCTTCGCGCTGATCATGATGATGATGGTAAAGCCGAGAATGCCTGAAAAGGCGAGTGGCGACGTCAGTGCGACGGCACTGGGGGACGCGATGTCACCGGGAATGACGACCAATGCGATGATGGCGCCGAAAAAGGCCTGTAAAATGAAAATCGCGGCAAGAACCTTGCGGCTGAGCGATGCCCGGCTCCTGTTTGCCAGAACGACGCCGGCCAGCATGAAATAAGCGACTGCGGCACAGGCATGGTAAAGCAGGATACGCGAAGCCATGCTTTCCCGCACTGGCGGGATGAGCATGCCGCCGACCCACAAAAGCGCTGGAATGGCGATCCAGCCGGCGAGCTTGCGCTGTTCGAAGGAGAGAAGGCCGGCCAGCCAGAAACCGAAAGCTGAAAGCGCCAGCGTGTTGCCGACTTCAATCGACAGGTAGTTGGGAATGTCGCCGCGCAGGGCGACAAGAATGGCGCCGATACCGGTCGAAAGGAAACCGGCGGCGAAATAGAGATTGTGCTGGCGGGCAGGGCGGTGCAGCCACAGGGTTCCCAAAAGGACGGCAAGGGTGAACGTCTCCGACGCCCAAAGCAGCATGCCCGTTTTTGCATCCAGCATTGCAAAATCCTATCTGCGCTATCATGCCGTGAAAGCGGGCTTTGTGGCACGATGTGCGCAATGCCCGCCGAAATTGTTGAGATGCCATTTCGCCCGAATGGGGCGCCCGCCTCCTGACGGAAACCGGAAATTCGCCGCGCAGTATCAGCAGTAAATCCCTAACGAGTTCTTGCCGGTAAGAAGTTATATCTGTGCATGGCCACGGGTTTTTGCATTTGCGGGTCGCTTCGATGAAAAATAATGTCGGCAAGGGCAGGTAGTTCGAGATGCGCCCGCCGGTTTGAAGCCGTTGCCGTCAGAGGCTTCAAACGCCTGCAATCGCTGTTGAGCCGTTAAGGATATGCGGCTTCGTGTCTTGAAGTACGGGGCAGGGACACTCTATGTAGGGAGTATGAAGGTTAGAAGTGATTCCGGAGCGGTTTCCCGCGAAGGGCAGAGTTGACAAAGGACGGACATGAAAAATCCAGTTGATACCGCCATGGCTCTGGTGCCGATGGTCGTAGAGCAGACCAATCGCGGCGAACGCTCCTATGACATATTTTCCCGTCTTCTCAAGGAACGCATCATTTTCCTCACCGGCCCGGTGGAAGACCAGATGGCTTCGCTCGTCTGCGCGCAGCTGCTTTTCCTCGAGGCTGAAAACCCGAAGAAGGAAATCGCGCTTTACATCAATTCGCCGGGTGGTGTCGTAACCGCCGGCATGGCGATCTACGATACGATGCAGTTCATTCGCCCTGCGGTATCGACGCTCTGCGTCGGCCAGGCCGCATCGATGGGTTCGCTGCTTCTGGCCGCCGGCGAAAAGGGAATGCGTTTCGCAACTCCGAACGCCCGCATCATGGTGCACCAGCCTTCCGGCGGTTTCCAGGGCCAGGCTTCGGACATCGAACGTCATGCTCGCGACATCATCAAGATGAAGCGTCGCCTGAATGAAGTCTACGTGAAGCACACCGGCCGCACGCTCGAAGAGGTTGAAAAAACCCTTGATCGCGACCACTTCATGGATGCGGACGAGGCGCAGAATTGGGGTGTGATCGACAAGATCCTTACCTCGCGCCAGGAAATGGAAGGTGCCGCCGCGAATTGAGGCGAGCCGCTTTTTGACGTTTGTTTGATCCCGCAAAAGTAATTTCGGGGCTTTCAACCGCAACAGAAAGCGATATTAGTATATATTAAGGCTGTGTTGAATTTTTATGACGTGGCCTTTGGTTTGATGGGGAATTCGTTGCAGCCGGTTGTCAGCTCCTGTATCTGACACGGCTAGTACCCCGGGAAACGAGGCGGATACGGCAATGCACCCCAAGGCGAGCCGTATCTGCGGGCGGTAAGTTGACCGCGATCCGTTTGGCGGACCTGCGGCGTGCTGGAAGGAAAGAGATATGAGCAAAGTCAGCGGCAGCAACGGCGGCGACTCTAAAAATACACTCTATTGTTCATTCTGCGGCAAGAGCCAGCACGAAGTCCGGAAACTCATTGCCGGGCCGACAGTATTCATCTGCGATGAATGCGTCGAATTGTGCATGGACATCATCCGCGAGGAGAACAAGACGTCTATGGTGAAGTCGCGCGAGGGTGTTCCCACCCCGCAGGATATCATCAAGATTCTCGACGAATATGTCATCGGTCAGAAACAGGCGAAGAAAATCCTGTCGGTGGCCGTTCACAACCATTACAAGCGCCTCGCGCACGCCTCCAAGAACGGCGATGTCGAGCTTGCGAAGTCGAACATCATGCTCGTCGGTCCGACGGGTTGCGGCAAGACCTATCTTGCGCAGACGCTCGCCCGCATCATCGACGTTCCCTTCACCATGGCGGACGCAACGACGCTGACCGAAGCCGGTTATGTCGGCGAGGATGTGGAAAACATCATCCTGAAGCTTCTGCAGTCTGCGGATTACAACGTCGAACGCGCCCAGCGCGGCATCGTCTATATCGATGAAGTCGACAAGATTTCCCGCAAGTCGGACAACCCGTCCATCACGCGCGACGTGTCGGGTGAGGGCGTTCAGCAGGCGCTTCTGAAGATCATGGAAGGCACGGTCGCTTCCGTTCCGCCGCAGGGCGGCCGCAAGCATCCGCAGCAGGAATTCCTGCAGGTGGATACGACCAACATCCTGTTCATCTGCGGCGGCGCTTTTGCCGGCCTCGACAAGATCATCTCGGCCCGTGGTGAAAAGACCTCGATCGGCTTCGGTGCGACCGTCAAGGCGGAAGACGATCGCCGTGTGGGCGAGGTGCTGCGCGAACTGGAGCCGGAAGATCTGGTGAAGTTCGGCCTCATCCCGGAATTCATCGGCCGTCTGCCCGTTCTGGCAACGCTGGAAGACCTTGATGAAGATGCGCTGATCCAGATCCTGTCCGAGCCGAAGAACGCGCTGGTCAAGCAGTATCAGCGCCTGTTCGAGATGGAAGATGTGGAACTGACCTTCCACGAGGACGCGCTGCGCGAGATCGCCCGCCGGGCGATTACCCGCAAGACCGGCGCCCGCGGCCTGCGCTCGATCATGGAAAAGATCCTGTTGGATACCATGTTCGAACTGCCGACGCTGGAAGGTGTGCGCGAAGTGGTGATCTCCAATGACGTCGTCAGCGGTGTCGCCCGTCCGCTCTACATCTATGCGGATCGTCAGGAAGAAAAGACCAACGTCTCGGCGTGATCGACTGATCCGGATTATCGTGAATGTGAAAGGCCCGCACCCGTGCGGGCCTTTTCTGTTGGGTCCGGGTGCGAAACTTGCGCCTAACTTGGCGGAGCCCGATTTTGCGTTTGGAGCGGATTGCGCTTTGCTGATAAAGTCTTACAACTGATTTGCAGCGCGATGTGACGGAAATGTGAATTGCCGTCGGCGACCCGGTTCCTGATCCTTATGGATAACCGGAAATGTCGGGAGTAATAGCCGGCGCTGGGTTTTGTTGAATTTCACGGTTCTGCCGGTGCGCGGGGCCGTCTCTTCCGGCGACTTGAAATCGGTGTTTCGAAACTCCACTTTCAGTCTCGAGAAATGAATATGCCGGACGCCCCCAAGATGTCCGGTAAGGTGTCCCGAAAGGGACCATGAAAGGAAATGATATGACGAACATCACGTCTGCGGCATCTGGCGGTACCTATCCGGTACTTCCCCTGCGCGACATTGTCGTTTTCCCGCATATGATCGTTCCCCTGTTCGTCGGGCGGGAAAAATCCATTCGTGCGCTCGAGGAAGTCATGGGTTCGGACAAGCAGATCATGCTTGTCACCCAGATCAACGCCAGCGATGACGATCCGACCCCGGACGCCATCCACAAGGTCGGCACGGTTGCCAATGTCCTCCAGCTTCTGAAGCTGCCCGACGGCACCGTGAAGGTGCTTGTGGAAGGCAAGGGCCGCGCGCAGATCGATGAATACACCGGCCGCGAGGATTTCTACGAAGCCTCCGCGACGCCGTTGCAGGAGCCTGCCGAAGACCCGGTCGAGATCGAAGCGCTGTCGCGCTCCGTCGTTTCGGAATTCGAGAGCTATGTGAAGCTCAACAAGAAGATTTCGCCCGAAGTTGTCGGCGCCGCCGGCCAGATCGACGATTATTCGAAGCTGGCCGATACGGTTGCTTCGCACCTGTCGATCAAGATCACCGAAAAGCAGGAAATGCTGGAAACCGTCAGCGTGAAGCAGCGGCTTGAAAAAGCGCTCGGCTTCATGGAAGGCGAAATTTCCGTGCTTCAGGTCGAAAAGCGCATCCGCTCGCGCGTTAAGCGCCAGATGGAGAAGACCCAGCGCGAATATTACCTGAACGAACAGATGAAGGCGATCCAGAAGGAACTCGGTGACGGCGAGGACGGCCGTGATGAGATGGCCGAACTGGAAGAACGCATCGCCAAGACCAAGCTTTCCAAGGAGGCCAAGGAAAAGGCCGAAGCGGAAATGAAGAAGCTGCGTCAGATGAGCCCGATGTCGGCGGAAGCCACGGTCGTGCGCAACTATCTGGACTGGCTGCTCAGCCTGCCCTGGGGCAAGAAGTCGAAGGTCAAGACGGACCTTAATGCCGCCGAGACGATCCTCGATCAGGATCATTTCGGCCTGGACAAAGTCAAGGAACGCATCGTCGAATATCTGGCCGTGCAGGCACGCGCCACGAAAATCCGCGGCCCCATCCTGTGCCTCGTCGGTCCTCCCGGCGTCGGCAAGACCTCGCTCGCCAAGTCGATCGCCAAGGCGACCGGCCGCGAATATGTCCGCATGGCGCTGGGTGGCGTCCGTGACGAAGCGGAAATCCGCGGTCACCGCCGTACCTATATCGGCTCCATGCCGGGCAAGATCGTTCAGTCGATGAAGAAGGCAAAGAAGGCGAACCCGCTGTTCCTGCTCGACGAAATCGACAAGATGGGCATGGATTTCCGTGGCGATCCGTCGTCCGCACTGCTGGAGGTTCTCGATCCGGAACAGAACTCCACCTTCATGGATCATTACCTTGAAGTGGAATACGACCTGTCCGACGTGATGTTCGTGACCACGGCCAACACGCTGAATATTCCCGGCCCGCTGATGGACCGCATGGAAGTGATCCGCATCGCCGGTTACACGGAAGACGAAAAGCGCGAAATCGCCAAGCGTCACCTGCTGCCGAAGGCGATCAAGGAACACGCCCTGCGTCCGGAAGAGTTCTCGGTCAGCGATGACGCTCTGATGATCGTCATCCAGCAATATACCCGCGAGGCGGGTGTACGCAGCTTCGAACGCGAGCTGATGAAGCTTGCCAGAAAGGCCGTCACCGAGATCATCAAGGGCAAGACCAAATCCGTGGAAGTCACCGCCGCCAATGTTCCGGATTATCTGGGCGTTCCGCGGTTCCGCCACGGTGAGGCCGAGCGCGAAGATCAGGTCGGTGTCGTCACCGGTCTTGCCTGGACGGAAGTTGGCGGTGAGTTGCTCACCATCGAAGGCGTGATGATGCCGGGCAAGGGCCGTATGACGGTCACCGGCAACCTCAAGGAAGTGATGAAGGAATCCATTTCGGCGGCGGCATCCTATGTCCGTTCGCGCGCCGTGGACTTCGGCATCGAGCCGCCGCGCTTCGACAAGAGCGACATCCACGTTCACGTTCCGGAAGGTGCTACCCCGAAGGACGGTCCGTCAGCCGGCGTCGCCATGGCAACCGCCATTGTCTCCATCATGACCGGTATTCCGGTTTCGAAGGATGTGGCGATGACGGGCGAGATCACGCTTCGTGGTCGCGTGTTGCCCATCGGCGGCCTGAAGGAAAAGCTGCTCGCAGCGCTTCGCGGCGGCATCAAGAAGGTGCTGATCCCGGAAGAAAACGCCAAGGATCTGGCGGAGATTCCGGACAATGTGAAGAACGAGATGGAGATCATCCCGGTTTCGCGCATGGGCGAGGTCATCGCACACGCGCTTCTTCGCACGCCGGAGCCCATCGAGTGGGATGGCAGCATCGAAACGCCGGTGATCGCTACGGTCGAAGGCGTCGACGACGGCGGCCAGACGATCGCGCATTGATACATGCATCCGCGCGGAAGCCGGAATCGGTTTTCGCAAAGGCGATGCATAGAATCAATGTGTTAGGTGTCGGAAGACAAGAGGCGGTGTTCCGCCCCGCGCAAGTGATGCCAAATTGGCACGAATATGTGGAAGGCCGGCAGAAATGTCGGCCTTTTTTGTGAAAAACCCCGTAGACCCCTTGTTTTTCAGGCGATTCCAGCGCTTTTGAGTTGCTGCGCGCGGATGCAAATGTATTCTGCGCCGGCTTAATTTTAGTCGTTTCAAACCATTGAAAGGGGTGGAAACATGAACAAGAACGAGCTCGTCTCTGCTGTTGCCGAAAAGGCTGGTCTCACGAAGGCAGATGCTGCTTCCGCTGTTGATGCCGTATTCGAAACCGTACAGAACGAACTGAAGAGCGGTGGCGACATCCGCCTCGCTGGCTTCGGCAGCTTCTCCGTTAGCCGCCGTGAAGCTTCCAAGGGTCGTAACCCTTCCACGGGTGCTGAAGTCGATATCCCGGCTCGCAACGTACCGAAGTTTTCCGCAGGCAAGGGCCTGAAGGACGCTGTTAACTCGTAAGGTTTCCGGAAGACCGTGATGCCCGGCGGCGGGCATACGGTTTTTCAGGTTCACGAGGAAACATGTTTTGACGCGCTCGCACCATCAGCAGGCATGAAGAGGGCGGTCTTTCGAAAGTGTCTTTCGGGCAGACCAGTTTCTCGGCCAGTATGGTGTGGATTGAAAGTGTCGATACGTGGCTGTGTAGCTTCCATCCGGAAACACGGCGTTTCGATACACGGAATGTGCGCATAAACAGGAAAGCCCGGCCTTCACGGCCGGGCTTTTTGATTCACCCGACAGGAAATGTCATCCCACTGTCATGTCTTTGACGCAGAAGCCATGAGGTATTTCTGGACCCAAGGGGGATTATAATGGCGTTCCGATTTTCTCATATGGCTTTGACTGCCGCGCTGCTGACATCCGCAGCTTTCCCGGCCGCTGCCGAGCCGGTTTTCAACCGCATCGCATCTTTCCCGGTGGCGAAAAATCTGCCCGCGGACAAGGACGCCAAGTCCGTCACGTCGGCTGAAATCGTCACTGCCAGCGAAGATGGCAAGACGCTGATCTATTCGGACAGCCCGCTTGGCGGCATTGGCTTCATCGATATCACCGACGCCAAGGCCCCCAAGGCCGGCGGCGCGTTGCTGCTCGAAGGCGAGCCGACCTCGGTTGCCGTTGCCGGCGTCAAGGTTCTGGCCGGCGTCAACACGTCGGAAAACCGCGCCAAGCCGTCCGGCAAGCTGGTCACGGTCGACATCGCCACCAAGAAGATCGAGGCAAGCTGTGATCTTGGCGGCCAGCCAGATTCGGTTGCCATTTCTCCCGACAAGACCTTTGCCGCCATCGCGATCGAAAACGAACGCGATGAAGACGTGAACGAAGGCGCTCTGCCGCAGATGCCTGCCGGTTATCTGGTAACGGTCGGTCTGAAGAACGGCGTTGCCGACTGCGCGACGTTGAAGAAGATCGAACTGACCGGCCTTGCCGAAATCGCCCCGGAAGATCCGGAGCCGGAATTCGTTTCGATCAACGCCAATGGCGAGATCGCGCTGACGATGCAGGAAAACAACCATATCGTCATTCTCGACGGCAAGACCGGTACGGTGAAGTCACATTTCTCCGCCGGCAAGGTTGATCTCGAAGGCATCGACACCAAGAGCGACGGCCAGCTGAAGTTCACCGACAAGCAGGAAGGCCGCAAGCGCGAGCCTGACGCCGTGAAGTGGCTGGACAATGACCGTATCGTCATCGCCAATGAAGGTGACTGGCAGGGCGGTTCGCGCGGCTTCACCATCTTCGACAAGACCGGCAAGCTTCTCTATGAGGCCGGCTCCTCGCTCGAGCATGCTGTTGCGGCCATCGGCCACTATCCGGAAAAGCGCTCCAAGGCCAAGGGCATCGAGCCGGAAGGTCTGGAAGCGGCAACATTCGGCGGTCAGAAATATTTCTTCGTGCTCGCCGAGCGTGCTTCTGTCGTCGCCGTCTACAAGGACACCGGAAAAGAGCCGGAACTGACGCAGCTCCTGCCTTCGGGCGTTTCGCCGGAAGGTGCCGTCGCCATCCCGTCGCGTAATCTTCTTGTCACGGCGAACGAAGTCGATCTGATCGAGGATGGCGGCGTTCGCTCGCACGTCATGCTTTATGAGCGCGCTGAAGGCGAGGCCGCCTATCCGCAGCTGGTTTCCGCCACCGTCGACGGTGCGCCGATCGGCTGGGGCGCTCTTTCGGGCCTGGTCGGCGATGCCGAAAAGCCCGGCATTCTTTATGCCGTTTCCGACTCGGTTTATGGCAACCAGCCGTCGATTTACACCATCGACGCAACGAAGACGCCCGCAACCATCACCAGCGTGCTGCGCGTCAAGCGCGACGGTATCGCTGCTCAGAAACTCGACATCGAAGGCATAACGCTCGATGGCAAGGGTGGCTTCTGGCTGGCCTCGGAAGGCGACAGCGCCAAGCTCGTTCCGCACGCGCTCTACAACGTCAACGCCAAGGGTGAAATCAAGGCTGAGATCGCGCTGCCGAAGGAACTTCTTGCCGGCGACACCCGCTTCGGTTTCGAAGGCGTGACCATGATCGGTAAGGGCGACGATGCAACGCTGTGGATGGCCATGCAGCGCGAATGGGGCACGGACGAGAAGGGCTTCGTCAAGCTCGTCTCCTACAATCCCAAGTCCAAGGAATGGGGCGCCGTGCGTTACCAGCTCGACAAGACCGAGGCAGGCTGGGTCGGCCTTTCTGAAATCACCGCGCAGGGCGAATATGTCTATATCGTCGAGCGCGACAACCAGATCGGCGACAAGGCCAAGATCAAGAAGCTCTACCGCGTTGCGATCGCAGACCTGAAGCCGGGCAAGATTGGTGGCGAACTGCCGCTGGTCGCCAAGCAGGAAGCGCATGACTTCCTGCCCGACCTCAAGGCCCAGACCAACGGTTATGTCGTCGACAAGCTGGAAGGCTTCACCTTCGACAAGGCGGGAACGGCCTATGCCGTGACCGACAATGACGGTGTGGACGATTCTTCCGGCGAGACGCTGTTCTTCAAGGTCGAGATGAAGGCGATCAACTGATCGTACCGATTGGCTTCGCAAACGAGAAAAGCCGGGCATAGCCCGGCTTTTTTTGCGGCAGAAGCGACCCCTGTGCGGGGGGTGCCTATTTGGCGCGATGTTTCGCAACGCAGGCCGTTAAAACCGGTATTGCCGCTTCGCTATCGGTCATTGAGAATTTGTCGGAGGGGGGGGCACCAGGCAAAAGCTGCGGACCGATCACGAAGGATCATCGCCCCATGGAATTCTTGCTTTTGGGAGTACTGTCTTTTTCCGAGTCCTGCTGGACCCAACGGAAGAAAATATAAACAGGCAGCGCAATAAGCGCGAGTGTAACAAACGCGTCGACCATGGTTTCATCCATTATTTCTACCGTTCATCATGAAACGGCTCGAAAACAATGCCTGAAATCTGTTTAAAAAGTCTGAATCTTCTTATTTTCCGGTATGTTGCGGGGTGATACACGAGCTCGCAAAGGTGTCGGAATCTGAAACAGGAGTGCCGATCTGGCATGGAAAAATCGCAAAACGATTCCATCCGCTCGAAACACAGGCCCGGCATTCGTTGATGTGGGGCAGGGGTGATTCCCGATTTCAGGAATTTACAACAAATCGAAATCGTATCCGAACGACATTCGGTTCAAGACATCAGAATTTAAAGGGCTCGGGAAATGGTGGGCGATGAGAGACTCGAACTCCCGACATCCTCGGTGTAAACGAGGCGCTCTACCAACTGAGCTAATCGCCCTTCGCGTTTTGCAGATCATGTCCGCCGCGTCGGTGGCCGTGATGTATTCGGATCGGAAAAAAACCGCAAGGGCTTTTGTGAAGTTTTTTTGTTTTTTTTGCCGGCAGCTTTTCCCTTCATCGGAGGTTGGCGGCGAAAAGCCGGGAACTGTGGGCTTTCCGGTAAAAACTTATCCTCAGCGACCTTAAGAGACATGCGGAAATCTTGCCTGAGACGCCTATGGCTGTGGACAAGTTTTTTGTTTTCGTTGGGAAAAGCCCGCAGAACAAGGCATTTGCGCCAGCGCCCGCCAAAGGCCTCTAAGTTTTTCCCGATCAAAATGCAGAAGCTTATTCTTTTGTCGTGAAACCTGCTTGACACCCCCGCACGAACGCCGTAGTTAGCCGCTCAACGAACAGCCGAGGCTAGTTCGTGCGGCGGGACACGGTCCTGTCCGTCAGGAGATGCGGGTGTAGCTCAGTTGGTTAGAGTGCCGGCCTGTCACGCCGGAGGTCGCGGGTTCGAGCCCCGTCACTCGCGCCATTTCTTTTCAAGAAATGTCTCCATGAAAATCCAGCCGATGCGCCGACAAAGCGCCTCGGCATTGGTGATTCCGCCGCCTGATTCCCGCCTGCGCGGACGCGATTTTTCCTGCATTTTATAGTCAAGTTTCGATTTCTGGAGATCGTCACTTCGCCGCCATTTCGGCGTGAAATTCACCTGACTTTTTTGCGGTTGCGTCCTTCAATCGATTATTATTGTATTTGAGGGGCTTAGGTCGGAATTGTGGCCCAAATTTGCGTCAATTCGGGCAATATTGTTGCCAATCAATGCGGCAGGTGTCTTGAAATGGTGCCTAAACTCTTGCAGAGAGGGCGCGGCTGCGCTAACCACTTTGGCGTTGCAACATATTTGTGCGCCTTGAGACTTATCGGTCGCAAAGGCAGGTCCGGCACCCGGCCGGGCAAGGAAGAGACCATGACTGAACTCCTCAGTTCCTACATTCCGATCGCAATATTCATCGGTATCGCTCTTGTCATTGGCCTGGCGCTTCTCATTGCGCCGTTTGCTGTCGCTTACAAGGCGCCGGACCCGGAAAAGCTTTCTGCTTTCGAGTGCGGTTTCAACGCCTTCGACGACGCCCGCATGAAGTTCGATATCCGCTTTTATCTGGTGTCGATCCTGTTCATCATCTTCGATCTGGAAGTCGCCTTCCTGTTCCCCTGGGCGGTGTCGTTCGGTGATATGGGCTGGTTCGGTTTCTGGTCGATGATGGTGTTCCTTGGTGTCCTCACCATCGGCTTTATCTATGAGTGGAAGAAGGGAGCGCTGGAATGGGCATGAGCCAGGACAACAGCACGCTCGTTGCACAGCAGCCGAAGGGGATCATCGATCCCTCGACCGGCAAGCCGGTTGGCAGCAATGATGCCTACTTCACGGAAATCAACGACGAGCTGGCCGACAAGGGCTTTCTCGTCACCTCGACCGACGAGCTGATCACCTGGGCGCGCACCGGCTCGCTGATGTGGATGCAGTTCGGTCTTGCCTGCTGCGCCGTTGAAGGCCTGATGCAGGCTTCCGGTCCGCGTTATGACATGGAGCGCTTCGGTGTCGCCCCGCGCGCTTCGCCGCGCCAGTCGGACGTGATGATCGTTGCCGGCACGCTGACCAACAAGATGGCCCCGGCACTGCGCAAGGTCTATGACCAGATGCCTGAGCCGCGTTACGTCATTTCCATGGGCTCCTGCGCCAATGGCGGCGGTTATTATCACTATTCCTACGCCGTTGTGCGTGGCTGCGACCGAGTCGTGCCGGTGGATATCTACGTTCCGGGCTGTCCCCCCACGGCCGAAGCGCTGCTTTACGGCGTGCTTCTGCTGCAGAAGAAGATCCGGCGTACCGGTACGATCGAGCGCTAAGGGCAAAGGACGGATAGATAATGAGCGAAGCTCTCAACGATCTCGCTGCTTACGTTAAGGAAGCGCGCGGTTCTCTCGTGGTATCTGCCGATATCGCCTATGGCGAGCTGACGCTGAACACGACCACTGAAAGCGTGATTGCGCTTTTGACCTTCCTGCGCGACGACGTTCAGTGCGGTTTCGTCAACATCATCGATATTTGCGGCGTTGACTGGCCGCAGCGCGAAAAGCGTTTCGATGTCGTCTACCATCTTCTGTCGCCGCGCCAGAATCTGCGCGTGCGCATCAAGCTGCAGGTGGCGGAAGACGAAGGCGTTCCTTCATCGACCTCCGTCTACATGGGCGCGGAATGGTTTGAGCGCGAAGCCTGGGATATGTATGGCATTCCTTTCGAGGGCCATAAGGACCTGCGCCGCATCCTCACGGATTACGGTTTTGAAGGCCATCCGCTGCGCAAGGATTTTCCGGTTACCGGCTTTGTGGAAGTGCGTTACGATGACGTTCTGAAGCGGGTTCTTTATGAACCGGTCGAACTGAAGCAGGAATTCCGTAACTTCGACTTCCTTTCCCCCTGGGAAGGAACCGAATATGTTCTCCCGGGTGACGAAAAGGCCAAGCAATGAGCCAAGCCCCCGCGACAGAGCATGGACAATGTCTTTGCGGCGCCGTTGGCTTTACTGCCAGCATCGGCGCCCGCGAATTCGGCGTTTGCCATTGCTCCATGTGCCGCCGCTGGTCCGGCGGTGCGTTCATGGCTGTCGAATGCACTGATATCGCCTTCGAAAACGAGCAGAACCTCGGCGTCTATTCTTCGTCGGAGTGGGGCGAGCGCTGCTTCTGCAAGACGTGCGGCAGCACGCTGATGTGGCGTTCCAAGGATGGCAAACATTTTGCCGTTTCGCTGCAGGCTTTCGACAACCCTTCCAGCTTCACGTTCGCGCAGCAGATTTTCACGGATGAGAAGCCTTCGAGCTATTCTTTCGCAGAAACCACGCAGAACATGACCGGCCCCGAATTCATCGCCATGATCACCTCGGCGGAGCACTAGAATGACTGAGCATAACGTCCGCAATTTCACGATCAACTTCGGTCCGGAACATCCGTCCGCGCACGGTGTGCTGCGTCTGGTTCTGGAACTGGACGGCGAAATCGTCGAGCGCGTCGATCCGCATATCGGTCTTCTGCATCGCGGCACCGAAAAGCTGATCGAAACCAAGACCTATCTGCAGGCCGTTCCCTATTTCGATCGTCTCGACTATGTCGCGCCGATGAACCAGGAGCATGCTTTCGCGCTCGCCGTCGAAAAGCTGCTTGGCCTCGAAATCCCGATGCGCGGTCAGCTGATCCGCGTGCTTTATTCGGAAATCGGCCGCATCCTGTCTCACATCATGAACGTCACCACGCAGGCCATGGACGTTGGCGCGATGACGCCGCCGGTCTGGGGTTTCGAAGAACGCGAAAAGCTGATGGTGTTTTACGAGCGCGCCTGTGGCGCCCGTATGCACTCGGCCTATGTTCGTCCGGGCGGTGTACACCAGGACCTGCCGCCAGAACTGGTGGACGATATCGGCAAATGGTGCGATCCGTTCCTCACCGTTCTCGACAATATCGAAGGCCTTCTGACCGACAACCGCATCTACAAGCAGCGTAACGTCGATATCGGCGTCGTCTCGCTGGAAGATGCCTTCGCCTGGGGTTTCACCGGCGTCATGGTTCGCGGTTCTGGCGCTGCCTGGGATCTGCGCCGTTCGCAGCCCTATGAGTGCTATTCCGATCTGGAATTCGACATTCCCGTCGGCAAGAACGGCGACTGCTACGACCGTTACCTGATCCGCATGCAGGAAATGCGTGAATCGGTGAAGATCATGAAGCAGTGCGTCGATCTTCTGTCCGGCAAGCATCGCATCGGTCCGGTTTCCTCGCTTGACGGTAAGGTGGTTCCGCCCAAGCGCGGCGAGATGAAGCGTTCGATGGAAGCTTTGATCCACCACTTCAAGCTTTACACCGAAGGTTACCACGTTCCCGCCGGCGAAGTTTACGCCGCCGTCGAAGCGCCGAAGGGCGAGTTCGGGGTCTATGTGGTTGCTGATGGTTCCAACAAGCCCTACCGCTGCAAGATTCGCGCGCCGGGCTACGCACATTTGCAGGCGATGGATTTCCTGTGCAAGGGCCATCAGCTTGCCGACGTTACAGCCGTGCTCGGCTCCCTCGACATCGTGTTCGGGGAGGTCGACCGCTGATGCGTCTGCCGCTGGCCATATTGGCTTTTCTTGCTGCGATGTCTGCCCCCGTTCTCGCCCAGACGGCGACCGGCGAGGGTGGCGTGTCGCTGTCAAGCGGCGGCGGTTCAACCATCAAGCAGCTTCTGTCGTCAGGATACGAGATCAAGGCCTCGGTTCCGAACGGCAGCAAGTTCATTGTGTTCATGCAAAAAGACAAGGCGGCTTACGCCTGCGAATTCGTCACGGTGGCGAGATCGCGTTGTGAGACGTTAAACTGAAAAGGCGTGAGGAAGTATGTCCGTTCGTCGACTAGCCGAAGATCAGTTCCAGCCCGTGGCGTTTGCCTTCAACGCGGATAACACCGCTTGGGCGGAAAAGACGATTCTGAAATATCCAGAGGGACGCCAGCAATCGGCGGTTATCCCGCTGCTCATGCGTGCGCAGGAGCAGGATGGCTGGGTTACCCGCGCCGCCATCGAAAAGATCGCCGACATGCTGGATATGGCCTATATCCGCGTCATGGAAGTGGCGACCTTCTATACACAGTTCCAGCTGAAGCCGGTCGGCACGCGCGCCCACGTTCAGGTGTGTGGCACCACGCCCTGCATGCTGCGCGGTTCCGAAGCGCTGATGGATGTCTGCCGCAAGAAAATTCACCACGATCCGCTGCACACCAACGACAGCGGCACGCTGTCCTGGGAAGAAGTGGAATGTCAGGGCGCCTGCGTCAACGCGCCGATGGTCATCATCTTCAAGGATGCCTATGAGGACCTGACGCCTGAGCGCCTGGAAGAGATCATCGACACATTCGAGGCCGGCAAGGGCGACACGGTCAAGACCGGCCCGCAGATCGACCGTCATGAATCGGTTCCGGTCGGCGGCCTGACGACGCTGACGGAAGAGATCAAGCCGGATCGTTCCAACCTCGACAAGCCGGCCGAAGTGGCGGCGGATGCGGCACCGGTTCCGCCGGCCAATGCCGCCAAGCCGAAGACCGATGCTCCGGAAACCGATCCGAAGCTGAAGACGCCGGTTACTGAACCGAAAGCCGCTGCTGAAAACGCAAAGGCCGGGGAAAAGGAATCGGCTGGCAAGGAAGCGACAGCATCCAAGCCGTCGCTTGATTCCGCCGATCGTCCGGCAGGCATCGAACGTCCGGCGGCACCCGACGACCTGAAGCTGATTTCCGGCGTCGGTCCGAAGATCGAGGGCACGTTGCACGAGCTTGGCATCTTCACCTTCGCGCAGGTTGCCGGCTGGAAAAAGGCCGAGTGCGACTGGGTCGACGGTTATCTGAATTTCAAGGGCCGCATCGAACGCGACGAGTGGATCAAGCAGGCCGAGGCGCTCGCCAAGGGTGGCGAAGCCGAGTATATCAGGGTCTTCGGCAAGAAGCCGCGGTAAAGGGTGAAGCATGTTAAAAGATCAGGATCGCATCTTTACCAATCTCTATGGCCTCAAGGACAAGTCCCTGAAGGGCGTGAGAGCGCGCGGCCATTGGGACGGCACCAAGCAGATCATTGAAAAGGGCCGTGACTGGATCATCAACGAGATGAAGGCTTCCGGCCTTCGCGGTCGCGGCGGCGCAGGCTTCCCGACGGGTCTCAAATGGTCCTTCATGCCGAAGGAAAATGACGGCCGTCCGCATTACCTCGTCGTCAATGCCGACGAATCAGAGCCCGGCACCTGCAAGGACCGCGAAATCCTGCGCAACGATCCGCATACGCTGATCGAAGGCTGCGTGATCGCCGGTTTCGCCATGGGTGCTCACACTGCCTATATCTACGTTCGCGGCGAATATATGCGTGAGCGCGAGGCGCTGCAGGCGGCCATTGACGAATGTTACGATGCCGGCCTGCTCGGCAAGAACAACAAGAACGGCTGGGACTACGACATCTACGTCCATCACGGCGCCGGCGCCTATATCTGCGGCGAAGAAACGGCTCTGCTGGAAAGCCTTGAAGGCAAGAAGGGCCAGCCGCGTCTGAAGCCCCCGTTCCCGGCCAATATGGGTCTTTACGGCTGCCCGACGACCGTCAACAACGTTGAATCCATCGCCGTTGCACCGACCATCCTGCGCCGTGGTGCGGCATGGTTCTCGGGGATCGGTCGTCCGAACAATGTCGGCACCAAGCTGTTCATGGTGTCGGGCCATGTCGAGCGTCCCTGCACCTTCGAAGATGCGCTTGGCCTGTCCTTCCGTGAGCTGATCGAAACCCATTGCGGCGGCATTCGCGGCGGCTGGGACAATCTGCTCGGCGTCATTCCCGGCGGCGCATCCTGCCCCATCGTGCGCGGTGAGGACATGAAGGACGCCATCATGGACTTCGACGGCATGCGCGAAGTGAAGTCTTCGTTCGGCACCGGCGGCATGATCGTCATGGACAAGTCCACCGATGTCATCAAGGCGATTGCCCGTATCGCGGCCTTCTTCAAGCATGAAAGCTGCGGCCAGTGCACGCCGTGCCGCGAAGGCACCGGCTGGATGTGGCGCGTGCTGGAACGCATGGTCAAGGGCAATGCGCAGAAGCGCGAAATCGACATGCTGTTTGAAGTGACGAAGCAGATCGAAGGCCACACCATCTGTGCGCTCGGCGACGCCGCCGCATGGCCGGTACAGGCGCTGATCCGCAATTTCCGTCCGGAAATCGAAAAGCGCATCGACCAATATACCTACAGGGCCATGGATGATGGCGCTGTTCTGGAAGCCGCTGAATAAGCATCAAAGGCTTCGAGCGGAGCCGGAAATTTCCGGCCCCGCAACACCATGAAACGTCTGGCAAACCTTCGGATGCCGGGCGCGATTAAGGATTTGTTGCGGACCGTGTGAGACATGGGACGAACAGGCAACAGGACGTAAGTAGAACCATGGCAAAGCTCAAGGTTGACGGTAAAGAGATCGAGGTTCCGGATCATTTCACGCTGTTGCAGGCGTGCGAGGAGGCTGGTGCCGAAGTTCCGCGCTTTTGTTTTCATGAGCGCTTGTCGGTCGCGGGTAACTGCCGCATGTGTCTCATCGAGGTGAAGGGCGGACCGCCCAAGCCAGCCGCCTCCTGCGCCATGGGCGTGCGCGATGTTCGCGGCGGCCCGAACGGCGAATTGCCTGAGGTTTTCACCAATACGCCGATGGTCAAGAAGGCCCGCGAAGGCGTGATGGAATTCCTGCTCATCAACCACCCGCTGGATTGCCCGATCTGCGACCAGGGCGGTGAATGCGACCTGCAGGACCAGGCCATGGCCTTCGGTATCGCCGGTTCGCGTTATGCGGAAAACAAGCGCGCGGTTGAAGACAAATATATCGGCCCGCTCGTCAAGACGGTGATGAACCGCTGTATCCACTGCACGCGCTGCGTCCGTTTCACCACGGAAGTGGCCGGCATTGCCGAACTCGGCCTCATCGGCCGCGGCGAAGATGCCGAAATCACCACCTATCTCGAGCAGGCGATGACCTCGGAGCTGCAGGGCAACGTTGTTGACCTTTGCCCGGTCGGCGCGCTCACCTCCAAGCCTTTCGCTTTCACCGCCCGTCCGTGGGAACTGAACAAGACCGAAACCATCGACGTGATGGACGCGCTCGGTTCGGCCATCCGTGTCGATACCCGTGGCCGCGAAGTCATGCGCGTCATGCCGCGCGTCAACGAGGCGATCAACGAAGAGTGGATTTCCGACAAGAGCCGCTTCATCTGGGACGGCCTGAAGACGCAGCGTCTCGACCGGCCTTACGTTCGCAAGGATGGCCGTTTGCAAGCCGCTACCTGGGGTGAAGCCTTCGGTGCGATCAAGCAGGCGGTTGCCGCGACATCCGGCAACAAGATCGGCGCGATTGCCGGCGATCTGTCTTCGGTCGAAGAAATGTTCGCGCTGAAGTCGCTGCTGGCGTCGCTCGGCTCGGCTAATGTGGATTGCCGTCAGGATGGCGCAGCGCTTGATCCGTCCTTGGGTCGCGCCAGCTACATCTTCAATTCCACCATTGAAGGCATCGAGCAGGCCGACGCGCTGCTGATCATTGGTTCCAACCCGCGTTACGAAGCTGCCGTGCTGAACGCCCGCATTCGCAAGCGCTGGCGTCGCGGCGGTTTCCCGATCGGCGTGATCGGTGAAGCCGGCGAGTTGCGCTATAACTACGAATATCTCGGCTCGGGTGCCGAAACGCTTTCCGATCTGGCCGGCGGCTCGCACAGCTTCGTTGAAAAACTGAAGTCTGCGAAGAACCCGCTGATCATCATCGGTCAGGGCGCTCTGGCACGCGCCGACGGTGCCGCCGTTCTGGCTGCTGCTGCAAAGCTTGCTGCTTCGGTGGGTGCTATCAACGACGAATGGAACGGCTTCTCGGTGCTGCACACGGCTGCTTCGCGCGTCGGCGGTCTCGATATCGGCTTCGTGCCGGGCGAGGGCGGTGTTGCCGCCTCCGACATGGTTGCCTCCATGGACGTTCTCTTCCTGCTGGGCGCCGATGAACTCGACCTGTCCAACAAGGGCGCAAAGTTCACCGTCTATATCGGCAGCCATGGCGATCAGGGCGCGATGAACGCCGACGTTATCCTTCCGGGTGCGGCCTATACCGAAAAATCCGGTATCTGGGTCAACACCGAAGGCCGCGTGCAGGTTGGCAATCGCGCCGGTTTCGCACCGGGCGAAGCCCGCGAAGACTGGGCGATCCTGCGTGCGCTTTCCGATGTGCTCGGCAAGAAGCTGCCGTTCGATTCGCTGTCGGCGCTTCGCGGCCAGCTTTATGTCGCGCATCCGCATCTGGCGGAAACCGACGAGATCGCCGCCGGCAATTGCCAGGATATCGAGGCTTTGGCTGGCAAGACCGGCTCACTCAACAAGTCGGCGTTTGCTTCGCCGGTAAAAGACTTTTATTTGACGAACCCGATTGCGCGCGCATCCGCCGTCATGGCCGAGTGTTCCGCATTGGCCCGCAACAATTTCCAGGCTGCGGCAGAGTAAGGGTAGGGGATTTATGGAACAGTTTTTCTGGAGCTACGTCTGGCCCGCGCTGATCATGGTCGGCCAGTCCCTGCTGCTTCTCGTTTGCCTTCTGGTGGCCATCGCCTTCCTGCTGCTTGCCGACCGCAAGGTCTGGGCAGCCGTGCAGCTGCGCCGTGGTCCGAACGTCGTTGGTCCCTTCGGTCTCTTCCAGTCCTTCGCCGACCTTTTAAAGTTCATCCTCAAGGAGCCCGTCATTCCGGCTGGCGCCAACAAGGCGGTCTTCCTTCTGGCGCCGCTGGTTGCCGTGACGCTGGCGCTTGCCACCTACGCGGTCATTCCCTTCGCCGATGGCTGGGTCGTCGCCAATATCAATGTCGGCATTCTCTACATCTTTGCGATTTCCTCGCTTGAAGTGTACGGCATCATCATGGGCGGCTGGGCTTCGAACTCGAAGTATCCGTTCCTCGGCGCGCTGCGTTCGGCCGCGCAGATGGTGTCCTACGAAGTGTCGATCGGTCTCGTCATCGTTACCGTTCTGCTCTGCGTCGGCTCGCTCAACCTGACAGACATCGTTCTGGCGCAACGCACCGGCCTCGGCACCATGATGGGCCTGCCTGCCTCGTTCCTCGACTGGCACTGGCTGTCGCTGTTCCCGATGTTCATCGTGTTCTTCATTTCGGGCCTTGCCGAAACCAACCGGCCGCCCTTCGACCTTCCGGAAGCGGAATCGGAACTGGTCGCCGGTCACATGGTCGAATATGGCTCGACGCCTTACATGATGTTCATGCTCGGCGAATATGCTGCGATCGTTTTGATCTGCTGCCTGACGACCATCCTCTTCCTTGGCGGCTGGCTGCCGATCGTCGATGTGTGGTTCCTGAACTGGGTTCCGGGCATTGTCTGGTTCGCGCTGAAGGGCTGCATGGTCTTCTTCATGATCGCGCTCACCAAGGCCTTCGTTCCGCGTTACCGCTATGACCAGCTCATGCGCCTCGGCTGGAAGGTGTTCCTGCCGCTGTCGCTCGCCATGGTCGTTATTGTTGCATTCGTACTGAAGTTGACGGGGTGGGCCGGTTGATGTCTGAACTCCTCGCTCAAAGATCTGGAGACTGAGATGGCAAGCCTGTCCCAAGCCGTCAATTCGCTGTTCCTCAAGGAATTCGTCGGAGCGATCTTCCTGACGATGCGCCACTTCTTCAAGCAGAAGGCGACGATAAACTATCCTTTCGAAAAGGGTCCGGTCTCTCCGCGCTTCCGTGGCGAACATGCGCTGCGCCGTTATCCGAACGGTGAAGAACGCTGCATCGCCTGCAAGCTGTGTGAAGCGATCTGTCCCGCTCAGGCGATCACCATCGAAGCCGGCCCGCGCCGCAATGACGGCACCCGCCGCACGGTGCGTTACGACATCGACATGGTGAAGTGCATCTATTGCGGCTTCTGCCAGGAAGCCTGCCCGGTCGACGCCATCGTCGAAGGTCCGAACTTCGAATTCGCGACGGAAACCCGCGAGGAGCTTTATTTCGACAAGCAGAGGCTTCTCGAAAATGGCGATCGCTGGGAGCGTGAAATCGCACGCAACCTCGCACTGGATGCGCCTTACCGTTAAGGCGCAACCGTCTTTCCGGGGGCGACCCCGGAAAGCGATGACAACGTAAAATGCCTGCGCGGTTTTCGCCGGCGGGGACGAAACGGGTGAGGGGGCGGCTGCGTCATTCTTCCCGATGAGGACAAGAAGGCACCAAGATGGGTCTGCACGCTGTATTCTTTTATATATTCGCTTTCGTCGCCGTGGCGTCTGCGTTCATGGTCATTGCATCGAAGAACCCTGTTCATTCGGTGCTCTTCCTGATTTTGACCTTCTTCAACGCAGCCGCGCTGTTCCTGCTGACGGGGGCCGAATTCCTCGCCATGATCCTGCTGGTGGTTTATGTCGGCGCGGTCGCGGTGCTCTTCCTCTTCGTCGTCATGATGCTGGATGTGGATTTTGCCGAGCTGCGCTCCGGCGTGCTGCAATATGCCCCTGTTGGCGCGCTGATCGGCGTCATTCTGGCGGCCGAGCTGATCGTTGTGGTCGGCGGCAGTGTGCTGAACCCGGTCGCGGCAAAATCGATCACCATGCCGATACCGTCGCCGGCCGTGCGCACCAATACGGCCGCTCTCGGCGATGTGCTCTATACCAATTACGTCTACTTCTTCCAGCTGGCCGGTCTCGTGCTGCTGGTGGCCATGATCGGCGCCATCGTGCTGACCCTGCGTCATCGCACCGACATCAAGCGGCAGGATATCTCCACGCAGGTCGGCCGTGACCCGAAGACCGCCGTTACCACGGTCAAGGTCAAGCCGGGCCAGGGCATCTGAAGGCGAACGGATCCAAGGAAACAGAATATGGAAATCGGTCTTTCCCACTACCTGACGGTCAGCGCCATTCTCTTCACGATCGGCGTGTTCGGCATCTTCCTCAACCGGAAGAACGTCATCGTCATCCTCATGTCGATCGAGCTTATCCTGCTTGCGGTCAACATCAACATGGTGGCGTTTTCGGCGTTCCTGAACGATATCGTCGGCCAGGTCTTCGCTTTGTTCATTCTGACCGTCGCAGCCGCCGAAGCGGCCATCGGTCTTGCAATACTCGTTGTCTTCTACCGCAACCGCGGATCGATCGCCGTCGAAGACGTCAATATGATGAAGGGCTGATAAGGCTATGATCTACAAGGCTATCGTCTTTCTTCCCCTGATCGGCTTCCTGATCGCCGGCCTGTTCGGCCGCTCGATCGGCGCCAAGGCGTCGGAATATGTCACCACCGGTCTGATGATCGTGGTCGCCATCCTGTCATGGATCGTCTTCTTCACCGTGGCGCTTGCCCATGGCGAGCCGGGCGAGGTGATCAAGGTCACCGTTTTGCGCTGGATCCAGTCCGGCGGCATCGACGTCGAATGGGCTTTCCGCATCGATACGCTGACGGCCGTCATGTTCGTCGTGGTCAACACGGTCTCGACGCTGGTGCACCTCTATTCGATCGGCTACATGCACCACGATCCGCATCGTCCGCGCTTCTTTGCCTATCTGTCGCTCTTCACCTTCGCCATGCTGATGCTGGTGACCTCTGACAACCTGCTGCAGATGTTCTTCGGCTGGGAAGGCGTGGGTCTGGCGTCCTATCTGCTGATCGGCTTCTGGTTCAAGAAACCGTCTGCTTCTGCCGCTGCCATGAAGGCCTTCATCGTCAACCGTGTCGGTGACTTCGGCTTCATCCTCGGCATTGGCGGTGTGTTCGTGCTGTTTGGCTCGATCAATCTGGAAACGATCTTTGCCGCCGCCAGCACCTATCTGCCGGCTGAAGGCGCTGCCTCCACCGAAACCGTCATCAACCTGTTCGGCATGCATCTGGACAAGGCCAATGCGATGACGGGTGTGTGCCTGCTGCTCTTCATGGGCGCGATGGGTAAATCGGCGCAGTTCCTGCTGCACACCTGGCTGCCGGACGCCATGGAAGGCCCGACCCCGGTGTCCGCCCTCATTCACGCCGCAACCATGGTCACCGCCGGCGTCTTCCTCGTCGCCCGCATGTCGCCTTTGTTCGAACTGTCGCCGGATGCACTGACCGTCGTGACATTGATCGGCGCGATCACCGCCTTCTTCGCGGCGACCGTCGGCCTCGTGCAGAACGACATCAAGCGCGTGATTGCTTACTCGACCTGCTCGCAGCTCGGTTACATGTTCGTGGCCCTCGGCGTCGGCGCTTATGGCGCTGCCGTGTTCCACCTCTTCACGCACGCCTTCTTCAAGGCCCTGCTGTTCTTGTGCGCCGGCTCGGTCATCCATGCCGTCGATGGCGAGCAGGACATGCGGTACATGGGCGGCCTGCGCAAACATATCCCCATCACCTTCTGGACCATGACTGTCGGCACGCTGGCGCTGACCGGCGTCGGTATTCCGGGCACGATGATCGGCTTTGCCGGTTTCTTCTCGAAGGACGTCATCATCGAATCCGCTTATGCATCCCATTCGGTGCTGTCAGGTTTCGCCTTCACGCTGCTGGTCATCGCCGCGCTGTTCACCAGCTTCTATTCCTGGCGTCTGGCCTTCATGACCTTCTTCGGCAAGCCGCGCGCTTCGGCCGACGTCATGCACCATGTGCATGAATCGCCGATGGTCATGTTGATCCCGCTCTTCATTCTCACTATCGGCGCGATCTTTGCCGGTGTCCTGTTCGAAGGTCACTTCTTCGGTGAGGAATATGCCGAATTCTGGAAGGGCGCTTTGTTCATGCTTCCGGAAAACGAAATCCTCGAGGAATTCCACCATGTGCCCCTCTGGGTAAAGTGGAGCCCGTTCTTCGCCATGGCGCTTGGTTTCGTGACCGCCTGGTACATGTACATCAAGTCGCCGGAGACACCGAAGCGTCTGGCAGCGACCCATCGTGGCCTCTACCAGTTCCTTCTCAACAAGTGGTACTTCGACGAGCTTTACGATTTCCTCTTCGTTCGTTCCGCAAAGGCGCTCGGCCGCTTCCTGTGGAAGAAGGGCGACGTCGCCGTCATCGACCACTATGGACCGAACGGCATTGCAGCGCGTGTGGTTGACGTGACCAACCGCATGGTCCGCCTGCAATCCGGTTACCTTTATCACTATGCCTTTGCGATGCTGATCGGCATCGCGGCGCTTGTCACCTGGATGATGCTCGGGAGTGCCCTCTGATGACCGATTGGCCTATTCTTTCAACGGTCACCTTTCTGCCGCTCGTCGGCGTGGTGCTCCTGCTTTTGACGAATGAGAACGGCCCCTTCGGTCGCCGTAACATTCTCAACGTTTCTCTGCTGACGACCGTTTTCACCTTCCTGGTGTCGCTGTTCGTCTGGATCGGGTTCGACAATTCGAACCCGGGTTTCCAGATGGTGGAAAAACACGCCTGGTTCGGCAACATCGCCGCCTATCATCTGGGTGTCGACGGCATCTCCATGCTGTTCGTAATCCTCACCACTTTCCTCATGCCTTTCTGCGTACTGGCAAGCTGGAATTCGATCGAGAAGCGCGTCAAGGAATACATGATCGCCTTCCTGCTGCTGGAAGTCGTGATGGTCGGCGTCTTCGTGGCGCTGGATACGGTTCTCTTCTACGTCTTCTTCGAAGCGACGCTGATCCCGATGTTCATCATCATCGGTGTCTGGGGCGGCAAGGATCGCGTTTACGCCTCCTACAAGTTCTTCCTCTACACGCTGCTCGGCTCGGTTCTGACCATGCTCGCCATCATGGCGATGTACTGGCAGGCCGGCACGACCGACATGACCGAGCTTCTGAAATTCGGCTTCCCGGCCGGCATGCAGACATGGCTCTGGCTTGCCTGTTTTGCGGCCTTCTCGGTGAAGATGCCGATGTGGCCGGTGCATACCTGGCTGCCGGATGCCCACGTTCAGGCACCGACCGCAGGCTCCGTCATTCTGGCCGGCGTCATGCTGAAGCTCGGCGGTTACGGTTTCATCCGTTTCTCGCTGTCAATGTTCCCACTGGCGTCGGATTATTTCGCGCCCTTCGTCTTTACGCTGTCGGTTGTCGCCATCATCTACACATCGCTGGTGGCGATGATGCAGGACGACATCAAGAAGCTGATCGCCTATTCGTCGGTCGCCCACATGGGTTACGTGACCATGGGCATCTTCGCCGCCAATGTGCAGGGCGTGCAGGGCGCAATCTTCCAGATGCTGTCTCACGGCATCGTGTCAGGCGCGCTCTTCCTCTGCGTCGGCGTCGTTTACGACCGGCTGCATACCCGCGAGATTTCCGCCTATGGCGGTCTCGTGAACAACATGCCGAAATATGCCGTCGCCTTCATGGTCTTCACCATGGCCAATGTCGGTCTGCCCGGCACTTCCGGCTTCGTCGGTGAATTCCTGACGCTGATCGGTATCTTCCGCGCCAACACGCTGGTCGCACTGTTTGCGGCAACCGGCGTCATCCTCTCGGCCGCTTATGCGCTGTGGCTCTACCGCCGCGTGATTTTTGGCGCGCTCGAGAAGGAAAGCCTTAAATCGATGCTCGATCTGTCGACCCGCGAAAAAATCATCCTTTATCCGCTGGTTGCGCTGACGATCTTCTTCGGCGTCTATCCGGCGCCGGTCTTCGATGCGACAGCCGCATCGGTGGATCTTCTGGTAAACAACTATTCGGCTGCATTGCAGGCGGCGCAAAATGTTGCGCTTTCTATGAATTGACGACAGGACCCGTTGGACATGACCGCTGAAATCCTTTTTGCCAGTCTGCACATCGCGACGCCCGAGCTGATCCTTGCGGTCGGCGCGCTGGCGCTGCTCATGATTGGCGTCTTCTCGGGCGACAAGTCGACAACGACGGTCACCGGCCTTGCCGTTGCCCTCCTGCTCGTCGTCGGTCTCTGGATCATCTTCGCCCCGGCAACGGGCGTGGCCTTCGGCGGTGTTTACATCGCCGATTCCTTCGGCAATTTCATGAAGGTTCTGGCGCTGATCGGCTCGATCACCGCCATGATCCTTTCCGTCGGCCAGGGTCGTTTCGAGCCTATCGGCCGTTTCGAATATCCGGTGCTGCTGGTTCTGGCGACCCTTGGCATTTTGCTGATGATCTCCGCCAATAACATGATCTCGCTTTATATGGCGCTGGAGTTGCAGTCGCTGGCGCTTTACGTCGTCTGCGCCATCAACCGCGAAAGCCTGCGCTCTACGGAAGCGGGCCTGAAATATTTCGTTCTCGGCGCGCTCTCTTCCGGCATGCTGCTTTACGGCATGTCGCTGGTTTACGGCTTCACCGGCAATACCGGCTTTGCCGAAATCGCGCAGGTGCTGGCATCTGAAACGCGGTCGCTCGGCCTCGTCTTCGGTCTGGTCTTCGTTCTCGCCGGCCTTGCCTTCAAAATTTCGGCCGTGCCGTTCCACATGTGGACGCCTGACGTCTATGAAGGCGCGCCGACCCCGGTCACCGCCTTCCTCTCTGCTGCACCGAAGATCGGCGCCATGGCGATCCTCGTGCGCATCGTCGTTGAGGCTTTCCAGCCGGTGTTTGCCGACTGGCAGCAGATCGTCGTCTTCATCTCGATTGCCTCGATGCTGCTTGGTTCCTTTGCGGCCATCGGCCAGAAGAACATCAAACGCCTGATGGCCTATTCCTCCATCGGTCACATGGGTTACGCGCTGGTCGGTCTTGCGGCCGGAACGGAAGCCGGTATTTCGGGTGTGATCCTTTACATGACCATCTACATGGTCATGACGCTCGGCACCTTCGCCTGCATTCTTTCCATGCGCCGCAAGGAAATCGGCAATGTCGAAAATGTCGAGGATTTGGCCGGGCTTTCCTCCACCAATCCCTTCATGGCTGTCATTCTGACGATCCTGATGTTCTCGCTTGCCGGCATCCCGCCGCTCGCCGGCTTCTTCGGCAAGTATTACGTCTTCCTCGCCGCCATCGAGGCCAAGCTCTATCCGCTCGCCGTCATCGGCGTGATCGGCTCGGTCGTGGGTGCCTATTATTACATCCGCGTCGTCAAGGTCATGTGGTTCGATGAAGCCAAGGGCAGCTTCGAGCGTCCGGCCGGTGAACTGAAGGTCGTTTATGCACTTTCGGGCCTGTTCGTCGTCGGCTTCATCGTCTTCGGCGGTGCGCTCGGCAATGCGGTCACGGTCGCGGCAAAGACGTTCTTTTGAGCGATACCCATAAGCATACGGGCCGGATGTCCATTGATGACTTCCGGCACGAGGCGATGGCGGAGACGCCATCGACCAACATCGAATGTTTCGCCCGCGCAAGGGCAGGCGATGGCGGCAATCTGTGGATCACCGCCATTCGCCAGACCGGCGGGCGCGGCCGTCGCGGTCGGCCGTGGGTCTCCGAACCCGGCAATCTCTACGCCTCGCTTCTCCTCATCGATCCCGCTCCGATGGACCGTATCGGCTCCCTGCCGCTTGCCTTCGCGCTTGCGGTCTATCGCGCCATTCGCGCAGTTTTGCCGACGGGCGGCGCGCCGCTTGAAATCAAATGGCCGAACGACGTGCTGATCGGCCGCAAGAAAACCTGCGGCATTCTGATGGAGGCCGAGCTTCTGCCGGATGGACGCCGCGCCATCGTCATCGGCATCGGCATCAATATCGCCCATAAGCCGGATAACCCGCTTTATCCCGTCACCATGCTGTCCGAACACGGCGCGTCCTGCTCGCCCGACGAGCTTTTCGCGCACTTGTTCCGCGAGACGGCGGATGTGCTGCGAGATTGGGATGAGGGCAGGGGCGTTGCAGGCGTCATGGCTGGCTGGCGCGCAGCGGCATGCGGTATCGGTGAACATATCACCGTCAACTTTCCGGATCGCTCGATCGGCGGGCGTTTCGTTGGAATAGATGATAATGGTTATCTGCTGCTGGATGAGGATGAGGGTGCGAGACGCGCCATCGCCGCCGGCGACGTGTTTTTTGGATGAGGTGAACGGTGCGGGCCTAAAACGCCGCGCCGAACCCGATCCCAAAGGTTGGAGTTTTCCTGCAGCTCATGAAAAGCAGGATGGTAGACCGGCTCCGCATCGGCCCGGTCGATCAGATGGTTTAACAGGTCCGATGCTGGAAACATGCGCGGGGCGCGGCATTTCGCCGTCGCCTGCGCGCTCTTGTGAATGGATAAGAAAAACAATGGCTAAACAGGACGAACTGGTCTTCCTGCCGCTTGGCGGCGTCGGTGAAATCGGCATGAATCTGGCGCTTTATGGCTACGGGCCGGCAGGCAAGCGCGAATGGATCATGGTGGATTGCGGCGTGACCTTTGCCGGTCTCGATCTGCCGGGCGTCGATCTGGTGCTCCCCGATATCACCTATATCGCCGAGCAGAAGAAGAACCTCAAAGGCATCATCATCACCCACGCCCATGAGGATCACTACGGCGCGCTGAACGATCTGTGGCCGGGCCTCAACGTGCCGGTCTATGCCTCGGGTTTCACCGCCGGCATGCTGGAAGCCAAACGGGCCTATGAGGGCAGCCGCGCCGAAATTCCGATCACTCCCTTCAAGGCGGGCGATCGCATCAATGTCGGTCCGTTCGAAATCGAAGCCGTAGGCGTCAACCACTCCATCCCCGAGCCGATGTCGCTGGTCATCCGCACGCCGCTCGGCAATGTCATCCACACGGGTGACTGGAAAATCGACGAAGCGCCGTCGCTCGGGCCGTTGACGGATGAAACGCGCTTCCGCGCCATTGGCGAAGAGGGCGTGCTGGCGCTGATGTGCGACAGCACCAACGCGCTGCGCGACGGCGTTTCGCCGTCGGAACAGGAAGTTTCCGAGGGCCTGCGGCAGATCATCGAAAATGCCGAAGGTCGGGTGGCCGTTACCACCTTCTCCTCCAATGTCGGGCGCATCCGCTCGATTGCGCAGGCGGCGGAGGCGGCGGGCCGTGAGGTGCTGCTGCTCGGCTCGTCGCTGAAGCGCGTCGTCAATGTCTCGCAGGATCTCGGTATCATGGAAGGCATCAAGCCGTTTCTGGCCGAAGATGAATATGGATATATCCCGCGCGACAAGGTGGTGCTGATCCTGACCGGTTCGCAGGGCGAACCGCGCGCCGCACTCGCCAAGCTCTCGCGTGACGAGATGCGTAATGTGGCGCTGGCTGCGGGAGATACAGTTGTGTTTTCTTCGCGCCCCATTCCCGGCAATGAAAAGGCCATCATCGACATCAAGAACGGCCTGATCGAGCAGGGTGTCCATATCATCACCGACAACGAGGCTCTGGTTCACGTTTCCGGCCATCCGCGCCGTAACGAGCTTCTGAGGATGTATGAGTGGACGAAGCCGCAGATCGTCGTGCCCGTTCATGGCGAGGCTGCGCATCTGGTGGCGCAGAAAGAGCTGGCCGAGCAGGCCGGTATTTCGCAGGTGCCGAAGGTGCGCAACGGCAATGTTCTGCGTCTGGCGCCGGGACCTGCGGAAGTCATCGATGACGCGCCGCATGGCCGCGTGTTCAAGGATGGCAATCTCATCGGCGATATGGATGAGATGGGGATCAGCAATCGCCGCAAGCTTTCTTTCGCCGGTCACGTCTCGGTGAATGTCGTGCTGGACAGCCGTTACGACTTCCATGGCGATCCCGATGTCGTGCCCTTCGGCCTGCCGGAATTCGATGATGAGGGCGAGGATATGGAAGACACGCTGTATGACGCCGTTCTCGGCGCCGTGGAAAGCATTCCCCGCGCCCGCCGCAAGGATCTGGCGCTGTTGCGCGAAGCGGTGCGCCGCGCCGTGCGCGCCGCCGCCAACCAGACCTGGGGCAAGAAGCCGATCGTCACGGTTTTCGTCACGAAGGTCTGATCGGGGAAGCAAGACGCTCCGTCACCCCGGACTAATTCCGGGGTCCAGCACGATCAAGTCCTTGATCGCGTGAAGACTTGTCTCACGGCGCAGATGCGCCGTGGCTGGATGCCGGATCTAGTCTGGAATGACGGAGATAAGTCGCCCTCCTTGGTCAGCGATCTGAGGGTGCCCGCTCAAAGCGCGGTTCTGTTCCTCCCTCCACGGCTTTTTACACTTCTGGCACGGAAGTGATTTCGCTATACGGATGAATGCGTTACAAGGAACGCATTGCGCAGGAGGACGTCATGCCGCTTCTTTCGGTCTTCGCCGTTTATTTCATCGTCTGGTGGACGGTGCTTTTTGTCGTGTTGCCGATTGGACTTCGCACCCAGGCGGAAGAGGGCGATGTGGCACTCGGCACCATCGCCAGCGCGCCCTCCCGCTTCCGAGGAGGTCGCATCGTTCTGTGGACAACGCTGATATCGGCCCTGATCTGTGGTGTCTGGTACGGGGTGTCCTGGTGGTTCGGTTTCAGCCTCGATGATCTCCCGAGGATTGTCCCCGTTTACGACTGAAGATCGGCCCCCACGCTGCCAAATCCGTGCTTTGAGAACCGCGTTCCCAACGAGGGCAAATGCGATGTCTAACGGATTTTGGCTCAAGGCTGGAGTGACAGAAAATGTCGTAGCGCACTGACGAAACTGCCCGTTTCGCACGCGGGCAAAGATGGGGCTGTCATATGGATGTCATCTCTGTCGTGCACACAGCATGAGCATAGTGAACGGCTGATTCACCGTCACAATTTCACCGGAATAACCGGCAGACGCGTTTTGGTGTGATGGAATCAAAAAAAAACAAGGCATTTCAGCCTTGTTTTTCAGGTTTCGCGTGATCTGTAACCGTTGCCGGGGCAGCGACGAGCGCGCCTAAGATCTGATCCTCCCAAGACTGACCGCGAAAACGACAAGAATTTAGACTTCCTGCCTCTTTTGTAAGCTAAAGCTAGCTTAATCACCCATGCTTGTCATCTCATTTTTTGCATATTTGTTACAGTCGGCAAAAAATTCTCTATGGTGCAATTTGTCGCACCGGATCAAGAATAATATTCCGGTCAAAGCGTTTTGACGCGAATTAGCTATCTCGAAAATGCCACGAACTCGCCTTCAATGCTCTTTTCATGGCGGGTTTTCTTCTTGGCGGGAAACGGCTATATCCGGCGCCAATATCCCTTTATTCGGGGCGATTCCCGCGCCTTTCGCGCCGTCGTCCACATCAATGGAAGCCGTCATGCGTCTCAGCCGTTATTTCATGCCCATCCTGAAGGAAAATCCCAAGGAAGCGGAGATCGTCTCCCACCGCCTGATGTTGCGCGCAGGCATGATCCGGCAGCAATCGGCAGGCATTTATTCCTGGCTGCCGCTCGGCAAGCGCGTGCTGGACAAGGTCAACAAGATCATCCGTCAGGAGCAGGACCGCTCCGGCGCCATCGAGCTTCTGATGCCGACGCTGCAGACCGCCGAACTCTGGCAGGAAAGCGGCCGTTATGACGATTACGGCAAGGAAATGCTGCGCATCAAGGACCGTCAGGACCGCCAGATGCTCTATGGCCCCACCAATGAGGAGATGATCACCGACATCTTCCGGTCCTATGTGAAGTCCTACAAGAACCTGCCGCTGAACCTTTACCATATCCAGCTGAAGTTCCGCGATGAAGTGCGTCCGCGTTTCGGCACCATGCGTTCGCGCGAATTCCTGATGAAGGATGCCTATTCCTTCGACCTGACCAAGGAAGACGCGATCCACTCCTATAACAAGATGTTCGTGGCTTACCTGCGCACCTTCGAGCGCCTTGGTCTGCGCGCCATTCCCATGCGTGCCGATACCGGCCCGATTGGCGGCAACCACAGCCATGAATTCATCATTCTTGCTGATACCGGCGAATCTGAAGTCTTCTGCCACAAGAGCTTCCTCGATCGCGCCATCCCGGCCGAAAACACCGACTTCGACGATGTCGCAGCCCTTCAGGGCGTATTCGACGAGTGGACGGCCGATTATGCCGCTACCTCCGAAATGCACGACGAAGCCGCCTATGACGCCATTCCCGATGGTGAGCGTCTTTCGGCACGCGGTATCGAAGTTGGCCACATCTTCTATTTCGGCACCAAATATTCCGAGCCGATGGGGGCGAAGGTGCAGGGCAAGGACGGCAAGGAACACCCTGTCCACATGGGTTCTTATGGCATTGGCCCGACACGCCTTGTTCCCGCCATCATTGAAGCATCGCATGATGAGAACGGAATCATCTGGCCGGCCTCGGTCGCTCCTTTCGATGTCGTCATTATCAACATGAAGGCAGGCGATGCGGCCTGTGATGCGGCTTGCGAAAAGCTGTATTATTCGCTCTCCAACGCCGGCAAGGATGTTCTTTACGACGATACCGACGACCGTGCGGGCCAGAAATTCGCCACTGCCGATCTGATTGGTGTACCGATGCAGATCATCGTCGGCCCACGTTCCGTCGCGAATGGCGAAGTCGAAGTGAAGGACCGCAAGACCGGCGAACGTGAAACCGTCACAATCGAGGCGGCAATGAACAAGGCGCTTGCCTAAGCGCAACGGAAAGATGGGAGCGGCCTTCACCCGAAGACCGCTCCAGTTTAATGCGCAGATGCCGCAGAGATTGGGACCGGTCTTTGAAAGGACCGATCTTGCAATTTGAGATCAGGGAGACGACATGGCAAAAGCCGAGGCTGACAAGGGTGCGGCTCCTTCCGCCAAGGGAAAGACCGCTCGGCCTTTTTCCGCTTTTGAACGCATGGTGGCGTGGCGCTATCTGCGGTCGCGGCGCAAGGAAGCGTTCATTTCCGTCATTGCCGGTTTTTCCTTCGTCGGCATCATGTTGGGTGTCGCGACGCTGATCATCGTCATGGCTGTCATGAACGGCTTCCGCACTGAGCTGATTTCACGCATTCTCGGCATTAACGGCCATATGATCGTGCAGCCGATCGACCAGCCCTTCAACAATTACGATGAGCTGGCGAAGAAGTTTTCCGCCGTGCCGGGCGTCACCATGGCCCTGCCGCTGGTGGAGGGCCAGACCTTGGCCTCCGGCCGTGGTGGTGCAGGCTCCGGCGCGCTGGTGCGCGGTGTGCGCCAGGAGGACATCGACAAGATCAAGGAAGTTGCCAGCAACATCAAGACCGGCGACCTCGTCGGATTCATGGCAGGCGATGGCGTTTTGGTCGGCTCGAGGCTCGCCGCGCAGCTTGGCGTGACGGCTGGCGACGATATCACCCTCATTTCTCCGGAAGGCGACGTGACGCCGATGGGCGTCAATCCGCGCGTCAAATCCTACAAGATATCAGGCGTCTTCGAGATCGGCATGTCGGAATATGACGCATCGATGATCTATATGCCTCTTTCCGAAGCCCAGCTTTATTTCAACGCCGACGGCATCGTGCAATCCATCGAGCTCTACGTCAGCCGGCCTGATGATGTCGACGGCATCCGGCCGCTGGTGGAGCAGGCGGCCGAACGGCAGATCTATATCACCGACTGGAGACAACGGAACCAGACCTTCTTTTCCGCCCTGCAGGTGGAAAGAAACGTGATGTTCATGATCCTCACCCTCATCGTTCTGGTGGCGGCGCTGAATATTATTTCCGGCCTGATCATGCTGGTGAAGGACAAGGGCAGCGATATCGCCATTCTGCGCACCATGGGCGCCAGTTCCGGCGCGGTCATGCGGATATTTTTCATGACCGGCGCAGCCATCGGCACGGTCGGCACCTTTGCCGGTGTGGCGCTCGGCGTCATCGTCTGCCTCAATGTGGAATCCATCCGGCAGTTCTTCTCGTGGATATCAGGCACGGTGCTGTTCGATCCGCAGCTCTATTTCCTCAGCCAGCTGCCGGCCGAAATGGATATCAGCGAGACCATCACCGTCGTCATCATGGCGTTGACGCTTTCTTTCCTGGCAACGATCTTTCCAGCATGGCGGGCTTCCAAGCTCGATCCGGTGCAGGCCCTGCGTTACGAATAAGGACTGCTTCGCAATATGGCAAAAAAAACAGTGCTGCGGCTTACCGGCGTGGAACGGACCTATGGTCAGGGTGAAACGTCGCTTTCCATTCTGCGCAAGGCCGATTTTGAATTGAGGAGCGGTGAGATGGTGGCGCTCGTCGCCCCCTCCGGTACCGGAAAATCCACACTGCTGCATCTGGCCGGGCTTCTGGAACACCCCGATGCCGGCGAGGTCTTCATCAACGGCGCGCCATGCAACGGCCTGCCGGATGAAACCCGCACCGCGATCCGCCGCAGCGATATCGGCTTCGTCTACCAGTTCCATCACCTCCTACCGGAATTTTCAGCGGTGGAAAATGTGATGATGCCGCAGCTCATCGCTGGCTTGACACAGGCCGAGGCCCGCAAGCGCGCGAGCGCCCTGCTGGACTACATGCGTGTCGGCCATCGCGGCGAACATCGCCCGGCTGAACTTTCCGGCGGCGAGCAGCAGCGCGTGGCGATTGCGCGCGCGGTTGCCAATGCGCCGCTGCTTCTGCTTGCGGATGAGCCGACCGGCAACCTCGATCCCGAGACCGCGCATTATGTTTTCGATGCGCTGGAGGCCTTAGTGCGCCAGTCCGGCCTTGCGGCGATGATCGCCACCCATAATCACGACCTCGCGGCCCGCATGGACCGACGCGTAACGCTTGCAGACGGCAAGATCGTCGATTTCTGATCTGAGCCGGCGATACCGTCCACACGGTTGAGCCGCTTCGCCGCGGCTCCTCCATGGATAGCCTCTTTCTTCCACAATTGAATTTTTTCCGAACCCGGAGGTGTTTTAACCTCCGGGTTTTTTCGCTTTGGAGTCAGAGGCTTGCCCCAGGCGCAAACGGAACCCCATTCGATTCTACCGCGTTAGCAAGGGGAATATCAGCAAAACCCTGTTGACAATCGAACAAAATGAGAACAAAGTTGGAACATAACGAGTAAGGAGAGACCAATGACTGATTTCATCCGTGACGTTGCCGCTTTCGCTTCCATCGCTGTCTTTGTTGCCAGCTTTTCGGTGATCCTCACTGCCCTGTGAAGGAAACACCGGCGCAGAAGCCTGTATGGAGGCCGCAAGGCTGTAGACTTTAAGCGCCGGAAATCGGAAAATCGCCCCCTCGATTCAGAATGACAGGACGACGATATGGGCGATACGGTTGTGCGTGGAGAAAACTCTGACGAAACGCTGAAAACGCCTGGTTTCGTTCATTTGCGGGTTCATTCCGCTTACTCCCTGCTTGAGGGGGCATTACCCCTCAAGAAAATCATGTCCAAGGCCGTCGCAGACGGCCAGCCGGCAATCGCCATCACCGACACCAACAATCTTTTCGTCGCGCTCGAATTTTCCGAAAAAGCGCGTGACGAAGGTTTGCAACCGATCATCGGCTGCCAGGTGTCGATCGACATGCAGGATGCGGCGGAAGATCGCCGCAATCATAACAGCCATCTTGCAAAGCTCCCCGCCATCGTGCTTCTGGCCGCCAACGCCGAAGGTTATGAGCGACTGGTGGATCTGATCAGCTGTGCCTATCTGGATGGCGAGGGCGGCGGTCAATCCGTCCATATTACCCGTGCATGGCTGGAAGAGGCTTCCAATGCCGGCTTGATCGCGCTGACGGGCGCCACCGGCGGTCCGGTGGATATGGCCCTGAGAGAAGGCCATGCTGCACAGGCCAAAGAGCGGCTGCTGGTGCTGAAATCACTCTTCGGTGACAGGCTTTATATCGAATTGCAACGCCAGTCCGGTTACGACCGCTCCCATGAGCGACGCATGATCAGTCTTGCTTATGAACACGATATACCGCTGGTCGCCACCAACGAGGCGTTTTTCCCTTCCAAGGCCGATTACGAGGCGCACGATGCACTGATGGCGGTGGCGCATAACGCCATCGTTTCCGATGACAGCCGCTTTCGCCTGACGCCCGATCATTATCTCAAAAGCCGCGAAGAGATGACGGCGCTGTTTGCCGACATTCCCGAGGCGCTCGAAAGCACCATCGAGATTGCGCTCCGCTGCTCCTATGTGCTGAAAAAGCGCGGACCCATCCTGCCGCGTTTCACCGGCGCCAGCGAGGACCCGGAAGCGGCGCAGCGGGCAGAGGCCGAGGAGCTTCGCCGTCAGGCGATCGAGGGTCTCGATCAACGCCTTGCAGCCCTTGGCATGGCACCGGGCTACATCGAGCAGGAATATCGCGACAGGCTGGATTTTGAGCTCGGCGTTATTGAACGCATGGGTTTTCCCGGTTACTTCCTGATTGTTGCCGACTTCATCAAATGGGCCAAGCAGCAGGACATCCCGGTCGGCCCTGGCCGCGGTTCGGGCGCCGGCTCGCTTGTGGCTTATGCGCTGACCATCACCGATGTCGATCCGTTGCGTTTTTCGTTGCTGTTCGAGCGCTTCCTCAATCCCGAACGCGTCTCGATGCCCGACTTCGATATCGACTTCTGCCAGGATCGCCGCGAAGAGGTGATCCGCTACGTGCAGCGCAAATATGGCCGCGAGCAGGTGGCGCAGATCATCACCTTCGGTTCGTTGCAGGCGCGCGCGGCCTTGCGCGACGTCGGCCGCGTGCTGGAAATGCCCTATGGGCAGGTGGACAAGATCTGCAAGCTGGTGCCCAACAACCCGGCCAATCCCACGCCGCTGTCTAAAGCGATCGAGGAAGAGCCGCGCCTGCAGGAAGAGGCGGACAAGGAACCGGTCGTCGCTCGCCTCTTGGATATCGCCCAGAAGATCGAGGGGCTTTATCGCCACGCTTCCACCCACGCCGCCGGTATCGTCATTGGCGACCGGCCGCTGTCGAAGCTGGTGCCGATGTATCGCGATCCGCGGTCCGACATGCCGGTCACCCAGTTCAACATGAAATGGGTGGAAAGCGCCGGTCTCGTCAAATTTGACTTTCTCGGCCTGAAGACGCTGACGGTGCTGAAGGTGGCTGTCGATTTCGTCGCCAAGCGTGGCATCAAGGTCGATCTTGCCGCCATTCCGCTTGAGGACGTCAAAACCTACGAGATGCTCTCGCGTGGCGAAACCATCGGCGTGTTCCAGGTGGAAAGTGCGGGCATGCGCAAGGCGCTGATCGGCATGCGCCCGGACTGCATTGAGGATATCATCGCGCTGGTGGCGCTTTATCGTCCAGGCCCGATGGAAAACATCCCGGTTTATAATGCCCGCAAACATGGCGAGGAGGAGCTGGAGTCCATCCACCCGACCATCGACCATCTGCTCAAGGAAACGCAGGGCGTTATCGTCTATCAGGAACAGGTGATGCAGATCGCCCAGGTCCTGTCAGGTTATTCGCTCGGCGAGGCCGATCTTCTGCGCCGCGCCATGGGCAAGAAGATCAAGGAAGAGATGGACCAGCAGCGCGAACGTTTCGTCGATGGCGCCATCAGGAACGGTGTGTCGAAACCGCAGGCCAACACCATCTTCGACCTTCTGGCAAAGTTTGCCAATTACGGCTTCAACAAGAGCCACGCCGCCGCTTACGCCATCGTTTCTTACCAGACCGCCTATATGAAGGCGCATTATCCGGTGGAATTCCTTGCCGCCTCCATGACGCTCGATATGGCGAACACGGAAAAGCTCAATGATTTCCGTCAGGATGCCGGCCGCCTCGGCATCGAGGTCGTAGCGCCTTCGGTGCAGACGTCTTTCCGCCAGTTCGAGACGGGTGAAAACCGCATCTATTATTCGCTGGCCGCCATCAAGGGCGTCGGCGAGGGCGCGGTCGAACATATCGTCGAAGTGCGTGGCGACAAGCCGTTCACGAGCCTTGAGGATTTCTGCCTGCGTATCGATCCGAAGCAGATCAATCGGCGTGTTCTGGAAAGCCTTATCAATGCCGGCGGCTTCGATTGTTTCGGCCGCGATCGTGCCGAATTGATCGGTGGGCTCGACCGCATCATTGGTTATGCGCAGATGGCGCAGAACAACCGCACCATCGGCCAGTCGGACATGTTCGGTTCCGGTGGTGGAAACGGCCCGGAAAAGCTGGTGCTGCCGGCCTTCCAGCCGTGGCTCGCTTCGGAAAAGCTGTTGCGTGAATATCAGGTGCTCGGGTTCTACCTCACCGCCCATCCGCTCGACACCTATCGCCCCGTGCTGGAAAAGTTGCGTGTGCAGAATATCGCTGATTTTTCCGCCGCGGTGAAACAGGGCGCAACCGCCGGGCGTCTGGCCGGCACCGTCACCGGCAAGCAGGAGCGCAAGACCCGTACCGGCAACAAGATGGGCATCGTCACCTTCTCGGATGCGTCAGGGCAATATGAGGCGGTGCTGTTTTCCGAAGGGCTCGCTCAGTTCCGTGATCTGCTCGAGGTCGGCAAATCACTTGTCATCACCGTGGCTGCGGAAGAACGCCCGGAAGGCATCGGTCTGCGCATCCAGACGGCGCAGTCGCTGGAGGAGAAGTCGGTGCAGATGCAGAAGGCTCTGCGCGTCTATGTGCGCGATTCCGGCCCACTGAAAACCGTTGCCCGCCACCTCAACACCAAGGGTGACGGGTCAGTCTATTTCATCGTCATCAAGGATGAGGGCAGCCGCGAAATCGAAGTGGAACTGACGGAGAAATACCGCATTTCACCGGAAATCGCCGCAGCACTTCGCTCCGCTCCCGGCGTCGTCGATGTGGAACTGGTTTAAGGGTTCAGACACTCACGCGCCCCTCAAACCGGCCCTTCCTTCGTCACGGTAATGAAGTCCGTTCCGGTTCCTGTCTCCATCTGGTGACTGAGATCGGAAACAGTGATCGAGCTGCCGGTTGAAAGCTCCTGTTCAATGCGGGAGCGAATGTCTGCCGGTATGTCGAGACGGCCAAGTACGGCGCTCAATTGATCGAAGCCGCCCGGCGCTTCGGCAACGGTAATGCCAAGCCGCTTGCGGGCGGCGGCGGGAAGATGGTTTTCGAGCGTCACGCCGTTCCATTCGGCGGTTCCTTTTGCACGATCCACTGAAACGGCTTCTAGAAAATGGGTTCCCAGCGCCACCTCCGGATCCTTGATGTCGATCGCCGCCTCGAACAGCGGCTTGAAATCCTGCCGCACCATGATCTGGCCGCTCAGTGGATGATCTTCGCCGGCGGAAGTGTAAAGCGCCGTCACGAAGGCTTCGGTCAGAAGCGGTCCGGTGGTTGGCAAACCCTTCCAGCGCTTGAAACCGTTCACGGCGCTGACAGTCATTTCTCCGGTATAACCATCGGGCGAACCGGCATCGAAGCCGAGGCGGGTCAGCAGGGCCTGGATATCCATCACCTTTTCCCGCTCACCACGCCGGGTAATGAGAATGCGCAAAGGGGAGGGATCCCTGACCTTCGCCGCCGGCTTGATGGCTTGCGTCTTTTCATTGACGGCAACCTCGACCGTGCCCAATGCCGCATCGAAGGTCGCCGGGCGCAACTCGACATCGGACAGAAGCAGCTTGCCGTCATCGCCGTCGTTTCGCGGTGTAAACAACGCCGGATGCTCAACGAAGCGCAGCGAAACCGGGCGGTCGGTGATGATAACATGCACGCCAGTCGCTGTGTCGCCGAAAAGTGACTTGGCGAATTTCGAAGGCAGGCGCACGCAGCCATGCGAAGCCGCGTAGTTCGGTACCTTGCCTTCGTGCAGCGCAATGCCGGACCATGTCAGCCGCTGCATGAAGGGCATGGGGGCGGCCGAGTAGATATTCGATTCGTGGTATTTCCGTTTTTCCAGAATGGAAAATATGCCGCTCGGCGTCTCATGCCCGGCCTTGCCGGTGGAGACTTTCGAGGTGGCGATGATCTCGCCATTTTCATAAAGCGAAAGCGACTGGTCGCTTTTCGAAACGAGGATCTGCAGCGATCTGCTGTCGGCGGCAAGCGCCGGGAAGGCAAAAATACTGGCCGACAGCATGCCGGTCAGAAGACGGAGGCGAAGGGACATGACGCAATACACCACATGCACAAAACTTGCTTCACTCAACCACGCGAAGTTTAAGGAAGCTTAAGGACGGCGCAGCCGTAACATCACTAATTTGTGTAAAATCTAAAATACATTGGTATGAAGTGGCGGAACGGGGTCGATGCGCAGTTCCCAAGGCTCACGATTAAACCGCTATTTGCGTGTGCCAAACGTGTAGCCGGTCTCGACGCTGCCTTTGCCGAACTTGTCGCGCAGCTTGTCCATCGCCGCTTCCGCCGCCGCCCGGCGGGCAGCCTGCCTGTCGACGAGATCAGGAGGGTCGGCAAGGCCCGCATCACGCAGATCGCTGACGCCGATGCCGAGCAGGCGGAATTTTGTGCCGTCGGTTTCCTTTTCCAACATAGATAGCCCGGTACGGAAAATCCGGTCGGCAAGCTGGGTGGGATCATCGAGCTTGCGGTTGCGGGTACGGATTTTAAAGTCGGACGTCTTCATCTTCAGCACCACTGTCTGGCCGGCAATGCCGTTTTTCTTCAGCCGCCATGCGACTTTTTCGGAAAGCGACCGCAGGATCGGTACCAGGTCCTCATGGCGGGAAATGTCGTTGAAGAAGGTGGTCTCGGAAGACACGCTTTTGACCGGGTCGTTATTGTGCACATGCCGCTCGTCGATGCCGCGCGAAAGCCGGAAGAGCCGCTGTCCCATCACACCATAACGGCGCATCAGGTCGCCTTCTTCCATTTCCTGCAGCTGGGCAATCATGCGGATACCGTCCGCCTCCAGCGTCGCCGCAAAAGCTTTGCCCACGCCCCAGATTGTGGTTACGGGCCGCGTCGCCAGAAAGGCAGGCGCCTCCGCCTCGCCAATCACCGAAAAACCCCGCGGCTTGTTGAGGTCGGATGCGACCTTGGCCAGAAACTTGCAATAGGAAAGCCCGGCCGAGACAGTCACGCCGACCTCTTTTTCCACACGCTTTGCAAACTTCGCCAGCACGCGCGCTGGCGGATCGTGATGCAGCCTCTCCGTGCCGGCGAGATCGAGAAAAGCTTCGTCTATGGAAAGCGGCTGCACCAGCGGCGTCAATTCCTGCATCATGGCGCGGATTTCGCGTCCGACACGGCTGTATTTCTCCATATCCGGCTTGATGACCACCGCATCCGGGCAGGCTTCCAACGCCTTGAACATCGGCATGGCGGAACGCACGCCCTGAATGCGGGCGATGTAGCACGCCGTCGAAACCACGCCCCGCTTGCCACCGCCGATGATGACCGGCTTGTCGGCCAGTTCCGGATTGTCGCGCTTTTCAACGGAAGCATAAAAGGCGTCGCAGTCGATATGGGCGATGCTCAGATCATAAAGTTCATCATGATAGACGAGACGCGGGCTGCCACAGGCGCGGCAACGCCTCAACCCCGCTGGCTGACCGGCCAGACAGTCGCGACAAAAACCGGGATCATAGGAGTGCGACGTGGACATGGGCCGAAAACAAAACCAGAACGTTGCCGACCATACTCCGGTGGTGACGGTCGCTCAAGGGGCTGGCCGGTCAATACACACCCGAATCCAGCCCTGGACCGGAAAAATGGTGCCAGGCGGCAGCCACCGTTTCGGGTGAGGTATCGGTTGCGGCACAGAACGCCATGAGGTCCGGCTCGTGGCTCATCAGAAAATCGGTAAGACCGGCCAGAAAGCCGGGATCGTTGACGGCCTGGCGCAACATATTGGCCTGCAAGCCGCTCAGCGCCAGAAAACGTGCCAGCATGTCCGGCTCGTTGGCCAGCCAGCCAAGTATGGCGGCCGCCGTTTCTTGCGGATCTTTGCCGGCATTGCCTTTGTTTTTCGTATCGCGCAGCATTTCTTCCCCGAAGTTACCTATTTTGAAACCAAATCCCTCTAGCCTTGCGCAACAAATGGACGATGGAATCGGTTCTCTGACAACTTATATGTCTGGATGAAGGTTTCAAAGCGAAACGGGGACTGCCCACCATGCCCAAACAGGTCATGATAGTCGAAGACAACGAGCTGAACATGAAGCTCTTTCGCGACCTGATCGAGGCGTCTGGTTATACGACGATCCAGACGCGCAACGGCATGGAAGCGCTGGACCTTGCCCGCAAGCACCGCCCGGACCTCATTCTCATGGATATCCAGCTGCCGGAGGTTTCGGGGCTGGAGGTGACGAAATGGCTGAAGGAGGACGACGAGCTGCACGTCATTCCGGTCATCGCCGTGACGGCCTTTGCCATGAAGGGCGACGAGGAACGGATTCGCCAGGGCGGCTGCGAGGCCTATGTGTCGAAGCCGATTTCCGTCCCGAAATTCATCGAAATCATCAAGACTTATCTGGGCGACGCCTAAGGCGGCTGGGGAACGGTTATGACGGCGAGAGTTCTGGTTGTTGACGACATTCCTGCCAATGTGAAGCTTCTCGAGGCTCGGCTTGTGGCGGAATATTTCGATGTCGTCACCGCCGAGGATGGTTTTAAGGCGCTGGCGATCTGCGACGAGGAACAGGTCGATATTATCCTGCTCGACATCATGATGCCGGGCATGGACGGTTTCGAGGTCTGCGAGAGGCTGAAGGCCAACCCGAAGACGGCGCATATTCCCGTCGTCATGGTCACTGCGCTCGATCAGCCGTCCGACCGCGTGCGCGGCCTGAAAGCCGGCGCCGACGATTTTCTGACCAAGCCGGTCAACGACCTTCAGCTGATTGCCCGTGTCAAAAGCCTCGTGCGCCTGAAAGCCGTCAGCGATGAATTGCGATTGCGCGCCGAAACTGCAAGGCAGATCGGCATCGAGGAGATGCTACGTGCCGACGGCCTGATGCAGACGCCCGGCCGCGTGCTGGTTGCGGATGGCCGCGCCAGCTCGCAGGAACGTATCGTCAGGGCGCTGAAGCCGGTCGCTGAGGTGGATGCCGTCATCGAGCCGCAGGCGGCGCTGCTGAAAGCGGCAAGCAACCCCTTCGAGCTTGTCATCGTCAATTCCAATTTTGCGGACTACGATCCGCTGCGATTGTGTTCGCAGCTTCGCTCGCTGGAACGCACCCGTTTCCTCCCGCTGCTTCTGGTGGCGGAGCAGGGGGCGGACGATATGGTGGCGCGTGCGCTCGATCTCGGCGTCAATGACTATATTCTGCGCCCGATCGACCCCAACGAACTTGTCGCCCGTTCGCTGACGCAGATCAGGCGCAAGCGTTACAACGAACATCTGCGGCTCAACCTGCAGCACACGATGGAGCTTGCCATCGTCGACGCGCTGACCGGCCTCAACAATCGCCGTTATCTCGACAATCATCTCAAGATACTCTTCGACCGTGCCGCCGTGCGGGGCCGCCCGATTTCCATCTGCATGACCGACATAGATCGGTTCAAGCTGGTCAATGATACCTATGGCCATGATGTGGGCGATGAGGTGCTGCGGGAATTTGCAGCACGCATCCGCAGCACGGTGCGCGGCGCTGATCTTGCCTGCCGTTACGGTGGCGAAGAATTCGTCGTGGTCATGCCTGACACGCCGATGGAGCTTGCTGCCAGCGTCGCCGAGCGGCTGCGGGCGATCGTCGAAGACAAGCCCTTCTACGTCCGCTCCATCGACCGTGAACTGAGCATTACCGCCTCGCTCGGCATCGCCACCAGCAGCGGCGCTTTCGGCATGCCGGACGAACTGTTGAAACAGGCCGACCGGGCGCTCTATGAAGCGAAACATGCCGGGCGCAACCGGGTGGTGGCTGCTGCCGCCTGAAGCGGCCCGTAGGCGTCTGGCCCGGAAAACCATGCCATCTTTTCGGGTTTACCGAAGATAGCCGTCGTTCAAGGAGCTGAAAAGTCACATTGACAGGCTCAAGCCACTGACCTTGCCTGTATTTTATCTTATTGCAATGAATAGGCGAAATTTAGCGGGTTTAATACAGTTCAAGTTGAAAAATATATTGAATTCAATCTCGCGGGAAACTATAGTGTGCCAGCGTTGTATATTTAACCATGTTTTTCGAGTTATGTATCGCTGGCTTAAGAATTTGTTGATTTTTATTTTACTTCTGCGCACACTCATTATCGAGAATAACAGTTCTTCCGGCGGTTTTTCCGTCTTGTGATGATGGAATGATGGCGGTTCATGCCGCTGCGGTTTCGCTCGTCAGGGGCTGGTATTGCGTAGTTCGAATGCCCCATGATGCTCAGGTCCGCCGCATCTCCTGAATCGTGGGGTCGGTCGGCTGACGATGTCCGAATCGGTTCCTCGTGCCGTAATCACATCGTTGGCCGACCGCCTTCTCCCGAAAAACTTGTCTGTTTGAGAAACAGGTCCGCCCACCGGGTCGGTGTGGCGGCTCCACGTCGTCCACGGCTGCACCTCTGTAGCGGGAGGAGGGGTGAAGTGCTAAGTCACTGTGCCAAGAAGCTTTGCCGGGTTTTAGCGGCCTCCCGGCTGCCTTCCATATGTCAGCATCACACATTTTCTGGACGCGGAAGCGCCACGCATTCCGGCTGAAAATGTCTTTGCGATCCACACGAAAAGACTATCCGCACAAACAAAAAACGCGCCCATTGGGCGCGCTTTTGTCGGAGAACCCGATCAAGAAAATTACTTGATCTTGGTTTCCTTGAATTCAACGTGCTTGCGTACAACCGGGTCGTACTTCGTCTTCGTCATCTTGTCCGTGAACGTACGGCTGTTCTTGGTGGTGACGTAGAAGGTACCGGTGTCGGCTGTCGACAGCAGCTTGATCTTGATTGTTGTAGCTTTCGCCATGGTCGTCCTGCCTTTAAACAAAAGAGAAGCCGCAGGCGCTTCTCACCTCGGCTAAATCTGGCGCGAAACTACGTATCGCGCCTGAAAAGTCAAGTCTGTTTTGCCCGGAAAACAAAACGGAAGCCATAAAGGACCACGTAAAGCCCGAAAAATACGGCAAGCGCCCAGGCGAAACCATCAGTGCCCGCGACATCCATGGAAATGCCCACGGCCTGCGGTCCCGCAATCGTACCCATGGCGTAACAGAAGATAAAGGCGGCATTGGCGGAGACGAGATCAGCGCCTTTAAGGCGCGATCCGAGGTGGGTGAGGCCGACGGTATACATGCCGGAGACGAGGCCGCCCCAGAACAGCAGGAGCGCCGCCACGAGGATCCAGCTGTCTACAAGGAAAGGCAGCGCCAGCGTGCCACAAACGCCCGCAAAGGCCATCAGCGCGAGCATGGTGCGCCGATCCTTCATCCGGTCCGATAACAGGCCGATCGGTATCTGGAAGACCATGTTGCCGATGCCCATCACGGTCAGCAGCAACGCGGCCTGCGATTCGTTGAAGCCTTCACGCGTGGCATAGATGGGAAAGAGCGACAGGCCACCGGCCTGCACCGAGCCGAAGACGAAAGCCGCCGCCGACGCCATCGGCACCAGCCAGACATAACGGACGAAATGGTGGTTGGGCCGCTCGTCCAGCTCCGGGCTTTCACGGCGCGCCATGAAGATGGGAATCGCTGCCAGAAGAATGATCGCCGCCCCGACGAGGAAGGGCAGAATGCCCTCGCTGCCGACCACGGAGAACAACAGCGGGCCGACCGCAAAGCCCACCGCGAGACCAGTGGCGTAGATGCCGAGAACCATGCCGCGTTTTTTCGGCGGCGCGGTCATGTTTATCCAGTATTCGGACAGGATGAACAGCGTGGTGGTGGCGCCGTGGAAAACGATTCGCAACGGAAACCACATCCAGAAGGCGTCGGCGAAATAAAAACAGAGCGCACTCAATGCGGAAATGACCACCGCCAGCAGCATGGTTCGTGCTACGCCGAAATCATGGGCTATCTTGCTGGTCACCGAAGCCGCCATCATCGCTGCGACGCCGGCCATGGCCGAATTCACCCCGATCATGGTGGAGGAGATGCCGCGCTTCTCAAGGATGATCGACAGGAGCGGCAGGCCAAGACCGATGGCGACACCGACCGCACTGATGGCGGAAATCGCGGCGATCAGTGAGGGCCAGTGAATGGCATCCGCTTCGCATTTCATTTGTGACATGACGGCCTTTATACAACGTCTCGAATAAACCGGCCGTGGCGCGTGACATAGAGCCGCGCGGGGCTTTCAAAGGGCAGTGACGGATCACCTATCATGAATTTTGTGACATCTTCGAGAACCGTGCGTGTGATTTTCGGCATGTTCAGACCAGAAAGGTCTGTCATGTCAAGCCATTGCACATCGTGCAACTCGTCAGAATCCCGGATTAGCCGGGTATCCAGCCGTAATTCGTCTGCATAACAGCAAAAGAACCGCGTGTCGTAACGCCTGATATTGCCGGGCGGGGTGATGGCGCGCGCCACATAACGGAAACAGGAAAGGTCCGGACCATCAGCATCCAGCCCCATATCCACCCCGGTTTCCTCGACAAGCTCGCGCGCAGCGGCAAGCGCCAGCGCCCTTGCACCGGCAACGCTCAGGCGGCGCGACGCGGAGGCGGTGAGGCGGTTAAGGACCGCGGGGTGCAGATCGCCGGAAAAGGGCAGCGCGTGGTCGCGTGGATCACGTTTGCCGCCGGGAAATACGTAGGCGCCGGGCATGAAGATGTGGGCATGGCTGCGCTGGCCCATCAATACGCGGATCGCCGGGCCGGAACGGTCGAATAAAATGATGGAAGCGGCATCCCGTGGCCGCAGGGTCGGGCTCGCAACCTCGGCGCTCTTGCGGGGTTCGGTCACGCGCACGTTGCCGCCCGTCGTCAGTGTGAGGAGCCGTCTATCTGCACTTTTGGCTGCTTTCCGTCAAAGCCATGCATGCGCAGCGCCCATTGCAGGCCGATGACGCCGCCCTTGATCGGCTGCAGCGTCAACAGCGCGGCCAGAATGGTGATCGGCACCCAGATGGCGAAATGCACCCACATGGGCACGGAGAACACCATATCCGTCATCATGAAACCGCCAACGGCGATATGGCCGATGATGACGATGGAAATATAAGGCGGCAGATCATCGGACCGGTGGTGGTGCATTTCCGCGCCGCAGGCGGCACAATTGTCCACCGGCTTCAGGAATGCCCGAAACAGGCGGCCGCCGCCACAGGCGGGGCAGCGGTTCGCCATGCCGCGCATGATCGAACGGCCAAGTGGCCGCTCGGCGCTGGTGTCTCCGAAGGTGACTGTTTCCGAGCCCTGATGTGCACTCATCCCCTAAGTCCTTCTTCCGTTCTTTCAACCGCCTATTCGCGGTGTTGTTACCGTCGCCCTCTGGGCGGCCTTGTTCCCGGCTTGGCGCCGGGACGCGATGTCCGCCGGCCTGCCTTGTGGAACGACCGCGAACCGACCGGCATCTTGCGCCCGGGGCTCAGCATTTCGAAACGCAACGCACCGGCCAGAGGTACGGCTTCTGCAAGCCGCACCTGAACCGAGTCGCCCAGCTGAAAACCGAGACCGGTCTTTTCCCCCGTCAGAGCCTGATGCGCCTCGTCATAGAAGAAATAGTCGGTTCCCAGTGTAGATATAGGAACAAAGCCATCAGCGCCAAACTGCGGAAGCGCGACAAATAGTCCCGCCTTGGTGACACCGCCCACGCGACCCTCGAATTCTTCACCCACCCGTTCGGAAAGATGATGCGCGATCAGCCGGTTGACGGTGTCGCGCTCGGCCGCCATGGCGCGCCGCTCGAAGGTCGAGATTTCGGCGGCGATATCGTCTAGCGTCGCTTCTTCCTGCGGCGTGATACCGCCTTCACCAAGCCCCAGCGACCCCACCAGCGCGCGATGCACGATCAGATCGGCATAACGGCGGATCGGCGAGGTGAAATGCGCATATTTCATCAGATTGAGGCCGAAATGGCCGATATTCTCAGGGCTGTAAATCGCCTGGCTCTGGCTGCGCAGCACCATTTCGTTGACCATGATCTGGTGCGGCGTATCGAGGGCACGGGCCAGAATGCCGTTGAAGGAATTGGCGCGCATGGCCACACCCTTGGCCATGGATATGCCGATCGTGCCGAGGAATTCGCGCAGCACCTCCTGCTTGGAGAGCGTCGGGGCATCGTGGACGCGGTAGACCAGCCGCTGCTTCTTCTTTTCCAGCGTCTCGGCGGCGGCGACATTGGCCTGGATCATCATTTCCTCGATCAGCTTATGCGCATCGAGGCGTTCGGGAATGACGACCTTGTCCACCGTGCCGTCTGGCCGCAGCTGGATCTTGCGCTCCGGCATGTCGAGTTCCAGTGGCTGGCGGCGGTCGCGGCCGCGCTTCATCACCGCATAGGCGTGCCACAGCGGCTTGAGGATCGGCTCCAGCAGCGTGCCGGTCTTGTCGTCGGGATTTCCGTCGATGGCGGCCTGCGCCTGCTGGTAGGAGAGTTTGGCGGCGCTCTTCATCATGATGCGATGGAACGTGTGGCCCGCCTTGCGGCCTTCCTTGGAAAAGGTCATGCGCACTGCAAGGGCCGGGCGGTCGACGCCTTCCTTCAGCGAGCAGAGATCGTTGGAGATGCGCTCCGGCAGCATCGGCACAACGCGATCAGGGAAATAGACGGAGTTGCCGCGCTTCTGCGCCTCGCGATCGAGCGGCGCGCCCGGTCGCACATACCAGGACACATCGGCGATGGCGACGGTGACGATGACACCATCAGGATTGTCGGGCGAGGGGTCCAGCTCGGCATAAACCGCGTCGTCATGGTCCTTGGCGTCGGCCGGATCGATGGTGATGAGCGGCAGGTCGCGCCAGTCCTCGCGGTGCGACATGGTGGCGGCCTTGGCCGCATCGGCTTCAGCCAGAACATTTGGCGGGAAGATATGCGGAATGCCATGCGCATAAATGGCGATCATCGAGATCGCCTTTTCCGACGCAACGGAGCCGACGACGGAGAGAACCTTTGCGCGCGTCAGGCCGTAACGGCCGCTATTGCGCGAGGTTTCCACCTCGATCAGATCGCCGTCCTTGGCGTCGCCGACACCATCGGGGTCGATGACCATTTCCTCGCCGCGCCGGTCGATCGGCATCAGCCGTCCGCCGCCGCCTTCGGTTGGCCGGAACACGCCGAGCAGCGCATTCTGGCGACGGTCGATCAGCTTGACGACACGGGCGGTGTAGGCCGGGCCGACGCTCTCCTTGGAAGGGAAAATCTTTGCCAGAATGCGGTCGCCGAGACCGGCGGCAGGGGCCTTCTTGCCACGATCCTGCGAGGACTGGCGGATCAGCACGGCGGGTGCAGCACCCATATCTTCCGGCCATTCCGCGGGCCGGCCGATCAATTCGCCGTCCTTGTCGCGGGTGGTGATGTCGAGCACCGTCACAGGCGGCAGGCCGCCCGGTCGCGTCAGCGACTTGCGGCTCTTGTGCACCATGCCATCGACTTCGAGTTCCTTCAGCAGTGCTTTCAGAACGATGCGGTTTTCACCCTTCAGCCCGAAAGCCTTGGCGATTTCGCGCTTGGAGGCCTGTTGCGGATGGTCGGCGATAAATTTCAGCAGTACTTCGCGGGAAGGCACTTCGCCATGGATGATGCCTTCACCTTCGCTCACCCGCTTGCCGCGCCCGGTGCGCCCGAAACCGTCGCCGGCGGAACCCTGTCTTTGACGCGGCGCCTTGCTCACGATTCTGCCTTCTTGGGTTTGGCCGCTGCCTTTGGCTTGGCGGCCGCCTTGCTCTTGGTCGCAGCCTTGGCCTTAGTCGCCTTCGGTTTTGCGGCGGTATCAACATCGGCTTTTTTAGCGGCAGGCTTCTTGGCCTTGGCGGGTTTGCCGCCGGTGCCGGTCTTGGCGATGCGTTCGGCGATGAGCACCAGCGATTCGTCCAGCGTCACCGAAACCGGGTCCTGCCCCTTCGGAATGGTGGCGTTGACCTTGCCCCAGTTGACGTAAGCGCCGTAACGCCCGTCACGCACGGTGATCGCGCCGCCATCGGGGTGGTCGCCCAGCTCTTTCAATGCCGCCGGCGTGCCGCTGCGGCCCGGTCCCTTGCTCTGCTTTTCGGCAATCACGGTGACGGCGCGGTTGAGACCGATCGAGAACACGTCCTCGATGCTTTCAAGGTTCGCATAGGAACCGTCGTGCAGCAGGAAAGGTCCGTAGCGACCAAGACCAGCGGAGATCATCTTGCCGGTTTCCGGATGCTTGCCGATATCGCGCGGCAGGTTGATCAGCGCCAGCGCCTTTTCGTGGTCGATGTCCTCAGGCTTCCAGCCCTTGGGCAGCGAGGAACGTTTGGCTTCCTTGCCATCGCCGCGCTGGATATAGGGTCCGAAACGGCCAGAGCGCAATGTCAGCTCTTCCCCGGTCATCGGATCAGCGCCGAGCGCCTTCGGCTCGTTCGAGGCCGCAGCTTCCGCCTCCGAACCGTCGGAGGTGAGCTGGCGGGTAAAGTTGCAGTCCGGATAGTTGGAGCAACCAACGAAAGCGCCGTATTTGCCGAGCTTCAGCGAGAGATTGCCGGTGCCGCAAACCTGACAGATGCGCGGATCGGAACCATCCTCCCGCTTGGGGAAGACCAGCGGGGCCAGAACCTCGTTCAGCGCATCCAGCACGTTGGTGACGCGCAATTCCTTGGTGTCTTCGATCTGCGCGAAGAAATCCTTCCAGAAATCGCGCAGCACCTGCTTCCAGTCCAGCTCGCCCGCCGAAATGCGGTCGAGCTTTTCTTCCAGATCAGCGGTGAAGTCATATTCGACATATTTGGAAAAGAAGCTTTCGAGGAAAGCCGTCACCAGCCGTCCGCGCGAATGCGGGATCAGCTTGCGCTTGTCGATGACGATATATTCGCGGTCGCTCAGTGTCTTCAGTGTCGCGGCATAGGTGGAAGGACGGCCGATGCCAAGCTCTTCCATCTTCTTGATGAGCGAGGCTTCCGAGTAGCGCGGCGGCGGCTCGGTGAAGTGCTGGCTGGCATTGATCTTCTGCTTGGCGAGATTTTCGCGCGCATTGATCTGCGGCAGACGGCCTTCGTCGTCACCGTCGTCGCTCTGCTCGCCATCTTCCTTCTGGTCGGTATAGGCGGCGATGAAACCATCGAAACGGATCACCGAGCCGACAGCACGAAGCCCGGCCTTTTCACCGTTCTTGTCCGCGAGGATTTCGACCGTCGTGCGCTCGATTTCGGCAGACGCCATCTGGCTGGCGATGCCGCGCTTCCAGATCAGGTCGTAGAGACGCAGCTGATCGGCATCGAGATAACGCTTCACCTGGTCCGGCGTGCGGTTGAAATCGGTCGGGCGGATAGCTTCGTGCGCTTCCTGGGCGTTCTTGGCCTTGGTGGAATAGAAACGCGCCTTTTCCGGGACATAACGGCCACCGAACTGCTCGCCGATGGCCTGGCGGGCAGCATCGATGGCTTCCGGGGCCATCTGCACACCGTCGGTACGCATGTAGGTGATCAGACCAACGGTTTCGCCGCCGATGTCGATACCTTCATAAAGCTTCTGCGCCACCTGCATGGTGCGCGAGGCGCCAAAACCCATGCGCGAGGAGGCCGCCTGCTGCAGCGTCGAGGTGGTGAAGGGCGGGCCGGGATTACGCTTGACCGGCTTTGCCTCGACCGTATCCACGACATAGGTCGCGCCTTCAAGCAGTGTCTTCAGCCGGTTTGCATCTTCGCCGGTCTTGATCCCGCGGCTTTGCAGCCGCTTGCCATCGGCTGAAACCAGCTTCGCCTCGAACTCGTCACCGCGCGGTGTCTTCAAAAGCGCGCTGATGTTCCAGTATTCTTCGGAGACGAAACGCTCGATCTCGGCTTCGCGGTCACAGACGAGCCGCAACGAAACAGACTGCACGCGCCCGGCGGAGCGGGCGCCGGGCAGCTTGCGCCACAAAACCGGCGACAGATTGAAACCGACGAGATAATCAAGCGCGCGGCGGGCGAGATAGGCATCGACCAGCGGCACGTCGATGTCGCGCGGGTTGGCCATGGCGTCCAGCACCGCCTTTTTGGTGATGGCGTTGAAGACCACGCGCTTCACCGGCTTGTCGCCGAGAACGCGCTTCTTCTTCAAGAGATCGAGAACGTGCCAGGAAATGGCTTCACCTTCGCGATCCGGGTCGGTTGCGAGAAACAGGCCGTCGGAGGATTTTACTGCATCGGCAATGTCCTTCATCCGCTTGGCGGATGCGGCGTCGACCTCCCAGGACATTTCGAAATCCTGGTCGGGCAGCACCGATCCGTCCTTGGCGGGAAGATCCCGGACGTGGCCAAAGGATGCAAGAACCTTGTAGCCCGGACCAAGATACTTGTTGATTGTCTTGGCTTTGGCCGGAGATTCTACGACGACGACATTCATATTTTTTTCTCTGGGAACTTGTCCGTTAACATAGCCGGATCACGGAGGAACGCCGCAACAAGGCTTCTTTATAATTCGACATGGACAGGTAATGTCCGCTGGTCAAGAGGCAAGCCCGATTTTATCGCTTCAGGGTTCATGCAACCTATGGATAATCTATTGTTGTATTGCAATCTTTGGTAAATTGGTTATGATGACCAACATCATTTGAATCTTCTTATTGCTCTTCGTTTCAGACGAAATTCTCAGGATAAATATATGGTCCCGAACGCAACAAACAATAATGCCGATAATGAAGGGACCAGAGAGAACTTGGCTTACATTCGCCAGATGCTGGCAGAGCTGCGGCAGGTCGCCAACCGTGAGGGTGCCGATATGCTGTGTTATCTGATCGAGATGGCCTATGTGGAAGTCGGCGATATCCAGAGCGGGCGGCGCAAGCTGTCAATCCGCGAGGAGCGAAACCCGTCCCCCGGCGTACCGGTTTAATCGCCCGGCAATATCGAGTTCCAGAAGCACCATATGAACGGTAGCGGCGGAAAAACCCGTGTGGCGAATGATGTCGTCTGTCTCGACAGGCGAGGGGCTGAGGGCGGCGGCAATGATGCTGCGCTCATCATCTCCGGGCGGTGACATTTCTTCTTCTGATCGCGGTTCCTCGATCTTGCGGTCATAGGGCAATTGCGGCTCCATCAGCGGTCGCAGCGCCTCCAGAATGTCGTCAGCACCCGTGGTCAGCATCGCGCCTTCCTTGATCAGCCGGTTGGTGCCTTCGCAGCGCGCATCGAGCGGCGAGCCGGGAACGGCGAAAACCAGCCGCCCCGCTTCGCCGGCAAGCCGGGCCGTAATCAGCGAACCGGAACGCTCTGCCGCCTCGACGATGACAACGCCAAGCGAGACGCCTGATATCAGCCGGTTGCGGCGGGGAAAATCCCGGGCGCGCGGTTCCCAGCCGAAGGGCATTTCGCTGATCGTCGCGCCGCCCTGATCATAGATGTCTTCCAGCAGCCCGAAATTTTCCTGCGGGTAGGGACGGTCGAGACCGCCCGCCAGCATGGCCACCGTACCGGTTGCAAGGCTTGCCCGATGTGCCGCCGCGTCGATGCCCCGCGCCAGACCCGAAGCAATCGCATAACCGCCCCTACCGCAATCGCGCGCCAGCATCGCGGCGAATTTCGCCCCGTTGATGGAAGCGTTGCGCGATCCGACGATGCCGACCGATGGTCTTGTTGCGGTGGACGCCGAGCCCTTCATGGCGATCAGCGGCGGCGCGCCGTCCAGATGCCGCAAAGCGGGCGGATAGTCCGGCTCGCCGATACCGACGAAACGCGCGCCGAATTTTTCAGCCGTTTCGATCTCGTCTTCCGCCTGTGCCTGCGTGGCGATGCGCGGACTGCGCAGCGAGCCGCCGCGTCTCGAAAGCTCGGGCAGGGCGTCCAGCGCCTTTTCGGCACCGCCGAAATGGTTGATCAGTTCGCGAAACGTGACGGGGCCGATATTGTCGCTGCGGATCAGCCGCAGCCACGCGACCCGTTGCCGCGCGGAAAGCTCTATGCCCTGCCGTGTCGTTTCCTCATGCGGCATGACATATCCTTAGAATAGGCCTTAGCCCTTTTGCCCGATCCGGCTTTCGGTGCCGGCCAGAAGCCGCGCAATATTCTCCCGGTGCTTCCACCACGAAATTACGCTCAGCAATGTAACGACCAGCGCGGTCTTTTCAGGTCCGAGCACCCATAGCGCCACGGGAATGACAAGCATGGCCAGAAGCGCCGACAGCGATGAATAGCGAGTGATGAAGGCGGTCGCGAGCCAGATCAGCGCAAAGGCCAGCATCATCAGCGGTGCAGCGCCCAGAAGTACGCCGATATAGACGGCGACACCCTTGCCGCCCCTGAAGCCGAGCCACACCGGAAACAGATGGCCGAGAAAGGCGAAGAACCCGGCCACCAGCGAGGCCTCGTAACCCCACAGCGCATTGGCGACCAGCACCGCCGCCGTGCCCTTCAGCGCGTCAAGCAGCAGGGTGGCCGCGGCGAGCTTCTTGTTGCCGGTGCGCAGCACATTGGTCGCGCCGATATTGCCCGAACCGATCTTGCGCACGTCGCCCAGCCCCGCCATGCGGGTGAGAATGAGGCCGAAGGGGATGGAACCGAACAGATAGCCGATCAGCGCCGAAAGCGCGAGAAGGGCAGGCGCCGTCTGCCAGTCAGTCAAAGCACTCATTCAAACGTCCCCTCTGTCGCGCCGTCAGCGTGATCTCTGTTGCTGATCTTATGCCAAGGAATGAACGGCTTTGCCAGCCACATAAGTGGCGACAGCGCGGCCGCTGAAACGGGCATCTTCGAACGGCGTATTCTTGGATTTCGACACCAGCTGATCGCGGGCCACCAGCCATGGTTCGTCGAGATCGATCAGGGTGATATCGCCTTTTGCACCGACTTTCAGCGTTCCGGCGTCGAGACCGAAAATCTTCGCCGGGCGGGTGGAAAGCGCATCGATGAGGCGCATCAGCGGAACCTCGCCGCTGTGGTGGAGGCGAAGTGCTGCCGCCAGCATGGTTTCCAGACCCACCGCGCCGCTGGCCGCATCCGAAAACGGCAGGCGCTTGGTGTCCACATCCTGCGGGTCGTGCGAGGAGACAATAATATCGATCGTGCCGTCCTTCAGCGCTTCCACCATGGCCTTGCGGTCGTCTTCGGCGCGCAGCGGCGGGGAAAGTTTGAAGAAGGTGCGGTATTCGCCGATATCGTTCTCGTTGAGTGTGAGATGGTTGATCGAGATGCCGCAGGTGGCCTTGACGCCCCGCTGCCGGGCAAGGCGGATCGCCTCGGCCGATTCCGGCACGGAAATCTTGGCGGCGTGATAGATCGCCTGCGTCAGGCCGGCAATGCGCAGGTCACGTTCCAGCGGAATGATTTCGGCTTCTTTCGGAATGCCTGACAGCCCGAGCCAGCTTGCGAAAAGCCCCTCGTTCATGTCGCCGCCGCCAATATATTTGTCGCGGGTCTCGAGCGCGATGACAGCACCCAGTTCGCGGGCATAGGTCATGGCGCGGCGCAGGACCAGCGTGTCGGAAAGCGCCTTGCGACCATTGGTGAAGGCAACCGCACCAGCTTCCTTCAACATGCCGAACTCTGTCATTTCTTCGCCGTTGAGGCCCTTGGTCAGGGCCGCTGCCGGGTGGACATTGACGAGCGCCTTGTCGCGCGCCGTCTTCTTCACATATTCGACCAGCGCGATGTCATCGATAACAGGGTCGGTATCCGGCATGACGATGATGCTGGTCACACCGCCAGCCGCTGCCGCGCGTGAGGCGGATTCGATGGTTTCGCGATGCTCGCCTCCGGGTTCCCCGACGAAGACGCGGGCATCCACCAGACCGGGAACGGCCAACAGCCCCTTGCAGTCACGCACCGTCGCGCCTTCCGGCGCGCCCTGATTATGAGCGTCCTTGCCCGTCGCCAGAATGGTGCCGTCCGCACCGATGATTACGCTGCCGGTCTCGTCGAGATCGCGGGAGGGATCGACAATGCGGAGGTTTTTGAGAACGGTCACGGCACTCATACGCGCTCACCCTGATTTTGCGAGACAAGCAGGGTTTCCATCACAGCCATGCGCACGGCAACCCCCATTTCCACCTGGCTTTCGATCACGCTCTGCGGACCGTCGGCCACTTCGGAGGCGATTTCCACGCCGCGGTTCATCGGGCCGGGATGCATGACCAGCGCATCTTCCTTCGCCGCCTTCAGCTTTTCGGCATCCAGACCGTAATAATGGAAATATTCGCGCACCGAAGGCACGAAGGAGCCGGACATGCGCTCGCGCTGCAGGCGCAGCATCATCACCACATCGGCATTCTTCAGCCCTTCCTTCATGTCGTGGAAGACTTCCACGCTCATGTCGCGAATGCCGGAGGGCAGAAGCGTGGCGGGGGCGACGACACGAACGCGCGCGCCCATCTGGTTGAGCAGGATGATGTTGGAACGGGCCACGCGCGAATGCAGCACGTCGCCGCAGATCGCCACCGTGATGCCTGATAGTTCGCCCTTGGCGCGGCGGATGGTCAGCGCATCGAGCAGCGCCTGTGTCGGGTGCTCATGCTGGCCGTCGCCGGCATTGACCACGGAGCAGGCGACTTTTTGCGCGAGAAGGGCGGCTGCCCCTGCGGAAGAATGGCGCACCACCAGTACGTCCGGGCGCATGGCGTTCAGCGTCATCGCCGTGTCGATCAGCGTTTCGCCCTTCTTCACCGAGGAATTGCCGACCGACATGTTCATCACGTCTGCGCCAAGGCGCTTTCCGGCCAGCTCGAAGGAGGATTGCGTGCGCGTCGAGGCTTCGAAGAACAGGTTTATCTGCGTCAGGCCCCGGAGCGTCGAGGTCTTTTTCTCGCGCTGGCGGCTGATTTTCACCGCCTCGTCGGCTTTGTCGAGAAGCAGGGTTATATCCTGATGGGAAAGCCCCTTGATGCCGAGGAGATGGCGATGGGGGAAGAAGACCATGCGGTTTGCCTCCTGACGGGCGTCGCATTTTCCCGTGAAAATGCCTGGAACGCCCGAATGCTGATCCGTGCGCTGCCATTCGCCGTAAACACGCCTCAGGAGCGCCGCGGAATTCGGTCCTGCGCTCTATAGAGACTGCTCGCCGCAGGGGCAAGCGTCAGAAACCCTTGAAATGAAAACATGGCGATGTTTCCCCAACCTCGATAAAAGAGAGACTGCCTGGTGGGCAAACCTTGCTCCTGTCGCAAGCGAATATCAGGCGATGCCGTGCTTCCTCAAAAGCGCCTGCTCGTCGCCGGAAACCCAGCCGAAAACTTTCGGTTCGCCGTCTAGCGTCTGGACAAAGTAATGAACATCAAAATCGATCCCGATGTCCGATTGGTTTTGGCGGGCATAGGTCGCCGTCCATGCCACATGCGCCATGCAATGATGTTCATCGATGGGCGAGAGACAGACATCGCGTATCCGCATTTCCTTTGTACCCATGGCGCGATACCGCTCATAACCCTGCGCCATCACTTGCCTGAGCTGATCGTCGTTCTTTCCGGTCATCAGGCCGGCAGGCGAAGCCGCTATGAAATCGGAGGCGTACAGGGACGCGACCTCATCCATGTCCATTTCGCCGTTGAGAGACGTGTTGAAACAGCGCTCATATCGCTCGAAGAGCTTTTTTACGACGGGCTCCTCCATGGTGTCCTCTCCTGGTGATGTCGCTCGGTCTTGCCGGAAACATGTTCGGCATCTTCAGGTGGTCCCGAAAAATGCTGAAACCGGGGACTTAATCGTCTCAATCGCTTCCTGTGGGCAAAATTATGCAATATCACCCCACTATGCAATTCCAGTACAAAACAGCTAGAAGCAGTGGATGACCCAGAATTCCCGGACAGAAGAATCGCTCGCCGAACTGAACCAGCCAAGCCTCTGGTCCGGCATCAATGCCTATCGTTCCGATCCGCTGATCGTCGACCTCACCTCTGGCCTGTCGCGTAACCTGAGGGACGAGTTCGATCAGCTCGGCCGCTACGTTACCTCCCATGAGGCGCAGGAACTGGCGCGCATGGCCAATCAGGGGGTGCCGCAGCTGCACACCCACGGCCCGCGAGGCGAACGTCTCGACCAGGTGGAGTTCCATCCCGCCTGGCACGCGCTGATGCGCCGTTCCATGTCATCAGGCCTGCATTCAAGCGTCTGGGAAAACTCTTCCGATACGCGCGGCAATGAACACAAGGCCCGCGCTACGAAATTCTACCTGACTTCTCAGCTCGAAGCAGGGCACCTCTGCCCACTGACCATGACCAGCGCTTCCGTCGCCGCCATCATGACCTCGCTGCGGGTGCAGAAGGAGTGGATGCCGAAAATCCTGTCGCGCAAATATGATTCCGCGCAGAAACCGGCCCTGCAGAAAACTGCTGTCACCGTCGGCATGGGCATGACGGAAAAGCAGGGCGGCACGGATGTTCGCGCCAACCGCACGACGGCCGAGCGGGTGGGCGAGGGCATCTACCGCCTGTCCGGCCACAAGTGGTTCCTCTCCGCGCCGATGAGCGACGGTTTCGTCATGCTGGCCCAGATGGGCGACGGCATGGGTTGCTTCCTCGTGCCGCGTTATCTGGAAGACGGTTCGAAGAACGGCCTGCACTTCCAGCGGCTGAAGGACAAGCTCGGCAACCGCTCCAATGCGTCGGCCGAAGTCGAATTCACCGATGCCTTCGGTTATCTGCTCGGCGATCCGGGCAGCGGCGTGCGCACCATCCTCGACATGGTGACGCTGACTCGGCTTGATTGCGCGCTGGCCTCCGCTGGCATGATGCGCGCCTCGCTTGCCGAAGCCGTGCATTTTGCTAGAGGACGCTCGGTTTTCGGCAAGATGCTGGTAAGCCAGCCGATCATGACCCGTGTTCTCGCCGACATGGCGCTGGATGTGGCTGCGGCCACGGCGCTGTCCTTCCGACTGGCGTCGGCTTTCGATGCCGCCCGCAACAACCCGGCCGAGGCCGCTTATGCGCGGGTGATGACGCCGATCGTGAAATACTGGTGCTGCAAGATTGCGCCGGCCCTCATCTATGAGGCCATGGAGTGCCTCGGCGGCAACGGTTACGTGGAAGAGCGGCCGATTGCCCGCCACTATCGTGAAGCGCCTGTTAACGCCATCTGGGAAGGCTCCGGCAACGTCATGGCGCTGGATGTGCTGCGGGTTCTACAGCGCGGCAAGGACCTGTTCGATCTTGTCTTCCAGACGCTTGAACGCGACCTCGGGCCTGCCGGCAAGAAGACCACCGATGTGCTGCGCGCCGCCATCGCGCTTGCCGAGCGCGACGAAGGGGCGGCCCGTCTGCTGGTGGAGCAATTCGCGCTTGCAGCCGCTGCCGCCGAGCTTTGCCGGCTTGGCGCCGGCAAGATCGCCGATGCCTTCCTCGAAACCCGTCTTGCGGGTGGCTGGCGGCACACTTACGGCATGCTCGATTCCCGCTTCGATCCGAACTATATAATCGATCTCCTTTATCCGCCTGCGTCCTGACCGACGCATACGGATGAAGGTTTTACAGTCCCGGCGGGAGGGGTCTCGGATTTGAAAAACAGCAATGGCGTTAGGCGTGTTCTGATCTGTCGTGACACTTTCGCGTGTCGACGCGCGGCAAGGGAAGGCGGCTGCCAATGCTGACCTTTCGCTCCGCCCGAACCGAGGATGAAGACGCGCTCTACGCCATAAGCCTTGCCACCGGCGATGCCGGGCAGGATGCAACTCCGCTTTACAACGATGGCCGCATGGTCGGGCATATCTATTCCGTGCCATATCTGCATCTGTGGCCAGATGCCGTTTTCGTGGCCGAGGACGAGGAGGGGGTCTGCGGTTATATCGCCGGCGCGCTCGATACGGCCTTGCATGAAGAGCGGCTGGAGCAGGAATGGTGGCCGCATCTGCGCGCCCTTTACCCCGACCCCGGCGGCGACCAGCAGACATGGGACGCCGACCAGCGCCGCGCCCATTTCATCCACCATCCGCGGCGCACGCCAGAGTGGCTTACGGATCCGTTCCCGGCCCATATCCACATGAACCTTCTGCCGCGCACGCAGGGCAAGGGCGGCGGCACCCGGCTTCTGTCGCGCTGGCTGGATATGGCAAGACAGAACAACGTCTACGGCATCCATCTCGGCGCCAGCGAACGCAACCATGCCGGTATGCGCTTTTGGGAAACCCGCGGCTTCAAACGCCTGGAGAGCCACGAAACGCCCGGCAGTGTGTGGTTCGGCATGGCGTTGGAGTGATTCAGGTTCTGATGACCCTCGCTGCACCTGCTGCCAGAAACGGTGCAAATGCGGTGCGAATCTCTTCGAGAAATGTGTCGCTGAAACGCCCGATTGGAGATTGCGTAGCATTGAAATGATATGAACGTTCGATTACGTCGTAATTGCATTCGCTAACGGTGATCCAGCCTCCGTCATAGTTTGTAAGTTTTGCCCGTCGGAGTTCCAGTTTGGGTATTTCGATGGCTTGTTGCTGGCTATCGAGCGGCGGTTTCGATGAAATCGGCAGCAGCAGTACATGTGATAGTCCCTGAGCGTCCGTAACCGACAGGATTATGCAAACGGGGCGGTCCTTTTCTCCATGGTCGCGCTGTGGATCAGCGGAAAACTGCCATCTCCACAAATACGGATAGGAAACGATATCGCCCCGTTTGAATTTGGACATTATCGGTCCTGCTCATCGCGAGACTTCCGATATTCGTTGGAATCTTTCTCCAGTTGGGTCTCGAACATGGTTGCCATTTCATCAGGCATTTCACCGGCCGCATAAGACTGGCGCGGATCGTCGCTTCCCAGCATTTTCTCGAAGAGTTCGACCGGCACGACGACGACCGAAGGACGCCCATGCTTCGTCAGGGTGATGGGCGATTTCTGCGCTTCGTCATGATACCGACCGAAATGCCGCATAAACTCGGCGGTGGAAATAGATTTTCTTTTCATGAGAAAGCCTCAAAATCTGTGTAATTCTGAATAATACAGAAAATACAGAAAACTTAAAGCCGCGGATATCGGTCTCGATGCCTATTCGTCCACAGGAACCTTCTCCCCATCCGCTCAGCCACATTGTTCTTCCCTTCATGCTTTGTTAACCCCTGTGGTCAGGCCTTTTAGAACACGGGTAGGGAATCATGCTGGCGAGTGCAGAGGCGATTTCAGCCGACAGACCGGAAAAACGTATCAAGGATCGCGCTCAGACCGAGAAAGCGATTTTTGAGGCGGCGCGGTCGCTGCTTGCCGAAGAAGGCTTTCAGGGCTTCGGCATCAATGCGGTTGCCCGTCGCGCCGGTTGCGACAAGCAGCTGATCTATCGTTATTTCGGCGGCCTTGACGGTTTGATCGAGGCGATTGGCGAGGATCTCGGCTCCTGGGTGAAGGATCGCATTCCCGAAGACACCGGCGGTATGTTCCTTCTGACCTATGGCGATCTCATGGAAAAGCTGGCGCTTTATTTCATGGATGCGCTACGCAGCGATCCTCTCGTCTGCAAAATCATCGCCTGGGAAGTCTCGGATGGCTCGCCGCAGGTCCGGCGATTGGCCGAAGCCCGCGCCAAGTCGCTGGGCAAGTGGCTGGAGCGCATGCGTGGTTCGCTCGCGGCTCCGAAGGGCGTGGATACCGCTGCAGTCAATGCCGTGCTGTTCGCCGCCATCCAGCACCTCGTCATTTCCGCTGCCACCAGTGGCCAGTTCGCCGGTGTACCGCTGAAATCCGAGCGGGACTGGGAGAAGATCACCACGGCCGTCAAAAGGCTGGTGCGCGGCGTTTACGGCTGAAACCGTTGCCGGGTTGGGGGAGACTGCAATCCCTGCGCAAGCGCCGCATTAAAGAAAAATAAGTGATGTTTTCACCGGGCCGGCAACCGCCCGCCGCATCTGCCCGTTCACGCAGATACGCGTTTTCCACATGCCGCCCGCCCGCCATTAACCATAATGAGAGCTTTCAATTGCGTCGTCATGGCTGCCGGTCCAGTGTGGATTAACGAAAAGTTAACCATGCGCAATGACTGCGCATAAGGGAGCCGCAAGTGAGCCGCTGGACAGCTTTGGGCGTCATGATGACGTTTTTTGTGATGCTGCCGTTGGATATCGACGCGCCGGCGCTGAACCTCTGCCTGATGGCAGCGGTGCGCTGGGCGGTGCTTGCCGGCATTCCCGATACTGTTTTCGCGCGGGGGCAGGCGGCATGAAGTGGTTTCTGATCCTGTGGGCCGGTCCCGTCGCATTGCTGGGCAGCTGGTACTGGCTTTCCTATTACGACATGAGTTTCGGCTTTTTCATGTTGACGCGCCAGACGCATGATCTGGTATTCCAGATTTACGGCAATATTCTCGGCCTGCCGCCGGAAAGCCTGCCGCCGCTGGTGGCGCGCGCCATCGCGGTCGATAGCCTGATCGTTTTTGCTATCCTCGGTTTTCGCAAGAGGAAGCAGATTGCCGCCTGGTGGCAGGGCCGTCAGTCGACGGCGCGGGCGAGTGCCGAAAGCCTGTCCAGCGCACCCTGAAGAATGAAGCTGGCGGCTGCCGAATCGATGCGTTCGGCCCGCTTGGCGCGGGAGACATCCATTTCCAGCAACGCGCGCTCGGCCGCGACCGTGGAAAGTCGCTCATCCCAGAAAATAAAGGGCAGGGCGGTTTTTTCGCCCATGGTACGCACGAAGGCGCGTGTTGCCTGCACGCGCGGCCCGGCCGAGCCATCCATGTTCATTGGCAGACCGATGATGAAGGCGGCAACCTTCTCCTTTTCGGCAAAGGCCAGCAGCACTTCGGCATCCCGAGTGAATTTCACCCGCTTCAAAACGGGGCGAGGCGTCGCGAAGCGTCGCGACAGGTCCGACATGGAAAGCCCGATGGTTTTCGTGCCAAGGTCGAGACCGGCAATCGCCTGTGCGGGCTGAAGCGTTTCCGCCAGTTCCTCGATGGTGAGTATCGCCATGTCTCGCGCTGCCTTTATCGCTTGCGGACGAATTCGGTGCGCAGCACCAGACCCTTGACCGCATCATGCCTGCAATCGATCTCTTCCGGATTTTCGGTGAGCCGGATCGACTTGATGACGGTGCCCTGCTTGATGACCGTGTTGGTGCCTTTGACCTTCAGGTCCTTGATCAAGGTTACGGAATCGCCGTCCGCCAGCACATTGCCGGCTGCATCATGCACTTCATTCGCGCGAGCCGCCTCGGCGGCCACTTCGGAAGCCGGCCGCCATTCGCCAGACGCTTCATCGTACACATAATCGTCATTGTCAGCGGCCATTGTCGCCTCTCTTAAATACAGGTAGTGCGGTTTCTCAAGTCGTCCTATGTCATACTACACCGGCAATACAAAGGAGAACTTCCCATGAAAATCACCTGGCTCGGCCATTCCGCCTTCCGCCTCGAAAACGGTAGCGCGAAGATCCTCATCGATCCGTTCTTCACCGGCAATCCCGGTTTTGCCGGGCAGGACGCGAAGGTCGCGGCTGAAGGCATCACCCATATTCTCCTGACCCACGGCCATGGCGACCATGTCGGCGATACCATTCAGCTGGCCCGCGAAACCGGCGCCACGGTGCTTGCCAATGCCGATCTCGCCGCATGGCTTTCTTCGAAGGGTGTTGCGAAGGTCGATATGGGCAATACCGGCGGCACGGTGCATTTCGACGGGTTTTCCGTCACCTTCACCAATGCGCTGCATTCGTCTGCCCAGCTCACCGAGGATGGCGTTTCGCATTCGCTCGGCAATGCGAACGGCCTGATGCTGCATTTCGAAAATGGCCCGGCCGTCTATCACATGGGCGATACCGATATCTTCTCCGACATGAAGCTCATCAATGAATTGCATCAGCCCGATATCGGCCTCGTGCCGATCGGCGACCGTTTCACCATGGGTGGTGCTGTGGCCGCACTTGCCTGCCAGCGCTTCTTCAAGTTTCAAAATGTCATCCCCTGCCATTACGGTTCCTTCCCGATCATCGATCAGACGCCGGAGAAATTCGTGGCCGGCATGGAAGGCGCGGAAGCCCGCGTTCATACGCCGAAGGCTGGCGAAACGCTGTCCTTCTGACATTTTGCTAGAGCATATCGTGACCGCAAAACCGTGACACAGTTTGACACGACATGCTTTCTACCGTTGCGAAGGACGGACATGGTGATTATAGCGGTTAGGAAAATTCTGACCGGAGTAGAACCATGTCCGTCGATCTCGCCACCGTAAAGCGCGTTGCGCGCCTTGCCCGTATCGCTGTCAGCGAAGAAGAAGCACAGAATATGCTCGGCCAGCTGAACGGCATACTCGGTTTCGTGGAGCAGCTTTCGGAAGTGAATGTCGATGGCGTCGAGCCAATGACATCAGTGACCCCGGTGGACATGAAAAAACGCGCCGACGTGGTGACCGACGGTAACAAGGCGGAAGACATCGTCGCCAATGCGCCTGCGACCGACCGGGACTTCTTCATGGTCCCGAAAGTGGTCGAATAAGCGACCGCCTCTACCGCCCGATTTTTCCGAGATTTTCGAAAGCCGTTGCCGACCATGACCGACCTGACGAGCCTGACCATTGCCGAAGCCCGCGAAAAGCTGAAGGGCAAAGAATTTTCCGCCCTCGAGCTGACCGACGCCTATCTCTCAGCCATCGATGCGGCCAACGGCGCGCTGAACGCCTATGTCGCCTTGACGCCTGAAAAGGCCCGCGACATGGCGAAGGCTTCCGACGAACGTATCGCCGCCGGCAAGGCGGGCGAGCTGGAAGGCATTCCGCTCGGCGTAAAAGACCTTTTCGCCACCCGCGACGTGCACACGCAGGCGTGTTCGCATGTTCTCGATGGCTTCAAGCCGAAATATGAATCCACCGTCACCCAGAACCTCTGGGATCAGGGCGCCGTCATGCTCGGCAAGCTCAACATGGACGAATTCGCCATGGGCTCATCCAATGAAAGCTCCTGGTATGGCCCGGTCATCAACCCATGGCGCGCCAATGGTTCAGAACAGAAGCTGGTGCCGGGCGGCTCTTCCGGCGGTTCGGCCGCAGCCGTCGCTGCGCATCTGTGCGCCGGTGCGACCGCAACCGACACCGGCGGCTCCATCCGCCAGCCGGCGGCCTTTACCGGCACCGTCGGCATCAAGCCGACCTATGGCCGCTGCTCGCGCTTCGGCATCGTCGCTTATGCTTCCTCGCTCGATCAGGCCGGCCCGATTGCCCGTGACGTGCGCGACGCGGCGATCCTGCTGAAGACCATGGCAAGCGTCGACTCCAAGGATACGACATCCGTAGACCTGCCGGTGCCGGATTACGAAAAGGCCATCGGCCAGTCGCTGAAGGGCCTGAAGATCGGTATTCCCCGCGAATACCGCGTCGATGGCATGCCGGAAGAGATCGAAAAGCTCTGGGCCAAGGGTGTCGAGTGGCTACGCGATGCCGGTGCCGAAGTCGTCGATATCTCGCTGCCGCACACCAAATACGCGCTGCCCGCCTATTACATCGTCGCACCGGCCGAAGCCTCTTCCAACCTCGCCCGTTATGACGGCGTGCGTTACGGACTGCGCGTCGACGGCAAGGATATTGCCGACATGTACGAGAAGAGCCGTGCCGCCGGTTTCGGCAAGGAAGTGCAGCGCCGCATCATGGTCGGCACCTATGTGCTTTCGGCCGGTTATTACGACGCCTATTACCTGAAGGCGCAGAAGGTCCGCACCCTCATCAAGCGCGATTTCGAAAACGTCTTTCATGAGGGCGTCGATGCCGTTCTCGCACCGATCACCCCGTCTTCCGCCTTCGCTGTCGGTGACGAGGAGCTCGCCGCCGATCCGGTGAAGATGTATCTGCAGGACGTCTTCACCATCACCGTCAACATGGCCGGTCTTCCCGGCCTTTCGGTGCCGGCCGGTCTTGATGGCAAGGGCCTGCCGCTCGGCCTGCAGCTCATCGGCAAGCCTTTCGAGGAAGAAACGCTGTTCAAGACGGCGCACGCTATCGAGCAGGCAGCGGGCAAGTTCACGCCGGCCAAGTGGTGGTGAACGCCTGAACAAGGGCGTTGGAGAAATTGGACGGGCGGCATCAAGTGCCGCCCGTTTTTTTCATCTGTTGTCCAGCTCACCCCTTACGAGTTCCAGTCCGCGGGTGGTGATGCGGTAGGGCTTGCCGGCGGAAGAGGCGATCGCTCTTTTCCGTTTCAGTTTGCGGAAGGTAAGCAGGTCGAGGCCGCTGAAAATCCAGCCGTCGCGGGTATAAAGCGCGATCTTTTCGATTTTCTGGTGGTCGTTTCGAACGAGTTCAATTCTGCCGCCCTGGGCGAGCAGGTGAAGAATGCGCTGTTCGGCGCGGGAAATGTCCATTTTTGGAAGTCCGGTCGGCGTCTTCTAGACGCGTGAAAGCAAACCCGGGTGCCGTTAAGGCATCCGGCTCGGTTTCATCTGGCCCGGCGCGCAAGAAACTTGCGGGCAGGGCCGTTACCGGGACTCCGATTGAGCGAACATAAAAACTCCGTTATTGCCCGTTCTGGTTAGCGGGCAAGGCTGGCATGGTCAAGTCCGCAGCGCACCCCGAAAAACCATACTGGCCGAATCGCGCTGCCGATGTTTTACTCGCCATGGCCATGGAGGGCGCGGCTTGATCGTCATTCGCAATGCGCATGAGCAGGAAGCGGAGGCCTTAGCGGCCATCGGTCTCAGGGCTTGGCGGCAGGCAACCGCCGCACTCGGCATCACCGCGACGCTTTACGACAATGCTTCCAGCGCTTTTTCCAATTTCACCCGTTCGTCATGGCTTGCCATTCGCGTGGCGGAATTTAGCGGCACGGTTGCCGGATGGGCGGCGCGGGAGCATTTTGACGAGACGATTTCTGATTTCTGGATCGATCCGGATTTTCAGCGCCGGCAGGTCGGCAGCCTCCTGCTGGCTGATATTGAACGGTTGATAGCGGACAGGGGTTTCGAAGCCATCCGGCTGGAAACCCACGCGCAGAACGAACCTGCCGTCGCCTTTTTCCGCCACCACGGCTACAGCGTCCGCTGGCTTTCCGTTTCCTATGCGCCGAAGCTTGATCGCGACGTGCAATCCGTTGGTCTGCAAAAGCAGCTTGTCGAGGTCGAGAGCGACCTCTACGGGACGGAATTCTGACTGAGACTTGCCAAGTTGTTCAGAAGGCGAGGCGGCCAGTCCGGCATGATTGCCAATGACGCAACAAGGCCCGCCTGTAAGATCCCGATGGAGAGCAGAATGCTGCGAAAGGGTTCCTTGCGCGTTTTGTGCCGCAGCAGGCGTTGAGCCGAAATAGCGCCCATGCTGCCGCCAACGAAGGCGAGCCCCAGCAATGTGCTTTCGCGAATGCGCCAGCCGCCATTCCTCGCCGCTTGCCTGTCCCACCAATAGACAAGAAAGACGACAAGATTGAAGGCGACATAGATCATGAAACACAGGGCGATCATCGTCATGACCATAATTGAAAATCAGACGCGTAAAAATTACGTATGCAGAGAGCCGAAAATTCGGCGCTTCGTGCGACAGGGCGCAAGATGTCTTGCGCCCGCGCGCCATATGTTCTACCCACCAGAGCCAAAGAACCCGTATATCGTGAGCTTCATATGACCCTTGTAGACGTGCGCACCCCTGATCCGAAACGCTTCATTCCCGGCGCCACCGGCGATTGGGAAATCGTGATCGGGCTGGAAGTCCATGCGCAGGTTCTTTCCAATTCCAAGCTGTTTTCCGGCGCTTCCACTACCTTCGGCAATGCGCCGAATTCCAACGTGTCGCTGGTGGACGCCGCCATGCCCGGCATGCTTCCCGTCATCAACGAGGAATGCGTTGCGCAGGCAGTGCGCACCGGTCTTGGCCTCAAGGCCAAGATCAACAACCGTTCGATCTTCGACCGCAAGAACTATTTCTATCCGGATTTGCCGCAGGGCTACCAGATTTCGCAGTTCAAGGACCCGATCGTCGGTGAGGGCATCATCACCATTTCGCTGGGGCCGGACCGTCAGGGCAATTTCGAGGATATCGAAATCGGCATCGAGCGCCTGCATCTGGAGCAGGACGCCGGCAAATCCATGCATGACCAGCACCCGACCATGTCCTTCGTGGATCTCAACCGTTCGGGCGTGGCGCTGATGGAAATCGTCTCCAAGCCGGATATGCGCTCGTCGGATGAGGCCAAGGCCTATCTCACCAAACTGCGCTCCATCGTCCGTTATCTCGGCACCTGCGACGGCAACATGGACGAAGGCTCGATGCGCGCCGACGTCAACGTCTCCGTGCGCCGTCCCGGCGAAGGTTTCGGCACGCGTTGCGAAATCAAGAACGTCAACTCCATCCGCTTCGTCGGCCAGGCCATCGAATATGAGGCACGCCGCCAGATCGCCATTCTGGAAGACGGCGGTGCCATCGATCAGGAAACCCGCCTGTTCGATCCCGGCAAGGGCGAGACGCGCTCCATGCGCTCCAAGGAAGACGCGCATGACTATCGCTATTTCCCCGATCCGGACCTCTTGCCGCTCGAATTCGACGATGCTTTCGTCGAGGCGCTGAAGGTCGATCTGCCGGAACTGCCCGACGACAAGAAGGCCCGTTTCGTGGCCGATCTCGGCCTGTCGGTCTATGACGCCTCGATCCTCGTGTCGGAAAAGGCGATTGCCGATTATTACGAGGCCGTCGCCGCCGGTCGGGATCCGAAGGCCGCCGCCAACTGGGTCATCAACGATCTTCTCGGTGCGCTCAACAAGTCGGGCAAGGATATCGAGACGACCCCGGTTTCGCCGGAACAGCTCGGCGGTATCATCGATCTCATCAAGGCCGAGACCATTTCCGGCAAGATCGCCAAGGACCTGTTCGAAATCGTCTGGAACGAGGGCGGCAACCCGGCCGAAATCGTCGAGACGCGCGGCATGAAGCAGGTTACGGATACCGGGGCCATCGAAAAGGCCGTGGATGATATCATCGCCGCCAATCCCGATCAGGTCGAGAAGGTCAAGGCGAAGCCCGCTCTCGCCGGCTGGTTCGTCGGGCAGGTCATGAAGTCGACGGGCGGCAAGGCCAACCCGCAGGCCGTGCAGGCGCTGGTCAAGGCCAAGCTCGGCATAGAGGACGAATAGTAACTGCGGGCCGGAGTGGCCATCAGTAAAGGTTGGAGAGACCGCACGCCTCTCCTCCGTCGTCCTCGGGCTTGTCCCGAGGATCTAACGACCCACAAGATCAAACGTGATTAGATCCTCGGGACAAGCCCGAGGATGACGTCGAGATTGGGGGACTGACATCGCTTACTGCCGGGATAACACCCGGCATTTCTGTTTCCAGACGGAGCAAAATCATGTTTTTCATCCGCACGGCAAGCCTGCGTGACATCGAGCCAGTCCGGGCGCTGCTCGCCACAACCTGGCATGCGACCTATGACCCGATCTACGGCGCGGACAAGGTGAACGAGCTGATTGCCGCATGGCATTCGCCGCAGGCTATGAAAGACCGTGTTGCGAAAAAGGGCGGCGAATTTCTGGTGGCTGATGATGGCAAGCGGATCGGCGGCATGGCCTATGGTTCGATGTCCACCAAGATGGCGAAGACGGCCCTGCTGCACCAGCTTTATGTCGCGCCCGACCTTCAGCGGCAGGGCGTCGGCCGCGATCTCTTCGCGGAACTCGAAACCTGTTTCCCGGATGCGGAAATCATGCGTCTCGAGGTCGAGCCTAAAAATACTGTCGCAATCGCCTTTTATGAAGGCGTCGGTTTTGCCGAAGTAGACCGAATCGAGCGCATGGCCGGCATCGAGGGTTTACCCGGCATCGTGATGGAAAAGAGCCTTAAACGATGAATCCGACGTTAGAAAAACTGATCATTCGTATGGCGCGCGAAGACGATCTCCCGGCACTCGCCGCCATTTTTGCTGCCGACGAGATCGGCGGTCACGGTGACACCGCCGACGAATCGGCGCAGCCTGACTATCTCGCGGCCTTCCGTGCCATTGCCGCATCGCCCAGCGAAACGCTCTATGTCGCAGAACTGGATGGCGAGGTGGTCGGCACTTTCCAGACGGCGATCCTGACCAAGCTCGTGGGGCGAGGGGCGAAGTCTATGGTGATTGAGGCGGTGCAGACACGGTCTGACATGCGCGGACGGGGCATCGGCGCGGTTATGATCAATTATTGCCTTGAGGATGCCCGTCGTCAGGGCGTGAATGCCGCCCAGCTCACCTCCAACATGGCCCGGCTGGATGCACATCGCTTCTATGAGCGGCTGGGTTTCGAGAAGCGGCATTTAGGCTTCAGGATGAAGCTGAAATAGCGCGGATATATCTCGAAATGCTGGACAATTGCCGTGAGGGGCGGCATAAGCATGTCTTGTGCCGTGCGATTTAAAATCGCTGCAGCGCATTCAAGCCCGAGGAACGGATAATGAAGACTCTCCTGACGCAAATCTTCACCTGGTGGAACGGCCAGACGATCGGAACGCGGTTTCACACCTGGCGTTTTGGCAAGAAAGTCGGACAGGACGAGTTGGGCAATACCTATTACGAAGGCGGCACCACCTCCTGGGGCATGCCGCGCCGCTGGGTGATCTATAATGGTTATGCCGAAGCCTCGGCCATTCCGCCCGGCTGGCATGGCTGGATGCATTACCGCACCGACGTGCCGCCGAGCCAGGAAAGCTACGTCGCGCGCGACTGGCAGAAGCCGCATCAGCCGAACCACACCGGAACGTCCAAAGCCTATCGCCCTCAAGGGTCGCTGGCCGTTGCCGGCGAACGCCCGCGCGTGACCGGCGACTACGACGCCTGGACACCCGGCAACTGAGCCATTGTGATGCGCGGTGTTGTGCAAAACACCGCGCTGACATCCGGCCTCACCGGTTTTTGCCACATTCCGCCCTTACGCGTTGATCCGGTCGGCGTCTCGACACAGGCAAATATTTGGAGACATATCGTATGAGGAAAATCACGCGGGATCGTTCTTTGCGTGCGCTGACAGTGTCGCTGTTTGCAGCGGTTTCTGCTGTCATCCTCATTTCGCCCGTCTCTGCGGCGCGTTTGGAAAACCGTGTCGCGGTGTTTTCCGGCATCGACAAGATCACCGGCCGCATCACCTCGTTTGATGTCTATATTGACGAGACCGTACAGTTCGGCGCGCTTCAGGTGACGCCGAAGGTCTGTTATTCCCGCGACCAGACGGAAACCCAGAAGATCGACGCTTTTGTCGAGGTTGATGAAATCACGCTCGACCGCAAGATCAAGCGGATTTTCACCGGCTGGATGTTTGCCGACAGCCCCGGCCTCAACGCCGTTGAGCACCCGATCTACGACGTCTGGCTGACGGGCTGCAAGCCGGACTCGGAAGTCCCGGCTCCCTCAACGGCAAGCAAATAACCTAACGTCAATTATTCAGAATTGCAGGCTGGGCCGATTGACGGCAAGATCCAGTATCTTTGCATATTCCTGCTTCGGCACATCGATGGCGCCGAATGTCTTCAGATGTTCGGTGGTGAATTGTGTGTCGAGCAGCACGAAGCCGCTTGCTTTCAACCGCTCCACCAGATGCACGAGGCAAATCTTCGAGGCGTTGGTGCGGCGGGAAAACATGCTTTCGCCGAAAAAGGCAGCGCCGAGCGAGACACCGTAAAGGCCGCCCACAAGTTCCTTGCCATCCCACGCCTCGACGCTGTGCGCATGACCGATCTGGTGCAGCTCGGTATAAAGCTTGCGGATGGTGGCATTGATCCACGTGCTCGGCCTGTCCGGCGCTTCCGCCGCACAGCCCGCCATGACAGCTTCGAAGGCGGTGTTGAAGCGTATGTCGAACGGCTTCTTGCGTATTGCCTTGGTGAGGCTTTTGGAAACGTGAAAATCATTGAGTGGGATGATGCCGCGAATCTCCGGCTCGACCCAGAAAAGTTCCGGATCGTCAGCCGAATCGGCCATGGGAAACAGGCCGGCGGAATAGGCGCGCAGCAGAATATCGACCGTTATGTCGTTATTTCTGCTGCGCCGCCCAGCCATATCGTCTTAGTGAGACGCGTCACCGGCCAGGTATTTTTCCAGCCAGTGAATGTCGTAATCGCCATTGAGAATATCCTCGTTCTGGAGGAGATCCTGGAAAAGCGGCAGGGTGGTCTTGATGCCGTCGACGACGAACTCATCCAGCGCCCGGCGAAGGCGGCGAATGCACTCGTCCCGGTCGCGGCCATGAACGATCAGCTTGCCGATCATGCTGTCGTAATAGGGCGGAATCTTGTAGCCCTGATACGCGCCCGAATCGACGCGAACGCCAAGGCCGCCCGGCGTGTGGAAATAGGTCAGCGTGCCGGGTGAGGGAACGAAGGTGCGCGGGTCTTCGGCATTGATACGGCATTCGATGGCATGACCATGGAATTCGATATCCGCCTGCGTCACCGACAGGCCCTGGCCCGAAGCAACGCGGATCTGTTCCTGCACGAGATCCATGCCGGTGATCGCTTCCGTCACCGGATGCTCCACCTGCAGACGAGTGTTCATTTCGATGAAATAGAACTCGCCGTTTTCATAGAGGAACTCGATGGTGCCGGCGCCGCGATATTTCAGCTTGCGCATGGCATCGGCGCAAATCTCGCCGATCTTCATGCGCTGTTCAACCGTCAGAGCAGGTGAATTGGCTTCTTCCAGCACCTTCTGGTGACGGCGCTGAAGCGAGCAGTCGCGCTCGCCAAGGTGAATGGCAGCGCCTTCACCATCGCCGAAAACCTGCACTTCGATATGGCGCGGCTTGCCGAGGTATTTTTCCATGTAGACGGCGTCGTTGCCGAAGGCTGCTGCCGCTTCGGAACGGGCAGTCGCAACCGCCTCTTCCAGGTCTTCTTCGGTCTTTGCCACTTTCATGCCGCGACCGCCGCCGCCTGCCGTCGCCTTGATGAGGACCGGGAAGCCGATCGTCCGGGCAATTTCCAGCGCGTTTTCAGGCTTCACTTCGCCGTCAGAACCGGGAACGACGGGGATGCCGAGTTGCTGCGCCGTCTGCTTGGCGGTGATCTTGTCGCCCATGATGCGGATATGTTCGGCGGTCGGTCCGATGAAGGTGATGCCGTGCGCGTCGAGAATATCGGCGAACTTGGCGTTTTCCGACAGGAAGCCGTAACCGGGGTGAACGGCGTCCGCACCGGTGATTTCGCAGGCCGCAACGATCTGGTGGATGTTGAGGTAGCTGTCACGCGAGGGCGGCGGGCCGATGCACACGCTTTCGTCGGCAAGGCGCACATGCATCGCATCCGCGTCGGCAGTGGAATGCACGGCCACCGTCGGAATGCCAAGCTCCTTGGCGGCGCGCAGGACGCGCAGCGCGATCTCGCCACGGTTGGCTATGAGGATCTTCGAAACCATGCTGAACCGCCTTTATTCGATGACCACGAGGGCTTCGCCATACTCCACGGGCTGCGCGTCGTTGACGATGATTTCCACGATCTTGCCGGATTTGGGCGCGGGGATCTGGTTCATGGTCTTCATGGCCTCGACGATGACGATGGTCTGGCCTTCCTTAACGGTCGCGCCGACTTCGATGAAGGGACGGGCGCCCGGAGCAGGCGAAAGGTAGACCGTGCCGACCATGGGCGAGGACACGGTGTTGGCCGGGTTGCGGGCAGGTGCTGCGGCGGCCGCAGGTGCTGCGATCGCCGGTGCTGCGGCAGGCGCTGCTGCCGGTACTGCGTAAGGGGCGGGCGCCGCGGCATAGACCGTGGCGGGCGGAGCGGCGCGGGAGACGCGGATGCGCAGGTCGTCCTGCTCCACTTCGATTTCCGAAAGGTCGGTATCGTTGAGGATATTCGCGAGATCGCGGATCAGTTCCTTGTCGATACCCTGTTTCTTTTCAGACATGACAAACCCTATTCTTTGTTTCTTTTTATGCCGTGATGTTTTTCAGCGCGTGAAGCGCCATGATATATCCGTATGGTCCAAAACCGCAGACCATGCCTTTCGCCGCAGGTGATACCATCGATTTGTGACGGAACTCTTCCCGCGCGTGGATGTTGGAAATGTGCACTTCCACGACCGGTGTGGAAATCGCACGAATGGCGTCGTGCAACGCAATCGAGGTGTGGCTGTAGGCGCCGGGATTGATGACGACGCCCGCTGCCCGCTCGCCCGCCTCTTGCAACCAGTCCACGAGCACGCCTTCGTGGTTGGACTGGCGAAATTCAACCGCGAAACCGAGATCGGCACCAGCCGCAAGACAATCATTCTCGATGTCTTTCAGCGTCTTGCCACCATAGATACCCGGTTCCCTTTTTCCCAGCATGTTGAGATTGGGGCCATTGATGACGATGATGATGTTGCTCATTCACGTTTCCATAAGAAAATCAGCGACACCTATAGACTGCGCAGCCGTCAAGGAAAAGCCCCCGCAGGCCGTAAACAGCCGGGAGGCCCGGCATCCACAGGCAATGCGGGGGCTTTTTTGACAATCAGGAGCAGGTGGCTTTTCCACAGCTGCGCATATTGGCGATTTTTTCCTTCAGCGGGTCCGCACCGACGGCACCGAAAACCGCCTCGTCACCGACGATATAGGACGGCGTGCCGGTGATGCCGAGGCTGTTGGCCAGCTTGTAGGTTTCCTGCACCTGCGCGTCATTGGGGTTTTCCGCCATCGACTTGCGGATATCGACTTCTTTCAGGCCGAGCGAGGTGGCGACTTCCATGGCGCTGTCCTCATTCGCCCGTCCGCGGCCGCCAAGCAGGGTGCGCTGGAATTCGGGGTACTTGGCAGGCGCCAGGAGCTTCACGGCGTTGGAGACCCGGTGCGCGGCAACCGATTCCGGCCCGAGGATCGGGAATTCCTTAAGGACGACGCGCACTTTCTTGTCGCCCTTCAGGATCGTGTCCATGTCGCCCATGGCGCGTTTGCAATAACCGCAATTATAGTCGAAGAATTCGACCAGCGTGACGTCACCGTCGGGATTGCCGAGCGCCAGATCGTATTTCGATTCGAAGATGGTCTTCTTGTTGTCGGCAACCGCTTCCGCCGCCTTGGCGTTGCGGTTCGCATATTGCTTGCGCTCCAGCGCGTCCTGAACCTCAAGCATGATCTCGGGGTTTTCGATCAGATATTGCTTGATGAATTCGCCCATTTCCTTCTTCTGCTGTTCATCCAGCGCATGGGCGGGCAGGGTGGCAAATACCGTGGAAAGCGCCGTCACGCTGGCGAGAAGGGCGGAACGTAGAAAATGCGCCATATCGGTCCTCATTCTGTGCGGCCGGAGCCTCTTGAAATCTTATGAAGGCAATTACCTTACTTTAAGCCAAATGCCATACGGCAAAAATACTTGTCCGCATTATGATCGCATGATTGTGAAGATCGTGATTCTGCGGCAAGTCTGCGAAATACGGTTCAGGAAAGAGCATGCCCTTGATAACGATCTCGAAGCGGAGCGCCGTCGAACCCTTTCACGCCATGGACATCCTGGCGGAAGCGAACAGGCGCAGGCAGGCGGGACGCCCCGTCATTTCCATGGCCGTCGGCCAGCCTTCCCATCCCGCGCCGAAGGCCTCGCTGGAAGCCGCGCAGGAGGCGCTGAAACACGGCCGCATTGGCTATACCGACGCACTGGGCCTGCGCGAGTTGCGTGAAGCGATCGCCGGTCACTACCGGCTGCGCCATCAGATCGCCGTCGATCCGGCTCGCATTGCCGTGACGACAGGTTCTTCCGCCGCTTTCAATCTCGCTTTCCTCAGCCTTTTCGATGCCGGCGATTCCGTCGCGATCGCAAGGCCCGGCTATCCCGCCTATCGCAATATTCTGAAAGCGCTTGGCCTCAATGTCGTGGAAGTGCCGGTCACGGCTGAAACGGGCTACACGCTGACGCCTGCCAGCCTGGAACGGGCGGAGACCAAAGCCGGCTTAAAGCTGAAGGGCGTGCTTCTGGCAAGCCCGGCCAACCCGACCGGCACCGTTACGGGCCGTGAGGCGTTGAAGCGGCTGGCGAGTTATTGCGAAAGCCGCGACATGGCCTTCATTTCCGATGAAATCTACCATGGCCTCACCTTTGTCGGCGAGGAAACCAGCGCGCTCGAAATCACCGATAGTGCGGTGATCATCAATTCCTTCTCGAAATATTATTGCATGACCGGCTGGCGTATCGGCTGGATGGTCTTGCCGGAAAATCTCGTCCGCCCGGTCGAGTGTCTCGCCCAGAGCCTTTATATCTCCCCGCCGGAACTGTCCCAACTCGCCGCGACCGCAGCCTTTTCCGCGGCGGAGGAGCTGGATGTCTACAGGGAAAGCTACCGCACCAACCGCGACTTCCTGATGGCGCGCCTGCCGGAGATCGGCTTGCCGCTGGCATCGCCCATGGATGGGGCTTTTTACGCCTATGTCGATACCAGTCGCTATTCCAATGACAGCATGGATTTTGCCAAACGCATGCTGGCGGAGATCGATGTGGCGGCGACGCCGGGCATGGATTTCGACCCCGAGGAAGGCCACCGGGCACTGCGCATTTCTTATGCGGGTTCAGTATCTGACATTGCCGAGGCCGTGGGGCGTATCGCGGGCTGGCTGAAATAAGCCAGCTCACAGGGCATCAGGCGGGTGTACAGCCAAAAGTGCTGTTGAACGCCTTTTCGCCCTTGGCGGTGAAGGTCAGCACGCGGCCGTTTCCGCGCCGCAGCCAGTCGCGCTGCTGCATGGCGTCGAGCAGCGACGCGCCAAGCCCGCCGCCGAGGTGATGGCGGCGCTCGCTCCAGTCCAGACAATGCAGGCAGACCGGGCGTCTGGCCTTTTCTAGCGGCGAAAGGTCGATGCCGAAGCCTGAGAAGAAATCGCGCCCGCTGTCTGTCAGGACGGGCTCGTCACCCGGTGTCACGAGCCCGCTCGCAGTGATGGCCGCAAGCAGCGCCACACCGCTTTCCCCGGCCAGATGATCGTAGCAGACACGCGCCTCGCGCAGCGCCTTGTCCTTCGGTCCGGTTCGCACGCGCACTGCGCCCGTGCGCTGGGCAAGCCCCATCAGTGCTTCAAGAACCTGCGCTACATCCTCGTCGGAGAGACGGAAATAGCGATGACGGCCCTGTTTTTCCGCCTTCAGCAGCTGCGCATCGGAGAGCTTCGACAAATGCCCGCTGGCGGTTTGCAGGGTGACACCAGCGGCTTCGGCAAGCTCGCTTGCCGTCAGCGCACGTCCATCCATCAGCGCCGTCAAGATGTTGGCGCGGGCAGGGTCGCCGATCAGGGCGGCGACATTGGCGATCAAGGGTCCGTCTTTCATAGTTCGATGATAGCCGAAGCATTGATGCGAGGCAATGGCTTATACGGGAGAGGCAGAACACGAGGAGAAAGACGATGCTGACCTGTTTCATCCGCTATGAGATCGACCCTTTCAAGGTCGATGCTTTCGACCAATATGCCCGCAACTGGGGCGAAGCGATACCGCGCTGCGGGGCTGATCTCATCGGTTATTACGCACCGAAGGAAGGATCGAACACCATTGCTTACGGTGTCTATAATATCGAAAGCCTCGCCGCTTACGAAGCCTACAGGGCACGGCTCGCCGCCGATCCGGCTGGACGGGAGAACTACGAATTCGCCCGACGCGAACAATTCATCCGCCGTGAGGACAGGCTTTTCCTGCGGCTGGCTTCCGCTCCCCATGCCGGAGGTGGACGATGATCGCCGTTATCTTCGAGGTCTGGTCAGCTGAAGGCGAGAAACAGCATTATCTCGATATCGCCGCCAGCCTGCGCGCTGAATTGGAAACCATTGACGGTTTCGTTTCGGTTGAGCGGTTTCAGAGCATCAGCAATCCGGACAAGATGCTTTCCCTGTCGTTCTTCCGGGATGAGGAGGCGGTGAAGGCGTGGCGCAATACCGCGCCGCATCGCGCCGCACAGGCCATGGGGCGCTCCGGCGTCTTTTCCAACTACTGGCTGCGCATCGCTTATGTGATGCGGGACTACGGCTTGCAGGAGAGGGAAGAGGCGCCACCGGACAGCAGGCAGATCCATTCGGCGGATATGGAGGTGCCACGCTGACAAACCGTCAGCATCAGTTTTTCTTCATGCCGGCCCAAGGCTTTCTGGTTCGAACTCGTTTCCGAAACCCGCTATAGATGAGGCGGGTTCTGGATGGACAAGGATCGCCACGCGGCGGTTCGCCGAATTGAAAATGGAGAAAACGATGTCGGCAGAAAAAGTAGCTGTTGTAACGGCAGGTGGCAGCGGGATGGGGGCCGCCGTAGCGAAACGGCTGGCGGCGGATGGTTACAGGCTCGCGATCCTGTCGTCTTCGGGCAAGGGGGAAGCGCTGGCGCAGGAACTGGGCGGCATCGGCGTCACGGGCTCCAACCAGTCGAACGACGATCTCCAGCGCCTCACGGATCTGACACTCGAAAAATTCGGCCGTATCGATGTGCTGGTCAACAGCGCCGGACATGGCCCGCGCGCCTCCATCCTCGATATTACCGATGAGCAATGGCATACGGGTCTCGACGTCTATCTCATGAACGTCATCCGCCCGACCCGGATCATCGCTCCGGTCATGGTGAAACAGAAGGCGGGCGCGATCGTCAACATCTCCACCGCCTGGGCTTTCGAGCCGAGCAGCATGTTCCCGACATCGGCCGTCTTCCGCGCCGGCCTTGCCTCTTACACCAAGATTTTTTCCGATACCTATGCCGCCGACAATGTGCGCATGAACAATGTCCTGCCCGGCTGGATCGACAGCCTGCCCGCCACGGAAGAACGCCGTCAGGGCGTGCCGATGCAGCGTTACGGAACAAGCGAGGAGATCGCCGCAACCGTGGCGTTTCTCGCATCCGAAGGGGCAGGTTACATCACCGGCCAGAATATCCGGGTTGATGGCGGTCTGACGCGGTCCGTCTGAGGGTCGGAATGTAAATCCTGTACGACGAAAACAAGACTTCCGGCATAAAAAAAGCCCGCAACATGGTTGCGGGCTTTTTGTTTCAGTCTCTTCTATCAGAAGAAGCCTTTGCGCTGCCACCAGCCGCCCTTGCGCGGCTTCGGCTCGTCGCCGTCGGGGTTCGCAGGCGAACCGGAAGAGGTCACAACCGGTTCCGAACTCGAGACATTGGTGCCCCGGTTGGCGCGGGTCTTTTCTTCCGTTGCAGGTGCGTCTGCCTCCGCTGCCAGATCGGCCGATGCTTCACCGACCTCTTCAATGGCGACTTCGGCGACGGTTGCTTCAACAACGACCGGCTCGACGATCACCGGCTCAACCGTTTCGACAGCCTGGGCTTCTACTTCAGCCTTCGGCGCTTCTTCGGTTTCGGTCTTGGCTTTCGCCTTGCGGGTGCGGCGCGGTTTCTTCGGCGCTTCTTCTGCGACGACGTCGGCAACCACACCTTCCACCACGTCGGCGGCGGTCGGCTCTTCCGTCACGGTCGCTGCGACTGATGCGGTCGCTTCGACAGAAACTTCTTCGCTTTCGCCTTCCGTCTCGCCTTCGTCACCAGCTTCGCTGCCTGCAGCATCGAGAGCGTCGTCCCGGTTGCGGCGGCCGCCACGCTTGCCGCGACGACGGCGCTTGCGCTTGCCGTCCTCGTCGGAGTTTGCGGCTTCGTTCACGCCGTTTTCGTCGGCATCACCGTCGGTGTCATCGGCTTCGACGCTGTCGTCGTCGCCATCAACATCATCGGCGTCATCGTCGGCCTGCGCATCAAGAGCGCCGTTCTGGTCGTTCTGTCCGCCCTTGCCACGACGACGGCGGCGACGCTTGCGCTTGCGCTTGCCGTCTTCACCATTTTCGCCCTGCTGCTGCTGGCGCGGTTCACCGGCAGGAGCAGCCTTGACGATTTCTTCCTCGTCTTCATCCTCATCGGCCTCGATGACGATATCGTCTTCCTCTTCCACGAAGCTCGGAAGCATCTGGATGAGGCTTTCGATCTTCACGGGATTTTCGACGGCTTCACCACGATCGATGGCGAAATGCTGCGCACCGACGCTGGCGTCAGCAGCAATGATGATCGACACGCCGAAGCGGCCTTCATAATCGACGATCGTGCCGCGCTTGTGGTTGAGCAGGTAAAGCGCCGTTTCCGGCGTGCAACGCACGGTGATGTTGTGGGTAGTGTTGCGCAGCAGATATTCCTCGACACCGCGCAGCACATGCAGCGCGACGGAGGATTCCGAGCGTACATGGCCCGTGCCGCCGCAATGCTGGCAGACCTGCGTGGTCGATTCCAGCACCGAAGCGCGGATGCGCTGGCGCGACATTTCCAGAAGGCCAAAATGCGAGATGCGGCCGACCTGGATGCGCGCCCGGTCGTTTTTCAGGCAATCCTTGAGCTTCTTCTCGACGGAGCGATTGTTACGCTTCTCTTCCATGTCGATGAAGTCAACAACGACGAGACCGGCAAGGTCGCGAAGGCGCAGCTGGCGCGCCACTTCTTCCGCAGCCTCAAGGTTGGTCGTCAGCGCTGTTTCTTCGATGGAATGCTCGCGGGTCGAACGGCCCGAGTTCACGTCGATGGCAACCAGCGCTTCGGTCTGGTTGATGATCAGATAACCGCCCGATTTCAGCGTTACCTGCGGCTGCAGCATCCGGTCGAGCTGGGCTTCGATGCCGGAGCGTGAGAAGATCGGGTGAATGTCGCGGTACGGCTGAACCACCTTGGCATGGCTCGGCATCAGCATCTTCATGAAGTCTTTCGCTTCACGATAGCCTTCTTCGCCGGAAACGATGATCTCGCCGATATCCTTGTTGTAGAGATCGCGGATCGAACGCTTGATCAGCGAGCCTTCCTCGTAAACGAGGCAGGGAGCCGTCGAATTCAGCGTCAGCGTGCGGACGTTTTCCCACAGGCGCATCAGATATTCGAAGTCGCGCTTGATCTCGACGCGGGTACGGTTGGCGCCGGCGGTGCGCAGAATGACGCCCATACCCTGCGGAACTTCCAGATCGCGGGCGATTTCTTTCAGGCGCTTGCGGTCGGTCGGCTGGGTGATTTTGCGGGAAATGCCGCCGCCACGCGCCGTGTTCGGCATCAGCACGGAATAACGGCCGGCAAGCGACAGATAGGTGGTGAGGGCGGCACCCTTGTTGCCGCGTTCTTCCTTGGCCACCTGCACCAGAAGAATCTGGCGGCGCTTGATGACTTCCTGAATGCGGTACTGCTTGCGCGGCTTGCGGGCAACGCGATCTGGAACCTCTTCCATGGCGTCTTCGGCGCCGACGGATTCGATCACTTCCTTTTCGTGATGATCGTCATCATCGTCGTCATCATCGTCATTGCCGCGGCGAAGACCTTCGACTTCTTCGGAAATCGTATCGGTATCGACCATCGCGGCCATCTCGCCGCCGGTGCTGCCGTCTTCCTCGGAAGATGCTTCAGCGGCTTCGGCCGCGGCTTCTTCTTCCGGTGTCTTCTTCTTGACGCGCGGGCGACGGACGCGCTTCGGCTTTTCTGCCTTGGCGGGCGCTTCCTCGACGGCTGCAACCGCAGCCTCCCCGGAAACTTCCTCGGCTGCAGGAGCGATTTCTTCCGTCACCACGATATCAGTAGTCTCGCTGGCGGCAACAATGCCGACATCGGGCTGGTCAACCTGCGAAAGATCAACCGTCGGCGCGCCGGGTTCAGGGGCATCAGCCGATTCGAAGTCGTCGCTGCGGCGATGATCTTCGGCTTCGGCCTTCAGCAGAGCCTGACGGTCGGCAAGCGGGATCTGGTAATAATCCGGATGGATTTCCGCAAATGCGAGAAAGCCGTGGCGATTTCCACCGTAATCGACGAAGGCCGCCTGAAGCGAGGGTTCAACCCTCGTCACCTTGGCAAGGTAGATATTGCCGCGGATCTGTTTCTTGTGTTCCGACTCGAAATCGAATTCCTCGATCCGGTTCCCACGGACAACGACTACGCGTGTCTCCTCTTCGTGGGAGGCGTCGATAAGCATTTTGTCTGCCATGTAAGCTGTGCTCCTCGGCGCAGCCTTGTTTTATACGAGAACAGGCCCGCCACACGGACGAGCCTTTCATATGAGTGCAAGGATGTGCCGGAAATGAAGTCTCCTGCCGGGCTTCTGTAAACTGGCAGCATCCGGACCGACGGCGAGGCGCTTGGCCTGCTCCTGGTATCCGGTTCATGTGAAAACTGCTGCGACATCATTGGCCAGGCGGAACGACAATAATATATAGACCCCTTGGGGTCCGATGAATTTGCTCTCCTCAGAGCAGCGGTGGTAGGGCCACCGGGTAGGTCTCCGGCCACGGCCGGAATTGATCCAGTTTCAGGATAAATGTAACGACGGCAGATGATTGCCCGTTTTGCAGCGCCAGCGTCTTTTTCGATTGGCAGCCGGCGGGCATCTATCCCGTCAACACTTTTAACCCTCACCCTTGTTGTATGTTTTCTCTGTCATAATAGCAATAGGCTGGCTAAATATGCCATATTATTGGTGGAATTTCCGGGTTAACAATTGGTTCACCAAGGCCTGCGATTGTGGGGCGCAAACGCGCATACAAACGCCTAGCGTGGTCGAAACAGTGCTGTTTCCGGTGCTTTTCCGCTCCATTTATCGAAAACGACTGAAATACGGAATTTCTTGAAGACCATGAATTTCACGCGCAGCGCAGAGATATCAGGTGGGGCAGGGCCGCTTGGCGTGCGAATCGCGCGGCTTGCGCGTGCCCTCGTCGTTCCGGTCTTTCTTTCTACCATCACCGTCCTTTCCGGCGTTCCGCAGGCCTCTGCGCTTGAACCGCTCATCGTCAATCAGGCGCGCATCATTGGCGATGAGGCGCGCACGCGCATCGTTCTCGATTTTGCGGAAGAGCCGGAATTCGATGTTCACTATCTCGATTCGCCGGCCCGTATCGTCGTGGACTTTCCGGCGGTGAATTTCGCCTTTCCGGCATCCGACCTCAAGCCGACAGGCCTTTTTTCGGACATCCGCTTCGGCAGCATGGGCCAGAACAGCGCCCGCATCGTGCTGACGGCCAAAAAACCGGTGCAGGTGACTGTGGCCGAAACGAAGAAGGGCGAGGATGGCGCAGCTTTCCGTTTCGTGCTGGACACGGAAATCACCACCAAGGCCAAATTCGCCGAACTGGTAAAAACGCAGCAATGGCAGTTGCCGGCACCCGTCACCACTGCCGCGATCACCCCCACCGACAAGACTTCGCGGCAGGCGGAATTCGTCATCGCGGTCGATGCCGGTCATGGCGGCATCGATGCCGGTGCGACAGGCGGCGCGACCGGTACGGAGGAAAAGGTCATCACGCTGACCTTTGCGAAGGAACTGGTGGAGCGGCTGAACCGGGAGGCCGGTATCAAGGCATTTCTGACCCGCGATTCCGATACGTTCCTCGCTTTGTCCGAGCGGGTGACGATCGCCCGGCAGAACAACGCCAACCTGTTCATTTCCCTGCATGCCGATACGCTGAAACAGAAGGGCATCCGTGGTGCCACCGTCTACACATTGTCTGATCGGGCATCGGACCGGCAGGCGCAGGAACTGGCGGAGCGCGAAAACAAGTCCGACCAGATCGCGGGTGTGGCTGCCTCCACCGAGCCGCCGGAAGTCGCCGATATCCTGCTCGATTTCACCCGCCGCGAAACCCAGGCCTTTTCGGTGACGCTGGCCGAAAACATCGTCTCCTCCTTCGAGGGGCAGGTGGGCCTCATCAACAATCCGCATCGTTATGCTGGTTTCATGGTGCTGCGCGCCCATGATGTGCCGTCGGTGCTGCTGGAACTCGGCTTTCTTTCCAATCCGGAAGACGAAAAACTGCTTCTCAATGCCGAATGGCGCAAGAAGGTCGCGGATACGCTGGCGACGGCGGTCGGCAGGTATCGCGCAAAAGCCGTGGCGAATGGCGGCTGAAACGCCGGGCGGAGGCGGCATGAGCCTGTTGCCGCCTTGCCATTGCAGTTCAAAAAGCTGTTCAATTCTTGGGTCTTGCGGATGATTAAGGGGCAGGAGCCCTATTTTACTCACATTCCCCGCGTTACTCGGGAAGCGGATTCGGTGGCGATCCGTAAAGCAGCCGGAGCGCGATTGCGGGCCGGTGGCGCGGTAACATATCAGCGAATGCTGCCGTATCCGCTTGTCATCGAAGGTATGGTGTGCAAAACGGCACGCGATATGCAAGGATGCGCCCGTATATCGTCGGGCGTTGATGGTTACGATTCGAATTATCGGTAGCTTGGTATGATCAGACTAATTGGATATTTTTTCGGCTTGGCCAGCGTGCTCTTTCTGTGCGCCGCCGTCGTCGGTGCGATTTATTTGCACGGCGTGACGAAGGACCTGCCGGATTATGCAGTTCTGAGCACCTATGAGCCGCCGGTAACGACCCGCGTGCACGCCGGCAACGGTGCGCTGATGGCGGAATACGCCCATGAAAAGCGCCTGTTCCTGCCGATCCAGGCCATTCCCGACCGGGTGAAGGCGGCCTTCCTGTCAGCGGAAGACAAGAATTTCTACAATCACCCCGGTGTCGATATCTGGGGGCTTGGCCGCGCAGTTCTGGTCAACGTGCAGAACCTTGGTTCCGGTCGCCGCCCTGTCGGCGCTTCGACCATTACCCAGCAGGTCGCCAAGAATTTTCTTCTGACCAACGACCAGACCTTCGACCGTAAGCTCAAGGAAGCGATCCTTTCCTTCCGCATCGAGCAGACCTATTCGAAGGACAAGATTCTTGAGCTTTACCTCAATGAAATCTTCTTCGGCCTGAATTCCTACGGTATTGCCGGCGCGGCGCTCACCTATTTCAACAAATCGGTGACGGAACTGACGATTGCGGAAACCGCCTATCTCGCATCGCTGCCGAAGGGTCCGGCCAATTATCACCCAATCCGTCGTGAAAAGGCTGCTCTGGAGCGTCGCGACTGGGTAATCGACCGTATGGCCGAAAACGGCTACATCACCGTTGCAGACGCCACCGACGCGAAAAAGCAGCCGCTCGGTGTCAATCTGCGCCGTGGCGGCGCGCATATTTTCGCGTCTGACTATTTCGCCGAAGAAGTCCGCCGCCAGATCGTCGAGAAATACGGCGAAAAAGCGCTTCTCGAAGGTGGACTGTCCGTCCGAACCTCTTTCGATCCGCAGATCCAGGCGGAAGCGCGCAAGGCGCTTCAGGATGGTCTGGTACAATATGACGAGCGTCGCGGTTTCCGCGGACCCGTCGAAAAGATCGAGACGGCAGGCGACTGGACGGCGGCGCTCGCCAAGGTCAAGGGCCTGCGCGACGTTCCCGAATGGAAGGTCGCCGTGGTCCTCGCCGTTGCGGCCGATGGCATCGATATCGGTGTCCAGCCGGATACGGAAACCGAAGATGGCGACAAGCGCACGCGCGGCCATATCTCCGCTGAAAACATGCGCTGGGCCTATCGCGACGCGACCGGCAAAAAGGCGACAGCGAAGTCGCCGGTGGGTGTCGTGGCGGCAGGCGATGTGATCTATGCGCAGCCGCTGGCCAATTCCGGCAATGAATATCGCCTGCGCCAGCCGCCCAAAGTGCAGGGCGGCATGGTGGTGATGGACCCGCATACCGGCCGTGTTCTGGCCATGGTCGGCGGTTTCTCCTATGCGCAGTCGGAATTCAACCGCTCCACGCAGGCAATGCGCCAGCCGGGCTCCTCCTTCAAGCCGTTCATCTACGCGGCAGCCCTCGACAATGGTTATACCCCGGCATCGGTCATTCTCGATGCGCCGATCGAGGTGGTTTCCGGCGGTCAGGTCTGGAAGCCGCAGAATTACGGCGGGGGTTCCGCCGGTCCATCGACCCTGCGTCTCGGTATCGAAAAATCCCGTAACCTCATGACCGTGCGTCTGGCGCAGGATATGGGCATGAATCTGGTGGCGGAATATGCCGAACGTTTCGGCATCTATGACAAGATGCCGCCGCTTCTGTCGATGTCGCTGGGTTCGGGTGAAACCACCGTCATGCGCATGGTCTCGGCCTATTCCGTTCTTGCCAATGGCGGCAAGCAGATCAAGCCGACGCTGATCGACCGTATTCAGGACCGTTACGGCAAGACGATCTTCCGCCATGAAGAGCGCGCCTGCGAGGGCTGCAACGCCGCGCGCTGGCAGAACCAGGACGAGCCTGTCATCGTCGACAATCGCGAGCAGGTTCTCGACCCGATGACCGCCTACCAGACGACCTCGATGCTGGAAGGCGTGGTTCAGCGCGGCACGGCGGCGGGCAAGATCAAGGTCAATCTTCCGGTTGCCGGCAAGACGGGCACCACCAATGATGAAAAGGACGCCTGGTTCGTCGGTTACACGCCGGACATGGTTGCCGGCCTCTATATCGGTTTTGACTCGCCGGCGCCTCTCGGTCGTGGCGGCACGGGCGGTTCGCTGTCGGCGCCGATCTTCGGTGAGTTCATCGCCGATGCGGCCAAGCATCTGGAGCCGAGCAAGTTCATCGTGCCTGCTGGCATGAATTTCGTCGCCGTCAACCGCAAGACCGGCATGGCGGCGGTGGAAGGCGAGCCGGACACCATCATGGAAGCATTCAAGCCCGGCACCGGCCCGGCGGACAGCTTCTCGGTGATCGGCGCTGAAAACTACATGTCGCAGGAAGATATTCTAAAGACCTCGCCGCAGGCGCAGCAGGCCATCACCGGCGGTGGCGGCGGTCTTTATTGATACCAGTTCCGGGATCATCGGGGGGCGCGGGTCTTTACATCCGCGCCCCCCGCATTTATTTGAGCAACAAGTTTCAATGAAGGCGAAGAACCAGCGAAATGCGCAATGAAATCGTGAACGTAGTCGACGAAATCAAGCAGGCCATAAGCCTGCTGAGGAGGCATCTTTGACTGGGACCAGGCGATAAGACGACTGGACTGGTTGAATAACAAGGCAGAGGACCCGACCCTCTGGAACGATGCCACCGAGGCCCAGAAGCTGATGCGCGAGCGCCAGCAGCTGGATGACAGCATCAGCGGCGTCAAGGCGCTTGAGCAGCAGCTCAGAGACAATGTCGAACTGATCGAGCTCGGCGAGATGGAAGGCGACGACGAGATCGTCAAGGACGCCGAAGACGCGCTGAAGGCGCTGAGAAGCGAGGCGAACCGCCGTCAGGTGGAAGCCATGCTGTCAGGCGAAGCGGACGGCAATGACACCTATCTCGAAGTGCATTCCGGCGCCGGCGGCACGGAAAGCCAGGATTGGGCGAACATGCTGCTGCGCATGTACACCCGCTGGGCCGACCGCGAAGGCTTCAAGGTCGAGGTGCTGGAAGTTCACGACGGCGAAGAGGCCGGCATCAAGTCCGCGACGATCCTCGTCAAGGGCCACAATGCCTTCGGCTGGCTGAAGACGGAATCGGGCGTGCATCGTCTCGTCCGCATTTCGCCCTATGACAGCAATGCGCGCCGCCACACATCGTTCTCTTCCGTCTGGGTTTACCCGGTCGTCGATGATTCGATCCAGATCGACATCAACGAAAGCGATTGCCGCATTGATACCTACCGTTCGTCAGGTGCCGGCGGCCAGCACGTCAACACGACAGATTCGGCCGTGCGCATCACGCACATCCCGACCGGTATTGCTGTTGCCTGCCAGCAGGAACGATCGCAGCACAAGAACCGCGCCAAGGCGTGGGACATGCTGCGCGCCCGCCTCTATGAAGTGGAACTGCAAAAGCGGGAAGATGCGGCCAACGCCCAGGCGGCCTCCAAGACCGATATCGGCTGGGGCCACCAGATCCGTTCCTACGTTCTGCAGCCTTACCAGCTGGTCAAGGATCTGCGCACGGGCGTTGAAAGCACTGCGCCCGGCAACGTGCTGGACGGTGATCTGAACGAATTCATGGAAGCCGCTCTCGCGCATCGCATCAGCGGTGGCGCGGACGTGGAAGTGTCGGATATCGATTAAGACGCCAGTCGCGTCGATCAAGAAATTGCCCCTCGCAAGTCCATTGCGAGGGGTTTTTCGTTGGAGGTTTTGCATGAAACAGGTGCTCTACATCGTCGACGTTCAGCCGAGCTTCAATCCACCGGCTGCGCTGGTGGCGGAGATATCGGCACTTGCAGCTAGGATGGTCAGCATTGCCACCGTCGAGCGTCATGATGAGAGCGTAACCCCCTTCGAGCGGCAACTGGGCTGGAAGCCGGGCAGGGATGATGAGTCGCTCGTCGCCGCGGATCGCATATTCATCAAGCACGGTTATGCACCACCGAAGGCTGCGGTCGACCATCTCTTGTCTCTCAAGCCCGACAGGGTGCTGGTCTGCGGCATTCAAGCTGATACCTGCGTATTGGCGGCCGGTTTTTCGCTGTTCGATGCGGGGTTGCACCCCACGCTGTTACCGTGGCTGACGGTCGGTTCCAGCCTCGACCGCAGCGGCGAACTTGGCGCCAGGCTCTGGAAACACCATTTCGGCTCAGTTCTGGCCGGACCGCATGAGCTTAATATTTAGCCGTCAGTTCGAGGCTTTCTCGATCTTCATCTCGCCAAGCTCGTCGATCAGGATCGTCCAGCTTTCGGCTTCCTTGGCCATAGGGTCTGTTTTCAGATAAACGGTGACGAACAGGCCAGGCGAGGCGGAAGCGCCGTTCGAGCTTTCGGGGCGAACATCCGTGACATAGGACTTCATCTGGTTGAACTCTTCCAGCTCGACGTTCTCGAGCAGGTTCGGTCCATCTGCGGTAAAGACGATGCGCTGCAGGTAGATTTTCGCTGTGCCGTCGCTCTGGCGGATCGCAACCACCTTGTAATAACCGCGTGTCGGCGTTGCAGGTGGTGGCCGCAGCTGGCCATCAGCGCCCTTTACCGGTTCCAGATTCTGCTCTTCCCACATGCCGCTGCTGACAACGAAGATCGCCGACACCGGCAACGCATCGATCGCCTGCGCTCGTGCAGGCAACACGGTGGTAATAAGGAGGAGGGCAGCGAGGATAGTTTTTTTCAGTTGCATGGCCATTATCGGTGGTTGACGTCAATTGTTGAATTGTTCGGCAAGAACCCGGTCGGACCAGGAACGGTCCGAATCCGAGAGAATTCTGGCCGTCCGGTCCTGCGATTGTGCGATCCGAACATGACGAACGGATTTCACCTCGGTATGGTCAGCGACGGCATTCACCGGGCGTTTATCCCGCTCCATCACATGAATATCGACCGTCACCTTATTCGGCAAAAGCGCGCCGCGCCAGCGCCGCGGACGAAACGCGCTGACCGGGGTGAGCGCGAGCAGCGGCGATTCGAGCGGCAGGATAGGTCCATGGGCGGAAAAATTGTAGGCTGTGGAGCCGGCGGGCGTCGCCACCATCATGCCATCGCAGATCAGTTCTTCCAGCCGTACCTTGCCATCCACCTCGACACGGAGCTTGGCGGCCTGATGGGATTGGCGGAACAGACTGACCTCGTTCATGGCAAGGGCCGTAAACTCATCGCCATCCGAATCCGTCGTTGTCATGCGCAGCGGATGGAAATCATTACCGGTCGCAACCGCAATACGCTCCAGCAGTCCTTCCACTCGATAATCATTCATCAGGAAGCCGACCGATCCCCGGTTCATGCCATAGACACGCTTGCCGGAGTTCATCGTTTCGTTGAGGATTTGCAGCATGAAGCCATCGCCGCCGAGCGCCACGATCACTTCCGCCTCTTCAAACGACGTGTTGCCGTAAACGCCCTTCAGCGCCTCCATCGCCGTCTGCGCCTCCTCGGTTGCGGAGGCGACGAAGGACAGTGAAAAGTTAGAATGCGACATCCGCTTCCCTCGACAACGGCGCAGACCTGAGAAGGCCTGCAAACGATGCTGTAACCTGTTGAAGCGGCTCGCAATCCTCAAACGTCGATGAAAACGGTCGATCACAAGCCGCAGGACGATCCTTGGTACATGAAGACGGCGGTTGGCGACAAGGCCTTTCGGGCAGTGAGACGTTCCCCCACCGTGCCATTGCGCTGCACCGTTCCACAGCTTCTTGATTTCCGCTCTCCGACAAGGGTTGCGATGCAGGGCGGCCTGATGCAGTTTGCTGCAAGCAGGCCGTGGGATGAATGGCAGGAGACGGATTTGGTGCTGAGCTACAATATCTACGATGTCTTTACCGAGACCAAAATGGCGGGAAATCCGCTCGCGGTCATGTATGGCGCGGATGATCTGGATCAGGCGACGATGCAGGCGATCGCGAGAGAAATGAACCTGTCCGAGACCGTGTTCGTCAACCGTTCGGACAATCCCGCTCATGCGGCGTCGCTGCGCATCTTCACGCCATCAGGCGAGTTGCCCTTCGCGGGACATCCGACCGTCGGCGCGGCGGTCGCCATCGCCGAGCGCAACCGCAAGGATGGCGATGAAGATATCGATATGGTCTGCGTGCTGGAAGAGAAAGTGGGTCCCGTTCGCTGCGCGGTGAAGATGCGCGCTGGCGCGGTCAGCTTCGCCGAATTCGACCTGCCGCGAAAATCGTCCCGCGTTGACCTGCCGCTAGATCATACCGCTCTTGCCGATGCGCTGGGCGTCAGCGAAGCCCATCTCGGCTTTGAAAACCACGTGCCGTCGATCTGGACGGCGGGCGTGCCCTTCTTGGCTGTACCGCTGCACAATATCGCCGCTATCAGGGACATGGATTTCGACGCCAATCTGTGGCTGCGAACCGCGCCATTGGTCGAAGGACGCCTGACAGCGGCCTATATCTACTGTCGCGGCGGCGTCAATCATGCGGCGAAGTTCCATGCCCGCATGTTTTCCCCGGATATGGGGATTTCGGAAGACCCCGCCACCGGCTCAGCCGCCGCCGCGCTCTCGGGCGCCATCCATCATTTCGACGGCCTGACCGATGGTCACTATCCGCTGCTGATAGAGCAGGGCGTGGAAATGGAGCGGCCTTCCCACATCCACCTGCGCATGGACATCAAGGACGGCGAAATCGCCCGCGCCCGCATCGGTGGGCATGCGGTTCGGGTTGCGACGGGCACGTTCGAGCTTTGATTTCAGCGTAACCGAATAAGTTCACGTCGTTGACGAGCGACGAAACAATCAGCAATTCAAAAAGAAAAACCCCGGTCAAAAGACCGGGGTTTTATTGTTTTTGCGTCAATCAGATCAATTGAACCGGCCCGCCGCGTGGGCAAGCATCGTATAGACCTTGCCGGTATCGGAGGTGAGGTAGGACTGGGTGACGCTCCGGTCGCGGTCGGTGCGGGCCACGTCGGCGAGCAGCTTTTCGAAGTCCGTGATGTAGCGGTCCACGGCGGTGCGGAATTCGGCCTCCCGCTCATACTTGCGCTTGATCTCGTCAAATGTCGTCTGGCCCTTCAGCGTGTAGAGGCGACGAGTGAAGACGTCGCGCTCACCGCGCTGGTAGCGCCGCCACAGTTCCACCGAGGCATCATGGTCGATGGCGCGGGCGATGTCGACAGAGAGCGAGTTCAGCGATTCGACCATATGTCGCGGGTTGCGGGTGTCGGCCGCGCGGGTCGGCTGCTGTTCGGCGCTGGCACGGGGAGCGGAAGCCGCAGAGGCTTCCTGACCGTCACGCGAAGCGCCACGCAGCAGATCGCTGATCCAGCCACCGCCTTCTTCACGACGTCCGGCGGGGTTGGCCGTAACCGGTTGAGCGGGTGCCTGACGGCTTTCGGTTTGCCGGTTTTCGACCTGGCGATTCTCAAGCGGCAGGGAACCACGCAGTACAGCTGGTGCGGGGGCAGGCTGCGGTTGTGCCGGAGCAGAGGCTGCCGGCTGTGGACGCGGCTCGACGCGGCGCTCAGCGGCTGGCTGGGTTGCAGCAATGGCGCGGGCCACCGGTTCGGAAATTTCCATCTGGTGGGTCGAACGACCGACGAGTTGGGAAATATCCTGAAGCGCCTTGATCTGCTCGGAAACAGCGCGACGCATGGCGGCAGCGCTTTCCTTGGCTTCTTCCGGCAGGTCGAATGCGCCGCGCTTCAGTTCGGCGCGGGTCGCATCCAGCTCGCGGCGGATATCATGGCTGGAGCGGCGGATCTCGTCGGTTGCGCCGGCAAAACGGCTGACGGCTTCTTCGACGGCCTGACGCAGCGTTTCCTTGAGGTTGGCTGCGGCGGCATTGGATTTTTCCGAGGCGCTGCCCAGAAGATTGTCGACTTCGGAAAGCGACGATTCGACGCCGCCACGCAGGCGGTTGACCAGCTCGTCGGAATATTTCTGCGCGTCGGAAAGTGTGCTTTCGATCGAGCGGCTGGCATCCTGACCGGCAGAGAGCAGGGCGCCCCGCATGGTCTGTGCCGCCGAGCGGGCGCGCTGTTCGGTTTCATCCAGCGAGCGGCCGATATCGGTAAAGGACGCCTGCAGATTGTCGCGCAGATTGCCGGCGACGTTCTGCGAACGCTCCTCGGCCTCGTTGAGCGTGGTTTCCACCACACCGACGACGTTGCGCATGGCGCTTTCGATCTCTTCGGAGCGCTTGACGAGGCCGACGGACAGGCTGCGCAGCGCATCCTGACGTTCCTCCAGCGTGCCGACGAGGCTCGACTGTGCCGCATTGAGCAGTTCGGACGCCTGGCTCAGCACCTTCGAATGTTCCTCGAAGCGTCCGACGATGCCGGCAACCTGCGCCAGTGTCTGGCCGGAAATATTCGACAGACGGTCGATTTTTCCTTCGAGCAGACGGCTGGAGCTGGACACCATATCGGCGGCCTGCGAGGCGCTATCGGAGAAGCGGGTCGCAGATGCATTCAACGCTTCGTCGGCCGTGCCGAATTCCTGTGCGGCGCGCTCGACGGCGGAGTTGAAGTTCGATGCCGACTTTTCGACGATTTCCGCCATGCTGTTATGGGTCTGTGACAGCATATCCGTGCTCTGGCGGGTGGCGGCAACCAGTTTGTTGGCCGCATCGCTGCCCGAGCGGGCATATTTGTCGATACCCTGTTCGACGGCATCCGCCATCGCGGTATGGGTCTGCGACAACATGTCGGTGCTCTGGCGGGTGGCGGCGACAAGCTTGCTCGCCGCATCCGTGCCGGCATTGGCGTAATCGCTGATCGCCTGTTCGACCATGCCGACCATGCCGCTATTGCTCTGCGACAGAAGTTCTGCGCTCTGCTGAGCGGCGGAAACGATCTTTTCGGCGGCTTCGCGGCCAATGGTGGCGTATTCGTCGACCACCGGCTTGGCTTTCTCCTCGATCAGGCGTGACAGTTCCGCAGAACGGCTGGCCAGCATCGAGTTGAGTTCGCGGGTGCGGTTATCCAGCGCCGAGCGAATGGATTCGCCACGCGCATCGAGGGCCGATTCGACACCCGTCAGCGTCTCGGAGATGACGCCGACCTGAGAACGGACGACAGCTTCAGCTTCGGCAACCTTGTTGACGATGATGTTGCCGGCCTCGGAGAAGGTCTGGGCGACGGCAGCGGCCTGGCCGGAAAGGCGCGTCTGCGCATCCGAGATGCGGTTGACGATCTCGCCGGAACGCTCTTCGATGGCCTTGGTGAAGGCCTCGTTCTGCGCCTGGACCTGATCGGCAAATTCCGAGCCGGACTTGGCGAGCAGGGCAGACGAGCGAGCCGCTTCGTCACCGATGTTCTGGGTGGCGGAGACGACTGCGCCGCGCAGGCTGACCGCGAGATCGCTGGCCTTGCCTTCAATGGTACGGTTGACGTTTTCGAGGCCGATCGTCAGCGCCCGGTCCATGGTGCCGAGACGTTCGTCGATACGGGCCGTGCCGGTATCGAAGGTTTCGGCGAGACGGCTCGTGCGGCTTTCGAAGGTGTCGGAGACACGTGTGGTCTGCTCGTCCAGAATGCCGGTGATACGCTCGGCAGCTTCGTCGCTGGTGCGGGCAAATATCGCAGTCTTGTCCTCGAGTGCTTCGGCGAAGCGACGGCCCGAATCTTCAATCGATGTGTTCACATTGGCCAGATCACCGCCGACACGCGCCTGCAACGTGTCGAGCGACGTTTCGATACGCGCACCGGTCTCATCGAGACGGGTAGTGACGTTGCCGATCGAGGTTTCGATGCGGGAGGAGAGGGCGTCTGTCGCACCGCCGATTTCGCGGGCGGCTTCACCGATCTTGACGGCGATGTCGCCGGCGCTGTTGCGAAGACGTTCTTCGAGCGTCGCAGCACTTCCGTCGATTGCCTTCTGCAGCGTGTCCTGCTGGGTTTCGAGCGACAGCTCGAGCATGCTGGCGCTGGAGGCGACAGTGGTGCCGATCATCATCGCCTGCTCGGAGAGCATGTCACCCATCTGTGTGGTGGCGGAGCTTAGCGTCGCTGCCATATCCGCGTGGCGCTGGTCGAGCGCAGTGCGGATATCCTCATGCGATTGCGACAGATTGGTTTCGAGGCGGGAAACGCCTTCTTCCACCGTCTGCGCAAAGCGGCTGCTGCCATCTTCCACAACGGTTTCGATGCGGTTGGCCGCACCGGAAACGCTCTGCTCGATCAGGCCGCTATTGCGCTCCAGCGAACCGGCAATGCGTTCCGCCTGTGAGCCGAGCATGGTTTCCAGCCGCTCGTGACCGCTGGCAAGGGCGTTTTCAAGTGTAAACGCAGTGGCTTCGAGGCGCTGGCCGACACCGGCCGCCGCAAGCGAAAGCGACGATGTTCTCGCATCCATCGCCTCGGCAATCCGCTCCTCGACACCTGAAATCGTCATGTCGAGCGCCATGGTGCGGCTGTCGAGCGCATCGGCGATGCGTTCTTCCGCACCGGAAACGATGCCGGAAAGGGCAGCGGTACGGCTGTCCAGCGCACCGGCAATACGGTCCTCGACGCCGGAAACGGCGCCGTGCAGGGCGGCGGTCCGGCTGTCGAGAATGTCGGCGATTTTTTCCTCGACGCCGGAGAAGCTCATGTCCAGCGCCATGGTACGGCTGTCGAGCACGTCAGTGATCCGCTCTTCCGCGCCGGAAACGACGTTTTTCAACGAATCCGTGCGGCTGTCGAGCGCGCCGGCAATACGGGTCTCGGCGCCGGCCACCAGTTGGCCAAGGGCTGCGGTGCGCGTGTCGAGTGCTTCGGCGATTTTTTCCTCAGCGCCGGAGAATGCCATGTCGAGCGCCATGGTGCGGCTGTCAAGCGTATCGGCGATGCGTTCTTCCGCACCGGAAACCACGGCGTTAAGCGCGGCGGTACGACCGTCCAGCGTTTCCGCGATACGTGTTTCTGCGCCGGCAACAACGTCGCCGAAGGTAACAGTGCGGCTGTCGAGTGCGCCGGCGATCTTTTCTTCAGCGCTTGCGACCATGCCGGTGAGGGCGGAGGTACGGCTGTCGAGTGTCTCGGAAAGCCTTTCCTCGACATTGGCAAAGGTCATGTCAAGCGACAGGGTGCGGCTGTCCATCGTGTCGGCGATGCGTTCCTCGACACCGGAAATCGTGCTGGAAAGAGCAGCCGTGCGGCCATCCAGCGTTTCGGCGATGCGGCTTTCCGCGCCGGAAACAACGTCATGCAATGCGGCCGTGCGGCTTTCCAGCGTGTCGGAAATGCGGTCCTCGATACCGGAAACGGCGCCGGTGATGGCGGCGGCCCGGGTTTCGAGCGTTTCCGACAGGCGGCGTTCGACATCGGCAACAACGCTGTTGATTGCGGCTGCACGTTCGTCGAGCATGATGGCAAGGCGTTCGGCCGTGCCGGAGACAGAGCCGGTAATGGCCAGCGAACGGCTGGCGAGCGCCTCGTCGAAACGGTCCTGGCTGGCCGAAAGCGCGCCGAACAGGGCATTGCTGCGTTCCGCCAGAACGCCGTCGATCTTCTCGTGCGAATTGGCGAAAGCATTGGTAATTTCGGTAGTGCGTTGGCCGATGGCGTCGCTGAACTCGCGGGTGCGGATTTCAAGCGCGCTTTCAAGCATTTCCTGGCCCGTGCCCAGCGCGGTTGCCAGCGCCAGAGACTGATCGGTCATGGTATTGCCGATGCGCTCAAGACCGCTGTTCAGCATGGTGTCGAGGGCTTCCGAGCCGCCGGCAACGGTTTCGTTGATGCGGGCAAGGCTTTCCATCAGCTTGCTGTCGAGGCTGCCGGCACGCTGGTCGAAGGCGCTGGCGAAATCCGCCACATGTTCGTCGAAGGCGGAGTTGACCTGGCCGACCGTTGCCTGCAGGCGCTCTTCGTAGAGGCCGGAACGCAGATCGAGATCCATGATCGCATCATCAGCCGTGCTCTGCAGGCTCTGGCGGAAGGAGAGACCCTTTTCCTCGAGCGAGGCAGAGAGCTTGTCTAGCACGGTGTCCAGCGAACTGCCGATGACCTGCTGACCGCGATCAATATTGCGGTTGAGTTCGAGCGTGCGGGTGGAGAGCGTTTCGTTAAGCTGTCGGGTGCGTTCTTCAAGCGCGCTGTTGAGGCTTTCAGCACCTCTATCCAGCGTCGATGCATGGATCGCGAACCGTTCGAGCAGAACTTCACCGCGCTCATCCAGCGTCGAGGCGAGATTGTGCAGGCGCATGTCGAATTCGTTCGACAGGGTCGAGCCCGAAGAATTCAGTGCCTGAAGCAAGTTTTCGGTCTTGGCGGCGATAAGGCTGCCCATTGCTTCGGTAGAAGCGCGCGATTTTTCGAGCAGCGCTGCGGAGCGCGTATCGATCATCGAGGCGAAGGCTTCACCGGAGGTGGCAAGCCGCATCGAAAGCTCTTCGCCGACGATGGAAAGCTCTTCCTTGATCTGTTCCTGCGCACCCACGATGGACGAGCGGATACGCTCGGCGTGGTTGACGATGGCGTCGCGCTCGGCGGTCAGTTCCTGCACGAGGCTGCGCACGCGCAATTCATTGTCGGCATAGCTGCGCTCAAGCGCGTTGACTTCCGAATGGACCAGCGTTTCCAGTTCCGTCGCACGCGCAATGGTGCGCTCGATGCCGTCATTCATGGCCGAGACTTCGCGGCGAACCGCCTGGCCGACGGACATGATGCGGTCGGAGGCAACCGTTTCGGGCTCGGCAAGGCGAAGCGCCACTTCAGCCATTGACCGGGCAGCGTTGCGCAGGTCGCGGGCACGCGCCATCATGATCGCGAAGGCGAAGAACAGCATGACGGGAACGAGAATGCCGACGACGATCGCCATCAGGCCGGGGATTGCGGTGAGATCGGCAATCGAGGCGATATTCCACAGCGCGTTACCGTAAAGAAGATGGGCGACACCGAGACCGCCAAGCGCCCAGATGACCGACATGATCGTCGCATTTCTGAGTGCGCCGCCGATGGAGCCGCCTTCCAGCGATTTCAGGATCATCGCCGGGCTGCGCTTGGAGCCGTCATTGGCCGCTTCCAGATTGGGCGATTTGGGTGCCTGTTCTGCAGGCGCGCGGGCGGCCTCGGGAGCAGGGGTCTGTCGGCTTGCTTCCTTCAATCTGGCCTCCGGCTGCTTTGGCGCTGCGGTTTTCCGCGATTCCGGCTTTTCTTCGAAAGCACCAAGCTGCAGGGCGTCTTCCAACGCCTGAAATGCAGTCTCGTCGACAGAGTCGCTGATCTTGTTATTCGCCATGCGGTTACGCCTCGTTACACATACGCCCGGCTTCATGCCGTTCGACCACTTGCAACCTGCAAGCGGACTGCCGCCATCATGCCGGCGGAACATTATCCCGTTAAAGGAAACAATTCCGCCATTTACCAAATCCCGAATTGCTGGTGGTCCAGCTTTCGGGCGAAATTACATCACTGTGCCGTAATAACAAAGCTTGCACTCAAGCCTCGCAGGAACGGCAGTACCGTAGTGACACATTTAGGTGTTCGAAACAATTAATGCGGATTTGAGACGGTAGCGAAGTGTCGGCTTTTTAACAGTTTTTAAACCTGAGTTTCGCTCTGAACGCCTTGTTTCGCATAAGTTTAACATAAATTAACCATAGCAGAAGATTTTCGCCCGCGTCACGCCGTAATTTAAGCCGATAGCACCGGTTTGGATGCGTAAATACGACACAGATGTGACACGAAACAAGAAACGGCGGAACAAGGAATTTCAGCCATGGCAGCGGTCAGTATTGCTTTCGAAGCTCCGGACAATTGCGGCGGTGCGCCGGCCGTTACGAAAAAGCCGATCGATTTCGATCATCTTGCCCGTCAGACGATGGGTGACAAGGATCTGGAAATCGAAGTGCTACAACTGTTCAGCCGTAATGCCCGCGCCGCCTTGCATGAAATTGCCGAGGCTGACGACAAGACCGTGAGGGCGACAGCCCACCGCCTGAAGGGTGCCGCACAGGCTGTTGGCGCCCCCGCTGTTTCCGCCGCCGCAGCTGCGGTAGAGGACAAGGGCAAGGACAGCGCGGCAATTGCGAAACTCGCGGCAACCATCGTCGAGGCGGAAAACTTCATCCTGAAGCTTTGCCGCTGAGGCGGAGTTCATCAAATTTGTCATTTTATAAGGCCGGTTCAGCCTGTGCGCCCTGGAAGCGGGTTGCCAAGGCGAACCGGCCTTTCTATGTGTTTAGAACAGTTCTTAGATCACCATTTTGGATTCCGGCATGACAAAACTGACCATCGTCGCCTTTGACGGCACGCCCCATGAACTCGATGTGAGCAACGGTTCCACCGTCATGGAGAACGCCGTGCGCAACTCCATTCCGGGCATCGATGCGGAATGTGGCGGCGCCTGTGCCTGCGCGACCTGTCATGTCTATGTCGATGACGCCTGGGCGGAGCGTGTCGGCGGGCCGGAGCCGATGGAAGAGGATATGCTGGATTTCGCCTTTGACGTGCGCCCCACCTCGCGTCTCTCCTGTCAGATCAAGATGAAAGACGAGCTTGACGGTCTCGTCGTTCACGTTCCCGAACGCCAGGGCTGAAAGCCCTTCGCACTGCCGGTCGCAGAAAAAGCCCCGCTCACCAGGTAGCGGGGAGCGGGGCGAGGCGGGTACGCAGCATGCAGGCGAGGGAGGAAACACCTGCGAGCCCTCAAGTGCGCACCGGGAGAACCGGAGAGAGTTTTGAGCGCCGGACCCGTTGCGGGCCACAACCGTTAAAAACCGTATGAACAAGCTACAATGAGTCTCGGCGACGGCACCATGACGAGAAGTCACGGGTGAGATCGGACATGACGTAACGTCATGTTTCCGTTGCGTTGCGCCTTAACGGGAAATGCGGCGAAAGGCGGTTTAGCGCCGATTCTGCCCCTGTTCGAGCCGGTTTTTCAAAAGCCGGGTCATGCGGGCATCGAAATTTTTCGATTCTACCACATCGAAACGCATCTGGTCCCTGTCGTGTTCATCCATCACCGTCTGGGTGATCTTGCCGACCATTTCCTGCAGCGTCTCGCAGTTTTTCTGCGGATGAAGTGCTGCCAGCTCTCTTTCGAGCGAACGGGCATGGGTGCGGGCGATTTCCGCGTGCCGCTCCTCATGGCGCTTGATATCGGCAAGCAGCGTATCCCAGATGAAGGCCAGTTCCGCCGTGGTACGGCGACGGTTTTTCCATCGCGGCAGAAGGATACGGGTGTTCAAAAGAACCTTCGCCGTTCCAACGCTGCACTGGCCGTTTTTTTCGACATAACTGAGTTCGCCGCCGAATTTGATCTCGGTCGCACCGGGATGGCGCGCACCGGTATTGCGCGTCAGCGGGCCATGCTTGGAGAGCTGCTGGTCGAGATCTGCGGCGGTTTTGCCGGCGATCGAAAAATAGGAATAGGTCTTGCGGACGATGGTTTCGGAAAAAGCCGGCCCGGCCGAAGAAAGTGCCAGCGCACCCGCAAGGGCGGCGCAAAGAGCACGTGATGTTTTGGTCATGACCCGGCCTTCCGGTTGAACTTGAAAAACGTTTGCTGCATAGGCGGAGCGGAACTTATAAGGATTGGCATAACACTCCGTTATTCCTGAAAGGCGCGTGTTACGTGATAACAGCCGGCAGCAATGTGTGGCAAGCGGCCCATGGTCGCTCCCTGAAACTTGATGGGCGTGGCCGTATTATGGCCATCGTCAACGCCACCCCCGATTCCTTTTCCGACGGCGGCCGTTTTCTTGCCGTCGATGCGGCTTTTTCCCATGCGCTGACCTGCGTGGAAGAGGGAGCTGACATCATCGATATCGGCGGCGAATCCACCCGGCCGGGTGCGGCGCAGGTGACAGAGGCGCAGGAGCAGGACCGCGTGTTGCCTGTCATCGAGAAACTGCGCCGCGAGACGGATGTGCTGATTTCGGTCGATACCTATCGCGCATCCACCGCGAGGCTTTCGATCGAGGCTGGCGCGCATATCGTCAATGATGTCTTCGGGTTGCAGAAGGATGCGCAGATGGCGGGCGTGATTGCCGCCACACGTGCTGGCGTCTGCATCATGCATACCGGCCGCGACAGACAGAAGCTCGCCGATGTCATCGAGGACCAGTTTGAATTCCTCAATCGCTCGCTGGAGATTGCGCAGGATGCGGGCATTGCCCGTGATGCCATCGTGCTCGATCCCGGTTTCGGGTTTGCCAAGGACGAGGGCGAAAATGTCGAGCTTATGGCGCGATTCGGTGAACTTGCCGCTTTTGGCCTGCCGGTTCTGGCCGGCACGTCGCGCAAGCGTTTCATAGGGTCGCTGACGGGCAGGGATGCTGCCCATGAACGCGATATCGGAACGGCTGCGACGACAGCGATCCTGCGCCTTTCGGGTGCTTCGATTTTTCGCGTGCACAATGTCACTGCCACACGCGATGCACTGGCAATTGCCGATGCGGTTCTTGCCAAAGCGCCGGCAAAGGCCGATGCGTAGATCAACGAGTGCCGGAATGCCGTGTCCTGACAAAGGCGCGGCTTTCGGGCGAAACATTCCTGCCATGGAGGCGATGCGATGAGCCGCTATACCATCATCCTGAAAAACTGTTCCTTTTTCGCCCGTCATGGCCTTCTCGAGCAGGAGGAGGTGCTGGGCCAGCGCTTTTTCGTCGATGCCGAGATGGAGGTCGAGGCGGGTGACGCGCTGGAAACCGACGAGATCGAAAATACAGTCGATTACGGCGTGGCCTTCGCTGTTATCGAAAAAATCGTCGTGGGCCAGCGCCGTTATCTGATCGAGGCGCTGGCGAACGACATCGCCAAAGCGCTGCGCGCCCGTTACCCGCAAATCGTCTGGCTGCGCATCACGGTGCGTAAACCGTCCGCGCCCGTTCCCGGCATTCTCGATTATGCGCAGGTGAGTGTTGAACACCGTGCCTGAAAAGATGACAGTCGCCGCATTGGGTCTCGGCGGCAATATCGGCGATCCCGCCGCCGCAATGGCCAAGGCCTTGCACGAACTGGATACGCATGAAAATTGCCGCCTGTTGGCCGTCTCCGGCCTTTACCGCACACCTCCCTGGGGTAAGACGGATCAGGCGGATTTCTTCAATTGCTGTGCGCTGGTCGAAACCTCGCTCACAGCGCCCGCGCTGCTGCAATTATGCCTCGGCATTGAAAAGGGCATGAAGCGGGTGCGCACGGAACGCTGGGGGCCGCGGACCATCGATATTGACGTGTTGACCTATGGCGATGAGGTTGTCGTAACGGAAAGCATCGAAGTGCCGCACCCGCGCATGACCGAGCGCGCTTTCGTCCTGATGCCGCTCGCCGAGATCGCCCCGAATATCGACGTCAGGGGAAAGCCGGTACGGGAATGGCTTCAGCAGGCGGATAGAAGCGGCATTGTCCGCACAAACGAAAAGCGGGAGTGGTGGACACTCCCGCTCGGTAATGACTGAGAAGATTATCGCGCTTAAGGCTTGATCGAACCAACAGCGAGCTGGTCGATGTCGCGCGCCAGCGTCACGCCGATGACGGGGATCATCTGGTCGGCGACCTTGACGGAAATGGTGATGTTCATCGAATTGTCACTCGAGACGCGGGCAACCATGGCGCCATTGAGCTTGGAACGGTTGATGCCGACAACGACCTTGTCGCCACTGACCTGTCCGGAGGTGATGTCCAGTCCCTTGCCCTCGGCGCCATCGAGGAACTTGCCTTCGTAGCTGCTGCCCTTCTGGCTGATGATGGCGGACATGGGCTGGCTGAAGACGCCGACGCGGCAGGTGCCGCCAAGCTTGATGCCGGTCTTTTTGTCATCGAGCGGTTCGCCTGTCAGATCGCAGGTGAATTTGGTGCCCTTGTATTTGCCCGCGACGATTTCGCCCGGACCTTTCCAGACGCCGGCCACGGAGCGGAAGAATACGTCGTCGCGATCGCGCGATGCTGCATGGACGTCAGACAGGCCGAAGCCGCCGCTGACGGACAATATGGCGGCAAGTCCGCCCACAAGCGAAAAGAAGCGCGAATACATGATACTTTCCCCGGCGAAGAAGCCTGTTCGATAGGCGGCAATCTACCGGCGGAATGGTTAATGCTTGGTTTATTTCACCCGTATTTGCGGCTTCGCCCGTAACCTTTTGAGCCGTGTATGCCCCACCGATCAGGCTTTTTCACCGCTTTTTCCGCCGCTTAAATCGGGCGTCAGGTCGGACATGAAATCACCGATCCCCGGCCGCTTCACCGCACGAAACGGCAGCGGGCGGCAAAGGTCCATCGCCGCAATACCGATTCGTGCCGTCATCAGGCCGTTGATGACGCCTTCGCCGAGGCGGGCGGAAAGCTTCGAGGCAAGACCGTGGCCAAGAACTTGCTGGGCCAGCCCGTCGCCGACGGCAATCGAGCCCGTGACGGCAAGATGGGCGACGACGTCGCGCAGCAGCCGGAGCATGCCGAGCGTGCCGGGACGGCCGCCGTAAAGCTCGGCCATGGCCCTGACCAGCCGTGTCACCTCGAACAGCACGTAAGCCAGATCGACGATGGCGCGCGGGCTGACGGCGGTGACCACGGAGACACGCTTGGAGGAATTGAGAATCAGCGCCCGCGCCTGCCGGTCGAGCGGTGCCAGCAATTCACGCTCGGCAAGCTCGATGAGATGCGGGCCGTCAATCACATCGTTTTCCGTATCCTTCAGTGCCGCACGGCCCTTGGCTGTTTCGGCCCGGTGGGAGAGGACGGCATTGAGGCGGGTGATAACAGCACGGGCGGGTTTCGGACTTTTGTCGAGGCTCGCCGTCTCCGCATCTGCCTTGAGCGACTGCACCGCGTTGAGCCGCATGATGCCGAAGACTTCCCGCCCGACAAGGACGAGAACGGCGAAAAGCGCGACGATAAGGGCGATACTCGCCGTGTAACCCAGCCAGTCGGAGCGGGAGAACAGGTTGCGGATAAGCTGGTCCGCCCAGAGGCCGAAGGCGAGCGAGAACAGGACACCAAGCGCGCCGAGCGCGAGCTTGCCGAAAGAGAAGCGGTTTTTCTTCGGTGAGGCCACCGGCAATGCGGCCGCATCGATCTCTTCAGGCGCCAGAAACGGATCGTCCTCGTCAGGCGTCAATGAAATCTCGGTATCGAAGCTGCGCGGCGCGCGTTTCCGCGCCGGCGACGGCCGTGCCGTCTGCTCTGTCTCGAGGGTGAAAGCCGCCGGGCGGCGGGCCTGCGGATCGTTTTGTGTGGGAGCCTTCATGCGAGCTTGTCTCCGAACAGGAACTGCATGGCGCGGTCGAGCCTGATATGGGGAACGGAAAGCCGGATGCCGCCGCTACCCGGCTCGTCAACATTGGGCGGGCGGAAGCGCACGACATTGACATCCGGTAGCGTCGCCTTGTCGCCATCCTCGTCTATGCTGCGAAATAACGGTTCCGGGTCTTCGGGCAGGTCGCCGGGAAAGATCGCCGTCTTGCGGTTGCCGTCGAAGGTCTCGCCATTGATGGTTTCACCGGCCATCGGCGTGCCGACGATGACGGGCAGTTCGTGGCCATCCTGACGCACGCTTGCCTCTCTGGTGGCGCGCACGGAAGCGAGAGCCATGACCTCTATGCCGGCACCGTTCATGCCGATGGTGGTGATGGCGCGGTCCACCAGACGACGGGTCAGCCGCTCCAGCCGGTCATGGCTTTCGTGATGCAGATGGTCGGCCTTGGTGGCGGCAATCAGCACCTTGTCGATGCGACGGCCGATGAGCGAGGACAACAAACTGTTGGTGCCGGGGCGGAAACAGGCAAGAACATCGCCCAGCGCCCGTTCCAGATCCTGAACGGCTTCCGGTCCGCGATTAACGGCCTGCAGCGTGTCGATCAGCACGATCTGACGGTCGAGGCGGGCGAAATGCTCGCGGAAGAAGGGTTTGACCACAATCGACTTATAGGCGTCGTAACGCCGCTCCATCATCGCCCGTAGCGAGCCCTTTGGTGCCTTTTCGTCGGTCAGCCCCGGCAGGGGCGCAAAGGTCAGCGCCGGAGAACCCTCCAGATCGCCCGGCATCAGGAAACGGCCGGGCGGCAGGGTGGAGAGCGATCTCTCGTCGGACTTGCAGGCTTTCAGATAGGCTGCGAAGCTCTCGGCAAGGCGGCGCGCCGTCATCTCATCGGCAGGCGCATTGATATCGAGCGAAGAGGCGATCGCCAGCCACTCCTGCGCCAGTTCGGCGCGGATGCCGCTCCCGGCAAGTGCGACGGTCGCATCGCTGAACTGCTTGTAGTCCTGTGAGAGCAGCGGCAGGTCGAGCAGCCATTCTCCGGGATAGTCGACAATATCGATGGATAGCTTGCCGGCCGAGAACCACCGGCCCCAGCCGCTGGCGCTCTGGTAATCCAGCGTGATCCTGAGTTCCGAGATTGCCCGCGTCGAATCCGGCCACAGCCTGTCGCGCACCAGCGCCTGAATATGGTCTTCGTACTGGAAGCGGGGAATAGCGTCGTCCGGCTGCGGCTCAAGGCGCACATTCGAGACGCGGCCTGACCGCATGGCCTCGAATAGGGGCAGGCGGCCGCCATTCAGGAGATTATGGACGAGGGAGGAAATGAAAACCGTCTTTCCCGCCCGCGAAAGGCCTGTAACGCCAAGCCGTAATGTCGGATGGGTGAGGTTGCTCGCACGGTCGGCCAGATTATCGAGCGCGATAAGCGCACTGTCTGTCAGGGACGTCAGAGAAGGCGGCAATGGCAGTTTCCCGGCTGTGGTTCATGATCACGGCTGCAATATAGGAAGTCGCGGCTGCCCAAAAAAGAAGCGCCCCGGTGGATTTTCACGACAGCCGCCATCGGCGATGGCTCCGTCACGCGTTGGGGCGGCTACTTGCCCGGTGAGAGAAAATCGACCAGCCGCCAGCGATCCTCGCCATTTGCGCCACTGCCGTCGTAATCGAGCACGGCGAGCCCTGCGGTCGGGAAACCGGAGGGCAGGGCGGCATGCAGCATATCCTCGCCGATCATCGCCTCCAGTGTCGCCTCCATGGTGGGGTTATGGCCCACCAGCATCACCGAACCAGCATCCGTCTGCGCTGCGATGAGGGAGAGATAGGTTTCGCTGCGCGCATTATACATCTCATCGACATAGGCTATTTCGATGCCTTCGTTGAAGGCGCGCTGCCAGGCCTGCGTGGTCTGCCGACAGCGTGCGGCGGTGGAGGATAGGAGCACGTCGGGGCGGTAACGCCGATCGGCGGCAAGGTCGGCAATGATCTCCGCCTCGGCAAAACCTGCCTCGTTCAATCCCCGGTCGAAATCGCGTTCCCCCGGCGCCGCCCAGGCGGCTTTGGCGTGGCGTAAAAGATAAACTCGCTTCGGATGAGAATCTGTCAAGGGCAGGAACCGGCGTTCGAAACTCTGGGTACAGCCGGATGCTACAGGATAGGATCGAGGGACCGCAAGTCCTCTTTCCTGTTGGCAAGTCGCATTGAAGTGATCGAAGAACAGATCGTCTCGACGCCAATAGAGGATAAAAATTAGTCATTTAGATGATTTTTGTGTCAGTTTTAAAAATGCCTGAAAACTGATCTGTAGACTTGAACCGGCCTATATCATTGGAGTATACACCGCCGCATTGAGATGTTCTTCGAGGAGAATCGCGTTGAGTGAGAAGATCGATCTTAGCAAATATGTACTCTCGGAAGACGACGAGTTCATGAATGCCAGCCAGCGGGCCTACTTCCGCGCGAAGCTGGTCGCCTGGAAAAATGACATCCTGAGAGAAGCGCGCGAGACCCTCGGACATCTCGCCGAAGAAAGCGCCAATCACCCCGATCTCGCTGATCGGGCTTCATCCGAAACAGACCGGGCGATCGAACTTCGCGCCCGCGACCGTCAGCGCAAGCTGATTTCCAAAATCGATGCGGCTCTTCAGCGGATCGAAGACGGCACCTACGGTTTCTGTGAGGAAACGGGTGAACCTATCGGCCTCAAGCGTCTGGACGCCCGCCCGATAGCGACGCTCTCCATCGAGGCGCAGGAACGTCACGAGCGTCGCGAAAAAGTTTATCGCGACGAATAACAAGGCTGCTGTGCCGGACGCCGCAGCGAACCGGCCATCTTAAGCACCTGCACAAGCACAAGCAAAAGGGCACGGAATTGTTCCGTGCCCTTTTGGCATTGAAGCTTTATGCGCGCCGCCTCAGCGGTCGCGGGTAACGGAAAGCTCGCCAAAAATACGCGCCATTTCCTTTTGCACGTCACCATCTGGCGACGCTCCGGTAACTGGTGGCGAAACGGGCTCGTTTTTCTGCTGCTTTTCGGCGGCGGCAATTGCCGGTTCGTTATCCGCATCCCGGCTCTTGGCTATCTCCGCTTCGAGAAAGCTCTCGAAATCGCTGGCCAGCTCATCGGAAAATTTCGGTTCAGCGTCGTTGGACGCAAAAGCCGGACTTTCCGGTTTCGGCGGGAAGGGGGCAGGCGGCGCGTTCTGCTCAGGCTTCAGTTGTTCAGGCTTCATGCCGGGAAGAACCCGCTCGCGCGCCGCATCGAGAAAATCTGCGGCGCTGGATTGGTCGAACACCGGCTCGCGCGCGGCAAAAACCGGTGGGGCGATGACCGTCGGCCGTTCTTCTTCCACCTTTGCCTGCGTCGCCTGTGCTGGCACCGGCGGTGCGACCGGTATCGGTGTCTGTACCGGAGCGGGCACGAAGGGTTCCGCACGACGCGGCTCGCTTCGTTCGCTGGCCATGTCGAGCGACGCGGCGGTTACTGGCAAAATGGCAGCTGCCGGGGCTGCGGCAGCCATTGTTGGCGGTGGCGGGACGGGACGCACGATCTCCCTCTCTGGTGCGGCCTGTCTGACCGGTGGAGCGGGCTCGCGGACTGCCACGGGCGGCGGCGATACGGGTTGCGGCGGTGTCGATGGGCGCGGCGGCAATGGTGCAGTTGTTGCAGTCGGTTGTGGCGGGCGAGGAGCAGGCGGGGCCGGCTCCGGCCGTTGCGGCTGTCTCACCGGTTCCTGCGACACGGGAGGGGCTGCCGCTGCGACGGGCGGCTGTTGCGGCAGGGCGGCGCGGCGTTCCTGGGGAATAGACGGCTCGGCCCTCTTCGGTTCGCTCTCCTGACGCGGCAGGGCCTTCAGTTCCGGCTCCTGCACGTCCCTGACGATAGGGATTGCGCCGATACCGCTTTCGATGACGATATCTGTCGGGCCGCCGATCATCACCAGATGCTCGACATTGTCGCGGCGAACCAGCACCAGACGGCGGCGCGCATCAACGGCCGTCGCGTCGAGAACCTGCAGGCGCGGCTGCCGGTTGCGCCCGCCACGGATAAACGGCGACGAACCGCTGCGCCGGCGCAGGATCCACAAAGCGATCGCCAGAATGAGCAGCGCCGCACCCACACCGACGACGGCAACGATGAGATTATTTCCATAGGTGCCGATAAAATCTTCCATCATGGAGATCATCCCTTCAGATTTTCTGGCCTTTAATTTCTTGGGCAATTAATATTGCCGTGGTTCTTATAGTGTGAACATCAAACAGGAAAAGACGATTTTTTTGGGCGCGATACAAGGTTTATCCGCCACCGTCCCCCTGGAACACAAAACCGCCTGGTGTGGCTTTCGGTTCCCTTGCCGACTGAAAGGCCTGTGTATTGCGCCTTTCCAAGCGTTTTCCCTGTGCGTTTTTAAGCCTTTGTGGCCCGGCGGAGCTTTTTGATGCGCAAGCGAGTTGCTACAAGAAATTTTAACGCCCGATTCCGTCGAGAACCGTGGCTGACCGAATGACGACCTGCACGACTGCGAGGCCAAGATGACACGGGTGCGCGAGACAAGCGACAACGACCTTCCGCTGGTGGACAGGCGTGCCCGTTCCGGCACGGTTTTGCGCATCCTGCTTCTGGCGCTGGTGCTGATCGCCGCTGCCGCCGCGTTCGTTTATTTCAAGAACTCTTTGGAAAACGAAATCGTGCTCGGCATTCTCGGCGTGCTGGCGATGATGGGCATCTTTTTTCTGGTGTCGTCGATCATCGGTTTCATCGAGGTCATGCCCCAGTCGCAATCGGACGGGCTTGCCCGCCGGTTCCTGTCTGCCCATCCCGAGGGCACGCTGATCACCGATGCCAAGGGGCATATGGTATACGCCAACGCCACCTATTGCCGCATGAGCGGCACCACCAGGGCGAGCGATATCCAGAGCCTCGAAACGCTGCTGTCGCGCAGCCGGGAATCGACCGAGGCGCTTTACCGGCTCATCAACGTGCTGCGGGAGGGGCGCGACGGATACGAGGAGTTCCGGCTGCAGAAACCGCTGGGCGAGGATGGGAGCGCCGGGCCGCACTGGTACAGGCTGAAAGGCCGGGTGCTGAAGGATGCGGGCGGCGAGGGTCTGCACGTTTTCCAGATCGCCGACATCACGCCGGAGCGTGAGGATCAGGAACGGTTTTTCCGCGAATTGCAGAATGCCATCGACTATCTCGACCACGCGCCGGCCGGTTTCTTTTCCGCTGGACGCAAGGGCGAGATTGTTTATCTGAACGCCACCCTGTCCGAATGGCTGGGCATCGATCTGGCGCAATTTTCACCCGGCTCGATGACGGTGTCCGATATCGTCGCCGGCGAAGGCATGGCGCTGATCGAATCCGTCCATCCGCAGGGCAGCGCCAAGCGCACCGAAATCCTCGATCTCGACATGCGCCGGGTGAACGGCCAGAGCATGCCGGCCCGCCTCGTGCATCAGGTCAGTTCCAAGGACGGTGCGCCGGGCGAGAGCCGGACAATCGTTCTGATGCGTCCCAAGGGGCAGGAGGATACGGAATCTTCCTCTGCCATGCGTTTCACGCGCTTCTTCAACAATACCCCGATGGCGATTGCCTCGCTGGATGGCGAAGGTCGCATTCTGCGCATCAACGCGCCGTTCCTGAAGCTGTTTTCCGGCGTTGTCGGACGTGACGATATCGATCGCGGCGTGGCGCTTGAAACCGTCCTGCATGACAATGAGAAGCCGCGGCTGGAACAGGCGCTGGCCGAGGCGAAGGACCGACAGGGCGATATCGCGCCGTTCGATTCGCGCCACCCGAGCGACGAGACCAGACATTTCCGTTTCTACGTCAACGCTGTCATCGATCAGGACGACGAGGCGCCGGAAGAAGTGGCGATCGTTTATGCCATCGAGGTGACCGAGCAGAAGGCGCTCGAAACCCAGATGGCGCAGACGCAGAAGATGAATGCCGTCGGCACGCTGGCAGGCGGCATCGCCCACGATTTCAACAATGTGCTGACCGCCATCCTGCTGTCGTCGGACCACTTGCTGCTACAGGCGCGGCCTGCCGATCCGAGCTTCGCCGACCTCATGGAGATCAAGCGCAACGCCAACCGCGCAGCTGTTCTGGTGCGCCAGCTTCTGGCGTTTTCGCGCAAGCAGACGATGCGCCCGGCGATCCTCAATCTGACGGATGTCATCGGCGATCTGCGCATGCTGGTCGACCGGTTGATTTCCGGCACCAATGTCAAGCTTGAGGTGGATTACGGACGCGACCTCTGGCCGGTGAAGACCGATCTGTCACAATTCGAGCAGGTGCTCATCAATCTCTGCGTCAATGCCCGCGATGCCATGCCTGAAGGTGGCAAGATCACCATCCGCACCCGCAATGTGGATGCGCAGGAGGCGGCAGCACTCGGCCGGCCGGAAGTTCCGGCGGAAGACATGGTCATGGTGGAAGTTGCCGACAATGGCACCGGCATTCCGCCTGAAATCATGGACAAGATTTTCGAGCCCTTCTTCACCACCAAGGAAGTCGGCAAGGGCACCGGTCTCGGCCTGTCGATGGTCTATGGCATCGTCAAGCAGTCCGGCGGTTACATCTATCCCGAATCGGAAATGGGCAAGGGAACAGCCTTCCGCATCTACCTGCCGCGCCATATGGTGGAGGCCGTTGCGGGCCAGCAGCCTGGAGAAGCAGCGCTCGCTCCTGTGGCGGCACCTGAGCCGGTAAAGGAAGAACCGCTCGACCTCACCGGCAACTCCGCTGTCGTACTGCTGGTGGAGGACGAGGAGGCGGTGCGGCGCGGCGGCAAGCGCATGCTGGAAACCCGTGGCTACACCGTGCATGAGGCGGGTTCCGGCACCGAGGCGCTGGAGGTGATGGAAGAGCTGGAAGGCAAGGTCGATATCGTCGTGTCCGATGTGGTGATGCCTGAAATGGACGGCCCGACGCTGCTTAAGGAACTGCGCAAGTCTTATCCCGATCTGAAATTCATCTTCGTGTCCGGTTATGCCGAGGACGCATTCGCGAAAAACCTGCCGGCGGACGCCAAGTTCGGCTTCCTGCCGAAACCTTTTTCGCTGAAGCAACTGGCCATTGCCGTTCGCGAAATGCTCGACGCCAAGGAATGACGACGGATTTTCGCCGTCGCCTGCCATGCGCGGGAACCGCTGCCGCCTGGCCAAAAAATGCTTCGGGGACGGCGGGTGTCACGCAGTTTGCCGAAGCGCTGCCGCAAGTCCCCAATTTTTCCCGAGGTTTGCCTCCTTGCAAACGCAATAGTGATTGCGCCGTTGCGCAAGGGGCTTAAAATCGCGTCACGACGACCTAGATATGAAGAGGCGAAGTTCTCCCTGCTGGCGATGAGCTGTCGGTTCGAGAATAGTGTGGAGAATGATGAAAGATGATCGCTAGGCCGATCTACATGCAGGGCGAGGGCGACGGGGAAGACGGCGGCAACAACCGCGGCACCTCCGTTATCACCCGCGTCAAGGCAAAGACGAAAAGACCGAATTTGTACCGTGTTCTTTTACTGAATGACGACTACACTCCCATGGAGTTCGTTATTCATATTCTGGAGCGTTTCTTCCAGAAGGATCGCGAAGCGGCAACCCGTATCATGCTGCACGTGCACCAGCACGGCGTGGGCGAATGCGGGGTGTTTACATATGAGGTCGCAGAGACGAAAGTAAGCCAGGTCATGGATTTCGCCCGACAGCACCAGCATCCGCTGCAATGCGTCATGGAAAAGAAATGAGGATCGCAACGTGCCAACTTTTTCCCCCAGTCTCGAGAAGGCGCTGCACCAGGCACTGACCTTTGCAAATGAGCGTCACCACGAATATGCGACGCTTGAACACCTGCTTCTGGCGCTGATCGACGACGCGGATGCCGCTGCCGTCATGGGTGCCTGCAACGTCGATCTCGATGCGCTGCGCAAGACCGTCAGCGACTACGTCGACAACGAACTGACCAACCTCGTGACCGGTTATGACGAGGATTCCAAGCCCACCTCCGGCTTCCAGCGCGTCATTCAGCGGGCTGTCATCCATGTGCAATCGTCCGGCCGCGAGGAAGTGACCGGCGCGAACGTGCTTGTCGCCATCTTCGCCGAGCGCGAAAGCCATGCCGCCTATTTCCTGCAGGAACAGGAAATGACCCGTTACGATGCGGTCAATTACATCTCCCATGGCATCGGCAAGCGTCCGGGCACCTCGCAGACGCGCGCGCCGCGTGGGGCCGACGAACCCGAAGCCGATCCGAAAGCCAGCCGCAGCAATCCCGAGGAAGAGGGTCCGTCCGCTAAAAAGCAGCAGGACGCGCTGAAAGCCTATTGCGTCAACCTCAACGACAAGGCGCGCAACGGCAAGATCGATCCGTTGATCGGCCGTCACGAGGAGGTCAACCGCACCATCCAGATCCTTTGCCGCCGCTCCAAGAACAATCCGCTTTATGTGGGCGATCCGGGCGTGGGCAAGACGGCTATCGCCGAAGGTCTGGCCAAGCGCATCGTCGAGGGCAAGGTGCCGGAAGCGCTCGCCAACGACACGATCTTCTCGCTCGACATGGGCACGCTGCTGGCCGGCACCCGCTATCGCGGCGATTTCGAAGAGCGGCTGAAGCAGGTCGTCAAGGAACTCGAAGAGTTTCCGGGCGCGGTGCTGTTCATCGATGAAATCCATACCGTCATCGGTGCCGGCGCGACGTCAGGCGGCGCGATGGATGCGTCTAACCTGTTGAAGCCGGCTTTGTCTTCGGGCGCTATCCGCTGCATCGGTTCGACCACCTACAAGGAATATCGGCAGTTCTTCGAAAAGGACCGCGCACTGGTGCGTCGTTTCCAGAAGATCGACGTCAACGAGCCGTCCATCGATGACACGATCGCGATCATGAAGGGTCTGAAGCCCTATTTCGAGGAGTATCATCACCTCAGATATTCCAACGAGGCGATCAAGGCTGCCGTCGAATTGTCGGCCCGCTACATTTCCGACCGCAAGCTGCCGGACAAGGCGATCGACGTGATCGACGAGACCGGTGCGGCCCAGATGTTGCTGCCGGCGTCCAAGCGCCGCAAGCTGATCACCGAAAAGGAAATCGAGGTCACCATCGCGACGATGGCCCGCATTCCGCCGAAGACGGTCTCCAAGGATGACGAGATGGTTCTTGCCAATCTCGAAAAGGAACTGCGCTCGGTCGTTTACGGTCAGGATATCGCCATCGAGGCGCTTGCCACGGCCATCAAGCTGGCGCGTGCCGGCCTGCGCGAACCGAACAAGCCAATCGGCTCCTACGTCTTCTCCGGCCCGACGGGCGTGGGCAAGACGGAAGTGGCCAAGCAGCTTGCCGCCTCGCTCGGTGTCGAGATGCTGCGCTTCGACATGTCGGAATATATGGAGCGCCATACCGTGTCGCGCCTGCTCGGCGCACCTCCCGGTTATGTCGGCTTCGATCAGGGCGGTCTGTTGACCGATGGCGTCGACCAGCATCCGCATTCCGTGGTGCTGCTGGACGAAATCGAAAAGGCCCATCCGGATATCTACAACATTCTGTTGCAGGTGATGGACCATGGCTCGCTGACCGACCACAACGGCAAGAAGATCGACTTCCGCAACGTCATCCTGATCATGACGACGAATGCGGGTGCGTCCGAAATGGCCAAGTCGGCCATCGGTTTCGGTTCTTCGCGTCGCACGGGTGAGGATGAAGAGGCGATCAACCGCCTGTTCACGCCGGAATTCCGCAACCGTCTGGATGCGATCATTCCATTCTCGCCGCTGCCGACCGCCGTTATTCACAAGGTCGTGCAGAAGTTCGTCATGCAGCTGGAAACCCAGCTGTCCGAACGCAACGTCACCTTCGATCTGCACGAAGATGCGATCTCCTGGTTGGCGGAAAAGGGTTACGACGAAAAGATGGGCGCTCGCCCGCTGTCGCGCGTGATCCAGGAACACATCAAGAAGCCGCTCGCCAACGAGATTCTCTTCGGCAAGCTCAAGAAGGGCGGCGTCGTCAGCGTCACCGTCGGCAAGAAGGACGACGGTTCCGACGGCCTTAAACTTGAGGTTCTGCCGGAGACCGCGCCTGTGAAGCCGAAGCCGGAGGCGGAGCTGAAGGCCGCCAAGTCGCCGGGCAAGGCGTCGAAGGCCAAGGCGAAACCCGCCTCGAAGGCGGCGGAGGAGGCGGATGTTCTAGTCGCCGAGGCGGACAAGCCCGACGAAGAGAACAAGCCGCGCCGCAAGGCCAATACGGTGCCGAAAGTGCCGAAGAAGAAATGATGCGGTTGCTCAACCGATAAACCGATGCCGGGCGAAAGCCCGGCATTTTCATGTGTAAAGCGCGACGCATTTCCCGAATTCACGCGACGCGGTTTTTGTTTTATGCACGTCGTTATCCTGAAGCCGCTACTCAGTTTCGGGCGACATGTATTATTGGATTCTGAATGCAAACGGCCGATAGCGACACCATCTCCCTGCGTGGCTGGTTTTTCAGGGGAATGCGGGGCATCTTCTCACTGCCCTCGCTCATTCTCATGACATCCTTCGTCGGTTTCAGCGCCTTTGCGCTGGAATCCGGGGTGCCGCGTGGCGAGGCGGTGTTCATGACGCTGATGATCTGGGCTCTGCCAGCCAAGATGATCCTGATCGGCTCCATGGTCGGCGGCGCCAATCTCGCCGCCTGTTTTCTGGCGGTCACGCTGTCCTCGGTCCGGATGATGCCGATGGTCGCCTCCATCGTTCCGGAGATGCGCGGCGCAAAGACGCCGACATGGATTTTGCTGTTTCTCTCGCATTTCGTCGCGATCACCGCCTGGGTTTTCGCCACGCAGAACCTGTCGAAAGTGCCGCGTGAGGCGCGCGCCGCTTGGTTCGCCGGTTTCGGCATGACGCTGACCGTCATCAACGCCATCATCGTCGGCCTGTGTTACGGCGTCGTCGCCGCCTTTCCGCCATTGGTCGCCGGTGTGCTATTTTTCCTCACACCCGTCTATTTCGTGGCATCGATCTGGGCCACCGCCCGCCATTCCGTCGTCAAGGTGGCGTTCATCATCGGCGTGATCGCCGGGCCGGTTTTCGCGGTGATCGCTCCTGAATTCGATATTCTTTACGCCGGAATTGGTGGCGGCACGCTCGCCTATCTGATCGATCGCTTCATCTTCCGCCGAAAGATCAAACCCGTGTCACCGGAGAGCGAACCATGATGACCGAGCCATGGTGGGTGCCCTATCTGTTCATCGCCATCGCCGGTTGGCTGGCGACCGATCTGTGGCGCTGGCTCGGCGTTCTCGCCGGTAACCGCCTCAAGGAAGATTCCGAGGCGCTTTATTGGGTGAGGGCGGTCGCCACCTCGCTGGTCATGGCTGTCACCGCCAAGCTTATCGTCTTTCCAACCGGAACGCTTGAGGCCACGCCCCTGTGGCTGCGCATCGGCGCGGCGGCACTCGGTTTCGTGGCATTTCTGCTAGCCGGCCAACGCGTCATCGTTGGCGTGGCGGTCCCTATTGTGCTTCTGGCCGGCGGGCTTTTTGTGCTGGGTTTTTAATACTCGCCTTATCCGAATATTAAGCCCGTTGCCGTACTCTGCCAGTGACTGGAACCGGGGCGGGAATTCCATGCGACTATTCGCGGCAGAACGTTTTGTACTTAGCTTCATCGCCATGTTATTCGTTGTCGATGCCATATTGATTGCCGCCAAGGGCATACGTGTCGATTATGCCGGATATCTTGTGTGTATGCTGGCCGGCGCCGGCGTGTTCATCCTCGGTCAAATCTACCGTAGGAGCGGGCGCGATTTTCGCATTGCCGCCGCCCTGACGTCTGCAGGACTGTTCATCCTCTTCACGCTTGCCGCCTCGATTTTTAATTACATGTTCCTGCCCGTCGCCTTTACGACGATCGATCATGTGCTTTTCAACGTGGATGCTGCGTTTGGTTACAGCTGGGCAGGCATCGTCCTGTGGTCGGCGACACACCCTTGGATCGGAACAATCCTGTTTTTTGTTTATGCGACATCGCTGCCGCAGCTTCTGGTGATCGTACTCACGCTAGGGTTCACTGGCAGGGAAAGGGCACTGCACCATTTTCTCGTGACGGGGGTGTTCGGTGCCTTTGCCTGCATTGTCTTCTGGATATTCTTTCCGACATTCGGACCGTCTGCCTATGTGGAACTGCCGCAGTGGGTTTCGCAGGCGATCCCTCTGGCGGTCGACAATGGTTACGGTCAGGAACTCAATCGCCTCGCAGCAGAAGGTGTCAGCTATCTCTCTCCCAAAAATGTGCTGGGCCTCATCGGCTTCCCTTCGTTTCACATCTTCATGGCGGCGATGTCTGTTTGGTTTGTGCCGCGCCATTGGCTGGCGATGTCGGTGATCCTGCCGCTGAACCTTTTGATGCTGCCGGCCGTTCTCGTTCAGGGCGGACACCATCTTGCCGATGTTTTCGGCGGTCTCATCGCTTTTGTCATCGTCTGCGCCGCCTCGGCCCGCCTGCTCAACTGGATGTCGGCAAGGGAGCGCACCGGTGAGACGGTAAGCGTTCCGGCTCAACTTACCGCGGCGGAATAATTGCCATGGGTTTCGCTCTCGCGGGCTTCCGCGAGAAGCCAGTCGGATAACAGCCGGGCCGATGCGCTCATCACTTCGGCTTCAATCAGCCAGTAATATTTTTCCGTATCGGCCGCCCGGTCGAAAAGCACTGTCAATTGTCCCCCGGCGATCTCGTCGCGCAGAAGTGCAGTCGGGCAAAGGCCGATGCCCTGGCCGGCCTTCAGCGCGGTCACCAGCAGGTTAAAATCCGCGAAGATCGGTCCAGCGCTCTGTGGCAGGGGTAGGTGAGCGGTTGCAAGCCAGTCCCGCCATGCCGTCTCGCCGTCGTCATGCAGTAGCTCCGCTTGGGATAGGCGCGATGCGTCGTCAAAGGGACCGGATTTCGCAATGTAAGCCGGTGCGCATGTCGGGCGCGTCTCGGCACTGAAGAGCGCCACGGCTTTCTGTGCAGGGGTCGCGCCATGTATGATTCTGAGATCGGCCTCCACGGCGTAGTCCGTGCCGGAATAGCTGATCGACACCTGTATGTCTGGATGCAGCGCCCGGAAGCGGGGCAGGCGGGGTGTCAGAAAATGCGCCACCACGGAGGGCAGGCTCGCCAGGCGCACAGTCATGCGGTCGTGGCCCCGACGGATACGCTCCGCGCCGGAGGCGATCTGACGTAGGCCACCTGAAACCGTGACGCCGAATTCCTGGCCGGCCGGGGTAAGTCTCACGCCTCTCGCATGCCGGTCGAACAGAGCCACGCCAAGCCAAGCTTCCAGATTGCGCACATGCTGGCTTACCGCAGTTGCCGTCATGCCAAGTTCCTGCGCAGCCATAGAAAAGCTTTGTTGTCTGGCGGCGGCTTCAAAAGCGCGAAGGGTGGCGAGCGGCGGCAGTTTCATGGTTGATGAGGGTAAGTTACGCTTGGGCTGAGCGCAAGAAAAACCCTTCTTGTCAGCCGGGCGTTCATGCCGCAATTTCACGTCGACATTTACATTGCGCGAGGATTTCATGACCCCTATGCCTGCTGCCGAACCCGTCGATGCCGCCGCGCGCCGCGCTATCCGCCCCGTCGTCGTTTACCCAAACGGCTCGCTTGAGACGCCGGACCTTGCGCGTCTGGAAAAGGCAAGGGAGGGCATGGAGAAGATCGACGAGGTCATTGTGCCGCCGCGTGACGGCCGGACTTTCAATGTGCCGAAGGGGCATTTTTTCCGCATCGTCAGCATCGAAGGTCCGCAGGTCGGGGACTTGAACCTCTGGAACGCGCATGACCTGAGCGAGCGCTTTTTCAGCGGCAAGACCCGCGCCCTGCATGCCACTCATGTTTCCGTCGGCAACCGGCTGTGGAGCAACCTGCCGTCCCTGCGACCCATGGCGACTATCACCCACGATACATTGTCATGGTATGGCTGGGACGAGGATGGCGGCGGCGTGCATGATGTAATTGGCACCCGCTGCGATCCCTATACCAACAAGCTGCTCAGCGGCGGCGACTATCATCATTGCTGCCATTCCAACCTGACGACCGCCCTTGCTTCGGCCAGCGGCCTGTCATTCCGGGAGGCCGAGCCGCATGTGCATGATGTGCTGAACGTCTTCATGTGCACGGGGTTCACCCGCGACACCCATCAATATTTCATGAAGGCCAGCCCGGTGCGTCCGGGAGATTATTTGGAGCTTTTCGCAGAAATCGATCTCATCGGCGCGCTCTCTGCTTGCCCCGGCGGCGATTGCGGCTCGGCCCATTCCAGCGATGCGGCTGCCTGTTATCCGCTGAAGGTGGAGATATTCCGGCCGGATGTGGCTGTGCTTGAAGGCTGGCCGTGGCCGGAGCGGAATGCCTATCACCCTGTAGAGTGATGGTAAACATCACCGTCGTCATGCCGGACCAGATCCGGCATCCAGCCACGGCGCGTCTGCGCCGTGAGGAGAGTCTTTCGCGATCAACGACTTGATCGCGCTGGACCCCGGATCTGGTCCGGGGTGACGGTGTGCGGATGCCATGGCATCCTCAACTGCTAACGTGTTGCGCTCAGCCTCAGGAAGCCAGCGCCGCCTTTATCTTCTCCGCATGCGCCTTCAGCACCTCGCCATCGGCCATGGCGCCGGAATGGGGCTTCAGCGGCTCGCCTTCCTTGCGCGGAATGACGTGGAAATGCAGGTGGAAAACGGTCTGGCCGGCCGCCGGTTCGTTGAACTGGGCGACAAAGACGCCATCTGCGTCGAAAGCCTCCTTGGCGGCCACGGCCAGTTTCTGCACCACGGCAATGGTCTTTGCCAGCACTTGCGGATCGGCATCGAGCAGGTTGCGGGAGCCGGTCTTGGGCACGACCAGGAGATGGCCGGGGGCCTGCGGCATCACATCCATGAAAGCCAGCGTATGCTCGTCCTCGTAAAGCTTGTGGCTCGGAATTTCGCCGCGCAGGATTTTTGCAAAGATATTGTTGTCGTCATAGGCGCTCGCCGTCATCGGTGATCTCCTGGTCGCAGATTATGCGTCCGGTTCGTGTTCCTGTCTGTCGCCCTTGCGGAAGGGCGTGTGTTCATCAAGATAATCGCCGATATGCTCGACTTCCTCGCGCTCACGCTGAAGATAATCGGCAATGGCGCGGCGCAGGCCCGGATGGACGATGAAATGCGCCGAATGGGTGGTGACCGGCACGTAACCGCGCGCCAGCTTGTGCTCGCCCTGCGCACCGGCTTCCACCCGTTTCAATCCCTTGGAAAGCGCAAAATCGATCGCCTGATGGTAACAGACCTCGAAATGCAGGAAGGGATGTTCCTCGATGCAACCCCAGTGACGACCGTAAAGCGCGTCCGAGCCAATAAAGTTGATCGCACCGGCGATATAACGCCCGTCGCGTTTCGCCATCACCAGCAGAACATCGTCAGCCATGCGTTCGCCGATCAGCGAATAAAATTCCCGCGTCAGATAGGGCCGGCCCCATTTGCGGCCGCCGGTATCCAGATAGAACGCGAAGAACTGGTCCCAGATGTCCTCGGTCAGATCGCTGCCGGTTAGCCAGTCGATTTCGATGCCGTTTTCCAGTGCCGCGCGGCGCTCCTTTTTCAGCCCCTTGCGCTTGCGTGAGGAAAGAGCGTCGAGAAAATCATCATGGTCGCGATAACCGTCATTGATGAAGTGGAATTGCTGGTCGGTCCTGTGCAGGAAATCGCGGGGCAGAAGTGCTGCAAGATCGTCTTCGGGCAGAAACGTGACATGTGCGGAGGAGACGCCGATCTTTTCCGTCACCTGCGCGAGGCCGGAGGCCAGAAGCGGCTTGAAGCGTGTTTCGTCCACGGTTTCGGAAGTGAGCAGCCGCGGCCCTGTCGCCGGCGTGAAGGGAACCGAACATTGCAGTTTCGGATAATAATGACCGCCAGCCCGCTCGAAAGCATCCGCCCAGCCATGGTCGAAGACATATTCGCCCTTGCTGTGGTTCTTCAGATAGGCCGGTATCGCCCCGACCAGATCCCCGGACGCGTTTTCGAGCAGCAGATGGTTTCCAAGCCAGCCGGTCTTGGCTGTTGCCGATCCGGACTCTTCCATCGATGATAAAAATGCGTGAGAGATGAAAGGATTGTATGGTTTTCCTGACGTATTGCGTGATGTTCCGGAAAGCCGTTTCCAGCTTTCCGGATCGATATCCCCCAGGGATTGCGCAACGCGAATGGAATAGTCTTCTGTCATGCCGTAGCGGAGGGGTTCTCTCTCGGGTCGAAACCTTCGAATGTCATCTGGTCCGCATATTTATAGGTAGTCTCACGCGCATTTTCATCCCTGACCGTCCAGGTAATCACCGGAAGCCCAAGTTTTCTTTGCGCCTCGATGAAGCTGTTGGGCAGGTGACCCCAATGATAGGAGATGAAATCAAGCCCAAGCTGCATCGCTTCGTCATGACTAAAGAAGTCTTCCGGCTTGTCGCCTTCGGCGGTGAGACCCAGAGGCCAGGGAGACCCCGCAGCCTTCAGGTCCTTCAGCAGGTGATGGTCGAAGCTCATCAGCGCCACATGGCCCTTGTAGCCCTCGAGGTCCTCCAGAACCGCCTCGGCAAAACCGTCATCGACGCCGTCGCCCTTGCGGCCCTTCAGCTCGATCACCAGCGGCACCTTGCCGGCGGTGAGCGCCAGAAGCTGCTTCAGCGTCGGAACACGATCCTTCGTCTGGCCGACCGAAAGCATGGCCAGTTCACCCGACGTGCGTTCGCGCACGTCGCCCTTGATGCCGGTCAGCCGGGCCATGTCGTCGTCGTGAAAAATCACTGGCACGCTGTCGGCTGCCAGCTGAACATCGCATTCGATGGCAAAACCGGCTTCGACGGCGCGGGAAAAGGCGGAAAGCGTATTTTCCCAGACCGCCTTGTTGAGATCATGATAACCGCGATGGGCGACGGGCTGGGCCGTCAGCCAGGAAAGTTTTAGCGTCATGCGTCGATTTCCACGATGGCGTCGATCTCGACGGCGGCATTGAAGGGCAGGCAGGCCATGCCGACGGCGGCGCGGGCATGTTTGCCGGCATCACCGAGAACATTGGCGAGAAGATTGGATGCGCCGTTGATGACGAGATGCTGTTCAACGAATTCCGGAACGGAGGCAACGAAGCCGTTCAGCTTGATGACACGACGGATTTTCGAGAGGTCGCCGTTCAATGCGGCCTTGACCTGCGCGAGAATATTGACGGCGCATAATTCGGCGGCGCGCTGGGCTCCCGCAACGTCGACGTCGCGGCCAACAAGGCCCGTCACCGCAATCTTGCCAGATTCCATCGGCAGTTGACCCGATACATACAGAAGATTGCCGCTGATGGTGAAGGGAACGTAGTTTGCGGCTGGTGCTGCGGCTACGGGAAGCGTAAAGCCAAGTTCCTTGAGGCGGCCTTCGATGACATCAGACATTTTCGTCTCCGGTTTTGTTGTAAATCCTTCAAGAATCCGGCATTCAGAAGATGTTGATCCAAAAGCCGGGCGGTTGCTTGTACAATATGAGCAGCGAGTCCAACAGGAGATATTGCATGTTTGTCAGGACGCTTGGTTTTGTTGCCGCAACAGGGCTTATGACCGGCCTGTCAAACGCCGCCAATGCCTTGCCGGTGGCGGTTCCGGACCTCGTCGCCCATCGCGCCGTCTACGATCTCGAACTCAAGGATGCGTCCGATCGCTCCGGCATCGAGGGCATGACGGGCCGCATGGTCTATGAATTCACCGGCTCGGCCTGCCAGGGTTATAAGACGGATTTCCGTTTCGTGACGCAGATCAACACCGGCGACGCGGTGCGCATGACCGACCAGCAGACCACGACCTTCGAGGATCTGGCTGCGAAGAAGTTTACCTTCGAGACCAAGTCCTACACCGACGACAAGCTGGACAAGGAAGTGCAGGGGGCGGCAATCGACAACACCGACGGCGTCAAGGTCGATTTGACGAGGCCCGATGCCCGTCAGGTCAGTCTCGTCGCCAGCGAATTCCCGACGCAGCATATGTTTCAGGTCATCGAACATGCGAAACAGGGAAAGCGCATCTTCGAATCCCGGATTTTCGACGGTTCCGATGATGGCGATGAAAGCCTGATCACCTCGACGCTGGTCGGCAAGTCGCAGATGCCGAAGGATGGCGACGCGGATGCCGGCAAGGCGGGTGATTTCGCCAAAGCCGCATTCTGGCCTGTCACTATCGCCTATTACAACGACAAGACGGGAACGGATTCGCTACCGATCTACCGCATGTCCTTCAAGCTTTACGAAAACGGAATCACCCGCGATCTGACCATGGATTACGGCGATTTTGTTCTGACCGGCAAACTGGCGAAGCTTGATATTCTCAAGCCCGGAACCTGCGAAAACAAGCCGGTTCGCTGAAAGGCGGGCTGTTCGCGCGGTTTTTTTGCATAAAAGCTTGCTTTTTATCTGGGGCGATTGTATGCGCCTCACCATTCCACACGCGAAGCTTGGGATGTTCCGGGAGAAATCCGGTCCGTTCCGCCCGGTGGTGCCGATAAAACGGCGCTGTTTGCTTCGCGGGGGTTAAACCGGAAAAGGAGTAACTAGGCATGGCATTGCCCGATTTTTCTATGCGTCAGCTTCTGGAAGCTGGCATTCACTTCGGCCACCAGACGCATCGCTGGAACCCGAAGATGAAGCCGTACATCTTCGGCGACCGTAACAACATCCACATCATCGACTTGGCTCAGACCGTTCCGATGCTGTCGCGCGCCCTTCAGGTCGTGTCCGACACCGTTGCTCGTGGCGGCCGCGTTCTGTTCGTCGGCACCAAGCGTCAGGCGTCCGAAATCATCGCCGACAGCGCAAAGCGTTCGGCCCAGTATTACGTCAACTCCCGCTGGCTCGGCGGCATGATGACCAACTGGAAGACGATTTCCAACTCGATCCAGCGTCTGCGCAAGGTTGACGAAATCCTGAATTCGGAAGGCTCCGGCTATTCCAAGAAGGAACGCCTGAACCTTGAGCGCGAGCGCGAAAAGCTTGAAAAGGCTCTCGGCGGTATCCGCGATATGGGCGGCGTTCCGGACCTGATGTTCATCATCGACACCAACAAGGAAAAGATCGCGATCGAAGAAGCCAAGCGTCTTGGCATTCCGGTCGTTGCGATCATCGACAGCAACTGCGACCCGGATCACATCGATTACCCGATCCCCGGTAACGACGACGCATCGCGCGCCATCTCGCTTTATTGCGACCTGATCGCCCGCGCTGCCATCGACGGTATCGCACGTCAGCAGGGCGCTTCCGGCCGCGACATCGGCGCTTCGGAAGAAGCTCCGATCGAGCCCGCGCTCGAAGACGAGGCTGGCGCCTGATAAAGGCCCTGTCAGGCGGCGATTTCTTAATCGCCGTCTCCTCGATAAGGATATGACAAGGCCGTCAAAGACCTTCAGTGGGTTGACGGCCTTGTTCGTTTCATACCGCTCCGTCGGGTCTTCGGTGAAGGCTTGGCGTTCGATGTGGTTGAAATGCGGTGACCGCCTTCATAACGCTGTCACACTTCGACGGCACCCATCATTTCGATGTATGGAGACGCCGCAGCACTTGGGAATGCGCATGCCCCTTTCCTGAAATCCTCTCCGGTTTCAAAGGGTGTGCGGCCGGGTACACTCATCACCCAGAACTTCGGCACGGCGAATTCAGCCGGCTGACCGATCGAACCGATAAGAGGCAAACAATGACCGAAATCACAGCCGCAATGGTGAAGGAACTGCGCGAGAAATCCGGCGCAGGCATGATGGACTGCAAGAAGGCTCTTGCTGAGACCAATGGCGACATGGAAGCGGCGATCGACTGGCTGCGCGCCAAGGGCATCGCAAAGGCTGACAAGAAGTCCGGCCGCACGGCTGCCGAAGGTCTGATCGGCGTCGCCACCATGGGTCACAAGGCTGTTGTTGTCGAACTCAACTCCGAGACCGACTTCGTTGCCCGTAACGACGCGTTCCAGGACCTCATCCGTGGTATCGCCCAGGTCGCTCTCTCCACCAACGGCACCGTTGAGGCTGTTGGCGCCGCAACCTACCCGGCGACCGGAAAGTCCGTTTCCGACAGCATCAAGGACGCGATCGCCACCATCGGCGAAAACATGACGCTGCGTCGTTCGGCTGCGCTCGAAGTCGAGCACGGCGTTGTCGCGACCTACATCCACAACGCTGCCGGCGACGGCATCGGCAAGCTCGGCGTTTTGGTTGCCCTGAAGTCGGTTGGCGACAAGGCCGTTCTGAACTCCATTGGCCGCCAGGTCGCCATGCACATTGCTGCGACCAACCCGCTCGCCATCCGCTCGGAAGAAGTCGATGCCGCTGTTGCCGAGCGCGAACGCAACGTCTTCATCGAACAGGCCCGCGAATCCGGCAAGCCGGAAGCCATCATCGAAAAGATGGTTGATGGCCGCATGCGCAAGTTCTTCGAAGAGGTCGCCCTTCTGTCGCAGGCTTTCGTCATCAACCCCGACATCACTGTCGGTGCTGCCGTCAAGGAAGCCGAAAAGGAAGCTGGCGCCGCCATCGAAGTGACGGGCATGGTTCGCCTGCTGCTCGGCGAAGGCGTCGAGAAGGAAGAAAGCGATTTCGCAGCAGAAGTCGCCGCAGTCGCCAAGGGCTGATTATATTTACCCAATCTTGGGAAAACGGGAGGGCATCGCGTGACAACGCGGTGCCCTTCGTGTATCCGCGTTTCGGTTACATTTCCGAGGAGTCATGATGTCTTCCAAGCCGATCTACAAACGTGTTCTTCTCAAGGCTTCCGGTGAAGCCCTCATGGGTGATCAGGGTTTCGGTATCGATGTGGCGGTGGCCGACCGGATCGCCTCCGATATTGCCGAAGCGAGGGCGATGGGTGTTGAAGTCGGCGTCGTCGTCGGCGGAGGCAATATTTTCCGCGGCGTGGCCGTGGCCTCCAAGGGCGGCGACCGGGTTACCGGCGACCATATGGGCATGCTGGCAACCATCATCAACGCGCTGGCGCTGGCAACCTCGCTGCGCAAGCTCAGCATCGACACCGTCGTTCTCTCCGCAATCGCCATGCCCGAGATCTGTGAGAGCTTCTCGCAGCGTGCGGCCCTTCACCACCTCGCGCAGGGCCGCGTGGTGATTTTTGCCGGCGGCACGGGCAACCCCTTCTTCACCACCGATTCCGCCGCAGCGCTGCGTGCCGCCGAAATGGGTGCCGAGGCGATCTTCAAGGGCACCCAGGTGGACGGCATCTATTCCGCCGATCCCAAGAAGGACCCGACGGCCACCCGTTTCGACGAGCTGACCCACAGCGAAGTTCTCGGCAAGGGGCTGGCGGTCATGGATATCGCCGCTGTGGCGCTTGCCCGCGAAAACCATATCCCGATCATTGTCTTCTCGATCCACGAGAAGGGCGGTTTCGCACAGATATTGACCGGCGGTGGTCGCAAGACCATCGTGCACGACAAGTAATCAAGAAAAGACGCCGCCCCTGGGGCGAATTACGGCCGGAAAGGCCGATAGAGATGGAGTATCTAGATGAGTGGTATTGACCTCAACGATATCAAGCGCCGCATGGATGGCGCCATCAATGCATTCAAGAGCGATATTGCATCGCTGCGCACCGGCCGTGCTTCGGCCAATATTCTCGATCCGGTGACCATTGAAGCCTATGGCTCGCGCGTGCCGCTCAATCAGGTTGCCAACATCACGGTTCCTGAGCCGCGCATGCTTGGCGTCAACATCTGGGACAAGTCGATGGTCAACGCCGTCGACCGCGCCATTCGCGAATCCAATCTCGGCCTCAACCCGATCGTCGATGGTCAGAACTTGAGAATTCCGCTGCCTGAACTCAACGAAGAGCGCCGCAAATCGCTCGTCAAGGTGGCCCACGACTATGCCGAAAAAGCCAAGGTGGCGATTCGCCATGTGCGTCGCGATGGCATGGACGGCCTGAAAAAAGCCGAAAAGGACGGTGACATCGGTCAGGACGAGAGCCGTGGACAGTCTGAAAAGGTCCAGAAAATGACCGACGACACGATTTCCGATATTGAACGCTTGCTTGGCGAGAAGGAAAGGGAAATCATGCAGGTGTGATATCGCTTGCGATAGCCCTGTATTTTATTCGTTTTAATTCCGCACTGCCTGTTAATGGATCGATATGCCGACGACGACACGTTCCTCAATACCCGAGCACGTCGCCATCATCATGGATGGAAATGGGCGTTGGGCAAAACAGCGCGGTCTCCCGCGCGTGATGGGGCATCGCCGCGGGGTTGAGGCCGTGCGCGAGACTGTGCGTGCGGCCGGCGACTGCGGCATCAGCTATCTCACGCTTTTCGCCTTCTCCTCGGAAAACTGGCGCAGGCCCGAATCCGAGGTGAGCGATCTGATGGGGCTTCTGAAGGCCTTCATCCGGCGCGACCTTGCGGAGCTGCATCGTGAAAATGTCCGCGTGCGCATTATCGGCGACCGGCAGGGGCTGAAGAACGACATCCGCTCTCTTCTCGAAGAAGCCGAGCAGATGACGGCTGATAACACCAAGCTGACGCTGGTGATTGCCTTCAATTACGGCAGCCGTGACGAGATTACCCGCGCGACGATGGCGATCGCCCGCGATGTCGCCGAAGGTCGGCTGGATGCCGCATCGATCACGCCGGAGATGATTTCGGCGAGACTTGATACGTGCGGAATGCCGGATCCGGATCTCATCATCCGCACCAGCGGCGAAGAGCGCCTGTCGAACTTCCTGCTCTGGCAGGCGGCCTATTCCGAGTTCCTGTTCGTTCCCGAATATTGGCCAGACTTCGACCGGCAGCTGTTCTTTTCCGCAATCGAGCAATATGCAACGCGTAATCGCCGCTTCGGCGCCATCGCCGAGCAGGTTGCCGTGGCAGGCGCCTGATGAGCCGTGAACTCAGACTGCGGATCGTCTCCGCAATCGTCATGGCGGCGGTCATATTGGCCGCCACCTGGTATGGCGGCATCCTGTTCCGTATCGTGGCCGGCCTTCTGGCGATCCTCATCTATTATGAATGGTCGACGGTTACCCGGCTGTCCGAAACCAACTCCACCGGCAATGCCTGGGGCTGGTTTGCGGTCGCCGTCATCGCCGGCAACACGATTTTTGGCGAACCCTCGCTTGATCTGCCGCTACTGTCAGGTTTTACGCTGACAGCCGCACTTTTCCCTGTCCTGCGCGGCAAGAACTGGTGGCTGGTGGGCGGCATCATTTATGCTGGTCTCAGCGGCATTTCGCTGGCTGCCATTCGTGGCGATGAGTTGACCGGCTTCGTTTCTATCCTGTTCATTTTCGCCGTTGTCTGGTCGACGGATATTCTGGCTTATTTCGTCGGGCGCGCCATTGGCGGACCAAAGCTTGCGCCGGCGATCTCGCCCGGCAAGACCTGGTCTGGCGCCATCGGTGGGGCCGTGGCTGCGTTGATCGGCGGCGGCGTGGTGTCGCTCGCCTATCACGGCAGGATCAGCCTGCTGATACTTGGGCTTGCGCTTATCCTCTCGGTCTTCAGCCAGATCGGCGATCTTTTTGAATCCTTCGTGAAACGGCGTTTTCAGGTCAAGGATTCCAGCCATCTCATCCCGGGCCATGGCGGCTTCATGGACCGTGTTGACGGTCTTGTTTTTGCCTGCTTTACGGTATTCCTCATTGCTTTCGTGCATGCGGCAGCGACAGGCGACGTGCCCGGATCGGGCGGCGGTCTGTTGCCGGGCTTCTAAGCGGCGCGAAAGGTCACGATATAAAGGGCACATTGTCATGAACACAGTAATGGCGGCGACCGGTTTTCTGACCGGCTACATCGTGCCCTTCGTCCTGGTGCTGTCACTGCTCGTTTTTGTCCATGAAATGGGCCACTATCTCGTCGGCCGCTGGAGCGGCATCCGCTCGACAGCCTTTTCCATCGGTTTCGGCCCGGAACTGATCGGCTTTACCGACCGGCACGGCACGAGATGGAAGATTTCCGCAATCCCGCTCGGCGGCTACGTCAAGTTCTTCGGCGACGAAGATGCAGCGAGCAAGCCGGATAGTTCCGGCCTGTCGCATATGTCGCTGGAGGAGAGGGCGCAGACGCTTTCCGGTGCAAAGCTCTGGAAAAGGGCGGCGACGGTGGCCGCCGGTCCCATAGCCAACTTCATTCTGGCGATTCTCATCTTCGCGGTCCTGTTCGGTGTTTATGGCCGGATGATCTCCGATCCGATCGTGGCCTCGGTGCGTGAAAACAGCGCCGCTGCAGCCGCCGGCGTGCGCCCGGGTGACCGTCTGGTGGCAATCGACAGCGAAAAAGTCGTGACCTTCGAGGATGTCCGCCGTTATGTCGGCATCCGGCCGGGCACGCCGATCACCGTGACTGTCGAAAGGGCGGGCGAGGAACTGAAGCTGCCGATGGTTCCGACCCGCACCGAAACCACGGACCAGTTCGGCAACAAGCTGGAAATGGGCATCATCGGCATCGTCACCGACCAGACCAGCGGCAATTTCCGCCATATTGAATATTCGCCGACGCAGGCGCTGATGGAAGGCGTGCGCGAAACGGGCCACGTCATCACCGGCACCTTCAACTATATCGGCAATCTCGTGACCGGGCGCATGAATGCCGATCAGCTCGGCGGCCCCGTCCGCGTGGCGCAGGCATCCGGCCAGATGGCGACACTTGGCATTTCGGCCGTGATCCAGCTCGCCGCCGTGCTTTCCGTGTCGATCGGCCTTCTGAACCTGATGCCTGTCCCGGTTCTGGACGGCGGGCACCTGGTGTTTTACGCCATCGAGGCCATCCGCGGCAGGCCGCTTGGCGTCGGCGCGCAGGAAGTAGCGTTCCGTATTGGTATGGCAATGATTCTGGGTCTTATGGTTTTTGCAACATGGAATGATATCAGCAGCTTGATTGGCTGAGGATTGTGTTTTAACGGTTTTGTTAGGGGCTTGTTTACCTTGTTTTTATGCCGAAGTGGCGAATGAGCCACTCTGGATCACGAAGTAAACAGAATTTAACGTTCTGACTTGCTTGTAGGGGAAAAGCAGGTAAAACGACGCACATGGCCGGAGTCGGGTTCCGCCCGCTGAGGGACAACGTAAAAAGGTAAGATTTGAAATGAAGGCTGGTTCAAGATTTTTGAACGCTGTGTCGGCGGTTGCGCTGTCTGCTGGTGTTTCTTCGGTTGCGGGCCTTGGCGTGCTTGCCTCTGCTGGTGCTGCAAACGCAGCCGTTATCAGCAAGATCGATGTTCGCGGGGCCGAGAGGTCCGGTGCGGACTCCGTGCGTTCCAACATCACCATTGCGCCGGGTAAGAACTTTTCCAATTCGGATATCGATGAATCGGTGAAGCGTCTTTACGCCACCGGTTACTTCTCGAATGTCTCCATGCGCGTTTCCGGCAGCACGCTGGTCGTGACCGTCAATGAGAACCAGCTGGTCAACCAGGTGGTCTTCAACGGTAACCGCAAGATCAAGGACGACAAGCTTGTCGGCATCGTGCAGACCCAGTCGCTCGGCCCGTTCAATCAGGCTATCGTGACGGCGGATATTGCCCGCATCAAGGAAGCTTATGCCGCAATCGGCCGCAGTGACGTCGAAATCACCACGCAGACCGTTTCCGTCGGTCAGGGCCGTGTGAACATCGCTTTCGTCATCAACGAAGGTGAGCGTACCAAGATTGGCCGCATCGATTTCGTCGGCAACAATTCCTATAGCGACGGTCGTCTGGCCGCCGTCATCAATACCAAGAAGTCCAACATGCTGTCGTTCCTGACACGTAAGGACGTCTATAACGAGGACAAGCTGCGCGCTGACGAAGAGGCGCTGCGCCAGTTCTATTACAACCGCGGCTATGCCGACTTCCGGGTCGTGTCGTCCGACGCTGTACTGGACGAGTCCAAGAACGAATACACCATCTCCATCACGGTGGATGAAGGCAAGAAATACGACTTCGGCAACGTCGCCGTCGAATCGACTGTTCCGGGTGTTGACGGTTCTGAATTGCAGGGCCTCGTTGAAACCCGCCAGGGCGCCAGCTACAGCGCCAAGGAAGTTCAGCAGAGCATGGAAGCGATTTCCAAGCGCGTCGCCGGCGAAGGTTATCCTTTCGCCCGCGTAACGCCGCGCGGCGACCGCGACATGTCCGGCAACACCATCGGTGTGACCTATATCGTCGATCAGGGCGAGCGCGCTTATGTCGAGCGTATCGAAATCCGCGGCAACACCCGCACGCGTGATTACGTTATCCGCCGCGAATTCGATATTTCCGAAGGCGATGCTTTCAACCAGACGATCATCACGGCGGCAAAGCGTCGGCTCGAAGCGCTGGGTTATTTCTCGAAGGTCAACATCTCGACCGCCGGCGGCAGCGCGCCTGACCGCGTCGTGATCGTTGTCGATGTTGAGGACCAGTCGACGGGTTCGTTCGGTATTGGTGCTGGTTACTCGCAGAACGACGGCGTTCTGCTTGAAGCTTCCATCGAAGAAAAGAACTTCCTCGGTCGTGGCCAGTATATTCGTCTCGCCGCCGGTGCGGGTGAAGACGACGCGCGTACCTACACGCTGTCCTTCACCGAGCCCTATTTCCTCGGCTATCGCCTCGCCGCAGGTTTCGATCTGTTCAAGAGCCAGAGCCGCAGCGAAGACTATTACGATTACGACGAGCAGGGCTTCTCGCTGCGCGTGACCGCGCCGATCACCGAAGACCTCTCGACGACGTTCAAGTATACCTACAAGCAGATCAATTATGATGGCGAAGGCGATTGGGAAACCGGCAGCAATCTTGCCGAGCCCTACAAGGCTCTGATCCGTGGTGGTGACTGGACGCAGTCCATCATCTCCAACACGCTGAACTACAATACGCTCGATGATCGCAACATGCCGCGCGAAGGCTGGCAGGCTGCCCTGACGAACGAATTTGCAGGTCTCGGCGGCGATTCCGAATATTACAAGATCTACGCCAAGGCGCGCTTCTATTACACGCTGTCGGATGAGTACGATGTTATCGGCTCGCTCACCGGTCAGGCGGGTCATGTTGTTCCGACTGGTGACAATCTGCTGGTATTCGATCAGTTCAAGTTCGGCGGCCGTCAGGTTCGCGGCTTCAAGAACGACGGTATCGGCCCGCGCATCGGTTCCGACTCCATCGGCGGCACGACCTACTTCGCAGCTTCTGCTGAAGTCACCGCCCCGATGCCTGGTGTTCCGGAAGATTTCGGCCTGCGTCTGGCTGGTTTCGTCGATGCCGGTACGCTTTACGGCAACAAGGTCGCCAACAGCACTGGTGTAAAGGATGACAACTCCATCCGTGCATCCGCTGGTATCGGCGTGATGTGGGCATCGCCCTTCGGTCCGATCCGCGTCGACTACGCGGTGCCGATCGCCAAGGAAGACTATGACGAGGAACAGCGTTTCCGGTTTGGCATGTCCAACACTTTCTGATATCGGCAGTCCAGAACTGCAACTTTGAACGTTCTGGAGTGTCCGGCTAATGGAATACAACGCCTTTTTTCCGCCCCACGAGGGACTGCGATTGAAAGACATCGCGGACCGTTTTGGGGCGGAACTGTCTGATGAGACAGCAGGAGAGCGGATCATCAGGTCCGTCGCGCCGGTCTACCGCGCAAAACCCGATCAGCTCTGCTACATTCTCACCCGCAAGAACCGTGACGAGTTGCAGAGCTGCGAGGCTGGTGCCGTCATTTGCGACGCGGCGCTGGCGGATATGCTTCCGCCTCACATTCCGGCACTGATATCGAAAAATCCGCATACGCTTTTTGCGCAGGTGGGTGCCTTGTTGCATCCGTCCGCCATGCGTCCCGCGACGATTGCGCCGATGGAGGCCGAGATTTCTCCGGCTGCCCATGTCGACCCATCGGCGAAGCTGGAGGCCGGCGTGATCGTTGAGCCGCTCGCCGTGATCGGCGCTGGCGCTCATATTGGTGCGGGTACAAGGATCGGTCCGGGCGTCATCATCGGCCCTGACGTGCAGGTGGGGCGTGATTGCACCATTGCCGGTGGCGCGAGCATTCTTGTGGCCCTCATCGGCAACAATGTGATTATCCATAATGGTGCACGCATCGGTCAAGACGGTTTCGGTTATGCCCCCGGTCCGCGCGGCATGCTGAAAATCGTGCAGATCGGCCGGGTCATCATTCAGGACAATGTCGAGATCGGGGCCAATACCACGATCGATCGCGGCACGATGGATGATACCGTCATCGGCGAAGGCACCAAGATCGACAATCAGGTCCAGATCGGCCACAACGTTCGCATCGGCCGCCATTGCGGCATCGTCAGCAAGGTCGGCATTGCCGGCAGCACCCGCATCGGCGATGGCGTGATGATCGGCGGCGCGGCGGGCGTCAATGGCCATATCACTATTGGTGACGGGGTGCAGATCGCAGCAATGAGCGGTGTGGTCGCCGATGTTCCGGCCGGCGCCCGTTACGGCGGAACGCCTGCGCGTCCGATGAAATATTTCCTGCGCGACATGGCCGAAATTCTGGCACGCGCTGAAGCGCGTGATAAAAAAACAGGAGAGAAAAACAATGACTGAAGAAACGAAGACGACGCTCGGCGCGGCTGACATTCTGGAAGTCATGAAGCTTCTGCCGCATCGTTACCCATTCTTGTTGATCGACAAGATCATCGATATCGATGGTAACAACTCGGCGACCGGCATCAAGAATGTCACGGTCAACGAACCGCATTTTACCGGCCATTTCCCGGACCGGCCGATCATGCCGGGTGTTCTGATCGTTGAGGCCATGGCCCAGACGGCTGGTGCGATATGCGCTCGCAGTCAGGGCGAGGGTGGTCACCTCGTCTATTTCATGACAATCGACAATGCGCGTTTTCGCAAACCCGTGATCCCCGGCGATCGTCTGGAAATCCACGTCGTCAAGCAGCGCCAGCGCGGCAATGTCTTTAAATTCCATTGTGAGGCGAAGGTGGAAGGCGCGCTGGTGGCGGAAGCCGATGTCGGTGCGATGATGATCCCCGAGGACCAGCAATGAGCAAGATCGCCGCCTCGGCCAGAATTCACCCGACCGCCATTGTCGAAGACGGCGCGGTTATCGGTGAAAATGTTGTCATCGGCGCGCTCAGCTATGTCGGTGCAAAGGTCACGTTGCACGACGATGTCATATTGCACAATCATGCTGTCGTTTCCGGCTTGACCGTTGTCGGCCGTGGATCAGTCATCCATCCCATGGCGGTCATCGGCGGCACGCCGCAGGCGATTCGTCACGATGGGTCGGAAACGACGCTCGAGATCGGCGAACGCTGCATCATGCGCGAAGGCGTGACGATGAATGCCGGCAGTTCTGATGGTGGCGGCAAAACCATTGTCGGCGACGACAATCTGTTCCTCGCCAATTCGCATGTGGCGCATGATTGCCTCCTCGGCAACCATATCGTCCTGTCGAATAATGTGATGCTGGCGGGTCATGTGACTATCGAAGACCGCGCTATTCTTGGCGGCGGCTGCGCCGTGCACCAGTTTACCCGCATCGGCCGTCAGGCCTTCATCGGCGGGCTGTCGGCGGTTAACTACGACGTCATTCCCTATGGCATGTTGAACGGCAACCCCGGCATTCTCGGCGGCCTCAATGTGGTCGGCATGACACGTGCCGGCATTGAACGGGCGGATATTCACAAGGTCCGGCGCGTCTTCAAGCAGGTTTTCGAGGCTGAAGGCACGATCCGCGGCAATGCGGCGGCAATCGACCGCAATGACTATCTGGATTGCCCACAGGCCCTTGAAGTCATCGACTTCATCGGTGCTGGCAGCGACCGCCCGATCTCTTCACCAAACCGGGGCAAGTGAGCCGTGACAGGCGGCGGGCGTCTCGCCATCGTGGCCGGCAGCGGCCAGCTGCCGCTTTATGTGGCGGCCGCCGCCCGCGAGATGGGTGAAAATCCCTTCATCGTGCGCCTGCGCGATGATTCCAGCTTCGACTGGAGCGGCTTCGACAATGCCGTCATCAGCGTGGGCGACGTGGCAGGGCTCGGCCGTTTGCTGCGTGAAAACCGGGTGGACCGCGTCGTGCTTTCCGGCGCCGTGGCGCGACGGCCGGAATGGCGGGAAATCCGCCCGACGGTCGGAATCGTCCTGAAACTGCCCTCCATCGTCCGCACGTTGCTGTCGGGCGGTGATGACGCCGTGTTGCAGATGGTGATCAAGGTCATCGGGACGCTTGGCGCAAAGGTCATCGGCGCCCACGAGATTGCACCCGGCCTGCTTGCCACGACAGGCACTTTGGGTGCACAGAAACCCACAGACGAAGACCTGCGCGATATCTACAAGGCGGCTGAGGCGGCACTTGCGCTCGGCACGCTCGATGTCGGGCAGGGGGCTGTCTCCGTCGGTGGCCGCATCGTTGCGCTGGAAGGCGTCGAGGGCACCGATGCCATGCTGGCACGTGTTGCGGCACTGCGCGCCGAGGGCCGCATATCGCCCCGCCGCAAGGGTGTGCTGGTGAAGCTTTGCAAGCCGCAACAGGATATCCGCGCCGACCTGCCGACCATCGGCATCGAAACCGTGGAGAATGCGCAGAAAGCCGGACTGGCGGGCATCGCTGTCGAAGCGGGACGGGCGCTGGTGCTTGACCGCGACGAGATGTTGAAAGCCGCCGATCAGGCGGGCATATTTGTCTGCGGCATCGATACGTCACTCGGTGGTGATATGATCGGGGAGAGATGATCGGATGACGGCAGCATTAAAAGTGGCGGTTATCGCCGGGGAAGTATCCGGCGATCTTCTGGGCGCAGATTTGATCCGCTCCGTGAAAGCCCGATATCCGGGTTCCATCGAGTTGATGGGCGTCGGCGGCGAGGCGCTGGAGGCGCAGGGGCTGACCTCGCTGTTCGATTATTCCGAACTCTCCATCATGGGCTTCACACAAGTCCTCAAAAAGCTGCCAAAACTCATCGCGCGTATCAATCAGACTGCGCAGGCGATCATTGCCGCAAGGCCGGATATTCTGCTGATCATCGACAGCCCGGACTTCACGCATCGTGTTGCGAAAAAAGTCCGCAAGCAATTGCCGCATCTTCCGGTCGTCAACTATGTCTGCCCCAGTGTCTGGGCGTGGAAGGAATATCGCGCCACCGCGATGTTGTCCTATGTCGATCACGTTCTGGCCCTGCTGCCTTTCGAACCAGAGGCGATGCGGCGTCTCGGCGGCCCGCCGACCACTTTTGTCGGCCACCGCCTCAGCGTCGATCCCGATCTGCTGACGGTGCGGCAAAAGCGGGCGGAACGCTTGCCTCCGGCAAAGGGTGAGCCGAAAACCATTCTCCTCCTGCCGGGGTCGCGCTCCACTGAAACGACGCGGCTGATGGAGCCGTTTCGCGAGGCTGCAAAAGCCTTCGTGGAACGCAACGGCCCAACCCGGTTTCTGCTGCCCACCGTGCCGCGGCAGGAAAGCCGCATGCGCGAGCTGGCGGCGACGTGGCCTGATGATATCAAGCCTGAAATCGGCACGGATGCTGCGTTCAAGTGGAATGCGTTTGCGCAGGGCGATGCGGCGATTGCCGCCTCCGGGACCGTCATTCTCGAACTGGCACTAGCCGGCGTGCCGACAGTATCGGTCTACAAGACCGACTGGATTTTCACCATGCTGAGCAAGCGGATAAAGACCTGGACCGGCGCGCTTCCGAACCTGATTGCCGACTACCCTGTCGTGCCGGAATATCTGAACGAGGTGGTGCGGCCGGGGTCCATGCTGCGCTGGGCTGAGCGCCTGTCATCCGACACCACCGAGCGGCGGGCAATGCTTGAAGGTTACGCTCTGGTGCAGCAGCGTTTGCACACCGACGTGGCGCCGGGCGAAACCGGCGCTGCCATTCTGCTCGATGTGCTGAACGGCCGCAGACAGCAAGGCTGAGCGCGCAACGCTCGCCCATGCTGGTCGCCAAACCCTGTTGGCTTCTTTCTCCACTCAATACGCAACAAAAAAGGCCGGCGGATTTTCATCCGCCGGCCATTTATAGTCTATGGTTTCGCGGGCTTAACGCTTGGAAACCGGAACGTAGTCACGCTTGCCGGCACCGGTGTAAAGCTGGCGCGGACGGCCGATGCGCTGCTGCGGATCTTCGATCATTTCGTTCCACTGTGCGATCCAGCCGACGGTGCGGGCGAGCGCGAACAGAACGGTGAACATGGTGGTGGGGAAGCCGAGCGCCTTCAGCGTGATGCCCGAATAGAAGTCGACATTCGGGTAAAGCTTCTTTTCGACGAAGTAGGGGTCGGAAAGGGCAATCTTCTCCAGTTCCAGCGCGACCTGCATGATCGGATCGTCGGAATTGCCGGTGGCTTCCAGCACTTCGTACATCGTCTTCTGCATGATCTTGGCGCGCGGGTCGTAGTTCTTGTAGACGCGGTGGCCAAAGCCCATCAGGCGGAACGGATCGTTCTTGTCCTTGGCGCGGGCAATGTATTCCGGAATACGGTCAACAGAGCCGATTTCGTTCAGCATGTTGAGCGCCGCTTCGTTGGCGCCGCCATGTGCCGGACCCCAGAGGCAGGCGATGCCCGCCGCAATACAGGCGAACGGGTTTGCACCCGAAGAACCGGCAAGACGCACCGTGGAGGTGGAGGCGTTCTGCTCGTGGTCGGCATGCAGGATGAAAATGCGGTCCATGGCGCGGGCCAGAACCGGATCGACCTTGTATTCCTCGCAAGGCACGGCAAAGCACATGTGCAGGAAGTTGGAGGCGTAATCCAGATCGTTCTTCGGGTAAACGAACGGCTGGCCGATATGATACTTGAAGGCCATGGCGGCGATCGTCGGCATTTTCGCGATCATGCGCAGCGAAGCGACCATGCGCTGGTGCGGATCGGTAATGTCGGTCGAGTCGTGGTAGAAGGCCGAGAGAGCGCCGACCGTGCCGCACATGACGGCCATCGGATGCGCATCGCGACGATAGCCGGTGAAGAAGCGGCTCATCTGCTCGTGCACCATGGTGTGGCGCGTCACGCGGGTGTCGAAATCCTTCTTCTGCGCCGCCGTAGGCAATTCGCCGTAAAGCAGCAGATAGCAGGTTTCCAGGAAGTCGCCCTGTTCGGCCAGCTGCTCGATCGGGAAGCCACGATGCAGGAGAACGCCCTCGTCACCATCGATATAGGTGATCTTGGATTCGCAGGAGGCCGTCGATGTGAATCCCGGATCGTAAGTGAAGGAGCCCGTGTGTTTGTACAGCGTGGCGATATCGACGACGCTCGGTCCAATCGTGCCTTCCCTGACCGGGAGCTCGACCTGCTTGTCGCCAAATGTCACTGTAGCGCTTTTGTCCGTCATACTGATCCTCCGAGAACATGCGGGTGGAGGCGTTGAGACACGCCTCGCGGTTAAGCGTCTACCGATTAGCTATATGATCCTTGCGCCGATGCCAAGCTATTCGAAGGTCAAATTGTGCATTGCGGCAAACGCAATGACGTTGCTTGCGGCTTTATCGGCCATGGCAATTCAATCTCGGTCAACGCTCCGTTAAAGGATAAGGATTGCAATCCTTCGCGCTGCCCTGCAAACCTGTTTCCAGTGCGGCAGGGGCGGCGCGGATTGCTCGGTCAAGGGGAAAGAAAGCATCTCGGATATGCCGAAACGTTGCAGGGCGGCTTGCCCGGCACGCATGAAATCCTGTTTCCCGTTCACCGCGCCGGCGACGTTGTAGCTTATGATTTTCCAGCCCCTGTTCCCAGGCGCAATCTCAAGGCAGTCATCGCCCGAAAAGTTGCCGGCTGCCTCGCTGAAGAGCGCGCATTCGGCCACGATTTTCTTTTCGTTCCCGTCTTCATCGGCTGCGGCGCGATCCTGTGGTTCTCTCTGGAAGTCACGCTGTCTTTATCCGTTCTGGCAATGGCATTCCTGCTGGCTGCCGGTCTGGCACTTTTTACCCGATATGACAGCGGCCTGTGGGCAGCCATCTGCAGCGTTGTCGCTTTTCTTCTGCTGGGCATGCTTCTGGCAGACCTTGAAACCCGGCGGGCGGCAACCGTGGTGCTGGATACTCCGGTCACAACCACCATCACCGGCACGGTGGTGCGCCGGGAGGTGGATGCACGCGGCTCCTGGCGATACGTCGTTCAACTGATCGCGACCGAAGGGCCGACATTGTCGCGCCTGCCGAAGAGGATTTCGCTGCTTGCCCGTGGGGGAGGTGAGCCGGTGGCGCTTGGCGCCACCATCAGCGGCAAGGCGCGGCTCTCGCCGCCATCCGGCCCCGCTTTGCCGGGGCTGAACGATTTCGCCTTCGCTTCCTATTTCAAAGGCATAGGCGCCACCGGATTTTTCTATAAGCCACCGCAGACACTTGTATCACCCAAGGGTGACATCAAGGCCGGAACGGGCTGGCTGGAATGGGCCGATAGGCGGCTTTACGGCCTGCGTAGCGCCATTGCCGAGCGCATCCGCAACACCATTGGCGGTGACGCCGGAGCTTTCGCCGCCTCCATCGTCACCGATGAGAGGCAGGCCATATCCGGCGAGACGATGGAGGCGCTGAGGCTCTCCGGCCTTGCCCATATCGTCGCCATATCCGGGCTTAACATGGCGCTTGCCGCCGGTATATTTTTCGTCGGTTTAAGACTTGCCTTCAGCCTGTTTCCCGCCTTTGCGCAGCGCTGGCCCGTCAAGAAGATTTCGGCTTTCGCAGCCCTCCTGATGACGCTCGCCTATTATCTGATTTCCGGTTTCGCTGTCTCCGCCGAGCGCGCCTGGCTGATGATGTCGGTGATGTTGATCGCGATTCTTTTTGATCAGCCGTCACTCAGCCTCAGGAATGTTGCTCTTTCGGCTCTGGTCATTCTTGTCTTTTCGCCCTCGGAAATTATGGGGCCGAGCTTCCAGATGTCGTTCGCCGCGACCATCGCGCTCGTATCCACCTATGCCTGGTGGAGCCGCCGGCACAACGATCGCGAGCGCCTTTTCATCGGCCGCAAACCGGCATGGATCACGGTGTTTCAAACGGCGGGCGCCGTCATTGGCGGCGTCATCACCACATCGCTGATTGGCGGCCTTTCGACGGCGATCTATTCGGCCGAGCATTTCCATCGTGTCACCACCTATGGACTTTTCGCCAATCTCGCCGCCATGCCGCTAATGTCGCTGATCGTCATGCCCTTCGGCCTGCTCGCCATGCTGCTGATGCCGTTCGGGCTCGATGCGCCGTTCCTGAAGGTTATGGGTTATGGCATGGCGCTCGTCATCGAAGTCGCCAATGAAGTGGCGTCCTGGGGCGGCAGCGCTGCAACGGGGCGGCCGCATGAGTGGTTTATCGGTCTCGGCTCGGCCGGCTTCCTGCTGCTGACCTTACTGCGCAGCCGACTTGCGCTGCTAGGTATTCCGCTTCTTGTCTTCGCTTTCGGCCTGTCGGCGGCCACGGCCTATCGCGATGTCCCGGATCTGCTCATTCACGAGGAGGGGGAACTGGTGGCGTTGCTGGAAGACGGCAAGGCCTATACGACAAAAACGCGACCGCAGGGCTTTGTATACGGCCAGTGGCAAAGGGCGCTGCTGCTGCCGGAACAGCCCGTGCCGCCGGTCATTCTTAAAGCGAATGCCGCAGTAACCAGTGTAGGCCTGACCACAAAATCAAAGCTCACGCCGGAAGAGATGAGGGTGGTGACGCGGCAGATGACGGCGGCGCTGAAAGATGCGGCACCCGGCGTCTTCACCTGCAGCAAAGGCATATGGTGCGTGGCGCGCGCCGGCAGTGGTGAATGGATTGTCGTTCTGGAAGACGGCCGGTTTGCTGGAAAAGCCTGCGACATCGCCGATATTGTCGTCGTTTCCCGCAGGACCTCGTTTTCACAATGCCGCTCAGGAGCGCTTCTGCTCAACCGCGATATATTGCGGCGCATTGGTTCAGTGGAAATAAACTTTGCCGGAAGCGATCAGTCTGCGGTCGTGGGACGGCTGCGTGCGGCGATTGCCGGGGCGGACAGGCCATGGAGCGAGCACCGCTATTACGACTGGAAAAGCGACCGTTTCGAATATGAGGTGCCGGAACCGGTCAGGCAGTTGCTGGCGTCGCAATAAACGCCGCCAGCATGGATCCTCAGACCTTCACACGCAGATCGGCAGTCAATTCACCAATGCCGCTGATTTCCTGTTCATGCGCCGCGTCGCGCCAGATCTCCTTCAATCCGGCTTCATACCATTCACGCATGGCGGGCAGGGCGAGCAGCCGATCGCAATAGGCTTTTGCCGCAGTCGAGAGCTCAGCGCCATAGGTCTGGAAACGGAACGCGACCGGGCAGAAGAAAGCATCGACCGCCGTGAATTTCTGACCGGCAAGATATGGGCCGCCGAATTTTGTCAGACCTTCGCTCCAGAGCACATCGATGCGCTTTATGTCTGCCGCAAGTCCAAGATCGCCATCCTTCGGCTTGACCCGAATACCGACTGACATCGGATAAAGATTGCGCAGCGAGGAAAAGCCGGCATGCATTTCACTCGCAGCCGAACGCGACCATGCACGTGCCTGCTTGTCGCTCGCCCAGACGCCCTGATGCCGTTCGGCGAGATATTCAGCGATAGACAGCGTTTCCCATATCGTCACGCCCTCATCGACAAGGCACGGCACCTTGCCGGTTGGCGAAAAGCTGGAAAAGGCGACGCCTTCGCCGAACGGAACAAGTTTCTCATCAAAAGCGATACCGAGCGTGCGCATCAACACCCACGGCCGCAGCGACCATGAGGAGTAGTTCTTGTTGGCGATATAAAGATCGTACATGGCTTATCTCCCGGATATGACGCGCATTTCTATACCTGTCGGGGCATGATGGAATATCGAAAATAATCAATGACACCCATAAATCGCGTTGATGAATGGCAGGGGCTTTGCACCGCGTGTCACCATTTGGCGGCAGCGCCAGGCCAGCCATATCCCTCAAGCGTAAACGACCTCACGCGACCAAAAGCCCACGGTATATGACGCAGTGGTGACAACACGCCGGAGAGAAGAGCGCGACAAGGATATCCATATGAGACTGGAACTGATCTCTACCAGACAGGTTGCGTCCGTCTGCGGGAAGGATAAGCTTTCCCGACACTCACATAGTCTGCCGAATTAGGAAATTGCCGTCATCTTCGACAGGGTTAGCCTCATGACGATGCCTGTTTCGAGAGGATGACGGCGAATTCAGATCAATGGTAACGACGTATAAGCCCGACCAGCTTGCCCTGAATTTTTACCCGATCAGGCCCGAAGATGCGGGTTTCATAAGCGGGGTTGGCTGCTTCAAGCGCGATGGAAGCACCCTTGCGGCGGAAGCGTTTCAACGTCGCTTCCTCATCATCCACCAGCGCTACGACGATATCGCCTGGATTGGCGGTATTGCTGTTGCGGATGATGACAGTATCGCCGTCGAAAATACCGGCCTCGATCATCGAATCGCCCTTGACCTCGAGCGCGTAATGTTCGCCCGAACCCAGCATGTCCACCGGCACGGCAACATCATGGGTGTTGTTCTGGATGGCGGAAATCGGCACGCCGGCGGCGATGCGGCCCATGACCGGCACGGTGACCGCCCCGCCGAGATCGTTGGCCGGAGCCTTTGGCGCTGGTGCGGGTTCCGGCGTCTTCGGTTTGCCAAGGCTGCCTTCGATGACGCTTGGCGAAAAGCCGCGTTGCGGCCTCGCGCCCGGCGTATAGGCCTCCGGAAGCTTGATGACTTCAAGCGCCCGCGCCCTGTTAGGTAGCCGGCGAATAAAACCGCGCTCTTCGAGGGCGGTAATCAGCCGGTGGATACCGGATTTGGAAGCAAGATCGAGTGCGTCCTTCATTTCATCGAAGGAGGGCGGCACGCCGGACTCTTTCATTCGTTCATGAATGAAGAGAAGCAATTCCTGCTGTTTGCGCGTGAGCATGAGGAAAACACCCTTGAGAATCGTCGTGGAGATCGTGAAACAAATACAGAACGAACACTATATGTTCCATATGTGTTCCGCAATCCCCTAAAATTTCGTGAAGCTGCTATCCGTTGTTTTGATGATTTGCCTGAAAGCACGAAATTGTGCTTTTCTGCCTTTCGGACCGTTCCGGCATCGCTATGCCGGATGTGAGAGCAGGAAGCAGGAAAATGACGAAAGCATACCGTGTCGACCATCTCGTTCTGCCTGTGGATGTCCTTGGCATTGCCGTTAATCGCCTTGGAAACCTTGGGTTTACGGTAGCACCAGCGGCTCTCCACCCTTTCGGCACGCAGAATGCCTGCGTTTTTTTCGCTGACGGCACCTATCTGGAACCTCTCGCAATTGCTAACCCGGCTAACTATAATGCCTCGATTGACCGGGGAAATGTGTTCACCGGGCGGGATCAGGCCTTCCGGAAACATGTCGCAGGGGAGGGATTTTCCGCTCTGGTCGCTGCAACACAGGACGCTCCTGGCGATCACGACCGATTCGTAGCCTCAGGCATTTCGGCCGGAAATGTCTTTGAATTTTCGCGGCCGGTCAAAATGCCTGATGGTTCGCAGAGCGAAGCGGCCTTCCGGCTGGCTTTTGCAGCCAGTGGTTCCGCTGCGGATTTCTTCCTGTTCAGTTGCCAGCGGTTGCAGGCCCTGCCGGGCGACCGTTCAGTGCTGGAGAGCCATGCCAATGGCGTTTCCGGCCTCAGCGAGATCGTCCTGTTTGCCGGTGGTGATGTGAATGCGGTGCGGCTGATCGAAACTGTTTTTGGCTGTGATGGCAAAGTGTCCCCGGATGGTGATGTGGTTTTCGCAACCGGCAATGCCCGCATAAGATTGACGCAAAATCCAGTCTTTGGCAGACATGCCTTTAATGCTCCCGAAGAGGGCGGCGATGGATTGCGCGGCGCAGGCATCGTCTTTTCCGTTCGCGATCTTGCCGTGACAGAAGCAGCACTTGCTGCTAATGGCGTGTCCTGCGCAGAAACGGGCGGCCGGCTGGTGGTGCCCGCAGCACCCGGTCAGGGCGTTGCCTTCGCCTTCGAGGAAAAATGATGAGCGTTACGAACAATCTCAAAGTCACCGCCGGCGATGGCGCCAGCAAGGTTTCCTTTTCCAATACCGAGCGTTTTTCGCTGATTGCCGGCCCCTGCCAGATGGAGAGCCGCGAACATGCCTTCATGATTGCGGGCGTGCTGAAGGAGCTTTGCGACAAGCTTGGAATAGGCCTCGTTTACAAATCCTCTTTCGACAAGGCGAACCGCACCTCGCTTTCCGGCAAGCGCGGCATAGGCCTTGACAACGCGATGCACGTTTTCGCCGATCTCAAGAAGGAATTCGGCTTTCCTGTTCTGACCGATATTCACACCGAGGAACAATGCGCCGTCGTCTCCGAAGTGGTGGATGTGCTGCAGATCCCGGCTTTTCTCAGCCGCCAGACCGATCTTCTCGTTGCCGCCGCCAAAACCGGCCGTGTCATCAACGTCAAGAAGGGCCAGTTCCTGGCGCCCTGGGACATGAAGAACGTGCTGGCCAAGCTCAATGAGAGCGGCAACCCGAATGTGCTCTTATGCGAGCGCGGTGCGTCCTTCGGTTACAACACGCTGGTCTCCGACATGCGCTCGCTGCCGATCATGGCGTCGCTCGGCGCGCCTGTCGTCTTCGACGCCACCCATTCGGTGCAGCAGCCGGGCGGGCAGGGCGGTTCGACGGGCGGTCAGCGCGAGTTCGTCGAGACGCTTTCGCGTGCGGCGGTCGCTGTCGGTGTCGCCGGCCTCTTCATCGAGACCCATGAGGACCCGGACAATGCACCATCCGACGGCCCCAACATGGTGCACCTGAAGGACATGCCGAAACTGCTGGAAAAGCTTCTGGCCTTCGACGCGATCACCAAAGCCTAAGGGGCTGGCGCGGTTTGTGCCAATCGATTTTAAATGGCGGGCGCTCCGTTTCTGCCGCCCGCCGTCATTGTAATTTCTTCGTCATCGTCTAAGACAGGCGACGGAAAATATCTGTTCCATTCCCAAGGGAGAGACCATGACTGCCATTACCGATATCATCGCGCGCGAAATCCTCGACAGCCGCGGCAACCCGACTGTTGAAGTCGATGTTTACCTCGAAGACGGCTCCATGGGCCGTGCGGCCGTTCCTTCCGGCGCCTCCACCGGCGCGCATGAAGCGGTTGAGCTGCGCGATGGCGGCAAGCGTTATCTCGGCAAGGGCGTGGAAAAGGCGGTCGAAGCCGTCAACACGGAAATCTTCGACGCCATCGGCGGTTTCGATGCCGAAAACCAGATCCAGATCGACCAGATGATGATCGCGCTTGACGGTACGCCGAACAAGTCGCGCCTCGGCGCCAACGCCATCCTCGGCGTGTCGCTCGCCATCGCCAAGGCTGCGGCCGAAGCTTCCGGCCTGCCGCTTTACCGTTATGTCGGTGGCCCGAACGCGCATCTGCTGCCGGTTCCGATGATGAACATCATCAATGGCGGCGCACATGCCGACAACCCGATCGATTTCCAGGAATTCATGATCCTGCCGGTCGGCGCGGAAAACATCCGCGAAGCCGTGCGCATGGGTTCTGAAGTGTTCCATACGCTGAAAAAAGAACTGTCCGCACAGGGCCACAACACCAATGTCGGCGATGAGGGCGGTTTTGCACCGGGTCTGGAAAGCGCGCCGGCTGCGCTCGATTTCATCATGAAGTCGATTGAAAAGGCCGGTTACCGTCCGGGCGAAGACATGTATGTCGGCCTCGACTGCGCATCGACCGAATTCTTCAAGGACGGCAAATACGTTCTCGAAGGCGAAGGCCGCACGCTGGAGCCGGGCGCAATGGCTGAATATCTGGCCGAGCTTGTCAACAAATACCCGATCATCTCGGTTGAAGACGGCATGGCCGAAGACGACTGGGAAGGCTGGAAGACGCTGACCGATCTCGTCGGCAACAAGTGCCAGCTCGTTGGCGACGATCTGTTCGTCACCAACTCTGCGCGTCTGCGTGACGGCATCAAGATGGGCGTTGCAAACTCCATCCTCGTCAAGGTCAACCAGATCGGTTCGCTCTCCGAGACGCTGGATGCGGTGGAAACCGCGCACAAGGCCGGCTACACCGCCGTCATGTCGCACCGCTCTGGCGAAACGGAAGATTCCACCATCGCCGATCTCGCTGTCGCGACGAACTGCGGTCAGATCAAGACCGGCTCGCTTGCCCGTTCCGACCGGCTCGCAAAGTACAACCAGCTGATCCGCATCGAAGAGATGCTCGGTCCGCAGGCTGCTTACGCCGGCCGTTCGATCCTGCGCGGATAATTCACGCTGGGGTTTGGCGACATGGCCCGCTGTCTGGCGTGCCATGGTTGGCCAGATGCATATCAATGCATGAGACGTCCTCCTCGGGCTTGACCCGAGGATCCATCCACAATCCCGCTTGTGGATCCTCGCCTCAAGGGCGAGGATGACTGTGAGGGGGATATGTCTCCCGGCAAATCCAGCCCGCCTTCCGGCGGGCTTTTTCATGCCCCTTTGCCGATCGCGATTTAAGGTCAACGGATAGTTAAACAATCCGCTTTAGTCTCGAGACTCACACTGTGCGTTTTAAGGCTTCTCTCCGGCATGTGGACCAGACATCATAAAAAGAGACGATTCGGCCGATTGATCGTTCCGGCCATCACGATCGCTTTTCTCTCTTATTTCGGCTATCATTCCATCCATGGCGACTTCGGCCTGCAGGCGACGGAGCGGCTGGAGCGGCAGCGCATTGCCAGAACGGCGGAGCTCGCAAAGCTCACACAATCGCGTGTGGCGCTGGAGCGGCAGGTGGAATTATTGAGTGACGGCTCGCTGGAGCGAGACATGATCGATGAAATTTCGCGTTATCAGCTGAATATGTCCCGCACGGACGAAATCGTCATCATGAACACATATTTCTAATTAACCGAAATCAGGTTAATTAACGAATTTTGATTTATTCACAGCATCTTAGCGTGAATATGTGCCATGCGTTTATAGCATTGCTGCATGGCATTTTCTTGCATATGGTGCGCGCCAATCTATCCGTTCAAATAGCAACTCAGGGAGGGATGAATGGCGCCGCGAAAACCAGCGACCGTGTCCGGCCGAAAGACAACGGCAAAGGCTGCAACCGAATTCACCGGTAAGAACAGCCCGGACTTCGCAAAGGAAGAAGAGCTTCACGCTTACCGTGAGATGCTGCTCATCCGCCGCTTCGAGGAAAAGGCCGGCCAGCTTTATGGCATGGGCTTCATCGGCGGTTTCTGTCACCTCTACATCGGTCAGGAAGCCGTTGTCGTCGGCATGCAGATGTCGCAGAAGGAAGGTGATCAGGTCATCACCGCTTACCGCGACCACGGCCACATGCTGGCGCTCGGCATGAGCGCGCGTGGCGTCATGGCCGAATTGACCGGCCGCAGCGGCGGCCTGTCGAAGGGCAAGGGCGGCTCGATGCACATGTTCTCCAAGGAGAAGCATTTCTACGGCGGCCATGGCATCGTCGGCGCGCAGGTTTCGCTCGGAACCGGTCTTGCCTTCGCCAACAAATATCGCGGCAACGACAATGTTTCCGTCACCTATTTCGGCGATGGCGCGGCCAACCAGGGCCAGGTCTACGAGAGCTTCAACATGGCGGCTCTCTGGAAACTGCCGATCATCTATATCGTCGAGAACAACCATTACGCCATGGGCACGTCGACTGCCCGCGCCACCGCCCAGTCGAATTATTCGCTGCGCGGCCAGTCCTTCGGCATTCCCGGCATTCAGGTGGATGGCATGGATGTGCGCGCCGTCAAGGCCGCCGCCGACCAGGCGCTGGAACATTGCCGTTCCGGCAAGGGTCCGATCATTCTCGAAATGCTGACCTACCGTTACCGTGGTCACTCCATGTCCGACCCGGCAAAATACCGTTCCAAGGACGAAGTGCAGAAGATGCGCTCCGAACATGACCCGATCGAGCAGGTCAAGGCACGGCTTCTGGAGCAGGGCTGGGCAAGCGAAGACGAATTGAAGGCCATCGACAAGGATGTGCGTGATATCGTCGCCGACAGCGCCGACTTTGCCCAGAACGACCCAGAGCCGGATGCGTCCGAGCTTTACACCGACATTCTGCTCTGATCGGGAAAGGGAAACCCATGCCAGTAGAAATTCTTATGCCCGCCCTTTCCCCGACCATGGAGGAAGGCACGCTTTCCAAATGGCTTAAAAAGGAAGGCGACAAGGTCACCTCCGGTGACGTGATTGCCGAGATCGAGACCGACAAGGCGACCATGGAAGTGGAAGCCGTCGATGAAGGCGTGATCGGCAAACTGCTGATCGATGCCGGCACTGAAGGCGTCAAGGTCAATACGGCTATCGCCATTCTTCTTCAGGAAGGCGAAAGCGCCGACGACATTTCGTCCGCCTCCGCGCCGAAGGCGCAAGCTGCAAATTCCGATTCGGATGCCGCAGGCGGCAAGACCCGCGAAGCGACCGAAGAGCCGAGCGCTGCCAAGGAAGCCGCCAAGGTTCCGGCAGCCCCGAAGATTGACGTAGCAGCTGATCCGGATATTCCCGAAGGCACGGAAATGGTGATGACGACGGTGCGTGAAGCGCTGCGTGACGCCATGGCCGAAGAAATGCGCGCCGACGAAAAAGTCTTCGTCATGGGTGAAGAAGTCGCCGAATATCAGGGCGCCTACAAGATCACTCAAGGCCTGCTGCAGGAATTCGGCGAGCGCCGCGTGATCGACACCCCGATCACCGAGCACGGTTTTGCCGGTATCGGCGTCGGTGCGGCGATGACGGGCCTGCGGCCCATCGTCGAATTCATGACCTTCAACTTCGCCATGCAGGCGATCGACCAGATCGTCAACTCGGCGGCAAAGACGCTTTATATGTCAGGCGGCCAGATGGGCGCACCGATGGTGTTCCGCGGTCCGTCCGGTGCTGCTGCCCGCGTCGGTGCGCAGCATTCGCAGTGTTACGCCGCATGGTACAGCCATATTCCGGGCCTCAAGGTCGTCATGCCTTACACGGCAGCCGACGCCAAGGGCCTGCTGAAAGCGGCTATCCGCGATCCGAACCCGGTCATTTTCCTTGAAAATGAAATTCTCTACGGCCAGAGCTTCGAAGTGCCGAAGCTCGATGATTTCGTGCTGCCGATCGGCAAGGCGCGCATTCACCGCAAGGGCAAGGATGCGACCATCGTTTCCTTCGGCATCGGCATGACCTATGCGATCAAGGCGGTTGCCGAACTCGAAAAGCTTGGCATCGATGTCGAGCTGATCGACCTGCGCACCATTCGTCCGATGGACCTGCCCACCGTCATCGAATCGGTGAAGAAGACTGGTCGTCTGGTGACTGTCGAGGAAGGCTTCCCGCAGTCATCGGTTGGTGACTTCATCGCCAACCAGGTCATGCGCGCCGCTTTCGACTATCTCGATGCGCCGATCCTGACGATCGCCGGCAAGGACGTTCCGATGCCTTACGCGGCAAACCTCGAAAAGCTGGCTCTGCCAAACGTCGATGAAGTCGTTCAGGCCGTCAAAACCGTCTGCTACAAGTAAAGGGGGAGATTGTGAGCAAAATAAAACAAATCCTCCCGGCAACGGAAAATTGGTATCGTGTTTTAGGTTCCAAAGGGGCTCCTCAATTCGAGCGCGTCGTCTTTTGGGCGGTTATCAATGACGGTGAAGGCGATGTGATTGCCGGTGTTCCGCGTGAGTATATCGGCGTCATCGGCGCCGTTAGCGAATGGCTGAGCGATGTCGCCGGATATATCGAAGTCTCGCCATCGCAGCTGGATCGGCTGGCGGAACATCCTGAAGAGTTGGATCAATATAATCTCGTTTGGGGGGACTAGTCATGCCTATCAACATCACCATGCCTGCCCTTTCCCCGACGATGGAAGAGGGCAATCTGGCCAAGTGGCTGGTCAAGGAAGGCGACAAGGTCGCCCCCGGTGACGTGATTGCCGAGATCGAGACCGACAAGGCGACCATGGAAGTGGAAGCCGTTGACGAAGGCACAGTTGCCAAGCTCGTCGTTGCCGCCGGCACCGAAGGGGTCAAGGTCAACGCCCTGATCGCCATTCTCGCCGCTGAAGGCGAGGACGTGGCCGCTGCGGCAAAGGGCGGCGATGCCGCTCCTGCCAAGGCGGAAGCGCCGAAGCAGGAAGCCGCGAAAGCGGAAGCGCCGAAGGAAGAAGCCGCACCTGCCAAGGCTGAAAAGCCGGCCGCCGATCAGGCGGCTGCATCGTCCACACCGGCCCCGGTCGCAAAGTCCGGCGAACGCATCTTCGCGTCGCCGCTTGCGCGCCGTCTTGCCAAGGAAGCCGGTCTCGACCTCTCGGTTGTCTCCGGTTCCGGCCCGCATGGCCGTATCGTCAAGACGGATGTGGAGAAGGCTGCCGCTTCCGGCGGTGCAAAGGCTGCTCCGGCTGCTGCATCGGCAGGCGCACCGGCCCCGGCGCTGGCCAAGGGCCAGTCCGACGAAGCGGTTCTCAAGCTGTTCGAACAGGGCTCCTACGAGCTTGTGCCGCATGACGGCATGCGCAAGGTCATCGCCAAGCGTCTGGTCGAATCCAAGCAGACGGTTCCGCATTTCTACGTTTCCGTGGATTGCGAACTGGATACGCTTCTGGCGCTGCGCGCCCAGCTCAATGCCGCTGCTCCTGAAAAGGACGGCAAGCCGGCCTACAAGCTGTCGGTCAACGACATGGTCATCAAGGCGCTGGCGCTTTCGCTGCGTGACGTTCCTGATGCAAACGTCTCCTGGACGGAAAGCGCCATGGTCAAGCACAAGCATTCGGATGTCGGCGTTGCCGTTTCCATTCCGGGTGGCCTGATCACGCCGATCATCCGCAAGGCTGAAGAGAAGTCGCTCTCCACCATCTCCAACGAGATGAAGGACTACGGCAAGCGCGCGAAAGAGCGCAAGCTGAAGCCCGAGGAGTATCAGGGCGGCACGACTGCCGTGTCCAACATGGGCATGATGGGTGTGAAAAGCTTCTCCGCCGTCATCAACCCGCCGCATGCCACCATTCTGGCGGTCGGCGCGGGCGAACAGCGGGCAGTTGTGAAGAACGGCGAGATCAAGATCGCCAACGTCATGACGGTCACGCTTTCCACCGACCACCGCTGCGTCGATGGCGCGCTCGGAGCCGAGCTGATCGGCGCGTTCAAGCGCTATATCGAAAACCCGATGGGCATGCTGGTTTGATCGGAGAGTAACATGGTGAAGTCGGTCCTCTGCTTTGGCGATTCCCTCACCTGGGGATCGGATGCGCAAACGGGTGGCCGTCACAGCCATGACGATCTTTGGCCGAGCGTCCTGCAAAAGGCGCTCGGTCCTGACGTCCATGTGATCCACGAAGGACTGGGCGGTCGCACCACCGCTTATGACGACCACACCGGCGATTGCGACCGCAATGGCGCAAGGCTTTTGCCGACGCTACTGCACAGCCACGCGCCGCTGGATCTGGTCATCATCATGCTCGGCACCAACGACATGAAACCGGCGATCCATGGTTCGGCCATTGTTGCGATGAAGGGTGTCGAGCGGCTGGTGAAACTCACGCGCAACCACGTCTGGCAGGTGTCGGACTGGGAAGCGCCTGACGTTCTGATCGTCGCGCCGCCGCAACTATGCGAGACGGCCAACCCGTTCATGGGTGCGATCTTTCGTGATGCGATCGATGAATCGGCGATGCTGGCGTCCGTCTACAGGGACCTTGCCGACGACCTCGATTGCGGCTTTTTCGATGCCGGGTCGGTCGCCCGCACGACGCCGGTGGACGGCGTCCATCTCGATGCTGAAAACACGCGGGCCATCGGCCGCGGGCTGGAGCCCGTCGTCCGCATGATGCTCGGACTTTGACAATCATTCTCGTTTCGGAACGGCGTGCCGTCATCCGAATAAGACAAGGCAGGATTTCCAATGGCTCAATCTTATGACGTCATCATCATCGGTTCGGGACCGGGCGGTTATATTGCCGCGATCCGCGCCGCCCAGCTCGGCATGAAGGTCGCCGTCGTCGAGCGCGAGCATCTGGCCGGCATCTGCTCCAACTGGGGCTGCATTCCCACCAAGGCCCTGCTGCGCACCGCCGATGTCATGCACACCGCCACCCACGCCAAGGACTATGGCCTGACGCTGGAAGGTTCGATCAAGCCGGACGTCAAGGCAATCGTCGCCCGCTCGCGCGGCATTGCCGCTCGCATGAACAACGGCGTCGGTTTCCTGTTCAAGAAGAACAAGGTCGATATCATCTGGGGTGAAGCAAAAATCACCAAGCCGGGCGAAATCGTCGTCGGCAAGTCCACCAAGCCGGTGGTTCAGCCGCAGGGGCCGGTTCCGAAGAACACGCTGGGTGAGGGCACTTACACTGCCAAGCACATCATCGTCGCGACAGGCGCCCGTCCGCGCGCGCTGCCCGGCATCGAGCCGGATGGCAAGCTGATCTGGACCTATTTCGAGGCGATGAAGCCGGAAGAACTGCCGAAGTCGCTGCTCGTCATGGGTTCGGGCGCCATCGGCATTGAATTCGCCAGCTTCTACCGCACCATGGGCGTCGATGTTACCGTCGTCGAGATCATGAGCCAGGTCATGCCGGTCGAAGACGCGGAAATCTCTGCTTTCGCGAAGAAGCAGCTGGAAAAGCAGGGCATCAAGATTCATCTGGAAACCAAGGTTTCCAAGGTCGAAAAGGCTGCAAATTCCGTCACTGCGACGCTGGAGAAGAAGGATGGTTCTTCCGAGAAGATCACCGCTGACCGGATGATTTCCGCCGTTGGCGTCGTGGCGAATGTCGAAGGCATCGGCCTTGAAGCCGTTGGCGTAAAGACCGATCGCGGTTTTATCGTCATCGACGGTTATGGCAAGACCAATGTGCCTGGTATCTACGCCATCGGCGATGTCGCCGGCCCGCCGCTGCTCGCTCACAAGGCCGAGCATGAGGCCGTCATCTGCGTCGAAAAGATCGCCGGTCTGCCGAATGTTCATCCGATGGACAAGCTGAAGATCCCCGGCTGCACCTATTGCAACCCGCAGGTCGCCTCGGTTGGTTTGACCGAAGCCAAGGCCAAGGAACAGGGCCGCGATATCCGCGTCGGCCGCTTCTCCTTTGCGGCAAACGGCAAGGCGGTCGCTCTGGGTGAAGATCAGGGCATGGTCAAGACCATCTTCGACAAGAAGACGGGTGAGCTGCTTGGCGCACATATGGTAGGCGCGGAAGTCACCGAACTCATTCAGGGCTTCGTCGTCGCCATGAACCTCGAGACAACAGAAGAAGATTTGATGCACACGATCTTCCCGCATCCGACCATTTCGGAATCGATGAAGGAAAGCGTGCTCGACGCCTATGGACGTGTGCTGAACGCATAAGTGCCGCGTGATGCCCGGCATTGTCTAACCTTGCCGGGTGTCCCATATGTCTCGATACTGGTTCTTTCAGGAGCGCGTGAATGGAAAGTGTAGGCTGGATTGCAGCAATCATCATCGGCGGTCTCGCCGGCTGGCTTGCGGGCAAGCTCATGGACATGCGCTTCGGCATTTTCATGAACATCGTGCTCGGCATTGTCGGCTCGGTCGTCGCGGTCGCGGTGCTTCGGGCCCTCGATGTCTTCGTGCAGGATAGCAGGCTCGGTTATTTTATCACCTCGTTCCTCGGCGCCAGCCTGTTGCTGTTTCTGGCAAAGCTGGTGCGGCGCTGAAAAGGCTTGGTGCCCGGAAGGGGCTTACGCTTTTTCTGGAATTGTTCTAAAGCATCGGGCCAACAGATGTTTAGGTCGCGAAAAGCGATGGAAGCAGGTTTTTAATGGTCACTATTCTCGACAGGACGTTGTCTGACGACAAGCGTATCCGCCATCCGGAAAAGGCGCATCGGCCCGATACCGAGGTCATGCGCAAGCCGGAATGGATCCGTGTCAAGGCGCCAACCTCCAAGGGTTATCACGAGACGCGCGAACTGGTGCGCAGCCACAAGCTGGTAACGGTGTGTGAGGAAGCCGGCTGTCCGAATATCGGCGAATGCTGGGAAAAGAAACACGCGACCTTCATGATCATGGGTGAGATCTGCACCCGCGCCTGCGCCTTCTGCAACGTCGCGACCGGCAAGCCCAATGCGCTGGATATGGATGAACCGGAAAACGTCGCCAAGGCCGTCAAGCAGATGGGCCTTTCGCACGTCGTCATCACCTCGGTTGACCGCGACGATCTCGCCGATGGTGGTGCTGAACATTTCGAGAAGGTCATCTGGGCGATCCGCGCTGCGTCTCCCAACACGACCATCGAAATCCTCACGCCAGACTTCCTGAAGAAGCCCGGCGCTCTGGAACGGGTCGTTGCCGCCAAGCCTGACGTTTTCAACCACAATATGGAAACGGTTCCGGGCAATTATCTTACCGTTCGTCCTGGCGCGCGTTATTTCCATTCCGTGCGCCTGTTGCAGCGGGTGAAGGAACTGGACCCCACCATGTTCACCAAGTCTGGCATCATGGTCGGCCTCGGCGAGGAACGTAACGAAGTGCTGCAATTGATGGACGATCTGCGCACCGCCGACGTGGATTTCCTGACCATCGGCCAGTACCTGCAGCCGACCCGCAAGCACCACAAGGTCGAGGCCTTCGTGACGCCGGAAGAATTCAAGTCCTACGAGACGGTCGCCTACACCAAGGGCTTCCTGATGGTCTCCTCCAGCCCGCTGACCCGCTCGTCGCACCATGCCGGCGACGATTTCGAGCGCCTGCGTGCAGCCCGCGAGAAGAAGCTGCTGGCGGCTGCGGAATAAGGGACGGAAAGGTTCAGCAACATAGGTTGCTGGATCGGGTGATATACGCTCTCTCCACCGTCATGCTCGGGCTTGTCCCGAGCATCTGCGGCCTATCGATTGTACGATACCTGATTGGATGACGGTGAGTGGGAGGCGAGGCTTGTGAAATGGCCCAGCCGCCTGTTGTCGGCCTTCAACCCAATCACACCACAACCTTCTCCGGCCTATGCGCCCGCATACACAAAATCACGCTCAACACCACCGAACAGATCGCCATGATCTCGACAATGGTCGGCCCACGCCCTTCCCACAGAAAACCATAAAGCAGCGCAAACAGCGTTTCGAACAGGATCATCTGTCCGACCAGGGTGAGCGGCAGCATGCGGCTCATGCGGTTCCAGAAGGCATTGCCGAGAATGGAGGCGGTGAAACCGAGCCCGGCGGCGATGGCGGCGAAATGCAGCCAGTCTCCCGAGCTATGGCTTTCTCCGCCAAAGCCGAAGGCTGGAATGGCGAGCAGCAGCGCAAGCCCGCCCGTCACGACGCCCGTCATCATGTTCCAGTCATCGGCGCTGACATCGTGAAGACGCGATAGCCAGCGGGCATTGCCGACAGCAAAGGCCGTCCAGGAGGCCAGCGCCCCGAGAGCACAGGCAAGCCCGATGACACGTGAGACATCCAGCCCGGCGTCGTTTTCCGTCAGCGACTGCCAGGAAATGCCGATAATGCCGATGGCGCCGAAGGCAAGCGACGGCCACAACCGCTTCAGCGACACCGCGCCATGATCGCGGCTGCCGATAATGGTGACGGCGACGGGCAGGAAGCCGATGATGATCGAAGTGAAAGCAACGCCGCTCAGCTTTACCGCCGTTGATATGAAGACGTAATAGGCGATATTGCCGATCATGCTCAGCCAGCCGAGCGCAAACCATTCCCGCGCGCCGAAATGCGCCGATACCCGTTTCAGGCGCGGCCCGATGATGATGAGGGAAATCAGCCCGTAGGTGAGATAACGCGCCGTCGATAATTGCAGCGCGGAAAAATCCGGCACGAGTTTTGGGGCGAGAAAGATGCCACCCCAGAGCGCGCCCGCCAGCACGCCGTAAAGAACACCGAGACCCGTTTTGTTGTTCATGTCATGTCACATCCGCATTCATTTTGTCCGCGATGTGCCACACGCCTTTGCGGCTGTCTTGACGAAAACTCCTGACTTGTCCGCCGCTCTGATTGTTGGTTTTTAGGAGGTTGTTCATTGACAGCGGATCGAGGTGGGTGTGGCTTACCCCCCTCTGCCCTGCCGGGCATCTCCCCCTCAAGGGGGGAGATCGATCTGCGGCAAGGTCTCGTTCATCTCGAAGCTTGAGAATGAAGTGGAGGTAGCGCCTCCTGTCGATCTCCCCCCTTGAGGGGGAGATGCCCGGCAGGGCAGAGGGGGGTAAATCACACACACCCACGCCCCACTATGACCGCACAAACTCCTGAAAGCTCAAATCTAATGAATGCCGCGGTTCCGGCGATAGGCGGCCGGCGTTTCACCCACCGCATTGCGCATGGCGCGCGTCAGCGCCGTCTGGTCGGAAAAACCGGCCCTGAGCGCGATCTCGGCGATTGGCAGGCTGGATTCGCTGAGGAGCGTGCAGACATTGTCCATGCGCAACCCGGCAAGCCAACGGTGAGGCGGGAGACCGAATTCTTCGAGAAACAACACATGCAGGCGGCTGTCGCTGATCGTCACGCAGGTCGCCAGCATGTCGATCGTCCAGGGAAAGAAAGGCTCTGCTCTGACGACTGCACTGAGTTTGCGCAGGCGCTGGCGGATATCCGCCTTTTCAGTCGCGAGACTATCCACCAGCAGGGGCGCCCAGAGACCGGCGATATCGTCGCGCCGGCCGTCGGTTTTGATGAGGCCGCGCATATAGGCGATCAATTGCCGTGTATCAGGCGCAATATCGAGAAACGGCGCGCGGGCGAATCTCTCCAGCGTCTGTTCGGAAACGGCACTTTCATCGATATCGACCACCAGCGAATGGTTGATCGCCGTCGCTTCCTGCGTATGCGGTGCATCACGATGGATGAAAACGCCGCGCCCGGTCGACAGTTCGTCCTGCCGTCCGCCCACATCGATCCGCAGGCAGCCGGAGACTGGAAGAACGATCTGCACGAAACCGTGCCGTTCCCTAGGTCTTTCCTGCCGGTAGGTTCTGATATCTGCCGAGGCGACTGTCATGACGCTGTCGTTTCCATTGTGCAAAGAAATGGCCGCCTCGAAAAAAGCGGCCAGTTTCATTGTCTGACTATGACATCGTCTTGAAGATTGGGCCAGCCGGCTTTATCGGTCGGCTATACGAAACGGCAATTAACAGTCTTCCTTGGCGGTCGATTCGCCGCGTTTGCGCTTGCGCAGAACCGGCTTGTTCTCTCTCGCCTCGCATTTTGCAACGTCGATAAGGTAGGCAAGCACGGGCATGCCGTTCATCGATGCGAGTTGCTTGGCAGATTCGAGAAGGTTGATGATGTTGGAAAAATCGTCCATCGGCTCACTCAGTGGCTCAAAGCGGTTATGTATCGGGTCTGAACCCAAAGATGAATACGCGTGGGGAAAACGGGAGCGCCCGGCGCGTTTGCATCCAGTGGGTGTAATATTAGTGGCAAATAAATAGCAATCCCTGTGAGGGGGTTGCAATAGTCAATTTTCCGTAACTGCCATGCGCGACGACAATATTGCTTCATTGCGATGTGCGTGCGGCAGGCAATCGCCGCAATCCTGACGAGGTCGTGTAATGCCGAACTATCTTGAGAAAGTGGAAGACGCGGCTGCAATCATCGCCGGGGCGCAGCGCATCATGGTTGTCGGCTGTTCTGGCGGTGGCAAGTCGACGCTCTCGCAGAAGCTCGCACGCCATTTTGGGCTTCGTTATATCTCCATGGACCGCGAAGTTTTCTGGCTGCCCGGCTGGCAGGCGCGTCCGCGTGAGGAGCAGCGGGAGATAATTGCCACCATCGTCACCGAGGAGTGCTGGCTGATGGATGGCAGCAATCCGTCGTCTTTCGATATGCGTATGCCGCGGTCCCACATCGTGCTCTGGGTGCGCATGCCGCGCTGGCTCTGCCTGTGGGGCGCCGTCAGCCGGGCGATCAAGGGTTATGGCAAGGCGCGGCCGGAGATGGCGGAGGGATGCCCGGAAAGAATAGACGCCGATTTCCTGCGCTATATCTGGAATTTCGAGCGCCGCCACACCCCGATTTTTGAACAGAATTTCGCCCTTTATGGTCAGGGCGTGCCGGTATTCCAGCTGAAAAGCCGAAAACAGTTTCGCCGCCTTCTTGATCTTCTTGTTATCGACGATTAACTGCCGCTTATGCCCCAGTTCGAAACGCATCGCCACGTCAAACACTCGCCAGACCGCATGTACGACCTTGTCGCCGATGTGGAGAAATATCCGCAGTTTCTGCCCCTTTGCGAAGGGCTCACTGTTCGCTCGCGCAAGGAGCGGGATGGCAAGGTGCTGCTGGTGGCCGATATGACGGTGGGCTACAAGGCAATACGCGAGACCTTCACCACGCAGGTGCTGCTGAACCCGGCCGAGCGCGCCATCGATGTGAAATATATCGATGGGCCGTTCAAATATCTCGACAATCGCTGGCGTTTCGAAGAATCGGAAGATGGCGGCTCGACCATTCATTTCTTCATCGATTATGAATTCAAGAGCCGTCTGCTCGGTGCGGTCATGGGGTCGATGTTTGATCGGGCCTTCCGTATGTTCGCCGAAGCCTTCGAGACCCGCGCAGACAAAATTTACGCCGACCCTGCCTGATTGAGGGCGACAAGCATCTCAAGCGCCGTCTTGACGGTAGCAAGCCGGATTTCGGTACGGCCAATCTCGCCGTAACGCTTTTCATGATGCAGAATTTTACCTCCGCGCGATTTGGCGGCCAGATGCACCAGTCCGACTGGTTTATCAGCGGAACCGCCGCCTGGACCGGCAATTCCGGTCACGGCTACGGCAAAATCCGCCCTTGAGCGGAAAAGTGCACCATGCGCCATCTGTAGCGCCGTCTGCCGGGATACCGCGCCGAATGTCGTCAGCGTCTCGGCACCAACCCCCAGCATGTCCATCTTGGCTTGGTTCGTATAAGTGACGAAACCGCGATCAACGACGGCGGAAGAGCCGGCAATTTCGGTCAGCGAACCGGCGATCAGGCCGCCCGTGCAGCTTTCGGCGGTCGAGACCATGAAGCCACGGGCGGTGAAATCGGCAATGATCTGCCGCGCCAGTTCTTCTATGTCAGCGGGGAAGAGGCTCATAGCGGTCTGCCCCTGTAGACGACGGTAGCGGTGGCGATTGCTGCGATGCCTTCCCGGCGGCCGACGAAACCGATGGTTTCATTGGTTGTCGCCTTCACCGAGCAGCGCTCCAGCGCAATGCCGAGCATGTCCGAGAGCGCTTCGCGCATGGCCTGGCGGTGCGGGCCGATGCGCGGCGCTTCGGCGATCAGTGAGACATCGGCATTCATGATCGTGCCGCCATTGTCGCGCACCACCTTGGCCGCATGTTCGAGGAAGATGCGCGAGGCGGCACCCTTCCATTGTGGATCGGACGGCGGGAAGTGATCGCCGATATCGCCCGCACCGCAGGTGGCGAGCAGGGCGTCCGTCAACGCATGCAGCGCCACATCGGCATCCGAATGGCCTTTGAGTTTCTGGTCGTGTTCGATGAACACGCCGCAAAGCGTCACGCCATCCCCGGCCTCCAACTGGTGTACGTCATAGCCATTGCCGGTGCGCACGTCGGGCAATGCGTGAGAGAGCTTTTCATCGGCCATGGTGATATCCCGCTTGAGAGTGAGTTTGACATTATCGACCGAACCTTCGGTCAGCGTCACCGGCAGACCAGCCCATTCGGCAATCGACGCATCATCGGTAAAATCGGTCTTTCCGGAAGCCGCGGCCGCGCGGTGTGCGGCGATAATATCGCCGAAGCCGAAACTTTGTGGCGTCTGCGCCGCATAAAGCCCCTGCCGGGAAACCGTTTCCACGACGCGATCATCTGACCCGCGCTTCAGCGTATCGGTGACGGGCAGGGCAGGCAGAACGCCGACAGCGCCAGCACGGTGCAGCGCCACAATACGCTCCAACATGTCCACAGTGACGAAAGGCCGCACGGCGTCCTGGATCATTACATGCGTCGGTTCATGCGCGGCCAACGCTTCCAGCCCGGCAAGCACCGATTGCTGGCGTGTCGCGCCGCCGGTCACCGTGATAATCCGTTCGCCGGCATCGAGCCGCTGGAGGATCGGCGACAGGAGTGCTGTATCGTCCGCATGGACGACGACAACGATCGGGCAGGTGCCGTCCCAGCCAAGAAAGGTCGACAATGTATGCTCGATCACGGCCTTGCCGCCGATCGGGCGATATTGTTTCGGCCCTTCCGCGGGGGAGCCAGCCCTTTCACCGCGTCCGGCGGCGACGATGACGATGCCGAGTTTCATAGTACTTTCCTGCATTGGTCTTATGCTTTGCACGCAACCCTTAGCGGTTGACAGTCCTGCTCTAGCGTTTCAAAACCGGGATGGCCAGCCCGATAAGACGCGCATTCATCCTGCACGCCGCAGGATCGTACGTCATTGCACGCTCGGACCTGCACAATTTGCCACCGACCGCAAAACAGGCAGGCAGCCGCCCCGCAAATAAAAGGTGCAACCTTCTAAAAGTGCTTGGCAACTGCGCAAACACTGTCTAAAAATAATGCAAATAACCCTTCTGCATGAAAGATCATCAGTTGTCCCTTCCGGAATTGTCAGAACCGTTCAGCATCGGCTCAGTATCGATCCGTAATCGTGCGGTGCTGGCGCCCATGTCGGGCGTAACGGATCTGCCGTTCCGGCAGCTTGCCTGGCGTTATGGTGCGGGTCTGGTCGTGACGGAAATGGTCGCCAGCCGCGAACTCGTCGCTAACAGGGGGGAATCCTGGGCGCGGCTGAAAAATGCCGGCATGGTGCCGCATATGGTGCAGCTTGCCGGGCGCGAGGCGCATTTCATGGCGGAAGCCGCCAGGATCGCCGCGGATAACGGCGCAGGCATCATCGATATCAACATGGGCTGTCCGGCCAAGAAGGTGACGGGCGGTTATTCCGGCTCGGCGCTGATGCGTGATCCCGATCATGCGCTCTCGCTTATCGAGGCGACGGTTGGCGCGGTCGATGTGCCTGTCACGCTGAAAATGCGGCTTGGCTGGGACGAAAACACCATCAACGCGCCCGAAATTGCCCGCCGCGCCGAAGCGGCAGGGGTTCAGCTCATCACCATTCACGGCCGCACCCGCATGCAGTTTTACGAAGGACGCGCGGACTGGGACGCCATCCGCGCCGTGCGCGAGGTGATTTCCGTGCCGCTGATCGCCAATGGCGATGTCGAGACAGCAGAGGGTGCACGGGAAATCCTGCGTCGTTCCGGTGCTGATGCCGTCATGGTCGGTCGCGGTGCGCAGGGTCAGCCCTGGCTGCCGGCGGTGCTGGCCGGACACGCCGCGCCCCAACGCGCCGAAATCGCTGGTATCGCCGTCGAGCACTACGAGATGATGCTGGAATTTTACGGAAGGGAAGCCGGTCTGCGGCATGCCCGCAAACATCTGGGCTGGTATATCGAGCGTTTCGCGCCTGAGTTCACCACGCCCGACAAGGCTAAAATCATGACATCGCGTGACACGGGGGAGGTGGCGGATCTGCTGCGCGCCGCCCTTTGCGACAATGCCGGCGAAGACGCCGCAAGGAAGGCCGCATGAGCGCTGACAAACACAGCCCGGCAGATGCAAACCCGCTCGCCATGGCGGTTCTGAACGCCGTGCAGAACCCCGTCATTCTGGTGGATGCCGAAGGTTTCATCGCATTCGCCAATTGGGAAGCCGAAGCCTTTTTCGGGGCCAGCGCCTCCCATCTTGCCCGCTACCGCGTCTCCACCTTCATTCCTTTCGGCAGCCCGCTGCTGGCGCTGATCGATCAGGTGCGGGAACGCCGCGCGCCGGTCAACGAATATCGTGTTGATCTGAGTTCTCCGCGTCTGGGACAGGACAAGCTGGTCGACCTTTATGTCGCGCCTGTTGTCAGCGAGCCGGGATCGGTCGTCGTCGTCTTTCAGGAACGGTCGATGGCCGACAAGATCGACCGGCAATTGACCCATCGTGCAGCTGCCCGTTCCGTCACCGGGCTTGCCTCGATGCTGGCGCATGAGATCAAGAACCCGCTTTCCGGTATTCGAGGTGCTGCCCAGCTTCTGGAAATGTCGGTTCCGGACGAGGACCGCGCGCTGACCAGATTGATCTGCGACGAGACCGACCGCATCGTTTCGCTGGTCGATCGTATGGAGGTGTTTTCCGACGAGCGGCCGGTGGACCGTGTACCGGTCAACATCCATTCGGTGCTGGATCATGTGAAGGCCATTGCCAAGGCCGGCTTTGCCCGCAACATCAAGATTTCGGAAAATTACGATCCCTCGCTGCCGCCGGTCTATGCCAATCGCGACCAGCTGGTGCAGGTTTTTCTCAATCTGGTGAAGAATGCGGCGGAAGCCGTGGGCAACCAGCCTGATGGCGAGATATTGCTGACGACCGCTTACCGCCCCGGCATGCGCCTTTCTGTTGCCGGCAGCCGGGAGCGCATCTCGCTGCCGCTCGAATTCTGCGTGCATGACAACGGACCGGGTGTCCCGGCCGATCTCCTGCCGCATCTTTTCGATCCTTTCATCACCACCAAGACGAATGGTTCGGGCCTCGGCCTGGCGCTTGTCGCCAAGCTGATCGGCGCCCATGGCGGCATTGTCGAATGCGACAGCCAGAACCACCGCACGACTTTCCGCGTATTGTTACCCGTCTCGCCGGAAATGGCGCTGGACGACAGCAGCTTGCCGAACTCGACAGGAAATGACCCATGACAGCTACTATCCTCGTCGCCGATGATGATGCCGCGATCCGCACGGTGCTGAACCAGGCGCTCAGCCGCGCCGGTTACGATGTGCGCATCACCTCCAATGCCGCAACGCTCTGGCGCTGGGTTTCGGCAGGCGAGGGCGATCTTGTCGTGACCGATGTCGTGATGCCGGATGAAAACGCCTTCGATCTGCTGCCACGCATCAAGAAGGCCCGTCCGGACCTGCCGGTTCTCGTCATGAGCGCCCAGAACACCTTCATGACCGCCATCAAGGCCTCGGAAAAAGGCGCTTATGATTACCTGCCCAAGCCCTTCGACCTGACGGAACTGATCGCCATCATCGGCCGCGCTTTGTCGGAACCCAAGCGCAAGCCGGCAAAGCTCGACGACGACATGCAGGACGGCATGCCGCTCGTTGGCCGCTCGGCAGCGATGCAGGAAATCTACCGGGTGCTCGCCCGCCTGATGCAGACCGACCTGACGCTGATGATCACTGGCGAATCCGGCACCGGCAAGGAACTGGTGGCGCGCGCGCTGCATGATTACGGCAAGCGCCGCAACGGTCCCTTCGTCGCCATCAACATGGCGGCAATCCCGCGCGACCTGATCGAATCTGAACTGTTCGGCCATGAGAAGGGCGCCTTCACCGGCGCGCAGAACCGCTCGACCGGCCGTTTCGAACAGGCCGAGGGCGGCACGCTGTTCCTCGATGAAATCGGCGATATGCCGATGGATGCCCAGACACGGCTGCTGCGCGTGTTGCAGCAGGGCGAATATACCACGGTGGGTGGTCGCACGCCGATCCGCACCGATGTCCGTATCGTCGCCGCCACCAACAAGGATTTGAAACAGTCGATCAATCAGGGCCTCTTCCGCGAAGACCTCTATTATCGCCTTAACGTCGTGCCGCTGCGCCTGCCGCCACTGCGTGACCGTGCCGAGGATATTCCCGATCTGGTGCGTCATTTCATCCAGACGGGCGAGAAGGAAGGCCTGGAAGGCAAGCGTTTCGAGACCGAAGCGCTGGAAGTCATGAAGGCCTATGCCTGGCCGGGCAACGTGCGCGAGCTGGAAAACCTGATCCGCCGCCTGATGGCGCTTTATCCGCAGGAAGTCATCACCCGCGAGATCGTCGAGCAGGAATTGCAGTCGGATGTCCCCGACAGTCCGCTGGACAAGATGGCGGTTCGCACGGGCTCACTGACCATTTCCCAGGCGGTCGAGGAGAACATGCGGGATTATTTCGCCAGCTTCGGTGACGGCCTGCCGCCGCCCGGTCTTTATGACCGCGTGCTGCGTGAACTGGAATTCCCGCTGATTCTCGCCGCGCTGACGGCAACCCGCGGCAACCAGATCAAGGCAGCCGATCTTCTGGGACTGAACCGCAATACGCTGCGCAAGAAAATCCGCGAGCTTGGCGTTTCCGTCTATCGCAGCTCCCGCCCCAGCTGAGAATGTTGACAAGGCTGCCTTTGTCGTTGCATTTTCGCCACATTGTGTTGCTTGGAACACACTAGGACGGAAAGAGATTCGCCGATGTGACGCGACTCTCGCCTGACTTCAGGAATGTGGCGCTGGCTGGCCAGCGATTGGGAGTAGTGCATGCGGAAACCCGCCGCCGAAAACACTGTTGCCGACGAAGCAGCGGGCATGGTGGTTGCCGATCGCAGGATGTCTTTTGCCCTGCCGGGGTTGGTGCTCGCCGGCGTCGCCCTCGTTTGCGCCATCCTCACCCTCTTCGTGCTTCTGGGGGTCACACCGATTGCGCCGACATCGAATGTCGTCATCGCCTCCGTTGTCATCAATTCGATCTTCGTCATCGGCCTGATCTTTTTGATCGGCCGCGAAATCAACCGTCTGCTGAAAGCGCGCAAAAAGGGCAGGGCGGCGGCCCGTCTGCACGTGCGCATCGTCGTGCTTTTCTCCATCGTGGCGATCACGCCGGCCGTGCTCGTCGCCATCTTCGCCAGCCTGACGCTGAATGTCGGTCTAGACCGCTGGTTTTCGCTTAGAACCCAGTCGATCGTCGATTCCTCCAGCAATATCGCCCAGGCCTATATGATGGAAAATGCCGGCTACCTTCAGGGACAGACCCTGTCGATGGCCACCGACCTCGATCGCAACCGCGCGCTTTTTTATCTTGACCGTACCGGTTTCGTCGATCTGATGACCCGTCAGGCCAAGGGCCGCGGCCTGCTTGGCGCGTTTCTGGTGCAGGAAGATGGTGACGCCGTTGCGCAGGCCAACATCAAGACGGAGAAACCGCTTCCCGCCATTCCGCACGATGCGCTGGAAAAGGCCGCCGCCGGCCAGCCGACCCTGATCCCGCCCGGCATCACCAACCTTGTCGGCGCCATCATCAAGCTTGAGGGTATCGAGGGAACTTTCCTCTACACCGTTCGCGCAGTCGATCCCAAGGTGATGGGCGCGATGCGGCTGATGGAGGAGAACCGCGCCGAATACAAGGCGATGGAGGCAGGCCGCGCGCCGTTGCAGATTGCCTTTGCCATTCTCTATCTCGGTTTCGCGCTGATCGTGCTTCTGGCAGCCATCTGGACCGCAATTGCGGTGGCCGACCGTATCGTGCGGCCGATCCGCCTTCTCATTAGCGCCGCAGATAGTGTCGCGACCGGCAATATGCATGTGCTGGTTCCCGTTCGCGCCGTCGATGGCGACGTCGGGCGCCTGTCGCGCACCTTCAACAAGATGGTCTCGGAACTGCGCAGCCAGCAGGATCAGATCATCGAGGCGAAGGACGATATCGACGATCGCCGCCGTTTCATCGAGGCTGTGCTGTCTGGCGTTACCGCCGCCGTTATCGGCGTTGACGAAAATCGCAAGATCACCATCGTCAATCCGTCTGGCGAAGAATTCCTGGCGCAGACCTCCGAGCAGCTGATCGGTGCGCAACTGTCGGAGATCGCACCTGAAATAGAACAGGTCGTGACCGAGGCCAACACCTGGGCGCGTGGCAACTTCCGCAAGCAGATCAACATCATGCGGCGCGGCAAGGAGCGGACGCTCAATGTGCAGGTAACCCGCGAGGATGCCCGCGACAGCCGCGATAGCTATGTCATCACCCTCGATGACATCACCGATCTCGTTATTGCCCAGCGCTCCACCGCATGGTCGGATGTGGCGCGCCGCATTGCCCATGAAATCAAGAACCCGCTGACGCCGATCCAGCTTTCCGCCGAGCGCATCAAACGCCGTTTCGGCAAGCAGATCGACGAGAGCGACCGCGCCGTTTTCGATCAGTGTACGGACACCATCGTCCGGCAGGTCGGTGATATCGGCCGGATGGTGGATGAATTCTCGGCCTTCGCGCGCATGCCGAAGCCGACGAAGGAAAAGTCGGACCTGCGTTCGATCCTGAAGGATGCGGCGTTCCTGCGCGAAATCAGCGCCGCCGACACGAAATTCTCAACGGAGCTGGGCGATATCCCGCTGGAAGGCATGTTTGATGCCCGCATGCTGGGACAGGCGTTCGGCAATCTCATCAAGAATGCGACGGAAGCGATCGAGGCGGTGGAGGGCGAAAAGCGGCCGGGGAAAATCCTGGTGCGCGCCTCTTTCGACGAGGCCAATTCCCGCTTCGTGGCTGACATCATCGACAATGGCCGCGGCCTTCCCGTCGAAAACCGTCACCGCATTCTCGAACCCTATATGACGATGCGGGACAAGGGCACCGGCCTCGGCCTCGCCATCGTGAAGAAGATCATCGAAGAGCATGGCGGATATCTGGAACTCCACGATTCCCCGCCGGAGTTCGACCATGGCCATGGCGCCATGATCAGAGTGCTGCTGCCCTATATCGAGGCGGTCGGCGGCGAAAATAATAAGGAAGCAGCATATGGCGTCTGATATTCTGGTCGTGGATGACGAGGCGGATATTCGCGAAATCGTAGCGGGCATTCTGTCCGACGAGGGCCACGAGACCCGCATGGCGTTTGACAGCGACAGCGCGCTGGCCGCCATTTCGGAGCGTGTGCCGCGCCTGATCTTTCTCGACATCTGGATGCAGGGTTCGAAGCTCGACGGTCTGGCGCTGCTGGACGAGATCAAGAGCCGCCATCCCGAAATTCCTGTCGTCATGATTTCCGGTCACGGCAATATCGAAACCGCCGTCAACGCCATCAAGCGCGGCGCTTTCGATTTCATCGAGAAACCGTTCAAGGCCGACCGCTTGATCCTGATCGCCGAACGGGCGCTGGAAAACTCCAAGCTGAAGCGCGAGGTTCAAGAGCTCAAGAAGCGCACGGGTGATGCGGTTGAACTCGTCGGTGCTTCGCTTGCCGTTTCGCAGCTTCGCCAGACCATCGACAGGGTAGCGCCCACCAACAGCCGCATCATGATCCTCGGCCCCTCCGGTTCCGGCAAGGAACTGGTGGCGCGCATGGTGCACAAGAAATCTTCGCGCGCCACCGGACCTTTCGTGGCGCTGAACGCCGCGACGATCACACCGGACCGCATGGAAATCGCGCTCTTCGGCACCGAAGGCTTGCCCGGCCAGCCACGCAAGGTCGGTGCACTCGAAGAGGCCCATCGCGGCGTTCTTTATCTCGACGAAGTCGGCGAAATGCCGCGCGAGACCCAGAACAAGATCCTGCGCGTGCTGGTCGACCAGCAGTTCGAGCGTGTCGGCGGCGGCAAGCGGGTGAAGGTGGATGTGCGCATCATCTCCTCGACCGCCCATCATCTCGAAAGCCTGATCGCCGAAGGCCAATTCCGTGAGGATCTTTACCATCGCCTTGCCGTCGTGCCGGTAAAGGTGCCGGCTTTGTCCGAACGGCGTGAGGATATTCCCTTTCTCGTCGACATGTTCATGCGGCAGATTTCCGAACAGGCCGGCATCCGTCCGCGCAAGATCGGTGATGACGCCATGGCCGTTCTCCAGACGCATGACTGGCCGGGCAATATCCGCCAGCTGCGCAACAATATCGAGCGGCTGATGATCCTCGCCCGCCCCGAAGGCGGCGAAGCGCCTATTTCGGCCGACATGCTGCCGGCAGATATTGGCGACATGCTGCCGAAGATTTCGGCGCAGGGCGACCAGCACATCATGACCCTGCCGCTGCGTGAAGCCCGTGAAATGTTCGAACGGGATTATCTGGTGGCCCAGATCAACCGTTTCGGCGGCAATATTTCGCGCACGGCGGAATTTGTTGGCATGGAAAGATCGGCACTACATCGCAAACTGAAATCTCTCGGCGTATAAGGACAGAAGGCGCATCGCCGTAACCAATTATTCCGTCAGAGAGACAGCATGAGAGTCATCATTTGCGGCGCAGGGCAGGTGGGTTACGGCATAGCCGAACAATTGTCGCGCGAGGATAATGAGGTATCGGTGATCGATACCGCCGCGCCGCTCATCTCCGCCATCACCGAGACGCTCGATGTGCGCGGTTATGTCGGCCATGGCGCGCATCCGGATATGCTGGCGAAGGCGGGCGCGGACCAGGCGGACATGATCATCGCCGTCACACTGCATGACGAGATCAACATCGTTGCCTGCGAGGTGGCGCATGCTTTGTTCAGCGTGCCGACGAAGATCGCCCGCATCCGTGACCAGAGTTATCTGAAGCCGGAATATGCCGATCTCTTCAGCCGCGAGAACATGTCCATCGACGTGACGATTTCCCCGGAAGTGGAAGTCGGCAAGATGGTGTTGCGCCGCATTGCCTTTCCGGGCGCCACCGACGTCGTGCGGTTCGCGGATGACACGATATACATGCTGGCGATCGAATGTATGGAGGACTGCCCGGTCATCAACACGCCGCTGCACCAGCTTTCCAACCTTTTTCCGGACCTCATCGCCACGGTTGTCGGTGTTTTCCGTAACGGCATCCTCAAGGTGGCGCATTCCTCCGAACAGTTGCGGGTCGGCGACCTTGCCTATGTCATCTGTCAGCGCCAGCACGCCCGTCGTACCTTGAGCCTGTTTGGCCATGAAGAGCAGGAAGCACAGCGCATCGTGATTGCCGGCGCCGGCAATATCGGCCACTTCGTTGCCCGCAAGATCGAGGAGATGCAGCCGAAAACGCGGGTGAAGATCATCGAGGCGGATCGCGACAGGGCTGTTGCCGCATCGGAGCAGCTCAGCAACACCATCGTCATGCATGGTTCGGCGCTTGATCAGAAAATTCTGATGCAGGCCGATATTCAAGATGCGGACCTGATCGTGACGCTGACCAATAACGACCAGACGAATATTCTGGCCGCCGTGATGGCAAAGCAGCTCGGTTGCAAGTCCAATCTGGCGCTGCTGAACAGCTCGTCCTTTCATGATGTCGCGGGTTCGCTCGGTCTTGATGCCTATATCAACCCTCGCGCCGTTACCATCTCCCGCGTTCTCCAGCATGTGCGCAAAGGCCGCATCCGCTCGGTTTATGCCGTGCAGCGCGGTTCGGCGGAGGTGATTGAGGCGGAAGCGCTGGAAACCTCGCCGCTGGTGGGCCAGTCCTTCCGTGACATCGACATGCCCGACGGCGTGCGCATCGGCGCGATCTATCGCGACGGCGTGGTCATCCGCCCGGATGGCAGCACGAAGATCAAGGCCAAGGACCGCGTCGTGCTGTTTGCGTCAGCGGACGCAGTGCGCGACGTGGAGCAGCTTTTCCGGGTTTCGATACAATATTTCTGACTGTTTCGAATCGAAAAAGCAGGTCAATACTCGTACCCGTCAGGCCGTTTTCGCCGTTGCGGAACGGGACATGATTTGATACCAGAGTTGCAGGCTGGCCAAGCGGGGGACTAGACTCGGCCGGTTTATTATTGATTGATTATTTTCCGGTGTCCCTGCCGGCAATAAAGAAAGAAGCGGCGCCATGGCGGAACGTTCTCAAAACCTTCAGGATCTTTTCCTCAATACCGTTCGTAAGCAAAAGATTTCGCTCACGATTTTCCTGATCAACGGCGTCAAGCTGACTGGCGTTGTCACCTCCTTCGACAATTTCTGCGTGCTTCTGCGCCGTGACGGTCATTCGCAGCTGGTCTACAAGCATGCGATCTCCACCATCATGCCCGGCCAGCCGATGCAGATGTTCGAAAGCGAAGAAGGCGCAGCCTGATCAGGCTCCCTCTGACGGTATCTTCGATATAGACTGACCCGGATCGGAACATTTCCGGTCTGGTGAGGTTAATCTTCATGGCCGTCCGCGCGGATGCTGTCGGCCGCAATGTTCTTTCTGGATAAGGCTGAGCCCATTTCGACGCGCGACACTTCGAACGAATCGATCATTCCGGAGCAGGAGAAGCGCCGCGACGACATGCGCGCCGTGGTCCTCGTGCCGGTCCTCAAGCAACAACGCGAAAATCGCGATGCGGCGGCAGCACCGGCTGCTCCCGGTCGCTCCGTTGAAGCCAAACTTGAGGAAGCAAAGGGTCTGGCGCTCGCCATCGAACTCGAGGTAACGCAGGGTCTCATCGTTTCCGTCAATCAGCCGCGCCCCGCCACCCTGTTCGGAACCGGCAAGATCGAGGAAATCGGTCATCTTCTGGATGAAACCAATTCCGGCCTGGTGATTGTCGATCATCCGCTGACCCCGGTGCAGCAGCGCAATCTCGAAAAACAGTGGAATGCCAAGGTCATCGATCGCACAGGTCTGATCCTTGAAATCTTCGGTCGTCGCGCTTCCACCAAGGAAGGCACGCTGCAGGTCGATCTTGCGCATCTGAATTACCAGAAGGGCCGCCTCGTCCGAAGCTGGACCCACCTTGAACGCCAGCGCGGTGGTGCAGGCTTCATGGGTGGTCCGGGTGAAACCCAGATTGAGGCCGACAGACGCCTGCTGCAGGATCGTATCGTCAAGCTCGAAAAGGAGCTGGAGCAGGTGGTGCGCACCCGCCAGCTTCACCGTGCCAAGCGCCGCAAAGTGCCGTATCCGATCGTCGCGCTGGTCGGTTACACCAATGCCGGCAAGTCCACGCTGTTCAACCGCATCACCGGTGCAGGCGTTCTGGCGGAGGACATGCTGTTCGCCACGCTCGACCCGACATTGCGGCGCATGAAACTGCCGCACGGCCGCACGGTTATCCTGTCCGATACCGTTGGATTCATTTCCGACCTGCCGACCCATCTCGTCGCGGCTTTCCGTGCGACTCTGGAAGAGGTGCTTGAAGCCGATCTCGTTCTGCATGTGCGTGATATGTCCGATCCGGACAATGCAGCCCAGTCTGCGGATGTGCTGCGTATTCTGAGCGATCTCGGTATCGACGAGAAGGAAGCCGAAAAGCGCATCATCGAGGTCTGGAACAAGGTTGATCGTCTGGGGCCGGAAGCGCATGACGCCATCATGCAGCGTGCCGAAGGCCGCTCTGACATCCGCGCCGTTTCGGCAATTACGGGCGAGGGCGTCGATGCCCTGATGGAAGAGATTTCAAAGCGCCTGTCTGGTGTGCTGACGGAAACGACTGTTGTCTTATCCGTCGAGCAATTGCCGTTGATCTCCTGGGTCTATAGCAACTCCATCGTCGATAACCGTGAAGACCATGAGGACGGATCGGTCGCGCTGGATGTTCGTCTGTCGGAAGCGCAGGCCACTGAGCTTGAACGGAAGCTCGGCAAGTCAACTGTACGCGAGCAGGAACACTGGGAGCGCTAACGCTTCGCAACGGTGTTGTCACTTGCATTCGACGTTATCCTCGGCCCTGTGCCGAGGATCTAATCACGTTGAGTAAAATCAATACGTTGCAGATCCTCGGGACAAGCCCGAGGATGACGTTGGCGTGATCGGCCTGCCCGGCTTTCCCATCTAACGACGCTGATCTTCTTTCGTGCCCGGTTCGAGGCGGTACGGCCAAACCGTGTAGCAGTGGGAGAGGCAGACGAAGGAGAGGTTCTGCTTTTGCCATCACCCGGAGCCCGGGCATGCTGTCCAATCGATCAGGACGGAGCCACATCAAGCGACCGCTCGATGCGTTTTGCCGCCTGCCAGAGGTCTTCCATTCTCTCAAGGCTCGCGGCTTGAAGCGTCTCGCCATTGTCGCTGAGCGATGTCTCGATGTGATTGAAACGCCTGCGGAATTTCGTGTTGGTGCCGCGCAGCGCATTTTCCGGATCGGCCTTGACGTGGCGGCCGATATTGACCAGCGCAAAGATAAGATCACCGAGTTCGTCCGAAACCTTCTCCGGCCTGCCTTCCGCCAGCGCCTCGCGCAGCTCGGCTATTTCCTCTTCGATCTTGTCGAGAATGGGCGCCGGATCCGACCAGTCGAAACCGACGCGCGCCGCCTGTTCCTGCAGCTTCAAAGCCTCGGTCAGCGCCGGTTGGCTGCGCTGCACGCCGCCCAGAAAACCGGCTTTGAAATCCTCGGTAATACCCCGGCGCGCACGGCGCTCCGCACGCTCGCGTTTCTCTTCGGCCTTGATCTGGTCCCATTGCAGCTTGACCGTTTCCGGTGTGTCGGCACTGGAGACGGCGAAAACATGCGGGTGACGACGGATCATCTTTGAGGTAACGGCGTGCACCACGTCACCAAAAGCGAATTCGCCCATTTCCTCTGCGATGCGAGCATGGAAAACCACCTGTAGAAGAAGGTCACCCAGCTCGTCACACAGATCGTCCGTATCCTTGCGCTCGATGGCATCGGCAACTTCGTAAGCTTCTTCGATGGTATAAGGCTTGATCGTCTCGAAGGTCTGAACGATATCCCACGGGCAACCGGTTTCCGGCTGGCGGAGCGCCTCCATGATCTCGATCAGGCGGGAAATATCCTTCGATGCTTCCATATGTCTCAAACCTTTGTTTTTACGCATTTTTCGCGCGGAAATCCGCACTGTACCCTCAACGAAAATGCCCTAGTTCAGCGGAATATCGTTGTCGCTCTTCGATGACTGATAGCTGGTGGAGAGATCATCGTAAGCTGCCTTGATGCGGGCCGTCTGCGCCTTCAGCGTGGTTTTCAACGGATCGTCCTCGCCCTCAACCAGATCGGCGATGAAGAAAGAGTTCCAGAAGGCGTTGTTGCGGCGATAACCGCCCGGCTCCAACCCGAATACCTCCTTCAGGATTTTCAGATCATGCGGGATCGCAAAAGCATCGCGTGAATCCTCATGGCTGAAAAACGAGTAAAAATTGTCGAACCCGGCCCAGGTGATGGCGGACATGCACATGGTACAGGGTTCATGGGTTGAAAGGAAAATCAGGTCCTTGGTATTCGGCTTTTCACCCAGCTCGTAAAACCGCTTCAGCGTGTGCACTTCACCGTGCCAGAGGGGGTTTTCGAGTTCGTTGTTCGTCTCGGCAATCACCAGCGACAGGTCGGATTTGCGCAGGATCGCCGCACCGAAAACCTTGTTGCCCAAGCTCACACCACGAGCCGTCAGGGGCAGGATATCGTGCTCGATGACGTCGAGAAGGCGGGACGCGAGGCGGTGGCTGGTCAAGGGTTTGATCCTTTGTGCCGCTTTAAAGAAAGCGGTATTCGCATGGAGAAAACGACAGAAAATGGTCCTCCCTTGTTCGGCGCGAGGATCCGGTTTGTCAAGGGATTCTCATGGGTTTGAGGGCACCGTGACCGGTGCAAAACAGGGGTGCCGGTTTGTTTTCCTCAAAAACAGGGGTGTTCGAGAAATAAAAATCCAGGTGCTGGAAAGGCTTGAATTTCTGTTTCTTCAATCTTGCGCCGCAATGCGGGATATATGTCCAATGCACAACGAACATGATTTTTCTGCTGCTGGCGACCGCCTTTCAACCTTCCCCGCTTTCTTCCGGGTTGAAGGGCGGCAGGTTGCTGTTTTCGGAAATGGTGACGAGGCTTTCGCCAAGGTGAGGCTTCTCGCCAACACCAATGCGCATATCGTCGCTTACGCCGATCAGCCGGAGGCGGATTTTGCTCGCTATATCAGCGAAAACGGTATTGATCATCGGGCTTTGGCTTTCGCCGCTGAACTGATCGAAGGCGCAACGCTGGTTTTTGCAGCCACCGGAAAAGAGGCGCTGGACCGCGAAATCGTATCTGCCGCGCGCGCGAAGAAAATTCCCGCCAATGCGGTGGATCAGCCGGAATTCTGCGATTTCTTCACCCCCGCGCTGGTCGCCCGCGCACCCGTCGCCATCGCCATCGGCACGGAAGGGGCAGGGCCGGTTCTTGCCCAGATGATCCGCGCCCGCATTGACCAGATGCTGTCGCCATCGCTCGGAAAGCTTGCACGTCTTGCGGTACAGTATCGCGATGCAGCCGAAGAAAATGTGCCGAAGGGCGCTTTGCGGCGCAATTTCTGGCGGCGGTTCTTTTCGGGTGCTGTTGCGGATGCTGTCGCTCTCGGTGATACCTCTTCCGCCCGTCATGCCGCTGATCGCCTATTGCAATCGCCCGAACGCAGCGAAGGCCGCGTCTGGCTTGTGGGCGCAGGTCCCGGTGCGGAAGATTTGCTGACGCTGCGTGCCCAGCGCGTGCTGATGGAAGCCGATGTGATTGTCTACGACGCTTTGGTGCCGCAGGCGATTGTCGATATGGGGCGCCGCGATGCCGAGCGCCTGTCCGTCGGCAAGCGCAAGGGTTGCCACAGCAAATCGCAGGATGAAATCAACCGCCTGCTGGTGCGCCTCGGCAAAGACGGCAAGCGCGTCGTGCGTCTCAAATCCGGCGATCCGCTGGTCTATGGCCGGGCAGGCGAGGAAATGGCGGCGTTGCGCAATGCCGGTATCGGTTACGAGATCGTGCCGGGCATCACCTCCGCCTTCGCCGCCGCTGCGGATTTCGAATTGCCGCTGACGTTGCGCGGTGTCGCCTCGTCGCTGATTTTCACTACCGGCCACGATCTGACCGGTGATGTGCTGCCCGATTGGGCGCGCCTTGCCGTCTCGGGCGCAACCATCGCCGTCTATATGGGCCGCAGCGTTGCCGCTTCGGTGGCGACCCGATTGATTGAAGCCGGGCTGGGTGTGGAAACCACCGTCGCCGTCATCGAAAACGCCAGCCGTGCGGATCGCCGCCTGCTCCATGGCACATTGAACGATCTGCCCGACCTCGAACATCGCGATGAACTGACCGGCCCGGTCATGGTCATCATCGGTGATGCGGTGGCGGGTGCGAATTTTGACAGGTCCGAGCCGCTTGCCCTAGCAAAGCTGACGGACCGCAAACGGGAGTATGTAAATGGTTGACAAGGTTTTGACCGCCAATCGTCTGGGCGATGGTATCGCCGTCTGGCTCGACGCCAATGGCGAATGGACGGAGAACCTGCAGGGCGCCATCGTTGCCCGCCATGCGGAGGCCGTCGCTTCGTTCGAGGAAATCGGCAAGCGTGATTTTTCCGCCAACAAGGTGGTCGATGTGGCCATCGTCGATGTGGTGGAGGAAAATGGCAAGCTCTGGCCGACCCGGCTTCGCGAACGCATTCGCGCCGCCGGCCCCACCATGCACTATGCCGCTGGTTTCAAGCCGGCCGATGCAGCCTTTATCGCAGTCTGAGGAAGAAGATGTACCGTTACGACGAGTTCGATCACGCATTTGTTGAAGGCCGCGTGGCACAGTTTCGCGATCAGGTTGAGCGCCGGCTATCCGGCGAACTGGCCGAGGACGCATTCAAGCCGCTGCGCCTGATGAACGGTGTCTATCTGCAGTTGCACGCCTATATGCTGCGCGTTGCCATTCCCTACGGCACGCTGAATTCGCAACAGATGCGGATGCTGGCCCATATCGCCCGTAAATATGACCGGGGTTACGGCCACTTCACCACCCGCCAGAACATCCAGTACAACTGGCCGAAGCTTTCCGATACGCCGGATATCCTGTCCGAACTGTCGAGCGTGGAAATGCATGCGCTCCAGACTTCCGGCAACTGCATTCGCAACGTCACCGCCGATCATTTCGCCGGCGCGGCCGCCGATGAGGTCGCCGATCCGCGTCCTTACGCCGAAATCCTGCGTCAATGGTCTTCCGTGCATCCCGAGTTCTCGTTCCTGCCGCGCAAGTTCAAGATCGCTGTCACGGGTGCCGAGCGCGATCGCGCCGCCATTCAGGTTCATGATATCGGCCTGCATCTGAAAAAGAACGACAAGGGCGAGATCGGTTTTGCCGTCTATGTCGGTGGCGGGCAGGGGCGCACGCCGATGATCGCCAAGAAAATCCGCGATTTCCTGCCGGAAGAGGACCTGCTGTCCTACACCACGGCGATCATGCGCGTTTATAACCTGCACGGCCGCCGCGACAATAAATACAAGGCGCGCATCAAGATCCTCGTGCATGAAACCGGCGCGGAAGAGCTGTCCCGTCAGGTCGAGGTCGAGTTCGCCGAGCTGAAAAACACCGAATTGAAGCTGCCTGATGTCGATATCGCGGCGATTTCCGCTTATTTCGCACCGCCGGAACTGAAGAACCGCCCCGAAGGCTGGGAAAGCCTGGCGCGCTGGAAGAAGGCGGATGAGGGTTTCGCCCGTTTCGTTGACCAGAATGTCCAGCCGCACAAGCACCCCGATTACGGCATGGTGACGATTTCCCTGAAGCCGATCGGTGGTATTCCGGGCGATGCGACCGATGAGCAGATGGACCTCGTCGCTGATATAGCCGAAGAATACGCTTTCGACGAAATCCGCATCAGCCACGAGCAAAACATCATCCTGCCGCATGTCGCGCTGGCCGATCTGGAGCCGATCTATCGCGCGCTGGTGGGTGCTGGCCTTGCGACCGCCAATGCCGGGCTGATCACCGATATCATTGCCTGTCCCGGGCTGGACTATTGCGCGCTTGCCAATGCGCGCTCCATTCCGCTGGCGCAGGAAATTTCCACCCGCTTTGGTTCTCATGAACGCCAGTTGGAAATCGGCGAACTGAAGATCAAGATTTCCGGCTGCATCAACGCCTGCGGCCATCACCATGTCGGCCATATCGGCCTGCTGGGTGTAGAAAAGAAGGGTGCGGAACTCTACCAGATCACGCTTGGCGGATCGGGTGATGAAAACACCTCGATCGGTGAGATCATCGGCCGTGGTTTTGAGCCGGACAGGGTAACTGACGCCATTGAAACCATCGTCGATACCTATCTGCGGCTTCGCCTGTCGAAAGAGGAAATCTTCCTCGATGCCTATCGCCGTGTCGGACCGCAGCCTTTCAAGGATGCGCTCTACGGTTCCGCCGCCGAAGCCGCCTGAGGAGATGGACATGACGAAAATCTGGAACCGCGACGGCTTTGTGGAAAACGACCCCTGGGTCATCGAAACCGAAGAGGTGAAAGCGACCGGCGAGCAAAAGCCGCTCCTGCCGCTTGCTGACTTTCTGGTCCGTGCGGCCGAAAGCAACGATATCGGTCTCGGTGTTCTGATTGCACCGGCTGACGATGTCACGCGACTTGAGCCCTATCTCGATCGCATCGAAATTGTGGCCGTGAGCTTCCCGGCCTTCAACGATGGCCGTGGTTTCAGCCACGCTTCGTTGCTGCGCAACCGGCTCGGTTTTGCGGGCGAGGTGAGGGCAGTCGGCGATGTGCTGATCGACCAGGTGCCGCTGATGCTGCGCACCGGCTTTACCAGCTTTGCGGTGACGAACGGCACGGCGATCCGCCGCCTGTCCGAAAATCGCCTGCCGGAAATCCCGGTTTATTACCAGCCGACGGCCCGACCGGCAGCGGGCGGCGAGGCCTATAGCTGGCGTCGGCGTGCGTCTGTGTGACACGTTGCGCGGAAATATGATTTTTTGATACATATTTCCTGAGCACATAGCAGTTGTGATATTCTCATGCCTTCAAACCGCGGCAAAAATGGTATAATTGCCCAGTTGGAGAATGCCGCTTATCGAATAAGAATGGACGGAACCTGAAATGAACGCGCCAGCCAAGACGGAAGATTTCGCGATCAAGATACCTGATGGTGTTTACGCCGAGACGGTTTTATCTGTGGAGCACTATACGGATCATCTGTTCCGTTTCCGCATGACACGTCCGGCCGGTTTCCGTTTCCGTTCTGGTGAGTTCGCCATGATCGGCCTGATGGTTGGCGAAAAGCCGATCTACCGTGCCTATTCCATCGCCAGCCCGGCCTGGGATGAGGAACTGGAATTCTTCTCGATCAAGGTTCCCGACGGCCCGCTGACCTCGCATCTTCAGGCGATCAAGCCCGGCGATACCGTGCTGATGCGCAAGAAGCCGACAGGCACGCTGGTTCTGGATGCGCTGACGCCCGGCAGACGGCTCTACATGTTCTCGACCGGCACCGGCATTGCGCCTTTCGCAAGCCTGATCCGTGACCCGGAGACCTATGAGAAGTTCGAAGAAGTCATCCTCACCCATACCTGCCGCGATGTGGCCGAGCTGAAATACGGCTTCGATCTGGTCGAGGAAATCAGGAACCATGAATTCCTGAACGAGATCGTTGGCGACAAGCTCAAGCACTATGCAACGGTGACCCGTGAGGATTATCCCTTCAAGGGCCGCATCACCACGCTGATCGAAAACGGCAAGCTGTTTGCCGATCTCGGCGTTCCGGCGCTTGATCCGGAAATTGATCGCGGCATGATCTGCGGTTCCTCGGCCATGCTGAAGGACACCAAGGAATTGCTTGAAAAGGCCGGCCTGAACGAAGGCGCCAACAACAAGCCCGCCGAATTCGTGATCGAGCGCGCTTTCGTCGGCTGACGGCGCGTTTCCCATGCGAATACATTGAAACAGGAGGCCCGCAAGGCCTCCTTTTTTGTTTTAAGGCGTTGACACGAGGCCGGAACGGCAAATCGTCCGACTGGAACATCCGGAGGCGATGGCGCGTTAGCGCTCACAGGAAACCGAACCGGCGAAAACGTCCAATGCAAAAAACAGAAAGAATACGCACCACCATCATTGCTCTTGCGACGAGCCTTTTCACCGCGCTGCCCGCAGCCGCCGATGAAAGCGCCTTTCTGTCATCACTCGAGGGCACATGGACCGGCAAGGGCACGGTGATCACCCGCATCGGCGCGCCAGCCATCAACGTCAATTGTACGCTGAATTCCGACGCGCGGCAGACAGCGTTGCGCATGTCTGGCACCTGCCGCGGGCTTCTGGTGGTAAAGCGGGCGATTGCCGCCGATCTCGCCGCCAGCGGCGCGCGTTACAGCGGCACCTACACAGGCCCTTCCGGCCGTCCTTCGGCACTGGCGGGCAACCGTCGGGGAAATGCGATCAATCTGACCGTTCGCTGGAACCGCGATATCAACGGTGACCGTGTCGCCGCCATGACGATCGAGAAGGTCGGCAATAACGGCCTGCGGCTACGCACCACCGATAAAGACGGCAAGACTGGAAAGACGGTGGTGACGAGCGATATCCAGCTGGTACGCGGATGATCTTCGGCTGATCGAGACAGCGTGGATGAGTGCCCGGCTTCTCAACTGAAGTCGAGCAACAGCGGGCAGTGATCCGAAACCTCCGGCTGCCTCACAACGTCAAAGTGCACGATCTTCACAGCAGGATTGACCAGCATGTAATCCGCATAGCGGTTTTGCTTGGTGTAATGCGAAGTCCGCGTGTCGGTAAAGCCGCGCGTCGTAACCAACTCCGTGAGATCAAGTTCTCTCAGAACGGCAAAAGTCTCGCTATCAGGCAAAACATTGAAATCGCCGCAGACGATGATCCGGTCACCAGCCTCCGCGATGTTTCTAACGAGCTGGACGAGGCGGTTCGCCTGCGCCAGACGCGCAGGACTATCATGTTTACCCTCAAGATGCCGCAGCCCATGCATGTGGGCGATGACGGTGGGTTGGCCTGTTGTGAAGTCAAAAATACGAACGGCATGGGCGGTCCGCGATCTCGGGTGATCCCCATATCCATCGGCTGAAAAAGCACCGTGCACGAAACCCTGAGCCTGCGCGACAATGGCAAAGGATTTGCGAACGAAGGTGGCGAGCCCAAATTGGGAAGGATAGCGCATTTCTCCGTGCCAGAGATCGCCCTGCGCTGCCGCGCAGAAGACCGCCAGATGATCGGGAAGGGCGTCGGCGACATCTCGCAGGAAATTCGCCCTTTGCGGCAAGTCGACGCCGTGATCGCGATAGACCAGCGTGTCCTGCGTGGCACCCGGCGTATGCACCACTTCCTGCAGACACAAGATATCGGGATCAGATGAAGAGAGATAGGGAACAAGCTCGTCGTGGAGCTTTCCACCCCAGCCGTTCAGACATATCAGACGCATTCACACTCCATCGCCGCAGGATTGCATGATCCGATTTAGCATGGAACCACTGGCGATCAATCATATCCTGCCATTTCGGGGTGTAGAGGGTGTCGTCGCCCGAATGACAAAGGCCCGGATACTTCCGGGCCTTTGATGCAGGTTCAAGCCGAATGCTTCATTCGGCCATTTTGTGCCATGCAGCACTAATTACATCTTCGGCAACAACACCTTGTCGATGACATGAATGACGCCATTGGATTGCTTGACGTCGGCGATGGTGACATGAGCAACCGTACCATTCTCATCCGTCAATGTGATTTTGCCCATGCTTTCCTTGGCCTTGAGCACGCAGCCGCCGACGGTCTTCACGTCATGCTCACCCTTGTCGTCCTTGATCATCTTTTCGATGGCGGGTGACAATGCATTGGCGGCAACCACGTGGCAGGTCAGCACTTTGACCAGCTTCTCCTTGTTCTCCGGCTTCAGAAGATCGTCAACCGCGCCCTTCGGAAGGGCCGCGAAAGCTTCGTTGGTTGGCGCGAACACCGTGAACGGGCCTTTGCCTTGCAGTGCTTCGACAAGCCCGGCGGCCTTCACCGCTGCGACAAGCGTTGTATGGTCTTTCGAGTTCATCGCATTTTCAACGATGTTCTTGTCCTCGAACATTGCGGCGCCGCCAACTTTAGGGTTCGCGGCATAAGCGGAAACCATGCCGATGGAAAGAGCTGCGGCCAGCGTCAGGGCGCGAACAGAAACATTGTACATCGTTATTCCTCCTTGGTGACATCCAAACCCCGAAAGGTGGTCCTTCCAGAGGCCGCTATCGGTCATCCGTAGCGATAAAAGAGACGGAGGCCGGCCTCTCGAAGTTTCGAGATGAGCCGCGAAAAATGATAAATAATTGATTTTAAAAATGATTATCTGTGCGCCGTCATAAAAAAAGCCCGGAGCAATCCGGGCTTTTGTCTTCAGCGAAACGAAATTTACTCCGCCGCTTCGGCATAATCCTCCATCGGCGGGCAGGTGCAGATGAGGTTGCGGTCACCATAGACATTGTCGATGCGATTGACCGGCGACCAGTATTTGTCGATGCGGAAGGCGCCGGGCGGGAAGCAGCCCTTTTCGCGGCTATACGGGCGGTCCCATTCGCCGACGAGGTCTTCAACCGTGTGCGGCGCGTTCTTCAGCGGATTGTTGGTCTTGTCTGCCCGACCTTCCTCGATGTCGCGGGCTTCTTCGCGGATCGCCAGCATGGCATCGCAGAACCGGTCGATCTCCGCCTTGGTCTCGGATTCCGTCGGCTCGATCATCAGCGTGCCGGCCACCGGCCAGCTCATGGTCGGCGCGTGGAAACCGCAATCGACGAGGCGCTTTGCCACATCATCCACCGTCACGCCGCAGCTGTCCGCGAGCGGGCGGGTGTCGATGATGCATTCATGCGCAACGCGTCCGGTTTCGGACTTGTAGAGCACGTCGTAAGCGCCTTTCAGCCGCTCGGCGATATAGTTGGCGTTGAGGATCGCCACCTTGGTCGCCTGCGTCAGCCCTTCGCCGCCCATCATCAGGCAATAGCTCCAGGAGATCGGCAGGATCGACGGCGAGCCGAAAGGAGCAGCCGAAACCGCACCTTCACGACCATCGGTCGTCGGATGGCCGGGGAGGTAGGGAGCCAGATGCGCCTTGACGCCGATCGGTCCCATGCCCGGGCCACCACCGCCATGCGGAATGCAGAAGGTCTTGTGCAGATTGAGATGCGAAACGTCCGAGCCGATATCGCCGGGGCGGGCAAGGCCAACCATGGCGTTCATGTTGGCGCCGTCGAGATAGACCTGTCCACCATGCTTGTGGGTGATCTCGCAGATCTCGCGAACCGTCTCCTCGAACACGCCGTGGGTGGACGGATAGGTGATCATGCAGCACGAGAGGTTTTCCGCATACTGCTCTGCTTTTGCACGGAAATCATCGATATCGATGTCACCATTGTCCTGCACCTTCACCGGCACCACTTTCATGCCGACCATCTGCGCGGAGGCAGGGTTGGTGCCATGTGCGGAGGTTGGAATGAGGCAGACGTCGCGATGTGTGCCGCCATTGGCGAGGTGATAGTTACGGATAGTGAGAAGCCCGGCATATTCCCCCTGCGCGCCGGAATTCGGCTGCATGGAAAAGGCGTCGTAACCGGTGACCGAGCAAAGCTTTTCGGAAAGATCGTCGATCATCTCCTTGTAACCCAGCGCCTGATTGGCCGGCACGAAGGGATGGATGTCGGAAAATTCCGGCCAGGTGATCGGCAGCATTTCAGCTGTTGCGTTCAGCTTCATGGTGCAGGAACCGAGCGGGATCATCGAGCGGTCGAGCGCCAGATCGCGGTCCGAAAGACGGCGAATGTAACGGGTCATCTCGCTTTCGGCACGGTTCATGTGGAAGATCGGATGCGTCATATACTGGCTGGTGCGCAGCAGCTCCTTCGGCAGACGATAGTCCGGCTCGAAATCCGAGATCGAGAAATTGCCGCCGAAAGCACGCCAGACGGCCTCAAGCGTTGCCGGGCGGGTGCGCTCGTCAAGGCTCATGCCGATTTTGGTGGCGCCGACCTTGCGCAGGTTCACGCCTTCCGCCACGGCCGAGCGCAGGATGACGCCCTGCATATGGCCGACTTCGACGGTGATGGTGTCGAAGAAGGTTTCCGGTTCGATGGTGTAGCCGAGCTTTTCCAGACCCTTGGCCATCAACACGGCCTTCTGGTGGGTTTGCTGGGCGATTGCCTTGATGCCCTGTGGGCCGTGGAAGACGCCATACATTGACGCCATGACGGCAAGCAGCACCTGCGCGGTGCAGATGTTCGAGGTGGCCTTTTCGCGGCGAATGTGCTGCTCGCGGGTCTGCAGCGACAGGCGATAGGCGCGGTTGCCGCGCGCATCGACGGAAACGCCGACCAGACGGCCGGGCATGGAGCGCTTATGGGCGTCCTTGACGGCCATGTAAGCCGCGTGCGGACCACCATAACCGACCGGAACGCCGAAACGCTGCGAGGTGCCGATGGCGATGTCTGCGCCCATTTCGCCGGGAGATTTCAAGAGCGTCAGCGCCAGAAGATCGGCGGCGACGGCGGCAATCGCGCCCGTCTGGTGCAGACGGGAAATCAGGCCGGAGAAATCGCTGACATGGCCGTGGGTGCCGGGATACTGGAAGATCGCGCCAAACACGTCGACAGGATCGAGATCGGTGAAGGGATTGCCGACGATCACCTTCCAGCCGAGCGGGGCTGCACGGGTTTCGATCAGCGCGATGGTCTGCGGATGGCAATTGGCGTCCACGAAGAAGGCGGTCGCCTTGGACTTGGCGACGCGCTGGCACATGGCCATGGCTTCGGCGGCGGCCGTCGCTTCATCGAGCAGCGATGCGTTGGCGACGTCGAGGCCGGTCAGATCGCAGACCATGGTCTGATAGTTCAGCAGCGCCTCAAGACGGCCCTGGCTGATTTCCGGCTGGTAGGGCGTATAGGCCGTATACCAGGCCGGGTTTTCCAGAATATTGCGCTGGATGACCGGCGGCGTGATGGTGCCGTAGTAGCCCTGGCCGATCAGCGAGGTCAGGACCTGGTTTTTGTTGGCCGTCTCGCGAAGACGATCCAGCGCCTCGCGTTCGGTCAGCGCCGCACCCCAGGTGAGCGGCACCTTCTGGCGGATGGAGGAGGGAACGGTGGCGTCGATGAGGGCGTCAAGGCTCTTATAGCCAAGGACCTTCAGCATCTCAGCCATTTCCGACGGCGACGGCCCGATGTGACGCCGGTTGGCGAAATCATAAGGCTGATAGTCGGTGAAATGGAATTCCGTGGGCGTCGTCATTACGCGATCAGCTCCTTGTAGGCTGCTTCGTCGAGCAGCGTATCGGCATCCGCCACGTTGGAAAGCTTCAGCTTGAAGAACCAGCCGGCACCCTGCGGGTCGGAATTGACCAGCGAGGGATCGTCGACGATCGCCTGATTGATTTCGACCACTTCGCCATCCAGCGGACAATAGACGTCGGACGCAGCCTTGACGGATTCAACGGTCGCTGCATCGCCATCCTTGGCGAAGGTTGCGCCCACTTCCGGCAATTCGACGAAAACGAGATCGCCAAGTTGTTCAGCGGCGTGACTGGTGATGCCAACGGTGGCGATATCGCCTTCGAACTTCAGCCATTCGTGTTCTGCGGTAAATTTCAGCATCGTGTTCTCTCCGGAGATAGGATGAAATTATCGTTTATAGGTGGGCTTGATGAAGGGCAGGGCAGCGACGGTGACGGGCAGGTATTTGCCGCGCACTTCCGCGAAAATCGCCGTGCCGGGTGTCGAGTAGGACACGGGCGCATACCCCATGGCGACAGGGCCTTCGACCGAAGGGCCGAAACCGCCAGAGGTCACTTCGCCGATTTCCGTCTTGCCTTCAGCATCCGCAAAAAGCTTTGAATGGCCGCGCACCGGCGCCTTGCCTTCGGGCTTCAGGCCGACGCGGCGACGTGAGGTGCCATCCTTGAGTTCGCCCAGAATACGCTCCGCCCCCGGAAAACCGCCTTCGCGATCACCACCGGCGCGGCGCGCCTTCTGGATTGCCCATTCAAGCGAAGCTTCGATGGGGGAGGTCGTGGTGTCGATGTCGTTGCCATAAAGACAAAGGCCGGCTTCGAGCCGCAGGCTGTCGCGCGCGCCAAGCCCGATGGCTTCGCAATCGGGATGTTCGAGCAGGGCCTTGGCGATCTCTTCCGCCTTCTCGGCCGGCACGGAGATTTCAAAACCGTCTTCGCCGGAATAACCGGAACGGGAGACGATGCAGGGCACGTCATGCAGCGGCACTTCCTGCACATCCATGAACTTCATTTCGGACACGCCGGCCCACAGTTCCGCCAGCACCTCTTCGGCGCGTGGTCCCTGCAACGCGATCAGCGCGCGGTCGTCGAGAAGGGTGATATCGCAGGCGTCGGAAAGATGCGCCTTCATATGGGCGACATCGGCATCCTTGCAGGCAGCGTTGACGACGACGAAAAGATGGTCGCCGCGATTGGTGATCATCAGGTCATCGAGGATGTGGCCGTTGTCGTCGGTGAAGAAGCCATAACGCTGACGGCCTTCCTTGAGGCCGAGAATATCAACCGGTACCAGCGTCTCAAGCGCACGTGCGGCATCGGCATTGTCGCCGGACTTTGCCTTCAGGATCACCTGGCCCATATGGGACACGTCGAACAGACCGGCGGAGGTGCGGGTCTGAAGATGTTCCTTCAGCACACCGGCCGGATATTGCACCGGCATGTCGTAACCGGCAAACGGCACCATGCGGGCGCCGAGCGAAACATGCAGGGAATGAAGCGGCGTGGTTTTAAGCTCGGCGGTATCGTCCAAGGACGCCTCCAGGGTTGCGCGAGATATCGCGCGGGCTCAGGTCATGGCGCAAACACGCCGGTTCAAGAGCCCCCTCTGTCCTTGTCGCCTGAGATTGTTATCCCTTCGGCGAGCCGTCCTTTGAAAAGGTGGCTTCTCTCCAGAGTTCCGTCGTCACCGCTGGTCCTTTTGCCTGAGAGTTTCCGGGGCGGTTGCTCCTTCGGCACCGCAGTTAAGCGGCTTCTCCCAACGATGATGCGACGCTCATTATCTTCGAAGCCCCGCTGTTGGCAAGGACCAAATGACGCATCTGAACAGATTCTTGCTCCATCTGCGCCATCGGCAGCGCAAGATTCGGTCAATGGTCGGAGCGTCAGACGATACTAATCGGATTTTTTCTCCGGCAGGCCCTTGCGTTTCGTTGATGCGAAATCCTCAAGTTCATTTTCTGTCATGGACTTCTCCATGCTTTTTGAAGCACCTTGTAAACTGGATTTCTTGATATCGCCGCGTTTGGCGGCAAGTGCTGCACCCGCCGCTTTCTGCTGGGCTTTCGATTTGGCTGGCATGTCTGCCTCCCTTTGAAACGATGGTTCCAGCAGGGAAATGCCGCCTTGCGACGATTGTTCCCTTGCGAGACGTCAAGCATGCGGCAAAATTCCCCTTTGAAATCGGCAGGAAAGCGGGATATCGCATGAGGCATGGATGCAAATCGAAACCGACGACTGACAGTGATGGAGAGAATGCTTCGCATTTTCTGCGCGGCCTTGATGTTGTCACTCGGTTTTGCCCACAAGCCCGTGCTGGCCGCAGCGCCGACGGTCTCTCTGGACGAGAGCTACCGGCTGCCGGACGGCACCTTTGCTGAAATCTGCCTTGGCCACGGCGACGGCGTCAACGTCTCCCATGGCAAGGACGATCCGGCCCATTCCGGCGATGCCATGCTGTTTTGCGAGGCCTGCCTGCTGGCCTCGTCCATTCTTCTGCCGATACCCGATACGGAAGGCTGGCTGAGGAGCGAATTCTCCTGGCTCGACAATCGCCTGACCGCAAATTGGAGCTTCCGCTCTGTCCTGACGATTCAGAAACCCGCAGCGCGGGGGCCTCCATCCCTGTCCGTCTAATTTTTCGTTTACCGGATCATCGCCGCCTGCTGGCGGCACGGAGCGACTGCCAGGGCCCTTATGGGATGCAGTCAAAGGGACAAGAAACATGAAGACCACCAAAATCATCACCTGCACGCTGTTTGTTGCGTCGGTTTCGACCGCGCAGGCATTTGCCCACGCCACTTTCGTTGACGGCTCGGCCGAACAGGAAAGCACCGTCGTTGCCGCGCTGCAGGTGCCGCACGGTTGCGACGGCGGGCTTGCCACGACAGAAGTGCAGATCAAGTTGCCGGAGGGCTTCATTTCCGCCAAGCCGCAACCCAAGGCCGGCTGGGAGCTGGAAGTCATCAAGGGTGACTACCAGAAGGCCTACAAGAACCACGGCAAGGAAATTAAAAGCGGTCCGGTCGAAATCCGCTGGAAGGGTGGCAATCTGCCTGATGAATTTTACGACACCTTCGCCGTACAGGGTAAAATCTCCGGCATCGAAGCCGGACAGGACCTACCCTTCAAGGTGACGCAGCTTTGCGGCGACAAGGGCAAGGTTTCCTGGGATGAGGTGGCGGCCACCGGTGTCGATCCGCATTCGCTGAAAAGCCCCGCCCCAACCATTCGCGTTGCCGCAAAGGCGGCCCATGCTGCCGGCGGCCATGATCATGCGGCCATGAATATGGGCATGGACATGGATGTCGTGAAGGCAGGCAGCCTTGAGGTTTCCGGCGGTGCGACCAAGGCCATGCTGCCGGGCCAGCCGGTTGGCGGCGGTTACGTGACGATCAAGAATGCCGGTACCAGCGACGACAAGCTGATCGGCGTCGAATCCTCGGCTTCCGGCCGTGCCGAAATCCACGAGATGGCTATGGTCAACGACGTCATGAAGATGCGCAAGCTGGATGACGGCATTGTCATTCCCGCCGGCCAGACGGTGGAACTGAAGCCCGGCGGCCTGCACATGATGTTCTTCGACGTGAAGAAGCCCTTTGCCGAAGGCGACAAGGTGCCTGTGACGTTGATCTTCGAAAAGGCCGGGAAAGTCGAAATCATGCTTTCCGCTGGCTCGGCCAAAGGCAACGGTGGCGGCCACCAGCATAATTGACCAATAAAGAGCGGCTACCGGAACGCGTGACAGGTCCGGTAGCCGCAAGCTTTTTTATTATTATCTCTTGTTTTCAGCGCCGTGGCGGAAAAGGCGTGATGGCCATCGCCTCCGTGATTTTTCCGGCATTCGGTTGAAAATATTTAGAAAATCAACCTGACACCAGCCTGAATGCCGTAGGCCCGCCTATATTAAGAAATAAAATTAAAATCTTCATGTATCAGTCTGATTTAAATTACTAATTTCTGATCGGCTTTTCGCGTTGTTTTCCTCATAGGCTTCCACAGCCTGTTCGAGCGTCGCCTGCGGTTCGTGGCGCTGGCTGGCAGCGGTCAGGAAATAGAGCGTGAGCGCCGGCGGCTTGATGGCCGTCATCAGGGCTCGGAGCTGGAAGTCGTCGCCATTCTCGGCCTTGCGTGCCAAGGCGTGAATCTCTTCTTCGACCTCGGTTCTGCGCGGCACGCGCTGTGGGGGCTTCACTGCCTCCAGCGCGTAGGCTGCCGTATTCGCAGAAACGGAAAGAACCTGTGTCATCCAACCTCCGGCCATCTTCGCGACCCTTGAAAACTGGAGGTTATCACCCGCGCCTTGTTGGAAGGCTAAATCGCGGGGGTGCAATTTAATCGTATTTTAACGGACGAAAGCACTCGGCAATGGGGTTTCGCGCCCTGACGTGATGGTCTAGAAATGCGTCGGACAACCCGGTCCGGTACTTTCCCCGGAGACAATCCCCCATGGTGAATATCGCTCTTGTCGCCGCAGGCGGCGCAATTGGTTCCGTTTTCCGTTATCTGGTCGGCGTCTGGAGCGTGCGGCTGACGGGGTTGAATTTCCCTTGGGGAACGCTGGCGGTCAATGTGGTCGGATCGTTCCTGATTGGTCTTCTGGTCGAGTTGGTGGCAAGGCGGCTGAATGCCTCGATGGAAATGCGCCTGTTTCTCGTCACCGGCGTGCTGGGCGGCTTCACGACATTTTCGTCCTTCTCGCTTGATGCGGTCGCGCTTTTCGAACGCGGCGCGCTTGGTCTCTCGGCCGTATACGTGCTTGCAAGCCTTGTGGTTTCCATCGCTGCGGTTTTTGCCGGGCTGGCCTTGGGCCGCAGTTTGTTCTAAAGGCTTGATCCAAACGGTGCGCCGACGAACAGAGCGCGCGATCAAGACAGAAAGACTGGAAATTTCATGGCAGGTATCGAGCATATCAAGGTCGAGGCCGACGAGGCCGGTATGCGCCTCGATCGCTGGTTCAAGATTCACTATCCGGGGCTGGGTTTCGGGCAGTTGCAGAAGCTGCTGCGCTCCGGGCAGGTGCGTGTGGATGGTGGCCGGGTGAAAACGGACGCGCGTGTGCAGCCGGGACAGTTGGTGCGTGTGCCACCGGTTGATTCCGACCTCAAGGTCAAAAGCGGCCCGATCGGATCGAGGGACCTTAAACATTCGGAAGACAGCGAGCTTCTGGCGCGCATGCTCTTGCATGAGGACGACAAGGTTTTCGTGTTCAACAAGCCGGCCGGCATTGCCGTGCAGGGCGGTTCCGGCGTCAACCGTCATATTGACGGGCTTCTGGAGGCTTGGACCAGCCCGAAGGGCGAAAAGCCGCGTCTGGTGCACCGTCTGGACCGCGACACTTCAGGTGTGCTGGTGGTTGCCCGCACAAGGGGCGCGGCGCAGAAGCTGACAGCGGCTTTCAGAGAACGCGACACGAAGAAGACCTATTGGGCGCTGGTGCGCGGCGTTCCGCGCAAACATCAGGACAAGATTTCCACCTGGCTCGTCAAAGAGCAGACCCCAGACGGCGATCGAATGCGCATTGCCAAACATGGCGAGGAGGGGGCCGATCACGCCGTTTCCTATTATCGCGTCATCGATACCGCCGCGCAGAACCTCGCCTGGCTGGAAATGGAGCCCTATACGGGCCGCACCCACCAGCTGCGCGTCCATGCCCTGCATATCGGCCACCCGATCATCGGCGATCCGAAATATTATATAGAAGATCCCAACTGGGATTTCCCCGGCGGCGTCCAGAAGCGTCTGCACCTGCACGCACGCCACATCGACATTCCGCACCCGAATGGCGGGCGGCTTCGGGTGAGCGCGCCTTTGTCACCGCACATGGTGCAGACCTGGAACCTGCTCGGTCTCGACGTGGCCGATGGCGACAGGGAAGGCTGATATCAGATGAAGCTCGTTCTTTTCGATTGCGACGGCACGCTGGTGGATAGCGCCGGCCTGATCCATGCCGTGATGGCCGATACTTTCGCCGATTTCGGAAAGCCGCGTCCGGATATCTCGCAGACCAAGGCGATCATCGGCCTGACGCTCGATATCGCCATCGCCCGCATGCTCGGCAAGACGCATGTGGATGACGAGGCGCTGGCGATGACGCAGCGCTACAGGGAAATCTATCATCCGATCCGGGCGCGCCCGGGCATGATCGAACCGCTTTTCGACGGCATCGCGCCGCTGATCGACGCACTGTCGAAACGGGATGACGTTTTGATCGGTGCGGTCACCGGCAAGGGTCGGCGCGGGCTGACCCACATTCTCGAGACCCACGGTTTTGCCGATCACTTCATCGTTTCGCGCACGGCAGATGATTGCCCCTCCAAGCCGCATCCGGCCATGGTGATGGAATGCTGCCATGAAACCGGCATGGTTCCGGCCGACACTGTCGTCATCGGCGATGCGATTTATGACATGCAGATGGCCAAGGCGGCGGGCGCAAAAGCCATCGGTGTCGCCTGGGGTTACGCCTCGGTCGACGATCTCTGGAAGGCCGGCGCGGATGCCGTCGTCAGCCACCCGCGTGAAATCCCGGCCTATGTTCCGGCCGATATTTGAACAACCCTTCTACCTGACTGATGAGGACGTGCCATGCGTGATCTCCTGAACGACCTTACGGAGGGTCTGAGCCACCCCGACCCGATCCTGCGCGCGCAAATCCAGATGCAGAAGCCTTTGCCGAAGCGGTTCTACAAGGATGTGACCGTCGCTGATCTGGAGGAGGGCGGTTTCACCATTCATCTCGATGGCAAGCCGCTGCGCACGCCCGCCAAGAAACCGCTGATCGTTCCGACGAAGGCGCTCGCAGACCTGCTTCGCGACGAATGGGATGCACAGAAGGAAGTGGTGAACCCGGTAGTCATGCCGGTGTCGCGACATGTGAACACCGCCATTGATGGTATCGCCAGCGACACCCAGGCGGTTTTCGAAGACATCCTGCGTTTCTCCTCCTCCGATCTCCTGTGCTACCGCGCCGGTGATCCGGAAGCGCTGGTTGCGCGGCAGACCGACCATTGGGACCCGGTGCTCGACTGGGCGACCAATGTGCTCGGCGCACGCTTCATCCTCGTTGAAGGCGTCATGCATCGCGACCAGCCGCGGGAAGCCATAGCTGCCTTCGCGGTAACGCTCCGGAAATACGATACGCCGATAGCACTTGCCGCTCTTCACACCATGACGTCGCTGACCGGCTCCGCCATTCTGGCGCTTGCACTGGCGGAAGGCGAGCTGACGCTTGAGGAGACCTGGGCGCTCGCCCATCTCGACGAGGACTGGACCGCCGAACAATGGGGTGAAGACGAGGAAGCGCTGGAACGCCGCGCCATCAGGCTCATTGACATGCGCGCCGCACTCAATGTTCTGGAGTCGCTGAAGAGCGTTTCTTAACGCTTTTCTAACCCTGATGATCGAATATGCGGTTACCTCACGTTAGGGGAGCCGCCGATCATGAACACCACGTTGAAACGCCTTGGCATTGTTTTGCTGGCGTGTTTCACACTCATGTCTTTCAGGCTGGAACCGGAAGCGACCAATGCCGACCGGATGCTTTACGATGTGCGCGGCGCATTTGTTGCTGCACGACCGGATGTCGCCCCGGCGCTGATGCAGTCCATCCATGCTCAGGTGCAGAACGCGATCAGAACGACGGCGCGTGGCGAGACCAGACCACGCGTCGTGCTGACCATCCGTCTTGCATCCGTCACGCGCGCGCCGTTCCTGTTTGGAGAGCGGGCCTCAGCCAGGGTGATCGTCCGTGCCGCAGCCGTCGCGACGGGTGAGGTGATCGCCGAGGCCAAATTCACCGCCACCGTCGTCAGCTTCGACAATCAGTCGATCGAGCAGGAACTCGCTTATGGCGTCGCCGAACGGGTAATCCGCGAATTCAGGCTCAGTCGCCCCGGCCCGACGACATTGGCGACAGCTCTGTTTCCATGAACGGACGAAAGGTGAACACACGAGCCGCTCGTCTCTTTTGCTTTGGAAAGCTCTGCTCCCACAAAGTGCGTCGCGTCGCCCATAGTTTCACATACGTCACGTATCTTAGTTGAAATGCGCTGCGGACGTCACTATCTCGCATACGTAACGTATGTGAAATGGCGTTCGAAGCTTTGAATGCAATGCTTCGCCCGTCCATTGCCACTCAGCCACAAAGAGAGATGCAGGATGACCCAACGCGAAGCGATTTTCCCCGCCAACAGACACGCGCTTTATGAGGAGCATGGCTATTCCGCAGCTATTCGCTCCGGTGACCTTCTGTTCGTTTCCGGCCAGGTTGGCAGCCGTGCTGACGGAACGCCTGAACCGAACTTTGAACAGCAGGTCCGGCTGGCCTTCGAGAACCTGAAAGCCACGCTTGAGGCGGCGGGCTGCACCTTTGACGACATAGTCGACGTGACGACGTTCCACACGGACCCGGAAAACCAGTTCGGAACCATCATGACGGTCAAACAGGAGATTTTCAGCAAATCGCCTTACCCGAACTGGACTGCCGTCGGTGTCAACTGGCTCGCCGGTTTTGATTTCGAGATCAAGGTCATTACCCGCATCCCATGATGTCAGTCCGGGCCTGAAATGGCGGCGCTCTCAGGGCGCCGCCTGCCTCGTCTTCATCCTTATTTCAGCCGCTCGGCGTGCCACTTCAGATGGTCATCCATGAAGGTGGAAATGAAATAATAGGAGTGGTCATAGCGATCGTGCAGGCGCAGTTTCAGGCCGATATCCGTGCCCTTGATCGCCTCTTCGAACAGCCATGGGCGCAGACCTTTTTCAAGGAAACTATCGGCCTTGCCCTGATCGATCAGGAACTCGGGAAACCGCGCGCCATCCTCAACGAGCGAGCAGGCGTCGTATTGACGCCATGCGGCACGGTCTGCACCGAGATATTTTTCCAGCGCCGGTTCGGACCAGTCGGCGGAGGAGGGCGCCACGATCGGTGCAAAGGCGGAGCAGCTCTTGAAACGCTCGGGGTTCTTGAGCGCAATGGTCATTGCACCATGGCCGCCCATCGAATGGCCGAAGATGCCCTGACGGCTCATATCCGCGCGGAAATGCTGACCGATGAGGGCTGGCAGCTCTTCCGTTACATAGCTGTACATATGGTAGTGCTCAGACCACGGTGCCTTGGTGGCGTCGAGGTAAAATCCGGCACCCTTGCCCATCTGCCAGTTGGTCAGCTCATCCGGCACATCATTGCCGCGCGGGCTGGTGTCCGGGCAGACGATAATCAAGCCCAGTTCGGCAGCCATGCGGCGATATTCGCCCTTTTCCATGACATTGGCATGGGTGCAGGTGAGGCCGGAGAGATACCAGACAACCGGGCAGGGCTCATGGACTGCCTTCGGCGGCACATAGACTGCAAAGGTCATCTCGGATTTCAGGGTGTCGGATATATGCGAAAATACGCCCTGCATGCCGTCAAAAGCCGTATTTTGCGAAATGATGTTCATGAAGCCATTCCTTTGAGAAAAGTTTTCCGGTTCAACTTGCAAGCGCGACTGCGGCATTCACCGCCGCCGCAACCAGAACCGTGTTGAAAAAGAAAGAAACGATGGAGTGCAGCAGCGTGACCTTGCGCATGGCGGTCGTGGTCACCCCCACATCCGATGTCTGCGCCGTCATGCCGATCACCACAGCGAAATAGAGGAAGTCGTAACCGCAGGGTTCCTTCGTCGCTGGAAAATCCATGCCGCCGCGATGCTGGCGCTTGCCATCCACCGTGGCCGGCCGCCAGTATAAATGCGCATAGTGCAGGGCCGTCATGGTGTGGATCGTCAACCAGCCGAAAATCACCGAGACGAAGGCGATGAGCAGGGTCCAGACCGTCTCGCCCGTATGGTTAAGCGCCTGAAAGAGCGATACAACGGCAACCGCCACCGCAAGCAGCGTGACGGCGATGATGGCGATTGCCGGCAGATCGTCGCTATCGGCATGGGCCTTCAGATGCTGCGCCGTCAATCCCGGCAGACGAAAGGCAACCAGCGTCAGATAGGTCAGGAAAAACAGAACGGCGGCGATTTCTATGGCAAGCGACGGCGCAAAGGCCAATGCCAGACCGAGACCAAGAGCACCGGCGAAAAAAGCGAAGACGAAAGGCTGATGTCGGCGAAAGGCATTGCTTCCGGTAGTGGCGGGGCTTTTCGGTTTGGCCGTGGTCATGGGCGGCACCTTTCTGTTTGCAGCATCATTTTTTGACACGGCGGCAGAAGCGGTCAAGCGTCTCCAGAAAGGCGGAGCGGTCGCGCGGCGAAAAAGCCGCATTATATCCCTTGCTCTCACCGGTTTCGCGCAGATGCGCGCCAAGATCACGCATCGCTGTGGCCATGCCGATATTGGCCGGATCAAAAACACGACCCGTCGGTCCCGTCACCAGCGCCCCCTTGGCGACACAGCGCCCGGCCAGCGGCACATCGGCGGTGATGACGATATCGTTTTCGCCGGCATGTTCGGCAATCCAGTCATCAGCCGCATCGAAACCGGCCGACACGATGACGTTCTTCACCATCGGATCCCGCGAGGGGCGCAGGCCGGAATTGGCGACGAAGGTCACCTCCAGCCCATGCCGCTCGGCCACCTTAAGGATCTCCGGTTTCACCGGGCAGGCATCGGCATCGACATAGATTTGCGGATTTTTCGACATGGGCACTCTTCGCAGATAATTCTTGCGACGCTTTTACGGGCAAATGCAGCGATTACCAAGCCCGTCGTCGCCGAAATGCCGGTTTGATAAGGGGCGCGAATGCGCTTGCGATCATGGCGAAACATCCATATGTTCCCTTTATGTTCTTTCGTTTGGGAATGTCAGATGCTGGAAAAATTCATCGTTCAGGCCAAGTCTGCCACCTATGTCGGCGGCAGCAATAAATCCGCGATTTCTACCCGAAAAGGATCGCATGATCTCACCTATCAGCAAGGCGACTGGCATTATATCGACAGCTATTTCGGCGGAACCGATTTCATCGGGCAGGAGGTGGTCTGGCATCAGGGCGTCGCGCTCTGGGCGATGAATTATTACGGCCGCATCCTGAGGCCGGATATGATCGACGCCGGGATCGCGGGCAGGGTGATCAAGCACTCCCTCTCAACGCTTTATAAGGAAGGGCGGTTTCTCGGTGGCTTCACCCATCAGCTTGAGGAGCTGATCTATGTGGATACCAATGAAGGAGAATTCCGGTCTTTTACCGGGGTTGAGAGGATTTATCGCGAGGATATCGAGGTTTACCGGCTCGACTATCATGGTGGACTGATAAAGCCCTAGGGTTCGCGGAGGTCGCGCTGCGAGTGGCAAAAAAAAGAGGCGATGAAGGTTCATCGCCTCGATTGAGATTTCAAATCAGCCGGGCTGCTTCGTCTTGCGAAGATAGGGAAGAACCGTGTCGTAGGAGCCGAAACGGGCAATCGCATCTTCGTTGGAAACGGCGGCGGTGATGATGACGTCTTCGCCCTGTTTCCAGTTGGCGGGCGTCGCCACCTGGTGCCTGGACGTCAGCTGAATGGAATCGATGGCGCGAAGAATTTCCTCGAAGTTGCGGCCGGTGGTCATCGGATAGGTGAGGACCAGCTTGATCTTCTTGTCGGGGCCGATGACGAAGACGGAGCGCACGGTGGCGTTGTCGGCCGGCGTGCGGCCTTCGGAACTGTCGCCAGCTCCGGCCGGCAGCATGTCATAGAGCTTTGCCACCTTCAGGTCCTTGTCGCCGATCAGCGGATAATCGACATTGAAACCTGTCGCGGTGCGGATGTCGTTTTTCCACTTCTCATGGCTTTCGACCGGATCGACAGAAGTGCCGATGATCTTGACACCGCGCTTTTCAAATTCCGGCTGCAGGCCGCCCATTGCGCCGAGTTCCGTGGTGCAGACCGGCGTGAAATTCTTCGGATGCGAAAACAGCACCGCCCAGCCGTCGCCGATCCAGTCGTGAAAGCTCACCGGCCCATGGGTGGTCTCGGCGGTGAAATCAGGTGCTATGTCGTTGATACGCAGGCTCATCTGATAGTTTCTCCCTAATGATTTGAACTGAAATCCTGGTTGTTTTCGGCAATCCGTGTCCGGCGCCGGAGCTTAGAGTGTCTGCGCGAAATGGCCAGCCTTTTCATCGCACCACGGTAGCGTCGCCGAGCAGGGGAAGTTTGCGAAATTCCAGCGAAAGCTTGATGACACTCCTTGGCAGATATTCGGTTGTGGCCAGTCCGACAATTTTCGACACGGATTATACGGACAAGAGAATCTGCTGAATTTGCGGCAGGATCATGCGACCTTTGGCCACGCCGTCAAAAGCGTTAGGCGGGGCGGTGCATGCCAATGACGCCTGCCGGCGGATATCCCGTCGGAGATGGTGCAGACGCTATTGCCCTAAAGGCGCGTGTGTGAGGCAGGATTATTTTTGGTAGTCGATGTACCTGTTCTGGCGTAGCATAACCAGCCGGCTCTGAAACTGACGCGAAAACTGCGCGCACGCCATCTCCAAACCCAATGTTATGGGGAATACCGATGACGATCACGATTACCGCCTTTGAACGTTCACCCGATAGCGGCAAGGGCCTCGCCCGTGACATGCGCGTTCGTTGGGCGTTGGAAGAGGTGGGCCAGCCTTACGATGTTCGCCTTCTCTCCTTCAAGGCGATGAAGGAACCGGAGCATCTAGCGCTTCAGCCATTCGGGCAGATTCCGACCTATGAAGAGGATGATCTTGTCCTGTTCGAATCCGGGGGCATCATCTTCCATATCGCCGAGCGCCATGCCGGCCTGCTGCCGAAGGAGGCGGATGCGCGGGCGAGGGCGATAAGCTGGATGTTTGCCGCGCTCAGCACTATGGAGCCGCCAATCGTCGAGCACTTTGTCACGGGCTTTCTCGAAAGGGACAAAAGCTGGCATCGAGAACGCCTGCAGATCGTCGATGAACGCATTCGCAAACGGCTCGGCGAATTGTCCCGCCGCCTCGGTAATGCCGACTGGCTCGATGGTGCATTCAGCGCCGGCGATCTGTTGATGATCTCGGTCCTGCAAAGAATAACAAGCTCAGGCATTCTTGATGAATATCCGAACCTTGCAGCCTATGTGGCGCGTGGCGAGGCACGTCCCGCCTATAAGCGCGCTTTCGCCGATCAGTTGGCTGTCTTCAAAGCTGCTCAGAACGGTTGAACGTCTCACTCCGGAGCATTGACGCGATATGCCATTCCAAGCGACCGTGGTGCAGCGATGGCTGATGAGCACGGTTCTCGCCGGGCTCGCCATTCGCATGGCCACGGAGGCGCGTCGTCAGGATCGTCCGGCTTCAGCCCGGCAATCCACAGCCGGTAAGAATATCGTCAACAAGGCCCAGTCGGCCCGAAGTTGAGATTTTGGCCAACTCAAAGAACAGGTAGATAACTCGTGATCACATAGAGTCTGACGGCGAACCTTGGCTTTCCAGGGCGCGGTAGACAGTCATCCTGGGTTAACCGGACAACCTCATCCTCCTCGATCGTGTCGACAAGGATGCCGAAGGTTGGAGAAAACGCGGATGGCCATCTCGCAGACGGTCGTGCGTCCCGGTCCGGACGGCATAGCCTGCGTGACTTCAGTCAAACAACGTGACGTCAGCAAATCCCGTATTAACTAGTTCTAAACCAATTCTTTGCGGATAAAACGATAAATGCTAATGTATCCACCAAAAATGGGGGTCTGTAGCATGTCTGTGCGTATTGCGTTCGTCGATGACCATCCAGTTCTTCTGGAGGGGCTTGTCAGTCTTTATAATGAAAAGACCGATTTTGATGTCGTTGCGATGGGGCATACGGCATTTGATGCGATCAGGATTGTTGAAGAGAAGCGACCGGACGCTATCGTGCTCGACCTGAGCATGCCGGGAGATTCTTTCAAGGCGATAGGGCATTTGCTGGCGCAGTTTCCGGAAACAAAAATTGTGGTATTTACGGCTTCCAACGCGATCCAGCCTGCGGTTGAGCTTTTGGAGGCGGGTGTCTCCGGCTACGTCTTGAAGGGCAGTTCTTGCATTGAGCTTCAAGAGGCGATCAAGACTGCCTGTCGCGGTGAGTCCTATGTAACGCCGGGCTTTGCGACGAAGGTCATCATGTCGATGAAAACTGCAGAGCTTGTTCGGAAAAACGGCGTGACGCAGCAGAGACTTCATCACCGGGAAGAGCAAATCGTCGGTGGTCTTCTCAAGGGAATGACGAACCGGGAGATCGGTGAAAATCTCAAGATCAGTGAAAAGACAGTCAAGCACTACATGACGTCCATGATGCAGAAACTCAATGTGAGAAACCGCGTTGAGCTGGTGATCGCTGTTAAAAACCGCGCTGTTCCACGCGATCCCAGATTGGAAAACACTCTACAATAGATGTGCAGTCAATCGGCATTAATCGGTAAAACGGCAACGGCGATCGAACCGTTTTTACCTGGAAAAAAGCGCATGCGTCCGCCGAAAGAGCGGATGCGGCGTTTTTGGCTGACTTGTCCCAACCTTGCCCTTTGAACCTCTTTTTGGGAGGTGATCAGCCGGCTTGCGCCAAAATCGGCAACGCTGACATAGAGGCGGCCGTTACGCAGGCGATAACGGACGATCTGTCGGTTTCCATGCGCGTGACGATAGCTGTTCATCAACCCTTCCAGTACAAACCGATACAGGCAGATGGACAGGTCGTGCAGACGGATATCGATGCGTTCGCGATCGGCTATCTCCACCTCGCACCCGGTGATCTCGTAATAACGTTTCAGGGATAATTCAATCGACTGCTGAAGCGTGATGCCCTCCAGTTCCGGAAGGATAAGCCCGGCGGAAATATTGCGCAGTTCCTCAAGGACGCCGGAGACCAAATCAAGGATCTTTTGAAGTGTGCGTCGCTGACTTGTATCTTCCGGATCCGTGGCGACCATGTCGCTCATCCGAAGCTTTACAAGTGTCAGCACCTGCACGGAACCATCATGCAGATCCGCGCCAATTTGATCCAAAATGCGTTCATTGAGCTTGCCGGCTTCCGTGCGGGCGCTGTCTGCAATGACCCGCAGTCGGTCGTTTTCTATCGACAGATCAATGGCGTTGCGCAGGCTTTGGCGCAGTGTTTTTCGCTGCTCGTCGATGACCCTGCTGGTACGTCGAACGATAAGGTAAAGCAGAGACAACATTGGCACCGAAAGCAGGAAGACCACCGCCATCGTCACGGTGCGCGCATTGGATATCTGTTTTCGTAACTTCAAGGACTCCTGGTATATCTCACCGGCAAGCAGGACTTTTCCACTGGTGTCCGTGTAGAGTGGCGCATAAATCTCGAGCAGCAGCTCATCTTTCTCGCCCGTGCTGTATTCGTGTTTGTCGCCATCGGTGCGCGAAACCACTATGTCGCCCGCCAATGCGCCGGTGAGCTCGGGAAACATCTCCCGCTGACTGCCAATCTCGCCGCTGGCCGAAAAGGCTGGCGTTCCATCGGAAAGCCAAATCTTCACATTGGTGATACGTTCGTCCTGAGGGCCGTGGCCGATGAGATATTCGATATCGCTTGTGAACTGCTCATCGAAAATGAAGTTGCCCTGGCTGTCGCGTCGCAAGAAGGGTGTAATCGATGTTTGCATACGGGCAGCGCCCGCAACGCCCGCCGCATCCAGCGCTGATCGCTCCACCCGGGATGCGGTAAAAAAGCTCAATGCAGCCATAAGTCCAAAGACGACAATGGAGGCGGTAAGCAAGAACTGATTGGCGATGGAGAGATCGGCAATCGCTCTGAACATCCAGCGTCTTGGCTGCGGCTTTATGTAACCTGCAATGCGGGATGCACTTTTGTTCATTACCAGCCCTCTTCGACAGACTGTAAAAATGATTGTCCTGCATTGCAGACGTTGAACAGTCTATATTCGATCGTTTTCTATAATAAACCGATAAAAACTAATCATTTTGGATTAATTATATCAATAATAATTAAGACGATGGTCGGAAGAAGGATTAGGACCTTGCGACAATACATCGTTAGACCAAGCGCTATTTGAAAAAACTCTGATTATGCCAGTCTCTTAGGCGGGATGTCGTCTTCTGCCTGCAATGGGCGAGGCGGCGATTGTTTTCAGTAGCGTCGGAGGCGGGGACACCCGAACGTCAAATGGTCACACTCATCAAACACGATCTCGAATTCATTCTCAAACAGATCGCAATTGCTGAAGCTCATACTGCATTGATCGCAGGCTTGACGCCTGCGGATTTTGCAGAGGGCGACCCGATCGGGGAGGCGCTACGGAGCTTGGTCGATAGCCCGCTGTTACCATCAGGCCTGCGCACCGTGGATGGCAGCTACAATAATCTGGTACCGGGGCGCGAAAAATGGGGCGCTTCTGGCGAACCCTTCAAGCCGCTGACACAGCCGAACTGGGTCAATGAAAACGACGATACATTGATGTTTGGAACGCCTGCCAACCCAGTGTGGCTGAACAACGGCAACTACGCTCCGGGCGCACCCGGCACTCCGGGCTTTGCGCCTGGAACGGTTGTGGATGCCGATCCCCGTCTCATCTCAAACCTCATTGTGGATCAAACGCTTGCAAACCCGGCCGCTGTTGCTGCGGCCTTGCGCCTTGCCGGCCACTCCGAAGCGAACATAGCCCAGGGCGTGATTGCGATCCGTCAAGCCTTCGAGGGCGACGCCGCCGCGCAGGCAAATCTCGCTGCGGCCAACCTTGCCGTGACAGGCGCGCAAGCCAATGTGCAGCAAGCATTGGCAGATGTCGTTGCGGTGACGGACCCTGCTGATCTTCCCGCTGCGCTCGACGCTCTTGCCGCTGCGCAGCAAGCGTTGACCGCTGCCCAGGCTCAACAGGTGCAAACCGCTCAGGCGGCGGGTATTCTCGACGGCCTCCTTGAGCAATGGGGCGTGCAGATGGACGGCAACACCGTGCTTTTGCCGAATGTTTCTCCGGATGAAGGGCTTTCGGCACCTTACAACGCCTGGTTCACGCTGTTTGGCCAGTTCTTTGATCATGGCCTCGATCTCGTTGCCAAGGGTGGTAACGGCACCGTCTATATTCCTTTGCAGCCGGACGATCCGCTCTATAACCCGGCAACGCCACACACCAATTTCATGGTGCTGACACGCGCTACCGTCGGCGACGGCGCCGGCAACGTTACCACACCATGGGTTGACCAGAACCAGACCTATACGTCTCATGCATCACATCAGGTGTTCCTGCGCGAATATGAGACCATCAACGGGAAGACGGTTGCGACCGGTCTGCTGCTGGAAGGCGAAAATGGCGGCCTTGCGACATGGGGTGAGATCAAGGCGCAAGCGCGCGAAATGCTGGGCATTGAGCTGACAGATGCCGATGTCGGTAAAGTGCCGATGATCCGCACTGATCCCTATGGCCGTTTTATTCCTGACCCCGTGACCGGCTTTGCGCAGTTGATCGTTGGTATCGGCGCCGATGGCGTGCCCAATACGTCTGACGATATCGTGGTGTCCGGCACGCCGGATACGCCGGTTAATCCGACCACTGTGCTGGCACTCAGACTTCCAAACGCGTTTCTGGATGACATCGCCCATGCCGCAGCGCCCGTTATCACCAACGGCGTGCTGATGGCCGACAATGACGATGCCGTGGGTTATTCGGGCGGTTTTGGTCCGCGCGGCAACCAGACGCATTATGACGACGAACTGCTCGATGCGCATTACATTACCGGCGACGGTCGCGGAAACGAAAATATCGGACTGACGGCGGTCCATTTCGTTTTCCATGCGGAACATAATCGCCAGATAAATGCGGTCAAACAGACCGCCATCGCAACGACGATTTCGGAAGGCGACTTCACCTTTATCAACCAGTGGCTTGCCGAACCGATCAGCGTTTTGCCTGCCGATCTGAGCACACTTGTCTGGAATGGCGAGCGTCTTTTCCAGGCGGCGCGCTTTGCCACGGAAATGCAGTATCAGCATCTGGTTTTTGAGGAATTCGCCCGCAAAATCCAGCCGGATGTTGATATCTTCCTCGTTCAGCCGGACGTGGAACTTAATCCGGCTATCTTTTCCGAATTTGCCAATGTCGTCTATCGCTTCGGCCATTCGATGCTGAACCAGACTGTCGACCGCATCTATGCGGATGGAACGCGGGACAATGTCGATCTTTTCGATGCTTTCCTGAATCCGCTGGAGTTTGGCGAAACAGGCATTTCCCAGGCGCAGATGGCCGGTGCGATTGCCATGGGCATGTCGTCCCAGCATGCCAATGAGATCGATGAATTCGTCACCGATGTCCTGCGCAACCAGCTTGTCGGCATTCCGCTCGATCTTGCTGCGCTCAACATCGCCCGCGGTCGCGACACTGGCATGCCGACGCTCAATCAAGCCCGCGCGCAGTTCATGGAATTTGCCAATGGCGATACCAATCTGCGGCCTTATGTCAGCTGGGCAGATTTCGCCGTCAATATCAGAAACCCGGAATCCATCATCAACTTCATTGCGGCCTACGGCACACATTCAAGCGTGACTGGCGCGATGACGATCGAAGCCAAACGTGATGCCGCTATGGAACTTGTCTTCGGTGTCGACATCAACGGTGATGGCATTGTCCCGAGCGAACAGGACCGGCAGGATTTTCTCAACGCACGCGGCCTCTATGCGGGCGGTAGCCTGGGTGGTCTGAACGATATTGACCTGTGGGTCGGTGGTCTTGCGGAAAAGAAGATGGCGTTTGGCGGTATGCTGGGCTCGACCTTCTCCTTCATTTTCCAGCTTCAGATGGAAAATCTGCAGGATTCGGACCGCTTCTACTATCTGTCGCGCACACAGGGCCTCAACCTGCTGACGGAGCTGGAAAACAACTCCCTCTCCAAGATCGTCGCGCGCAACACCAGTGTCGGGCCTGATGGACTTGCCCTCCCGGCCGACATTTTCTCGACGCCCGACCATATTTTCTATGTCGATGCTGCCAAACAGGCGCAGATGACCGGAATAGCCGACCCGCAGCACGAAAACCCTGTTCTTGAAGCGGTCTCCAAATTGGTCGAACGCGGCCCGAATTTCATCCGCTACAACGGTCTCGACCACATTCTCATTCAAGGAACGGATGACGACGACCACATTATTTCAGGTGGTGGTGACGACAGTGTCTGGGGTGGGATGGGCAACGATCGCATCGAGGCCGGTTATGGCGTGGACGCTATCAATGGCGGCGCAGGTGACGACATCATCACCAGTGCCGGCACGGATATAGGTGCTGTCAGCGTGCTGAAGGGTGAAAGCGGCAATGACGTGATTGTCGATGGCACGGGCATGTCGCTGATTTTCGGCGGTGAGGGCAAGGACTACCTTGTTTCCGGCGCCGATGACGGCGAAATCCGCGGTGGCCAGGGCGACGACTTCATCTCCGGGGGTGACGGTATCAATGCGCTTTTCGGCAACGAGGGCGATGACTGGATCGAAGGCGGCGGCGGTTTCGATTACATCGCTGGCGACAATGGTGAGCTCTTCTTCAACTCGACCGTCATCGGGCACGACGTGCTGAACGGCGGTTCCGGCGATACCGACTACGATGCGGACTCCGGCGATGACATCATGTTTGCCGGAGAGGGCATTCAGAAGAACATCGGCATGTGGGGCCATGACTGGGTTATCCATCAGGGCCAGAAGAACGGTGCCGATGCGGATATGCGTGTCGATATCTTCACAACACTGCCTCTGGAAGTGTTGCGAGACCGCTTCAGCCAGGTAGAAGGCCTTTCAGGCTGGGATCATAATGACGTTTTGCGTGGCGATGATCGCCTCGGAACCGGACCGGAAGGCGGCACGGTCACCGACCCGACGCCCGAAACAGGCTTCCGTTACAACGAGCTTAATCAGGCTGGTATCGACCGTATCGCCGGCCTCAACCAGATCATCACGCAAGACATGATGAGCACGGGCGAATACTGGGCCGACGGATCGTGGGAAAATGGCAGAACCGGTACGACGGAACGGGTTTTTGTTGGTGGAAACATCATCCTTGGAGGTGGCGGTTCCGATATGATCGAGGGTCGCGGCGGCGATGATGTCATCGATGGTGACCGTTATCTGAGCGTGCGTATCATCGGCCAATCGAAGGATGGGATCGCCTTCACGGTCAAGAGCCTTGAAGATACCGTCACGCTGAATGGCGTCACGAAATCGCTGACCTCATGGATGGTCGATGGTCGCATCAATCCCGGTTCGATGCAGATCGTGCGTGAACTTCTCGATGGCGGCGGCGATGGAGATATCGATACCGCTATCTACTGGGATGATTTTGCAAACTACGATATCACCGCCAATCAGGATGGCAGCTTTACCATTTCGCATGTCAATCCAACGGCCGGCGCAATCGATCCGATAACCGGGCGTAATCGCGTGCCTGACGGTACTGATCGGCTATACAATATCGAGCGGCTGCAATTTGCCGACCGGACGGTCGACATCAGCGCCGGACTGCCGCAACCAGCAACCGGCGTGCCTGTCATCATCGACGCAACGCCGACCAATGGTCAGGTTTCTCCGGAAGAAGGCCAGACACTGACGGTCGATGTTTCGCAGATTGCCGACGCTAACGGCATCGAAAGCGCCTTCGCCTACCAGTGGCAATATCTGAACGGAACGACCTGGACCGATATTCCCGGTGCGACCGCTGCGACCTTTGTGCCAACCGAGCCCAATGCGCTGCTGCTTCAGCTTGGCGATATCAATGAAATCGGTCGTCAACTGCGTGTCTCTGTCAGCTTCACCGATGGGCTGGGCGGTACCGAGACGGTCATTTCCGTTCCGACCTTGCCGGTTGTGGCACGCGGCGGCGTTACCCTGAATGGCAATGCTCTCACCAACAACGTCTTGAATGGCGGCAATGGCGACGACACGCTCAATGGTGTCGATCCATTCATCATCCTTGGCGGCAACGATACGCTGAACGGCGGTGCCGGCAACGATATCCTGAACGGTCTTGGCGGCAACGACACCCTCAATGGCGGGACCGGTGACGATACGCTGAACGGCGGGAACGGTAACGACACGCTGAATGGCGGCGCTGGTTTTGACGTGATCAATGCCGGTGCCGGCACCGACACGATCAACCAGACCAGCACCGATGGGCGTGATCTGATCGACGGCGGTACCGGGGTCGACACGTATCGCCTGACAGGTGTCGCAGGTGCCGAACTGTTCCGTATCTATGCGGTTACCAACGGCCAGAACGCCAATCTCGCAACGTCTCTCGGAACGATCTTTGCGACGAATACTGAAATCGTCATTACCAGAACAGTGGGTGGTGTCGAATCTGTCATTGCGGAGCTCGACAATATCGAAGAGATCGTCGTCAACACCCTTAACGTGACAGCCAATGATGGCGGTGGGCTCAACACCGGTGTCAACAATGGCGATACCGTGCAGGTTATCGGCAACTTCACCTCCACGAGCCTGAACTTCAGCACCATCACCATCGATGGCAGTGCGGGCAATGATACTGTGGATATCAGCGCGTTGACTTCGGCACATCGCATTGTCTTCCGCTCCAATGGCGGTAGCGACACGATTGTCGGAACGCTTCGTCCGCAGGACGTTATCGAACTGCCCGCCGGCAGCAGTCCGCAGGACTTCAGTCGCACCTATGATGCTGCAACGGGCCTTTCCACCCTCTCCAACGGCACACATCAGATCGTATTTTTCGGCGATATGACTCCAGGGCTTAAAGAATACGAAAATGAGCACGAGGACGACGACGATGATGATGATCAGGAGGGCGAAGGCAACGGTGGCGAATGCGGAAATACGCCAGATGATGGGGTCCCCAATGGCAATAATGGCGGGGGCAACACGACGCCGCAGCCGATAGCTGCCAAAACACTGATCGGTACGTCCGGCAACGACACCCTCATGGGTGCGGCGGGTCACGACACGCTGATTGGCGGCGATGGCACGGATATTCTCGTCGGTGACGCCGGCAACGACATTCTCCGCGGCGAGGCCGGTGATGATGTCATTCTGGGTGGTGACGGCAAGGATGTCGCAAACGGTGGTGACGGTAACGACGAAATCCACGGTGGTGCCGGCAACGATCTCATCTTCGGCGGCGCAGGTAACGACTTGCTGTTTGGAGACGAGGGCGACGATATCCTTGAAGGCGGTGCCGGCAACGATCGTATCTGGGCTGGTGCAGGCAATGACACGATACTTGCCACGCTGAACGATGGTGACGACGTCTATTACGGGGAAGACGGCACAGATACATTGGACTACTCGGTCAGCACGACCAATCTCACCGTCGATCTCGGCAATGGGCTGATGGGGCGCGGTTCCGTCAGTGGTGCAAGCACCGGCAACGATACGTTCTTCGGCTTCGAAAACTTTATCGGCGGATCCGGTCACGACAAGATTGTCGCCTCCACTGCCGTCAACATCATCGATGGCGGACTTGGGGATGACACCTTCAAGTTCAACTCCGCTGCCGCTGCAAATGGCGACACGATCTATGGCTTCAGCACCGGGGACAAGATTGATTTCTCCGGCATGGGGCAGGGGCTGCGCCTGACGGCTGGCACCACGATGACGGCGCTTGGCGATGTGACGATTGCCCACGAAATACGTGATGGCGAGGAATTCACCGTCATCAGGGGCAATACGCAGGGTGATGACGGGGCAGATTTCGAACTCGCCCTGCATGGCCGCCATAACCTCACTGCCAATGATTTCGTTGGCGTTTCCTGAGCTTTAACCCGAGGCATCGGCCGCGACGGGCGGCCGAACATCGCACAGTGCAGTGATCAGGGGGCGTGTTATGAGTAAGCAATCAAACTACAAGATCAGTGGCATCGGCAGCCTTTTATGGTTTGTCTTCGGACTTTCCGGCGTCATCAACATTCTGGCGCTTACCGGCGCCATATACATGCTGCAGATTTACGACCGTGCACTGACCAGCGGCAGCGTCCCGACGCTCCTGTGGCTGTCCGCTATCGCCATCGGCCTGTATCTGTTTCAAGGTATGTTTGATATTCTGCGCTCGCAAATTCTGGTGCGCTTCTCGGCCAATATTGACCAGAAGATTTCGCCGCTGGTGCATAAGGTCGTCATCGACATGCCGCGCTTCGGTTATTCACCAGCTGAAGCAAACGAGCGCGGCAGGGATGTCGATACCGTGCGCACCTTTCTCTCCGGTGCCGGGCCGGTCGCGCTGTTCGACCTGCCCTGGATACCGATCTACCTGGTTTTCGTCTGGTTGCTTCATCCGGTTCTTGGAATGCTGACGGTTGGCGGCGCGGTCTTCCTCGCCTGCGTGACACTGGCCGCTGAACTGCTTTCCCGTCGCCATGCCAAGGAAATGACCCGCGCTGCGGTCAACCGCAATGTCGTTGCGGATAATCACATTCGCAACGGTGATGTCCTCTACTCCATGGGCATGACGGATCGTGCGCTGAAGCTTTTCGAGCGCGCCAATCGCCGTCATCTCGATACGCAGACCGCGACCTCCGATATATCAGGCACTTTTTCGGGCATTTCGAAGGTGCTTCGCATGATGTTGCAGTCAGCCATTCTCGGCGTCGGCGCCTATCTGACGATCAAGGGAGAAATGTCAGCAGGTTCGATTATTGCTTCATCCATCGTCACGGGCCGCGCCCTTGCACCTGTCGATCAGGCAATCGCCCAGTGGAAAGGCGTGGTGGCTGCGCGCAGAAGCTGGGGTCGCATCAAGGATACATTGGCTGCTCTGGACAACCCGGACACACGCTTCGATCTGCCGGCACCTTCCCAGGAGCTTTCGCTTGAAAATATTACGACGGTTGCGCCGCTTTCCGGCACGGTGCTCTTGAGTGATATCAGCCTGAACCTCAAGGCCGGGCAGGCGCTTGCTCTGATCGGCCCAAGTGGCGGCGGAAAGACCACGCTGGTTCGCTCCATTCTCGGCATCTGGCCAGTTCTTCGCGGTGCTGTCCGCATTGATGGCGCAGATCTCAAGCAATGGCCCACGGAGTTCTTCACCTCCAATATCGGTTATCTTCCGCAGGAAGTATCGCTGATGGACGGATCGATTGCGGAAAACATTTCCCGCTTCGACCCGGATGCGGATTCCCGCAAGATATTTCACGCCGCCCGGGCTGCCGGCGTCCATGACATGATCGTGCGCATGCCGGGCGGTTATCAGACGCAGATCGGCCCCAGCGGCCAGGCTCTTTCTGCCGGACAACGTCAGCGCATCGCACTGGCACGCGCGCTCTACGGCGACCCCTTTATCGTCGTTCTGGACGAGCCGAATTCCAATCTGGACGCCGAGGGGGAAGAAGCCCTGGCGCGTGCAATCGTCAAGGTTCGGGAACGCAGAGGTATCGTCATCATGGTCGCACACCGTCCAAGCGCCTTGCAGCCGGTTGATATGGTTGGCGTCGTGCAGGGTGGCAAGCTGGTTTCTTTTGGTCCGAAGGAGGAACTCATCAAGACATCGGCGAATACCCAGATCATACCGCAGCGGGCTGTTGTTGCCGAACGGCAATACGCGGCCGAGTGATGGAGGCATATCATGGCGATCGACATCAAGGACAGCCAGGACGAACTTTCCGCTCTGAGCCGGGAAGCCGCCCTTGAACAGCACGCACCGGGGCGTCGATTTGAAAGCCCGGACCGTCAGGAACCTACTCTGCGTTCCCATATGTTGATTTCGACGATCGGTATCGGTCTCGCCGCCTATCTCGGCCGTGTTCAGGATGTATATGCGCCATCTCCGAATGATGCGATGGGGGACGGTGCCGGGCGACCGGGGATGTTGGACGCCGGCGCTCCTTCACCCGGTTCAGATCCGGTCGCGCTTGCACAACAGCTTGCATCTTTTTGGACAGAGTATCTGCAGAGCTATCTGGATGAAACCGACGGTGTGCGGAGATATGTGCGATACAATGGCCTATCTGTAGATTTCGGCAGGATCAGTTACGGGTCTGACTTTGTTCTTTCACGGGTGGCGGCGCTTGATCTTGATAACAACATGTTCAAGTTTTACCCGGACGCTGGTGCAAATGCTTCCCTGAGCATTCGCTTTGCGTTGCCAGGCAATCATTCGACGCCAACTCCCATCACTAATCCCGGAAATGCTTCAGCACAGGCAGGAGCGGGTAATAGTGGCGGTAATGGCTCCGGCAATGGCAATTCCGAAAACCGGGCTCCTGTCGCGACAGGTGTAATTTATCTCGGAAGCGGTCTCGTCAACCTGTCGATCTTGTTGGCCTGGGCAGATCTGGCGCGCGCGGGATTGGACCCGGACGGCGACAGGCTTTCGATCTCCAACATAAATTCTTCCTCGGGAACTGTAAGCGCTCATGGCGCAGATGTCTGGCTGTTTACGCCATCCCGCGACATGAACGGTATCGTTTCCTTCACATATACTTTGAGTGATGGGCAAAGCAGTGTGACGGGACGAGCCTGGCTTGATCTGCGGCTCCATCCGCAAAAGGAGATCATCGGCACGGATGGCGATGACACGCTGCTCGGCACCCCGAAGGACGACATTATCAAGGCGCTGGATGGCGACGACGTGGTCTATGGGCGTGAGGGCCACGACCTCATCGATGGCGGTGCTGGCAATGATATCTTGATTGGTGGTGATGGAAACGACGTCATTTATGGCGGCAAGGGACATGACCGGATATTGGGCGGACGCGGTGATGACGTTCTGTTCGGTGACGAAGGCAACGACTTCATCTATGGCGAAGAAGGCAACGACATCGCCTATGGCGGCGCTGGTCATGACTTCATCTCGGGCGGTGCCGGTAATGATCGCCTGTTTGGTGAAGCTGGGAACGATGTAATTTCCGGAGATGCCGGAGATGATATTCTCGACGGCGGAGATGGCAACGATCGGCTGATTGGCGGTGAAGGTAACGATGTCGTTCTGGGTGGTGAGGGCGATGACGTCTTTATCGCCGGCGTGCTTGCCGTGCTGGACCAGGAACTTGAAAATGACGCTTCCTGTCTGGTGACAGTGCCGTTGCCTGATGGAAACGACGTGTTCGATGGTGGCAGTGGCTGCGATACATACGATGCAAGTGCCGCCCAGGCAGGGGTCGATATCAATCTGCAGGCTGGCACAGCCCATGGTGTCGAGATTGGCACCGACCGGCTTATCAGTGTGGAAAACGCGATTGGCGGTTCGGGTAACGACCGCATAACGGCGAGCGATACGGTCAATGTGATGATCGGTGGGCAGGGCAACGATATTTTCGTCTTTGCCACAACCTCCAGCCTTCGCAACGGTGGTAGCGGACGCGATGAAATCCGGGATTTCGAAATCGGTGACAAGATCGATTTTTCAAAGCTGAGTGCGGATCTCGGTGCACTTTATTTCGGATCTGACGATCTTGGCATGGCCGATCCGAACGGCCACGACCATCGCACACTCATCAAGCTCTACAAGGAACTCACCGATGACGGTGAGAACCGTCAGGTGGTGCAGATTTATTCCGATCTGGATGCCGACGACAAATACGAGCTCGTCGTCATAAGCCAGCAAGAATTGAATTCGGGCGACTTCATCCTAACGGTGACGGTTGCCCATGCCGATAATGGCTCAATCACCGTTTAGTAAAGCGTTCGGGTGGAGGAAGTGTCATGACCGGTTCAAATAGGGCGGAGCCAAAAAACATCAACGTGGCAGGAAACGGCATTCGTTTGCGCGTGATCACCACCGCGCTGTTAGCGACCTGCCTTGTGGCAGGCGTCGGCGGTTGGGCGGCACAGGCCAAACTTGCCGGAGCCGTGATCTCCCAAGGCGAGGTCGCCATTTCCGGCGAAATCAAACAGGTACAGCATGTCGACGGCGGAACCGTCGTGGAGATTCCGGTGAAATCCGGCGATCTCGTGCGCAAGGGCGATGTGGTCCTGAGGTTGGATGACACGCAGGCCCGTGTGGAGCTTGATATCATACAAAGCCAGATCGGCCAGCTTTCGGCCATGCGGGCGCGGCTTGTTGCCGAAAGGGACAATGCGGCGGAGCTGCTTTTTGACATGCGGGTCATGCCGCAGCTGGAGCGGGAAGAGTTAAAACTTTTCCGGGAAAATCAGCACTTGCGTGAAAATCAAAAGCAGCAATTACGGTTACAGGCCAATCAGCTTCAAAACCAGGTGGATGGTCTGGAGCAACAGCGTAAGGCCAGTATTTCAGAAGAGGATCTGGTTCGAGACGAGGTTTCACTACAACAGCAACTGGTGGACAAGGGGCTGGTCCGCACAGCCGACCTCCGCGACCTGAAACGGCAAATGGTTCGTCTTCAGGGAACGATAGGCGATGTGACCGCCAAGATTGCAGAAGCCAGAGGTCAGATCAGTGAACTGGATATCAAGCTGACGTCTATAGACCAAAGCAGCCGTTCCGAAGCGCAGAAAGAAATTGTTCGAATTGATACCCAGATTGCTGAACTCAACCAGCGGGCCATCGCGGTGTCCCACCGGCTCGACCGCACCACCGTGCGTGCGCCTGAATCCGGTTATATCTACGATCTTCAGGCCCATACGGTTGGTGGTGTCATCGGCTCCGGAGCAGCCATCATGTCACTTGTCCCGAAAGCGGGAGATTTGCGCGTCGATGTAAAAATTGCCCCGACCGATGTCGACCGGATCAATGTTCACCAGCCTGCGCGCATGCGCTTCATTGCCTTCAACCAGCAGACGACGCCTGAGGTGAAAGGCAAGGTCGATATGGTCTCTGCTGCTACCTCGGTAGACAAGGCGACCGGGCTGCCATTCTATAAAACGACGCTTTCCTTCTCACCCGATGCGCTCGGGACATTAGCCGCCAAGCTACAGCCGGGAATGCCGGTTGAGGTCTATATCGAGACCGACGAGCGAACCATGATCTCCTACCTCAGCAAGCCGCTGACCGACCAGATCATGAGGGCCTTCCGGGAAGAGTGAAGCGTTAGGGGGCCATATCGCGCCGGAATATCGGCCGAGGGTAAGAGTCATGTAGCGGCACTTACCCCCGGATCCTGACGTTCATCTTCGGTGCGACGTCTCAACAAACCCGGCGATGAAATCCACATCGTCGTCGCCATCTCTTAATCCGAGATGGATGCTTTTCTGTACGCCGTCCGGACCAATGCGGACGGGGCGGACACCGAGCGCTGCCGCTTCCCGACGTACAAGCCAGTCGGGAATGGCGCTGACCCCGCGGCCCGCCGCGACGAGTTGAAGCATCATTTCAGTCGTCTCGACATTCCGGTGATGACGCGGCCGACAGTTGGCGGGCACCAGAAACTGGATAAATATGTCCAGCCGCTCCGGCGGTACCGGATAGGTGAATAGTGTCTCATTCAGCAGGTCCACAGGTTCTGCATGGCGTTTTTGCGCCAGTGGATGATCAGCCGGCACGGCAAGTACCAACTCGTAGTCGAATACCGGCAAATAATGGATGCCAAGCGTCTCGATCGGGTCCGGCGTGATCAGGATGTCGATTTCATATCCTGTGAGGGCCGCCACGCCGCCGAAAGCGAATGATGTCTTCAGTTCCAGGCCCACATCCGGCCATTCCATGAGATATGGCTTTGTGACGCCCATAAGCCACTGATGGCAAGGATGGCATTCCATGCCGATCCTAAGCGAGCCTCGCTGGCCGTGGCGATAATCCGACAGGACATTTTCAGCCCTTTCGATCTGGGGCAGAACGCGCTGCGCCAGCGTTACGATATAGCGACCGGCCTCGGTGAGGCGGAGGTTACGACCGTCTTTCTCCCACATCGCCACGCCATAGCGCTCCTCGAGCTTGCGGATCGTATGGCTGAGAGCGGACTGGGAGACATTCAGCCGCTCCGCCGCCGCCGTCAGGCTGCCCAGGCTGTCGACTTCCCGCAGGATCGATAGATGTTGCCTGTCCAGCATGGTTATGCCCGCCCATGGTGACGAGGAGTAACGTCTGTAGAGGCGCTATCGTGGGCAGGAACCGGCCGGTGGTCGGTGTCGACTGCGACCATGGTGAAATGTCCGGTGGCCGTAATATGCCTCTCGCCAGTCAGCAGGTTTTCGGACCAGAGTTTCGTCTCGATGGACATAGAACTGCGGCCAACGCGCTCGACGCGTGCCTCCGCCTCGACGATCTCACCGATCTCGACGGCCCTTGCGAAGTCGATGCGCTCGGATGAGGCCAGCACCACCAGCTTGCCGGAGTAACGCGACGCTGCAACGAATGCGGCTTTGGTCATGTAGGCGATCGCTTCGCCCCCGAACATCCGGCCAGCGCTGTTGGCCTGATCCGGAAACACGATCTCGACCATGGCGACGATATCCGTGAGATCCGGCGCTTCCACGGGAACGAGTGCAGGCAAAGCATAGCTCGCGGCGTTCTCGCCCTCCGGAATGGCGACCATATGGAAGGTGCCTCGCGTACAGATGTGCCGCTGATGGCCGACGATGGTCTCCGCCACCATCTCGACGTCGACCGTCAGGGAACGTCGACCGGCTTTGACCGGTCTGGCCGTGAATTCGACGATGTGCCCGATGCGTGCCGGCTGCCTGAAATTGATGCGCTCGCAAGAGGCGGTCACGAACGGCACCCGCCCGAACCGGGTCGCCGCGATGAAGGCAACGCGATCCATCAGAGCAAGTCCGGTTCCCCCAAAGAGGGTGCCGTGATGGTTGGTATCTCCGGGAAAAACGATATCAATGAGACTGGTTATCGAGCCGCGCTGAGCAGGCTTTTCCATCGTCGCGGTTTCTGTCATCGGCCCTGCCATCAGGTTGCGGCAGGGTAGTGGCATGACGCAGAGACGATGGCACGGGAATGCGATCGCGAAAGCGGCACTCCGGGACACCCCGCCCGTGGACGTTATCTATCGCGGCAGGTCTCCTGGCTTACGGGTCGTCGCTCTGGTCCGTCTTCCCGAGGCTTGCCTCAGTGACATGGATGGACTTTCGCTCGCCGCTTACAGTTGCGGGGGCAGCTTCGGCTTTAAGGCAGTAAAGCCCCGACCGAATTCCCTCTTAGCTCCGGACTTTCGCCCGCAGAACCACGATGACGAACCAATGTCGTATGTCGTTGAAGGGGTCAAGGCATTCGTCATCGGTTTTGGGGAGGTGACGGTTATCGCGTCGACCGAGATATGGAACATTCGGCCCATCACCATGAGGTTCGGAGGACAAAGGCCTCCCAAATTCTCTGGCGGATCGCCTCTCATACCCAAATCATGAGCAGGGCTCATACTTCCGTGAGATAATACCATTTTTATTCAATCGGCCTCTCAGGCACAAAACGCGCACCGCTCTCGGGTCGGGACAGTTTAAAAATTGTCCACTGAGACAATGGAAAATAACATCCGGTGCGTCCTGAAATTTACGTCAATAACGTCAGGATGTATCTCGGGATTTTGGGCGTCCTATCGCGATGATTAAGACTTTCGGTTTCAATATAAAGAGTATTTCTTTTGATGAGGATTATCGCCCGTCAGAAAATACGCGTGTCACGACGAATTTTGCCAACTTGGCCAGGGGCGAGAACCGCCAGGAAAACCTCCGCAACGCCCTGAAGATGATTGACAATCGCTTCAACGCGCTGGCGCATTGGGATAATCCGAAAGGCGATCGCTACTGCGTCGAACTTGAGATAATTTCAGTTGAGATGCGAGTTGATGCTGAAAGCAATGATGATGCCTTTCCCCTGATTGAAATCCTGAAAACGAATATTGTTGATCAAAAGACGGGCGAGCGCATCGAAGGCATCGTTGGAAATAACTTTTCCTCTTACGTCCGGGATTATGACTTCAGCGTCGTGCTGCCGGCTTACAACAAGGATCGCCCGTCATTCGGCATGCCAGAGGATTTTGGCGACCTGCATGGAAACCTGTTCAAATGTTTCCTGAACTCACAGGCTTACAGAGAGCATTTTCAAAAGACGCCAGTCATTTGCCTGAGTGCCTCAAGCAGCAAAACATATCATCGGACGGGAAATCAGCATCCCGTATTGGGTGTCGAATACCAGCAGAACGAATTGTCTTCGACCGACCATTACTTCCAAAAAATGGGTTTGCAGGTGCGCTTTTTCATGCCGCCGAACAGCGTCGCGCCTTTTGCCTTCTATTTTCTCGGCGATTTGCTCGACGATTATACCAATCTGGAGCTCATCAGCACCATCAGCACGATGGAAACTTTTCAGAAGATCTACCGGCCTGAGATTTACAACGCCAATTCCGCAGCAGGGGCCTGTTATCAGCCCAATCTGAAACATCAGGATTATTCGCTTACCCGGATTGTCTATGACCGTGAAGAGCGCAGCCGGCTGGCTGTAGAGCAGGGACGGTTTGCTGAGGAGCACTTTATCAAACCTTACAGGACCGTTCTCGAGCGGTGGTCTGCCAATCACGCCCTTTGACAACCAAAACACATAAGGTCGCACATCATGAACAGACTGTTGCCCACGTCAACCGCCGGCAGCTTGCCGAAACCCTCGTGGCTTGCGCAGCCTGAGAAACTCTGGTCGCCCTGGAAATTGCAGGATGAGGAACTGACCGAGGGCAAGCAGGATGCCCTGCGCTTGTCCCTGGATGATCAGCAACAGGCAGGCATCGATATCGTCAGCGATGGCGAGCAAACACGCCAGCATTTCGTCACGACCTTCATCGAGCACCTTGGCGGCGTTGATTTTGAAAAACGCGAGACCGTCAGAATTCGGGATCGTTATGATGCAAGTGTCCCGACAGTCGTCGGTGCCGTGTCTCGCCAAAAACCTGTTTTTGTGGACGATGCCAAGTTCCTCCGTCAGCAGACCAAACAGCCAATCAAATGGGCTTTGCCTGGTCCGATGACCATGATCGATACGCTCTTTGACGGCCATTATAAGAGCCGTGAAAAACTGGCCTGGGAATTCGCCAAGATCCTCAATGAAGAAGCGAGGGAACTGGAAGCTGCCGGGATCGACATCATCCAGTTCGACGAGCCGGCATTTAATGTCTTCTTTGACGAGGTGAATGACTGGGGCGTCGCTACCTTGGAAAAGGCAATCGAAGGTCTCAAGTGCGAAACTGCCGTCCATATCTGCTACGGCTACGGCATCAAGGCCAATACAGACTGGAAAAAGACCCTGGGGGCGGAGTGGCGGCAATATGAGGAATCTTTCCCCAAACTGCAAAAATCAGGCATCAGTCTGATCTCGCTGGAATGCCACAACTCTCACGTCCCGATCGATCTCATTGAACTCCTTCGAGGCAAAAAGGTCATGGTGGGGGCCATCGACGTGGCGTCCAATACCATCGAGACCCCGGAAGAAGTCGCCAATACGCTGCGAAAAGCCCTTCAGTTTGTAGATGCTGACAAGCTCTATCCCTGCACCAATTGCGGCATGGCGCCCCTGTCTCGCCAAGTGGCGCGCGGCAAGCTGAACGCTTTGGGCGCTGGCGCGGAAATTATCCGAAAAGAACTGTCGGCCTAGCGTTGGCTCAGCAGCAGGAGGCCGACATGAACATGGTGAACCACCGCTTCGACATTGTGGATAAACCCACGTTTCGAAATGGCATGTCGCGCCTCGGCTCTGCGGTTAACGTCGTCACCACCATATACGGCGGCAAGCGTTACGGCTTTACCGCCTCGGCGGTTTGCAGTGTCAGTGATACGCCGCCGACACTTCTCGTCTGCATCAATCGCGCCAGCTCGTGTTTTTACGCCTTTAAGAACACGCGCCATTTCTGCGTCAACACGTTGATGCCAGGTCAGGAGGACATATCAGACCGCTTCGGTGGAAAGACGCCGACGGAAGATCGATTTGCGCTTGGCGACTGGAGGGAAGGGCTCACCGGTGCACCAATCCTTGCCGACGCGTCGTTTAGCTTCGAATGCGAGCTCACCAATGCCGTTGACGAGGCCACTCATCGTATTCTCTTTGGGCGCGTGATCGACATTCATGAGAATGAAGAACGGGCAACGCTGCTCTATTGCATGCGCCGCTATCTCACCGGATAGGTAATCAAGGTGGCCTTCCTCCAACGATGGGCAAAGGACAGATCAGTTGACTCTGTGCTGGCATTTTCCCCGAATTTCGATCAAGGAACGGGGAAACAGGGCGCTCTTTTCCTCCTCTCTGGATATTCAGCGCCGATAACTTGAACAGCACCGGCGGCAAAATGCTTGTCTGGCGCAGGCGGATCGATGTATTCAGGGCTGGATTTTCACTTGAACCTGCAGGCACATGGAAACTTCGCTTTATCTGCCCGTTAAAGGCTTTCTTGAAACGGCGGGTTACACTGTCAAAGGCGAAGTTGGCGGTTGCGATCTCGTCGGCTTGAGCGACAATGATCCGCCTGTGGTCGTGATCTGCGAGCTAAAACTAAGCTTCAATCTGGAACTTATTTTGCAGGCTGTCGATCGCGCCGCTATCGCAGAAGAAGTCTGGATCGCGGCGCGCATCTCAGCCAAGGGCAAAGGACGCGAGGCTGACAAACGCTACCGGGATCTCTGTCGCAGGCTCGGGATCGGCATGCTTGGCATTTCCGATGCCGGCGACGTCAGCATTATCGTCAGTTCCATATCACCGATGCCGCGAACCAATCCGAAACGGCGCTCTCGGCTCATGCGTGAACACCAGAGGCGACGCGGCGATCCGGCAGTAGGCGGGAGCACGCGCGCGCCGATCATGACCGCATATCGTCAACAGGCGCTCGGCTGCGCATTGGCGCTGGCATCAGGACCGATGCGCGTGCGCCATATCAAATCCAGCGTACCTGATGCCGGGAAGATTTTGCTTGCGAATGTCTATGGCTGGTTTGAACGTCTCGATAGGGGAGTTTATGGCCTGACCCAGACCGGGCATGAAGCACTGCAGCGATGGCCGCAGCAAGATTTGCCAGCAACAATCACCGTGTCAGGCTGATTTTTATTCCATGGTGCGGGAACGTATCAGTCTCCTACAGCCGCTCCCTCGCGCCGTGGATCGGCGCTGCCGGCCAAACCTTGGGCAGTCATCTCGATAGCATGCAAACCCGAGTTCATCTCACCCGGTTTGACCTCGTAACCCAGTGCCTTGAGCGGCCCGATCAGATCTTCCGCGCTGGTGCCGGCCTCGATGTCGTAGGTGCCGAACCGGTTGATGAGATGCGGCTGGGCGACGATCGCTTCCACCGGCATGCCCCAGTCGATATAGGCGATCAGCGCCTGGGCCACATAGCCGATGATCTGGCTGCCGCCGGGCGAACCAATCGCAAGCAGCGGCTTGCCATCCTTCATGACAATGGTCGGGGCCATGGAGGAGCGCGGCCGTTTGCCGGGCTCGACGCGGTTGGCGATCGGTAGTCCGCCATCATGGGTCTTGAAGGAAAAGTCCGTCAACTCGTTATTGAGCAGGAAGCCGTTCGTCATCAGACGCGAGCCGAAGCCGTTTTCGATCGTCGTCGTCATCGAGACCACGTTGCCCTCTTTGTCGACAATGACAAAATGGCTTGTGGAGGGCAACTCGAGCGCGGCATCCCGGCCGAAAAGGAGCGCGTGGTCCCATTCCGGATCGCCGGCCTTGACGACATCATTGGTCAACGCCCTGTCACCGTCGAGCAGTTTCGCCCTTTCGCTGAGATAGGTCTTGTCCAACAGGCCCTTGATCGGTAGCGGCATGAAATCGGTGTCGGCGACGTAACGCTCCCGGTCGGCGAAGGCGAGGCGCTGCGCATCGCCGATAATGCGCCAACTGTCGACATTTTTCGGTCCCAGGGCCTTGAGGTCGAAATTCTCCGCCATGCCGAGCATCTGGCCGATGGCGATGCCGCCCGACGATGGCGGCCCCATGCCGCAAACGTCAAGAGCCCGATAGAGGAAGCACACCGGCTCGCGCTCGATGACGCGATAGCTGGAAAGATCGGCCAGCGACAGCACGCCGGGATTGTCGGCCGCCCCGCGCACGGTCTCGACGATCGCCTCGGCAATTCTCCCCTTATAGAAGGCATCCGCACCATCTTTGGCGATTGCAGCAAGCGTCTCAGCATAGGCCGGGTTCTTCAAGAGGGCGCCTGTTTGCAGGGCGGCCCCGGAGGTGTCAAAGAAATAGGACCGGGCCTGCGGATATTTCTTCAGCCGGTCGCCCTCGGACGCGATCAGCGAGGCAAGGCGCGGTGATACCTGAAAGCCTTCGGTCGCCAGCATTTGCGCCGGCTTCAGCAGGCTTGCCCATTCCGCCTTTCCATAGCGTTTGTGGGCTTCCTCCAGCAGGCGCACCGTTCCCGGTGTACCCACGGAGCGACCGCCGACTACTGCGTCCATGAATTTTAGCGGCTGCCCGTTACCATCCAGGAAGAGCTTTGGCGTGGCTTCCATCGGTGCCGTCTCGCGGCCGTCCAACGTCGTCAGCTTGCCGCTTTTCGCATTGTAGTAGACGAGGAAGGCGCCGCCGCCGAGACCAGAACTCTGCGGTTCAACGAGGCCAAGCGCGGCCTGCACCGCCACCATAGCATCTATGGCGTTGCCGCCCGCTGCGATCACGTCGCGCCCCGCCGCAGCCGCGAGCGGATTGGCCGCCGCCACCATGAAGCTTCGTGACTCGACACGTTTGGCGACCGCAACATCAGTCGCTTTCTCGGGTGCAACCGTGTCAGACGCCTGCTGGGCGGAGGCGATCGCGGTGGAAAGCACTAAGGCGAGAAAAGCCTCACCGAGAAATCTCGTTTTCATTAGCCTGATCCTCCAGAACGACACACCGTTAATCTGAGAAGGGCATCCCACTGAGCCAGCAGGCAGATCGACCCCCAACCTTTTCAGGGGGTGAAGCGTCACAGTCTCGGGCCATAAACCGTTTGATGCCTTGGGTCTGCCGTGATGAAAATGGCGGGCTGCTTGTTCACTGCCCCCAAGACCCACAGGTGCAGGGTTTTCAGTCCAGGTCAGTTTCGGCCCCGACAAGTCGCCGGGGCCGTTCGCGCTATCAGAGAACGGTAACATTCTCTGCTTTTGACTTCCCAGTCTTGCGGTCTTGTCCGACATCGTAGCTGACTTTTTGCCCGTCGGTCAGAGCGCCACCGAAGCCTACAGCGGAGATATGAACGAACACGTCCGGCCCGCCGTTGTCCGGAGTGATGAAGCCAAAGCCCTTGTCCTGCGCGAAAAATTTTACTGTACCAGTTGCCATAATGTCCTCGTTTGTTGGATGCGACCGTATCCCATTACCGATCGTTGCAGGGAACTTCAAGGTTGTCCAGACTGTGCGATCCTGATCAAGCTCGTCAGGATCGCTGGTTCGAGTCCGCTCAAGGGCGAAACGACGAGGATAGCCGCCTAAGGGTTACTCTCAGTGAAAGCCGATCAGAACCGCCAAGTCATCCCAAGGACAGGCCCACTCAACATCGTGTCGTAGACATGACCATCACGATCATAATCGACTTTCAACGCCTTGTAGCCGGCAGACACCGAGAGGTTATCCGTCACCAGATAGTTGGCCGTTGCAAGTACCGACCAGGTGATGTCAGATCCTGCTCCAAAGCCACCGACATCGGCCTGGGCCTGAACGGACAGTTTCTCAGTTAGTAGAAGGAACGCTCGCAGGCCCACCACCGGGTCGACCCATCCAAACTTCTCATCATGAGCGGCCGTGCGGCTTCCGATGGCGAAATGACTTGCGGTGACCGTGACATCATTCGAAATATGCCAGAAACGTGCTCCAGCAAGAGCGTCCAGCGTAAATTGCGACGTGTCGACAACCCGGTATCCACCCTGCAACGTTGCCATGAACTGTCTTGTGTCAACTTTTCCGTCAATTGTAGCTCCAGGCGGTATCGTGACACCCAGCCCGGGAATCTGAAACGCGGAGAGCGGCCCGGTGGCATGACTATCAGTGGTGTCGACATACATGATGTCGCCTGAGAGGACGAAACGGTCGTAACGCCCCCACAGATTTACAAATCCGCCGAAGTTGAGATCGTCCATCACATCGGAGAAAGATTTGTCCAAATCTATCGTCGGACCGCGCCTAAAAGGCGACAGGCTGCCGTCAAGACCTGCCGCCCAAAGGTAAGGCGTTACCTGAAACGCCCAGCCCGGGTGAGAGGTCGCTTCCGAAACTGGTTCCGATGGTAGGTCGCGCATTGTGTCAGCGGCATGTGCAACGGGCATCCCGCATAGAGACAACGCAATAAAAAGAGAAAATCGTTTCAATTTTTTTCCTTGCTCGGGCTTAGATCGTGTTTTTATGGATCCGACCATCCTTGATGATGAGTTTCATCGTGCGATCGGGATCAGCGATTAACGAGATGTCTTCAAGCGGATTGCCATCGATCAGCAGAAGGTCCGCATAAGCACCGGCTTCAATGCGCCCGAGCTTTGCCGGGTAGGGGTTGCGCGGTCCCGAGAGACCTGCAAGCTCTGCGTTTCCACTTGTCAGCATGCGTAGCACCTCGGCATTGTCATACCAGCGAGCGAATTTGGCGAGTTGCCGACCTTGTGTCGCGGTTCCCTTTGGATTGAACAGGATGTCGGTGCCGAGCGCCATTTTCACCCCGCACTTGCGTCCGAGTTCCACCGCGCGGGCTGTGCCCTCGGCAATACTTTTCTGCTGCGCCCGCTGTTCAGGCAAAGGATAGGTATTCGCGTCTTCATCGGCGAGAAAAGGTTGGATGCTCCACCAGGCGCCAGCGTCAGCCATAAGCCTGACCGTTTTATCGTCGGCGAGCTGGCCATGCTCAATCGATTTGACGCCGCAGGAAATCGCTCTTTGTATCGCTGCCGACGTGTAAGCGTGGATACATACGTATGTTCCCCAATCTGCCGCAGCAGATACCGCAGCTTTCATTTCTGCCTCTGAATATTGGAGAGCATCGACCGGATCGTAACTCGAGGCAACACCACCACCGCCCATGATCTTGATCTGGCTCGCACCAAGCATCAATTGCTCGCGCACGCGGCGAAGAACTTCCGCTTCTCCATCGGCTATTGCCGAAATCCCGGCCTGCTCTGCAACGCTAAGAGTGTTTTGTGATGTACGCGGCAGATCGGTGCGCATACGAAAATCGCCATGCCCTGATGTCTGCGAAATCATCGCGCCGGAAGGGTATATTCTCGGCCCTGCGATGCGCCCCTCATCTATGGCCCGCTTGAGCGCAAAAGAGGGTCCGCCGACATCTCTGACGGTTGTAAAGCCGCGCAATACCGTCCGTTCGGCTTCCTGGGCGGCAACCAGATGGACGTAGGGAATATCAGCAGTCATCGCTGTCATTTGCGAAATGCCTGCAAGGATCGAGTGCCAATGCGCATCTATCATGCCCGGCATCAGGGTCCGCCCACCACACTCAATAACGTCTGCATCGGTAACGTCGTCGGCCGATGCTACAAGGGCTTTAATGAATTTGCCGTCGATGAGAACACTTCGGCCTGTGATCAGCCTGGAGTTTATCCCATCGAAAACACTGACGTTCCGGAGCAAAGTCGGCTTTTCAGCTTTTTGTCCGAATGCGGGGCTCGCTATACCAAGCGCAGGGACGGCGAGCGTTGCCGCGATGCCCTTTAGAACCGAGCGGCGCGACATTTCTTTGCCGATCCTTGAAAAAAGTTGCTGTGCATCGGGACTATGACACGCGCAACCCGCAGCATGATTGAGATGCTGGTATTGACGACCGAGGCTAAACAATCCGCATACTCCTCGTTTCACGCAAGGATTGTACTAGGCGGCAGGCAAAATTCGCGCAACCCCTAATATTGTGTCGATGCAAACATACAATCGGAAGATAAGGCTATCCTTTCCATAATGAACCGCTCCGGCTTCTGAAGGAGAGACCGATCATGAGCGCGACAAAGAACAAGCTTTCACCTGAAGTTAGCGAACGTGTGATCCGTATGGTGCTGGATCACGAGGCGTCATCGCCACCTCGACAACCCAGTCGAGTGATGATTAGAATGAAACCGCTGGGAGGGTTAAGACGTTAAGGGAACTATACGTGTCAAATTGAATTGCGGGCAACTGCTGGATTGGCCTAGTGCCCAATGGAGCAGACGGTCGAAGGGATGGAGATGGTAGGAACTTTAAAGGCAAGAACGGGTGTTTCCGGGTTGGACGATATTCTCGGAGGAGGCCTGTCCAAAGGCCACGTGTTCCTTCTCGAAGGCAACCCTGGAACGGGAAAAACAACGATTGCCCTGCAGTTCCTACGTGATGGCGCAGCGGACGGAGAACGAGGTCTCTACATTACCATGTCCGAAACCGACAAAGAATTGCGAGAAGGGGCAGACTCGCATGGAATGGAAATTCCCGACCTCATCGACGTCTTCGAACTTGTGCCGCCGGAAAGCCTGTTCGACGCTGAACATCAGCAAAGCCTTCTTTATTCGGCAGATCTTGAGCTCGGCGAGACGACGAAGCTGATTTTCGAAGCTCGTCGGCTTCCAGGGCATTCTGCGCGGCATACCCCATTTTGTTGGTGAGCAGAAAACCATGCTCGACATCGGAGGCGATTCCGATTCCTGACCGTGACGGTATCGCCCTCATCTACGCCCCTAACGGTCGTGACAGTATTGTCGCAGCGTCCATGCTGCTTGAGCGGGGGATTGCCTCCCAGCCGATGGCAAACCTTGAGGCCTTGGCCGAGCGCCTTGGAGAAAATGTCCTTTTTGTCGTCGTTGTGGAGGAGGTCCTTCGCTTCAGCAATCTCGGTCCTATCAACGCCTGGGTTGACATCCCAGCCGGGCTGGTCGGATCTCCCGTTTATGGTCCTGACACACAAAGGAGCGGGACCGGATAGGAACCCTGCTGCCGCAAGGGTTGCCCAGGCACTTGGAAACGTCTCCTTTCTTGAACGACCGTTCCATCCGACAACCTTCATCAGCGTCGTCGAATCCGCAGGCAAAAACCGTCGGCGGCAACTCGAAGCTCGTAACCGCATTGTCGAGCTACGCGAAAGCGAGCTTAACCTCAAGACTGCGTTGCTCGCCGGAAATCTTGGTACATGGAGCCTCGACCTTTCGAGTTGGGTGCTTGGCTCCTCGCCAGAGTTTCGTCAAATATTCGGCCGTTGCGCAAACAAGGAGCTGACTTACGATGAACTGACGGCATCCGTGCATCCCGATGACAGGCAAGGCCGTGAAGAAGGTCCTCGACGCAGCCTCGATGCAGGCGAAGACTACGTTGCCGAATACCGTGTTATCTGGCCGGATCACAGCATGCATTGGGCGGAAGTTCGCGGCCGTCTTGTCCATGATCAGCGTGGCAAGCCCCAGCGTCTTATCGGTGTCGGTTCGGACATCACATCCCGCAAACATGCCGAGGCGCTGAAGGCGCAGATAGCCCAGCGGCAGGACACCGAGCAGAAGTTGCTTCAATCTCAAAAACTGGAGGCGATTGGCCAGTTGCTAAGGCCGAGCTGTTCGGCAGCTTGGACAACGCTCAGGCGTCCGTCACGGATCTTCTTGATAAGTTCGAGGCGATGCAATTCTTTCTGCGACATGGTGATCATAAAGGACATGACGACTCCGACCGCTCCTGACCGAAGTCAGGCTGAACATCGTCGCATCCTTGCTCCCAACGTTGACATTGACCAGCGACGTCATGCGAGGAGAGTGTCGCATTTCTATCCAGCCCAAGTGTTGAGCGTTGCCGGATAATCTTGGATTCGAGGCGATTGTTTTTACGGAGAAATTTCCTGCAGTCCCCCTGATCAGTTTGGATTGTGTATCCGACAATCCTGGATCAGCCAGATATCCGCATCGATAATATTGGACTGGAATCAGGGGTAGAATCAGCGGCTCGATAGCGCTGTCCACAATGAGACAACGCCACAAACGCTACGTCAATGATCTACAGGATTGAAGGCTTTCAGCGAGCCAGCAGGCGCCCGCATTCCGCTTTGATGATCGCGGAGACCTCAAGCATGAGGGGGTTCGGGGCATCGTGGAAATCGGATTCGAGATGCTCCTCGTGATCAAGGAGGTATTCTTCAACCCATCCGAAGACATCTCGAATCCGGTATGCGTAAGGCGACGGCGGATTGATGGAGAGCCACTCAGAAAGCAGAGCTTCAATCCGGGAGGTGCCACCCTTCAGGGCATGATATCCAACGGATAGATCCGCGTTCGAGAACGGAGGAACTGAGGGTTGCTTCCGGTTGTTCAAAAAGCGGCCGACGAATTCCGCGGCCGCGATGAAATCACCCAAGTGCCTGTCGTACGCAAGTAGGCCAGGATTCAACAAGTGACGGATGATGTAGGACTCGACCGTATCCTCGGTGTCGCCCAGTTCTACGTCGGGCATTCGCTCATCGACCACCCGGTCCAGACGCGGCCACCAACGCCCAGTGGAATTCAGGCCATGGCCGATGAGTTCGAGGTGACATTGATGCACCGGGCACCGTCGAAAGAATTCCAGATGCCACCAGACACGCTGGTATGGAACCTCGGCAATACACTGCCGGCATTCAAGCTTACGAGCCCAACGGAATTCATTCCGTCGAAACGTCTGCCCGGCAAGGTGGACATGGCCGTTCCGCTCGATAGGTGTCCAGTGAGCGAGCCGCTTCTTGTCTGTCGCCGAAATCGGCAGCAGAAAGATGCGATCAAGCAGCTCCTGCGGTTTGAAGATCGGAGCGACCCCCACCTCGGACGCATACACACCTGGAAGGTGATTGCACTCGTCCATTACCAGGCGACTGAAGTAGCTGTTGGCAGGTTCACCAACGAGAGGGAGAACGCGCCAGAACGTGAACGGGCGCGCCGTCACTTTTGTCTGCCCAGTTTATCGCGCAGGGGTTTCTTGTAGCCGAAATAATCAGTGTCATCTCCAGGGCTGACCATAGGGCGGACGGCCTCGCGAAGATGCTCAATCAGAATACAGGCCGAACGGGCAGCGAAAGCTAGATTGCCAGCTTCGACCACGAGGTTCATCACGAAGCCGATCTGACCACCACTGAATCGGTGAAAGTGTTCGGCATAAGATTTCAGATTGCTTGGTTCTCGAAATGGAAGTCGCCGGTCAATGCTCGTGAGTAGATCTCCGAAAGAAACGAGATCTTCAGGGCTGTCAGTGAGCGGATGAAGGGTATCAGATCGATAACCTCGCCTTTTGAAAGCAGGGATATCGTGGACATACTGGTCGATTGCAGTTTCGCCAACAAGCAGGACGGCTACCCTCCTGGTGTCGATGATATCTTTCACGAACCCATATAGCTCTGCAGCAATCTGGGATGTCCTCTGATTGAAAAACATGAAGTGGGCATCATCCAAGATCAAAAGTTCTGTCTTACATTTCAATACCCGGTCGACAGACCATTCACTCGGGTCTTCCCGAGACATGATCCTATGCGGCGATTCTGTCGCTTTCCGGATTTTGTTGCCAAGCCTCTGCCGGGATCCGCCGAGCGAGGAGGGAACGTACAATACCGGAAACTCCCTTCCGGTCTCTCCGTCACGCGGCGGGAATCTATCCAGGTAAGCTTCGCAAACTGCGCTTTTCCCAGCCCCCGGATCTCCGAGCAAGCCACCGATCACGCCGACGCTCGGAAGCCCGTCCTCCATTGGACGATGGAGGCGGGCGATCAGCGCGAGGCCGCGGTTATAGGTATTGTATGGTACTCGCATGTTCCGGATAAGGAGTTGTCGCTGACTGACAGGAAGACTGCTCGCGCGATTTCTCTCTTCGGGGGTATCGAAAATCATGTCTGTCTGCATGGGCATTACATTGGCCTCCTATACGAGCCAACCGCCGAATTCATCGAAGTCGATGTCGGAGGAGTTGTCGGTGTCGCTGGCTTTTTCGCCCTCGATTTCAAAGCCCACCTGGGGGTCGTGCTTCTTGGCGTTGGGGATATCGAACGGCGCAACAAGGCCGGCACGGCTGCTCAGGACAGGCGGCGCTTCCTGCATGGCCGGATCTGCAAGATCTACGTAATCCTCGCCATATTCGACTGTCGCCATTTTGTAGCGACGGGACATCGCGAACTTGCCAACAGTGCGCGCGTAGAGTGATGCGAGAGTGCGACCTGTCTTGATCGTGCCATGGGCCTTGTGCGCGGCAATGACAGCTTTCGCGAGTTCAATCTTCGCCAGAAGGAGATTGGCGGCGTTGACCGCTTTCTTCATCTTTTCGCGCAGGTACTTCTTGATCCATTTGTGCTCATAGTATCTCAGCCCGTTTGCATAAGGCTGATCGGCCGGGGCGGCCGGAACCTCAAGCCAGCGCTCGGTCTTCGCGTAGGGATCTTGGATCCACGCCACACCGAGATTCCAAGGCGAGCGACGCGCTTTGAACTTCCGTCCCTTGCTCGCCCGCTGCGTCGCGAGAAACAGGAGTTCAGGAGAGACATAGGTGATATCGTTCCAGACAAAGCCCTTTTTCGAGTCAAGTCCGACATCTGCGAATTGCCCTGCGATGCGGACAAAAATCTCCGGATCGATCAACGGCGGCTCGGGCGCACGCTTGATGCCTTCGGCCCAGACATCCGCGGGGATGCCTTGGAACGTGGCCAAGTCTCCTAGACCCTGTGTCGGCTTCATATGATGGATGTAAGCGAGGTAATACGTGAGGAAGCCGCGAATTTGCGGCAACGTCATCTTCGGCATTGCCTTCTGCATTTCCTTGTCGAACTTGATCCGTTCCGCAATGGAATGGCCAGTCGCCCCGGGCAGTCGATTTGCGACAGCACGGTCGAGGATATGGAATAGATGCTCCTCGGCGCCCTTTTCCCATCCACGCGCCGGGCGGTACGCAACGGTTTCAATGCCCAATTCTTGCAGGGATTCTTTAAGATTGAGGCCAATTAGGTGCTTCGCGTTGTCGGTGCCTAACTTCAGTGGCCGCCCCCACCAGGGGTATTCCGCACCTGAAAGCGGGTCGATCTGCTTCTCGAACAGCATGTGCTGCAAGCCCTCGAAGAAGCTCTCGTACGACGGTGGCTGGAAGGAGATGGAGAAGCCGACAACGACTCCCGAGTATCGATCCCGGAACGTGAGGATATGCGGCCGCCCATATGCAATCGCTAGATCGGGGTCGATGCCAACAATGTTCATGACAGCATGATCAACATCGACAATCTCGAGAGGCGCGTCCGGCCGCAACTGCCGAAGCCTGATCATGTGTTTGGTTTCGGCGTAGTCCCGACCTGACTCGAGGACATCTCTTTCATACTCGTTCAGGTCATGCAGTTTTCGTTGGATTGTACGGTCACTGAGACGGCAACTTCCATCCTCGTTGAGAAGCAAGTCCCTGATGTGATGGAAGTCGCCGTCCGGTTGGGCGAGTGCCATAAGGATCGCCTGCACCATTCCCCACTGGCCGCCCGCCTGAATAGCGAGATCGACCGCCTCCTGCATCGCTCGAGCGACTTCACTTCCTTCTCGGGGGCCGTAGTTTCCCGAGTTGCCCTGCCGGACGAAATTGAGCAATCGATCGAAGCGGCCACCGTTCTTGTCGCGGTTCTGCCAGTTATAGACTGAGTTGACGCACGGCGGCTTGGGGTCGTTGATCTCGTCAGCGACCTTCCTGATTACATCAGCTCGCTGGCTTCTGGTCAGCGTCCGTTCTCTCAGTTCGATCATTCTGAGGTAACAGGCATCGATGTATGCCATCCGACGATGTGCGGATTTGTGCTGATCATCAGTCACCGTCGCCGCTGCGCCTGGCAGGTTCCTTGCGGCAGCACCTTTGCCTGAGATAGGCCGAATGCGCCCCTGTCGGTTCAGCTCACCAATCTGCCAGATCGACAATGTAATGCCGACGTTTGTGACGAGCTGTTGGAACTGTGCGACTGCCGGAAACTCCGGTGCTGGCTGGAGCCAGCCGGTGAACCTGAACGTCGCATATCGTGTCTTCTCCGCGTTGAAGATAGAGAAGGTATCTCCGACGCGGATATCCGGGCATTGCATGTCGAAGCCGCGCCCTGGATCCGGCGGGATGGCAAGTTCGTGGAAGGTCTTGACGGGTTGCAGATATCGCCCGTCGCCGTATTCAACTGACATTGTGGATCTCCTCGAGCGTCAAGCGACCTTGCCGAAGCGCAGCTCCGTTGTGGCAGGTGCGACAAACGCGACTCGGGGCTGGGCGATCATGGTGAATTGCGAGAACGGCTTACGGAGGTCGATCCCGACCTTTCCCTCCATCGCCAACTGCATGATTGCGGTGAACGCCGGATTGACCTCTCCCACCACCTTCCAGTCGTCTTCGTCTCGCCATCGACCGAGCAAGGCGTTCTGCTTCACGGAGCGCATGACAGCACCGATCCGGCTTGGGAGCGGGAGCGTCAGGATTTCGGCGGCGACCTCATCGATCCAGGCGTGCTGGCACGCGATGCGCTTGTGCCTCCACATCAGGCGAAGGTTGTCGATGAGCGGTCTCATATGGAGCGTGCGTTCGTCGAGAAGGCGGTATTCAGCGCCAAGTTCGGCAAACACCTTCACCATCTGAAGGGTTCGATGCTCTGGCCATCCAAGATAACGCTGGACATAGAACGGCATCACGTCGATGACGACCACCGAGCCATCCCTGCGCCTCACGGCGAAATCGGGAACGTGTTCCCGATATTTGCCGGACGCAGTGGGATATCCTACCGCGACCGGGAACTCCGCGACTGCCACATTGAACGGATTTGTGTCGACATGGATCATCGCGTCGGCCATCAGCGGCTCGCGTGTGCGAACGATGCCTCTGACCGACTTTCTGGTGGGATGCCAACCGGGCAGGGTGATATAGCGGCTACCCGGCTTGATCTCCTTCTTCGGCTCGTTGGCCTCGCTGAAAACCTCATCCCAGTATTTCTGGTTCTTGTTTCGCTCACGCAGTTCCATGGCGGACCTCCGTGGCTCTCATGTAAAAAGCCGACAGCCCAGCGACGGGATGGAATAGACACGCTACAGGCCTGGGCGAATTTAGGACTGCAAGCTCACGGAGGATATGCGACGGCACCCCCAGAGCCATTACGTCTTCATGCGACAGAGGGGTGGGGAGGCTCTGCTCTCTTGGAAGATTACTCATGACAAAACTTCTCCGTTCGCGCTCCGGGTGATCCGGGGACGCGTGAGACACGATTTCGGTTTGAAATGGCACGTTGCCTTGACGGCCTCGCTTGAAGGACCCTGACTCATAAGAAGCAACGAATCAAGCGGGCCACATGCGCACCAACTTGCGGATGTCTCTTACAAATCAGTTACTTGAAGCGGCTTCTTCTTGGGGAATCCAAGTCATCTCGGGACATCGAATCCTGCCTGGCTCACTTGGTACGGGTTGGTACGGGTTGGTACGGTAGTATTACCGAAGCAACTCCACGCACCAACGGCCAAGATGTTCTTAGTGACCGATAGTAACGTATAAGGGTCATCAATGGGCGGGGCGGATTTCTGGCATGGGATGACAAGCGACGACAGGATTCGATATGAATCCTGTGTTTCGACCGGTCGGGCCACATCTAGTGGCGTATTCGTAGACTCATCGTCATCACGTCATGTCTCCGAGCGAGGGAAACCTAGTCTTGCCTAGACAGCGCTCATCGCTGCACTTGCACGGCGCATATGTTCCTGGTTTGTTCGTGACGTCAAGCGAATTATGCGGTCTAGGTTCTTCGGGGTGGTGCCAGGGCTTTACCCACCTATAGCCGCCAAACTTGAGGCTGGAGCAGAGCGCAATCTACATGATAACTTTCCTCATATGACCGACATTCTCCACATCTATGCCGATGGATCCTTCGATGCCGCCTCCGGATCAGGAGGCTGGGCATTTGTGGTCATGGACGGCGACCAACAGATTCACGCGGCCGCAGGCTCCACACCGAGACCTTCGAACAACACCTTCGAAGTCCTGGCCGTCATCCAAGCACTATCCTGGCTTGAGCGCGAGGCACCGACGGTGACCGCCGTGATCTGGACAGACTCCGCTCATGTCGTTGAAGGATTCGATAGATGGCGGCACATCTGGCGCGGCAACGGCTGGAAGCGGGTGAGGGCGAATTATCACGAGCGGCGGCGGCCGATCCCAGATGCGGAGCTTTGGCAAGAACTCGATGACCTGCTACTCAGACACCGCGGGGTCAGGATTCAATTATGCAAGGGTCACTCCGGGATCGCTGGTAACCTGATGGCTAATAAGGCGGCTCGGGCGGCTGTCGCAAACTCTTTTAAGTAGCTTCGAGTCTGGAAATGCCCCCACATTCTGGGTCAAAGGAAGAGTCGGCTTGCTGTCTACCCGTTTGACTTCACGCAATATTTGAAACAACCTGCGGGAATATTTGGTGGGTAGAAGACTCAACCATTGTGACGTCCTCAGCGGAATTCATGACGTAAACAGGTTGCGTCGAGTCCCGCCGGCGATGATCCTTGGTTTATGGCGCTTGGGGTAATCGAATTGAGGGACAGGAGACAGGTCGAGCTGCCGATGCTTGCGTTGGCAAAGGCGGCCGCGCGAGCGTTGTCGAAATCCATTCCAGATGGGATTGATCTCGGGAAAGTCTGCCTTGACCTACGCTCGTATGATCTCCCAGAAGTAATCAGTTTCTGGTCCCGTTTGTCTGCAATCCGCTCCAGCGAACGCAACTACTGGATTGGCACGCTGTACACGCTGATGATCTCGGCAGAGAGACGCCGCGCGCAAGCCACCTACTTTACACGGCCAGATCTCGCTGAAGCTGTCATCAACCTTGCCATTGAACATGGGTTCGAACTGGACAAACACAGCGTGCTGGATCCCGCAGCGGGCGGTGCTGCCTTTCTTTCTCTCATAGCACAAAGAATGTACGCAGAGGGTGTCAGTCCTGCGATTGCCGCGTCGAGGTTGAATGGAAACGAGATAGATGCCTGCCTAGCAGAGATGTCTGAATCCTTGATTTCCGAGGAACTCGATGGATTCCGAGACCGAAAGATCGTGACGATTGGCGACAGCCTTCGATCGGAGTTTCCTGCGGCCTACGATCTCGTCATCGCAAATCCACCCTATGGAAGAATTCGCCCCAAGGATCTGGACAACGATTATTGGACACGGGTCTCGCACAGCGGCCACATCAACAAGTATGCAGTCTTTACTGAGCTTTGTTTCCGCGCTGCGAAACCTGGCGGTCTTATAGCTCTCGTCATCCCATCAAGCTTTAAGGGCGGCCCGCTTTACAATCTGATGCGATCATTCATCGCGAGTCAGGGGCAGATTCTCGTTCTCGGCACCGTTATCAATCGTGAAGACGTGTTTGCGGACGTAACACAAGATATCAGCGTTATGTTGGTAAAGAAGGGGGCTTCGCATCGCCACACTGCCCCCGTGAAGTTTCCTTCGTTTGTAGCCGGAGGCATTTCTCATCCGGTCCCGCAGGGTAGTCTCCCGGAAGACATGTCCTCGCCTTGGCTTGCTCCATGGGACGCAGGGCGTGACCGAGGAGGTGCGACCATTGCAACATATGGTGGCTCCGCAAAGGCTGGATACTTCGTCTGGAACCGTTCGCAAGACAGGTTCTGCGAGGCGAGTGATCCACTGGCTATCCCGCTCTTCTGGGCGAAGAACGTCCGCCCAGGTAAAGCATGCAGCCCCATCAACAGACGAGGCGACGGAATTGATTTCGTCCAGGTCCCCTCAGGTAGCCCGGCGATTATCTATGGTCCTGCCATGATTATCCAGCGCACGACCAACAGCAGCCAGCCCCGGCGGATCGTTGCAGCCGTTGTCGATCAGGATTCGATTGCTGGAAGGCAAGGATTCGTGAGCGAGAACCACACGATCGTCATCACAGGGGGCACCTCGGAGACTATCGAACTACTCGCCGCGCTTCTGAATACGAAGGCTGTGGACGAACGCTATCGGGCAGTTTCCGGAACCGCGACCGTATCAGTCACTCTACTCAGACAACTTGATTTACCGTCCCCCGAATCCTTCCGAGCGGCATTTAACCATTACCGCGACGCAGAAGATGCCGCAGTGATCGCTTATGAGGCCACTGGCCGATGCCGTCTGTCGGAGGCATCTTGATGAGCGGCAATCGTAAGAGCTTCGGTAGCGCCCCAGGTACTACGCTTTCCGATCGACTCCGGCAGCAGCAGGAGCAGTTGCGCCGCCGCTCGGAGATCGCCGCCGCTCAAGCGGCAAAAGCGGCCGCGCGCCTCTCGAGCACCGAGGATCCGGCAACTGACAACCCGATCGGCGGTGTCAACGCCGATGTCTGGATTCAGTCACTACGAAAGGTACCGCTGAAGGCCGTGGGCGGAGACGCGCTTCCACTCTCCGAGGTCTATGACAATGTCCTGCGTGCGGTGATCGGATCGATGAACAGCCGCGAACCAGTTGTCCTGATGACATGGCCTGCGCGAGACATCTGTCTGTCTGCCGTTACATCGCTGCTTGCGCTAGCCGATGTTGCCGCTTGCGCGGAGATCGAGGTCGCAGCATTTGGGAGTCTGCATAGATCGTTTGATCGGCCGCGAGGCATGAAAACCCTGATTTATCCTTACGCCCGCACCACCCACGAACCTGCACGTGATATCCAGGTTGACCGCGACTATTTATACCGCACGCATCTAGCGCATCTGACGAGGCATGCGAGTGGTAGTGACACCGACGGCACCCTAAAAGACTACCACCAGACCCTCAGCCGTGTGCGCACACTCGATGGACGAGGCCGGGACGGAACGGTTCGTCCCGAATACGAACATCCAACACTCGATGAGATCCTGCCGCACGGCAACTGTGAGGGCGTCGTTCATCCGAATGGCAGTCTGCTCTGGAGGACCAGTTCCAGAACGGATCTCAAGGAACACAACACTGTTCGCACCGACGTCAATGATGGAGACGGCGCCAGCTATTACCTGTACGGCGCTCGACGAGGCGACGAGATTCTTTTCCGCAAGATTCGAGGGAGCCTCGACCTGATCATCTTCGACCTCACCAGAACCGGGAGAGGAAGACTTGGTGACGACTGGGCTGCCACTACAGCCCGAATGTATCGTCATCTGCGCAAGCTGTTTCCAACGGCGGGGGTGGTTGCGGTAACGGAGGACCCATGGTCTTTCGACAAGGCCCGCTTTGAAATATTCGCAGACGAACCGTCCGATGTAAGACGTCGCAACATTCGACCGTCGAAGTCACTGACTATCACCGCAATGTCGTCTTCGATCCTGGCCAACCCATGTGAAAGGCCGGCCTGGTCGGGCGGTGGTACCATTGATGCTAAGGGGTTTAACGGCGACGGGACGGCGCTCGTCGAAAAGCTTCGTGCTATTCTCAGTCGTCTGCATAGGGCGCGGGATAGGGACGGGGCCTCGGTCATCGTGGATATCATAGCCAAGCTGAGGCGCTCGTCATCGTTGCCCGGATCGCTGCGTGCTTACGCCGACCACCTCGTCGATGAGAAGGGCGAGAACGTCGCTATCGATGTGATGAGCAACTACCGGATCACGGAGCAGGTTCAGCACTTGCAGCAAACCTCTTCTGCTGCCTCAATGATTGGCGGTGAAGATCTTGCGGCTGCATTGCGAGACGCCACGTCCGCCATGAAGCGCCTGAACAAGGCCACCCCGATGTCATTCATGCTCGAGGCAGTGATAACATCGATAATTCAGTCCTCGTCCAAATCCCTATTCATGTTTCGGAGCCAGATGCTCGCCGAGTTCGCTCGGGAGGCTCTCTGCAAACGGATTCCTGAACTTGTGAACCGCCTCGACAAGGAGATGATCGTCTTCTCGGGCCCTGGAGGGCTGTCCGATGTCACTGGTCTCCCGGTATCGGAGCGGAACAAATTCAAGCGTATATATGTCGTAGCTCCAGCTCGCGACGGCGTGCTGACCTTTTTTTCAAAGGAGTGGCTACCTTCGGAGGTCTACGTTCTCGCAGACGGTGACACGCTGACCTACTCGTCTCGCGATGCCTTTCGGCTAGCCGACCAAGTCAAGGAACCCGAAATCGCATCCCGCCTTAAGAAGTACGCGACGGCGGCAGCCAAAGATCTCTCCGGGTTGGGGATGGCTCCAATAGAGATCACAAAAACACCCGATCTCCCCGAGGAACTGCAATTCCCCTCAGAGTCGATCATCAACCTTGCGGGAGACGTTCGTAACGCCAGTGGAGATCTCCTCGAGTTCACTATGGAAAGCGGTCAGAAGATCATCGCCCGTTCGGGGACCGGCCTGGTCCGCCAGGATGGATCGAAATCCATGGTGTCGTTCCGCCAGATTGAGGCGAAAGACGTGAAGGCAGGCGAGAACATCTGCGTAATCAGCTCAAGCTTCGTAGATCGCGCGCGTGTTTTCCTCAGCATCCAAGCGAACGCCTCTGAGGCAATTCGCGGATACCATGAAGATGTCGTCAGGAGGTTCGCCCTGGTTCCCGGTTTTAGCGAGACTGACAAGATCCGTGCTCTGATCGAACGGATTGGGGATCCTAGCTTGCAAGTTCAGACGGTTCGCCGCTGGATAGACCTTGAACGGCAATTGCAGGTGCCACTCCATGAGGTGGTGACACACGCACCGAGAGACTGGGATGCCTTCCTAAAGTTCACCGCGGCTCTCGGTATGAGCGTCGATCTTGCCGGGCGCTTCTGGCACTGGGGAGTCAAAGCTCAGAGGAGCTTCCGGATGAAGGCAGGGATGGAGTTTCACGATGCATATCGGAACATCCTGACCGACCCTTACGCGGCACTTGCGTTCGCGGGAAATGCGAAGCGAGTTTCGGAAATCGAAAGGCTGCAGCGCCTCGCCGAGGAGAACGTGAGCCAAGTTACATCGGTTAGGAGGTTCAAGCCATGATGACCCCAAAGAGCGTCGCTGAACTTGGGAAGATCGATGTCGAGCTTAAAGAGGCCGTCTGCGATGCTCTCGTCAACATGGTCACGTCGAGGGCCAGCGGCACGGACGAGCAGGGACGCATCGTCTACGGCAAGTCGCCGCAACGCAGCGTGTTTTCCGGACAACTTCTGCCCCGCATATCGAGCGCAGACGCAGATGAGACGTCGGACATCAAGATCGCCGCCATAGGCATAGATTTCAGCATGGACTCGGCCTCGACATGTGTTCTTGAGGCGAAACCCAATTTCTCCGTTTATGTCCGCGTACTACCCTCATGGGAAGAGATTTCGACCGATCGATTCGGAACCAAGATCGACTTCAAGCTCCGAAAGGAGAAGAAGCAGGAGATCGATCAGAAGATCCGGGAACGCCGAGAAGCGCTTTACGCGAGCGAGAACCTCACCCAGCCTGACTGGACCGCATTCGACTCTCAGGGAACGGAACGGATCAAGCGACGCCGAGACGAGATCCAGAGCGAGGTTCGTACCTCCGTATACGCGGAGTATGGCATTCATCTCGACATTGGCAGCGCATTGCTTTCAGAACCGTCAGTCGCGGACGAGGACGACGCGGAAAGCGTGGTCACTACGGCCGACGACACCAGCTCCTCCGAGCCGGAGCCTACGCCGGATATCGGGAGCCTTGTTACAAGCGGCATCAAGATTCCCGAAACACTCTATTCGCCAGCTCCGATCCCTTCCAAATGGATCAGGCTGGATTTGGAACTGCCACCGTGCTCATGGGCATCAAACATCTCCGACGAAGATCTTGAGCTGGTTCTGTCAGATTACGCCGCGGCGATGAACGCCGTGATTGTAAAGCATTTCAAAGACTGGCTGGCGGGCGACGGCGTGCAGTTGGCTTGGCGTGACCGCACAGTGACTCAAACCGACGCGGACAGCGAAGAACATTGGAATGCATTCATAGAGAGGGTTCGGAGCGAGAAGGCAGATCCGAAAGTCCTGCCTATTCTCACGGGAGTGGCGATACGCATCGAGCGGCAACGCGATTTCCTGGATCCTAGCCGCACCTCCTTGCGCGTCACGTTGGACAATTCATGCAAGGTTCTCAGCAGGACTGATGCCCGGTTTCAGTGTAACTCCATCTTCGGCACCGCGATCTCGATCCGGCTTGCAGCGACTGCACATCGCCTGGCGAAACTCGATCGCGTGGAGTCCTCGTATCGGTTCCGCGACTACCTGACCTACCCAGCGATCGGCCTGAATTGCGGCGTTGAACAGACCGACTTATCAGATGGCACCATCCAGCTTTCCACCACGTGGGCCCCGAGGTTCAATCAGCCACGAGTGGTCCCCAGGCACATCAATCTGGAACGTCGGTTTCGGGCGCTTGCCGATGGCTATGACGTTTCCGGACTGCATGTCCTCGCTGACGAATACAGAGCATGGATCGATGATCAGGAGTCTAAGCTCAAGGATTCAATCACGCGCGATCTCATTCCTGAAGATGGAGATAGGGAACGTGTTCGCTTTGCGGAGGATGTCGCGGGGCAGCGCACCGAGGCTCGCCACATCGAACAGGGCGTTAGAATCCTCATATCTTCACGTGAGGCCGCGCTGGCCGTAGGTGCCGCCACCGATTCGGATCGTGAACTCCTGATCCGCAAGTCGATACCCTGGCGTGCGTGGTTGATGATGAACGAGTCCTTCGCGCGACGTGATGAAAACGCTAAGCTCACAGGACGAGGCTGGAGGTTGTTCCAGCTTGCCTTCATTCTCGCTCATATTCCCACATTCGCATCGAGACTCGAAGAATTCAACGAGTTCTTCGACGCGGATCGGGATGAGATCTCCGCCAGCCTACTCTATTTTCCAACCGGGGGTGGTAAGTCAGAGGCGTTCTATGGCGCACTCGTGTTCGCAGTTTTCCTCGATCGGCTTCGTGGCAAGGATCGTGGCATTACCGCGATGATCCGCTACCCATTGCGGTTGCTGACCCTTCAACAGGCCCAGCGGCTCCTGAAGCTGCTCGTGTGGAGCGAGATCGTCCGGAAGGAGCGCCACGTCGGGTCCTGGCCGATCGAGATCGGCTTCTGGGTAGGATCGTCAAACACGCCAAATCGGTTCGACGTGATCGGACCTGATCTGCCAGATCTCGCCACTCAGGCAACCGGCGATGACTTCGCTCAAGGTAATGCCGATGAAAAACGGTATCAAAGCGCCAAGGCAGCTTTCAACAAGGTCCCTGCGTGTCCGTGCTGCGGGAAAGCCACGGGATTGCGTAGCTTCAGGGAAGGCGGAGGCAAAGCCCGAGCCGCCATCGTCTGCTTCAACGCAGGGTGCGATTGGAACAAGGCAAGCGGCGGCATCGCGCCGCTTCCATTCCTGCTCACGGATGACACGATCTATCAACGAGCGCCGGCTGTTCTGCTTGGGACGGTCGACAAGCTTGCAATGATTGGCCAGACCACGACGACCATTACGTCAATCCTGGGAATGTTCGGACTCGCGCGATGGATCGGCCCAGACGGTCATCTCGCAAATCCATTCGAAGACAAAGAGCTGGCGCGGGGGCCGGAGAAGAGTGGAGCATCTGCCGTCTTCCCAGCCTACGGGTGCGGTCGGAAGGTTTTCAAGGATCCATTTCCAAGCCTGATCATCCAGGACGAGGCCCATCTCCTTGAGGAGAGCCTTGGCACCTTCAGTGGTCTTTTCGACACACTCCTTGAAAAGGCCTTCAGCACCATCGACGAAATATCCGGTGGTGAGTTGGAGGTGGCTCGGTATCGGGATGCAACGGGAAGTCTCTCACCGCGCCTACCGAAGATCATCGCTGCGACCGCCACCATCAGTGACCCTGAGCGCCAGATTAAAACCCTCTATCAGCGCAGGCCCCTCAGGTATCCCTATCCCGGCCCGGACATATATCGATCGTTTTTCTCAGAACCTGAAGAGTCGCCTCAGTCCAACAACGAACGCTTTGCCCTTTCCAAAAGTCTGCCGCCCCATGTTGCTCCCGAAGCAACGGCCCCTCTCATGAGACTGTATGTTTCGCTCATGACCAACGGGGCCACACACACGGTGACGACAGTGGGCGTGCTCAGTTCGTTTCATACGATCATTACCGGACTATGGGCGGACCTGCTGGATCCGACAAGGACTGAGGCTGCGACCGCGACGCTGATGGCAGCAGTGTCGTCAGGGAGGGAAGGCGGCTGGCGGCGGAGCGCTATCGACCGTGCCGTCAATGAAGGTCGGCTGGACGAGATCATGGCGCTAATCGATCTTCATCGCATCGCCTTGGCGTACGTTACGAACAAGAAGGGCGGAGATCAGGTGATTGACGCGCTCCATACCACAGTCGCGCAGAAGCACGAGATTGCGGGATTGCCGCATGAACGCTTCCTAAGCCGTCTGATCTCCGGTGGTATAGACATGCAGGAAATCCAGGACGTTATGAAACTGGCAGAACGATCTTTTGCTGGCGGCACGTACCCGGATGTGGGAGACACGCTGCGCAACATTGTCGCCACGTCAGCCATCAGTCACGGCGTCGACGTGGATCGGTTCAACAGCATGTTTTTTGCTGGTCTCCCATCCGATATTGCCGAATACATTCAGGCCTCCAGCCGCGTGGGGCGCACCCATGTCGGATTCGTTATGCTTCTTCCGACCCCGCAGAGCCGCAGAGATCGCTATGTGGTCGAAACCCACGACATATTCCACCGTTTCCTAGAACGGATGATCTCGCCTCCAGCAGTCGAGCGATGGTCAGAAACAGCGATCGAGCGTGTCCGACCGTCCTATGTCCAAGCGTGGGCAATGCTCAAGGATGCCCGGGCCTTCAAGGAGCTTCCTGACAATAGGAAACCAGAGTTCAGGACACATGACTCCACCCGCATGCTGAGCAGACTTGCCCAGGCCGACAATGTCAGGTTTTCCGAAGACCTCGGTCGATTCATGCTGGACGCACTTGGTGTGGCGGGGCGTGGTCCAGAGAAGATCGGCGAGCCACCGGCTCTTGAGTTCTATCGAGGCAGCACTGAAACAGCCACCCGTACCCTTGGGAGGACACTGAAGGAACTCGAGATCACAGCCAGGCTTCGAACGTTCTGGAAGGAACAGGATTCAAAGCTCCGGATGCCAATGACATCGCTCCGTGATGTCGATGAAGCCGGCACAATTCAGGCATCCGACTTCGACCAAAGCTCCAGGGGAGGATCGCGAATACTAAGCCAAGACGATGTCGCCATCGCCATGAAGATCATCAGGCGACAGCGCGGCGATGCAGCGGAAACAGACACCGATTTTGACGATTTTGCGGGAGACTAAGATGCGGGGAGGCGGCGGCATGCGTCATATGGGACGCTCACCGGAAAGACAGTTCGATGAGGGGGCAGATAATAAGTCGGGTCCGCCGAAGATGCAGCGCTCACGGGCGCAGATTGCGACCTCTTACGCTCCAGGCGTTCTCATGACGTGGGAAGGTGGGCGAGGAATCTGCAAATCGGTGCCGATTCGGAAGCCGTTTCCCGAGAAGCTTCCACGAAACGTCACCGACACTATCTTCGAGGGGGTTCAGCAGTTTGCTCAAAGCTGGCATGTCCGGGCAAAGGAAGCATGTCCTGATGCGCCCGATGACTTCATTCTGGATGGCGCATTCTACAATACGGAAAAGAAGGAGGTCGAGGTCGATCAATCGCACTTCCTTCTAAACCAGCCCAACGTTGTTGGCTACGTACCGTACCCGTTGCTTTTCAGGTGCGGGGACTGCGGCAGAGTGCACGAGTTCAAGAGTGTCGCAGAGCTGGCAAAGAAGAAACTGCCCGCGATGTGCAAGGATCATCCGTCACGATGGTCACAGGTGGATGTCGTCTACGCCCACTGGTATGGCACGATCCAGCCACTCAGCCCGTACAATTACACGGTTAGCAGCGACGGGACGGATGTCTACCCGATCGAGCGTTGCACATGCGGATGGCAGCAATTCATTCTGAAGAACAAGGCTCCTGTGTTCTCCGAATGGAAGTACGTCTGCGAAAGCTGTGGTGCTCAGCGCGACCTCAAAAAGGCCGAGAAGGATGTCTTCAAGAAATTGAAGAGCGACAGCCTGAAACCGGGCGGCAAATCCTTCGAAATGATCCAAGTCGACATGCTTCCGGTCTCGTATCGCGCAAGCAGCACCTTCTATCCGCAAAGAGGCAGCTTCATCGAGGTACGGGAGACGAAGGTCGTCCAACTAATGAAACCAGGCAATGAGAGCGATCTCATTCAGAAGCTGGCTGCCATCCACCACATTCCATACGAGGAGCCATCGGATTCCGAAATCGAGGCAGCGCTTTTCCGTGAACGGCGACAGGACGAATGGAGTCAATACCAGTCATTCCTGCTCGTGATGAAAAATATGAAACCCGGTTCACCAGGTTTCATCGACTTCGAGAACGGGGTACGGAAGCTGCGAGAACAATGGTTCATCGACGGCATTATCGAGCGAGGAAGGCTAGATAGCGACGAGATCGCAGCCGCAGTGCACGCTCGCCAGAATTGGGCACAGAAGTTCGACCCAATCCGACTTACAGTCGAGCACGCGGCTTTTGTCGAAGAGCATATCCAAGACGGTCAGGATGGTCCTCGCAAGACAGCAGTCGACGTGACCAAACCCGATTTGACGTTATACCAGAAGGCCGGGATCGCCGAAGAACTAGAGCGGTATCAGGCCGCGGTTCTCCGCGTCCTCAATGCGACCGGGATCAAGGAAATGTTCCTCCTGCGCGGGCTACCAATCTGCGAGTACAGCTTTGGTTTCACCCGAGTTTCTGCGACGCCCGTCTACGAGCGAGAATCGAATAATCGCAAAGTACCAATGCCTGTTCGTCTCGTGGCATTTGACCGTATGAAAAGCGGGGAGCGCCCGATCTACGTCACGCAGCAGAAGAACGAGGCTCTTTATATCAAGCTCGACGAGCAACGAGTCCTGCGATGGCTTTTGATGAACGGTGTTTCCGACCTGCCGTCGGACGGCAAAGGTCTAGCCCGCCGATATCTCGAATCCTATCGTGACTTCGGTCAGTTTCTTGATCGGTTCAAGGACAGGGAAAGGCATGGCATGTCCCGGGAGCTTGCGCCTTATGTGTTCATGCTCCTGCATTCACTCTCTCATCAGCTTATCCACTCCCTTGCAGACGCATCAGGGCTGGATAGGGACGGGATAGGCGAATACATCTTCCCAGCGGATCTCGCCTTCACGATCTACCGCAAGGGAATGACCGCCGATCTTGGCAACATTTCTGCGATGTGGCGAAATCATGCAATGGACTTCCTGCGGCGGTCAATTGAGCCGCGCATGCTGCGATGCGGGTCTGGCAGCCTCTGCGACAGCCGCGGGGGCGCTTGCCCTGCCTGCATCATGGTCAGCGAGGTCACTTGCAGTGCGTCGAACCTGCTGTTGTCGAGATCCGTTCTCAAGGGTGGACCGGCACCGCAATGGGAGGCTCTCGGTTCTCCGAATATAATCGGCTACTTCGACACGGATCTCAACCGATGACATCTATTTCCCTAGCGCCCCAAGGAACCGCCCGCCTCGTCGTGACTATGCCGCCGTCCCCGAGCCGGATCGAACGTGTCCTTCAGGACAGTCCCGCGAGTTCTTTGCTCGCTTTCACGGTAACTGCGGACGCCTTCCGGCATCTCGCCTGCAAGGCTCAAAGGCGCCTTGTGGTAATGACGCCGTACCTTGACGCCACGGGATGCGCCTGGGTCCTCGATATGTTCGCATACACCCCGGCGGAAGAACGCATCCTGATCGTGCAGAGACCCGGCGAGTTGGACAACTCCGGCGTGGACAAGATCGCGCTACAGGAAAGCGCGACCAGCATACACTTTTACGGCGGGGGCGAGACAGACGAAACTTTCCACTCCAAGATCGTGCTCGCGGATGGCAGTGATGCCTATATCGGGTCGGCAAATTTCCTCTGGCGCTCGAAGAACGCAAACCTCGAGTGTGGGTTGCTTGTCGATGGGCCCGTGGTTTCCTCTATCACGATCCTTGTGGAGGCGGTCATGTCCACGTTCCTAGAGCGACCCAAGTTACCAGAACTGGCATGAGATAGGGTCGGCGTTGAGCCGAACCCTCTGCTGGCCGTGGTGTTCGCAGCAAACTGGTCCTTGACGCCGTTTTGCATGTTCTATATTCGTTCCCGCCCATGAACACCTTTGCGCACCACTCGATACGAATACGCTGACGCACTCCGGCTAGCCCGGTGTCGCCCTGTTCTGCGTTTCGATTAAGAGGGATGCCATGACGGTAGTCTCGACTGACCGGAGGGACGATGGTGTCCCGCACAAGGTCACGCTTTCACCGATTTACTCTCCGATGGCGACCATCAAATGCGATGGCCGTGCGCAATTCCGATCCCAACAGGCGAGGGACTTCGCATGCCTGTTGGATATTGACCCAGATGTCGCACGATGGAGCACGGCACCGCCGTTGTTCCGGAATGGCGACGATGAATACCAACTCGATTTCGTCGTTCTGACCGATGACGGATCCTTCCTGATGGATGTCGGGCAAGAAGAACCATCTCCGCCAATCTGGCTGTCCAGCGCGATCGAATCCATGGGGCACCGATACCGTCCTGTGGCGATGATTGATTTCGCGGACAGCTTCCGACTCCGGAATGCGAAGGACTTGCTCCGATACGGTTTCTATCGGCCGCCACTCGGCGATAGGATTCGTCTGCTGGCAGGACTCGAGGAAATGGGATCGCTCACCATCGCGGAATGTCTGTCGGCGATCCAGGAGGGGCGGCCGATGCCGACGCTGGCATCGCTGATCCTTCAAGGATTCCTGGAGGTCGATCTGGATGACGCGCTTATCAGCCCGGAGACGCAGGTGCGCCGGATACGAGGATGACGTGACGCGCGACTGAGCGCCAACCCCATTATCTTCAATTCGGGATCACACAATGAAAACGTTCTTCGCGACCGGGCGGGCTTCTCGCTGCCGGAATTCCTTGCCTATGCCAGCATTAGCCGGGCGATCCGCCCATACAGGCGCGTACCCCATTTCGCCATCGGCATCGTTCTCGAAAACTGGCAACGCAAGACCAGCTATGTGCAGGCCGCGGTCATGTTCATCGACACGAAGTCAGACTATCGCTACCAGCAACACGTCAAGATCTTCGATGAGAAGCAATCCGACGATCACCTCGAATCCGTCATGGACATGCTCGAGCATAAGCAGACGATCATCTTCTTCCGTTCCGAGGAGGCTATTCCGCCTGATCTTCGGAATGCGCTCGACATCGTCGTAAAGGTGGATCCTCCCGACATCCGCCAAGCGCGCGGCGTTGTCTGGTGGGGTTACGGAACCTCGCTGTCCGACACACAGGCGGAAGCCCTCATGATGTGTGACTGGCGGCGGCTCAAGTTGGCAATGACTTGGGGTCGTCCCATGGCGCGAGTCCTGTCGATCGTCGAAAAGATGTCGCAGATCAGCGAGCCACCTGAATCCAGTATCGTGATCAAGCCGCAGGATGTTCTAGTCGGGAGCCGATTGGAGGACATGGAAGGCTACGGCGAGGCGAAGGACTGGGGTCTCGATCTTGCCCGTGATCTCAATGATTGGCGGGCGGGTGACATCTCATGGGATGATGTCGACCGCGGCGTACTGCTATCGGGGCCGCCCGGCACTGGCAAGACCATCTTCGCCAAGACGCTTGCGGCCACCTGCAAGGCCGAACTCGTCGTCGCCTCCTACGCGAAGTGGCAAGCGAAAGGACATCTCGGCGACTTCCTGAAGGCAATGCAGAAGAGCTTCCAGGATGCGAAGCGCAACGCACCTGCCATCCTGTTTATCGACGAGATCGATGCGTTCGGATCCAGAGGTGGCACGAACTCGAGCAACGAGTCCTATGACATGAAGGCGATCACCGGGCTGCTCGAGCAGTTGGATGGCCTTGAAGGACGGGAAGGGGTCGTTGTTGTCGCGGCATCGAACTATCCAGACAAGATTGACGACGCCATCCTTCGCGCCGGCCGTCTTGACCGTCACGTCAGGATTCCGCTTCCGGATCTCCGCGCGAGAACGGCTATCTTCCGAATGCACCTTCGTGGTGAATTCGATGACGTCGGGTTTCACACCTTCGCCGAACTCAGCGACGGCGTGACTGGCGCCGACATCCAGAAGATTGCCCGCGATGCCCGGCGTATTGCCCGGAGGGATCGAAGGCGGATTGAGATGGCGGATGTCCTTTTACAGCTTCCGATCCCGGCGCTCATTCCTGCGGAGACGTTGAGGGTGAATGCTGTTCACGAAATCGGCCATGCTGTTGTCGGTGTGGCTTTGGGCATGGAACTCGTCCGCGTCGAGATCTCGCCGAAGATCCTTATGACGACAGCGAAACAGTCCGTGGGCAAGGCGACGTTCGGCCGCCGACCATGGGCAAGGCGGACGAAGGCTTACTACCTCGATGCGATCGCCATGGGACTCGGCGGGATGGCGGCAGAACAGATGCTGCTGGGATCCCATGACGATGGGGTGGCCGGAGGCCGAGGATCAGATCTGCACGATGCGACCCGCGCCGCGATCATGCTGGAGAGAGCATTTGGCATGGGCGACGGCCTGGCATCGCTCGGGGACATCTCCGACGCACCAATGATCGACATCAGCCGGATGGACCGAAGCATCCTCCTGCGGGCCGACAGGATCCTGCAGAGGCAGCTTGAGCGGGCGACGAAGATCCTGAAGCAACATCGGTCGGCATGCGAGCGTCTGGTCGATGGATTGGTGGCGGCACTGGAATTGTCGGGGCAGGAGGTGCTGGATGTATTGGATACCGACCCCGATGGTGAAGTTCACATCCGAAGTGCCGGATAGCGACTTAGGAACAAGTGGCCGCGCCAGGACTGAAATGATCAACGCTTATTTGCGCCGCCGCTGGTGAACTACCCGGGTTTTCGATATCGGGAGTGAGAACCCGTCATCTCGGTACAATTTACAGATGGCCAGAAGGAAATAGGAGTAACCGATGAGCTTTCCTGTTGAACCGGATTTTGTAGACGAGCGCGGGTTGTTCGTGGTGCAGGATCCGTTTCTGCGATCAACGATTCTCCCGCTGTTCTCATTTGATCCGAACGATCCGGAGCAACGCCCACAAGGCCACGGCACGGCATTCCGTGTGGATCCGTGGGGATGCTGCGCCACCGCGTTTCACGTCATTGAGGACCTCCTCATAGTGCGTGACGGTTCACTTGTCCTCAAAGCGGACTTCCGTCTTGCTGCACTCGCTGTCCCACCACTGACGTTCGGAACGATGCCGGTCACCCGAGACCATTGGAAGCCGTTCCTGGGCATGTCGTCTCTGGGAGGGATCCACAGTCCTCCGTTTCAGGAGCCGCGTGTCATGAACATGACCGAGCTTGCGTCTATCTGGCTAAGCAGCCCCGACAACGCACAGCGCGGAAGATCCTTCCTGCACCTTGACGGGCGCTGGCGACCACGCATCGGCGAACGTGTGATGGCACTTGGCTTCGCCGGACTTGATCTTGACACCAAGGAGGAGGGAGATGATCGCGCCATCCGCCAGTACCTCTATGGTTCTGTCGGCGAAATTTCCGAGGTGAATCCCGTTCAGCCAAACAGCAGTCGACCATGGCCGAACTTCCGCGTGGAGGCGAACTGGCCGGGCGGCATGAGCGGCGGTCCGGTGTTCAACGAAGCTGGCGATGTCGTCGGACTGGTCAGCACGGGACTCGTCGGTGGTGGCATCGGCACGGCGACGCCGTTTGCTGGTTGGAATGTTGCAGAACGCCAGTTTCCAACCGTCGATTTCATAAATCCCGGACGATTGAAGTGCTGGATTGGTTTGTCCGGGGACGAAGACATAGTCGCTTGCGGCCGTACACGGGAAGAGCTCATCGAGCAGCTTGGAGACCGACAGGTGTCGGAAGTGAAGTATGTTTCTCTCGCCGTCGGCTCCGAGGAATACATCTCGATTCCAAATGACAGTTAGGGCAGAGCGCGGCAGCGTGTCATCATACTTGGTTTTCTGGAGCTTGTTTCCTGTGATATTCGCTCAGTGAAACTCGACGCGGAGGAAACGATTGGCAAGAACACTCATCAGGCAGAGCGGTAGAACTGAGCGGATCCAGATTGCGGTCCACGTCGCTCGTGTCGTGAAATTTTCCAGGTGTAGTTTGGACTAGCGGCCCGTGTTTCGATTCCGCTATCATCCAAAGTATGAACCTTGAAGAATTCACTGCCCATCTCAACGCCACCACGTTCTGGAAGGAATTTACATTCTCCCAGACGAAGTTCATGCCGCGCCCTCGGGAAGAAGTCGAGCTTGCGGACGGTATTGTAAGGATCGGCTCACTTGCCTTTGTCTTTCAGCTAAAGGAGCGGACGGAAGAAACAACAGATCCCGAAGCGGAGCGGCAATGGTTCCGGAGAAAAGTGCTCCGTAAAGCGAAAGATCAGATCAAAGCTTCCTTGCGATATCTGTCGGAAACTGAGGAAATCGAACTGGCAAACGACCAAGGCCATGCAGTGGTTGTCAGAGGACGCGATCTCGAGGATATCAAGAAGGTCATTGTCTTCCTTCCTGGCCGCGCCCTCCCGGAGGATTGCTGGCAAACGAAGTATCTGGTGTCCGGCGATGCAGGATTCGTCCACATCGTGGCCGCAAACGATTATCTTGGAATTGTAGACAAGCTGCGAGTGCCCGACGACGTCCGTTTGTATTTCGAGTACAGAGAGTCGGTGCTGCCGCGTTTGAGAGCTACCGGAACCGCAGTCGAGGAGCCAGACATCATGGTTAGTTTCCTCGCAGAACGAGACCTGCCTGAGCCAGGATCGATGGAGGTCTTGCGCCAGTTCGTCCAGGATCTGGATGCATTCGATCTCTCGCACATCATGCGCAATCTGAGAGATCATATCGTTCACACCGGTAAAGGTAACGATTACTATCGGATCATGGAAGAGTTTGCCCGTGTTCCACGGTCGATCTGGCGCGAGTACAAGACGCGCCTCCTGATATGCCTTGAGGCCGCGCGCGCTGGAAAGTTTCGCAAGCCGTTCCGGTTCGGATTTCCGCGATCGGATTGCACCTTCATGATCACCGCCCTCGATCCAGATTGGCCCGTGACAGGCGCGGAGGGTATTGAAATGCGCTCAAAGGCGCTGTCGATGTTCACCGAGGCTGCCAAATACGACCTCAAGACGAAAATCGGGGTTGGCCTTCTGATTTCGAAGGACTGTGATTTCGTGAACCTTGACTGGTGTTTCATTGATGCGCCGTGGAGTTCCAATAGCGAAATGGACAAGCTCCTTCGAGAGGCTGAGATGTTCGGCCCGGCACGTGAGAGAATGGTGGACAGCTTTCTGTTTCAAGGCGATCCACCAGCTAGATAGCTGGTGGATGTCTCCCTGTATCGCAGCATGTTGATGCCGGCAAAGCCCATCTCAAATTGGCAGATCAATAGCTTTCAGCTCGTTGAGCCGCTGGTCGTAAACGGCGTTCAGGCATCGCGCATCACCGCCGCAATCATTGCGATCCTTGAGCCAACTGCGCTGAACCTCGAGGAGACGCTTGCGGACGGATTTCTCGACGTTATTTCGAACCCACATGTAGATGGAGTTCATGGCCCGATCCTTTGCCCAGAGTTCCGGCTGGCGGCACAACGACAATTCAGTGGGTGTCGCGGCCGCGGCGCACGAAAAGCTAGGCCCGCTCACCCCCGTATCCTGCCCCTGCTGTCGTAGTTGTGCTTCCGTCTCTATGCAGAGCAGGAGCGTGCCCTTCTTGTTCAGGCCGGACTTCACCTGGTCGAGAAGTGGGGTCCAGAGATCTATCCACTTGTCGGATCCGACCAGCTTGTTGCCTTCGGCAAAGGCCGCCTCGTGGGCGCGCTTCACCGTGGCCAGATCCGGCTGAAGGAATGGAGCACACCGGGATTGCAGTAGCGAGTACGAAACGAACCTGTCGGCGTAGATGTCCACGGTAGGTGCCGCTGAAGGTGTGGTGATGTTTTCGCCATCGACCTTGTAGGTCTCGATACCCAGAGCGCGCGCCTTGTCGGGCGTGAGCAGAAGGAAGTCGTTCGGCCCGGCGATGGTGAAGTAGCGTATGGCTTCGATGCGTAGACCCAGATGGGTGAGATAGGATCCAATCTCGGCATTCGCTACGCCACTCTCCCGGTATTCGCCGTTCTCCTCTCTATAGGCCGCATGGAAACCGATCAGCGATGTATCGGACATGTATCGGCGGACACCGGATACCCAGATAAGGCCACATGCGGAGAAGCACTGCTTGTCGGCGGGCACTATAGTCGCGAAGCCCTCCATCCGGATCGTCGCTCCGATATGCAGAGCCTCCTTCACGAGGCCTCCGGGGCTTTGAAGAATGACCGATGCCCGTTTCAGCCCTTCGACGGCGGTTTCGAACTTTTCGCCATCGCCCGCCTCGATCGGGCCTCGTATGCTCACGAACGGCACCGCAATCCCTGGAAGATCGAACTTCTCGATTTCTGCCGCGCTTACGGCACCGACACAACAAAGAAGCATTACAGCCGCGGCCGCCAGCAATCCCGTTTTGACCATCCCCGACACCCCCATGCCACCGTACTGGAACTCACCCTAACTATGAGCATACGGTAGGACAATTACCAATACGCTCTCACTGATCGAGACACGGAAACCGTGTCCCACAACGGTCCCCATCCTCACTGACCAACCTCTCGCATCCCATCGCCGCCATCCGACGTAGTCTCCCGAAGGTAACAGCGGCTCCGTGCTTCTTGACCAATGCGGCCCGGTCGAGAGTTCCTTGACGGCCGCATGTCCGGCATTCGACCGCGATGACGGGATCGCGCACTTGAAGCAGTGTCGCCGTCAGATCGAGCGGAGATGGCTTGCGGCTCATCGGCCAGCCTCATCATCCGCGATGGCGGAGCAGTCGTTCCCGATTGCGCCGTTCGTCGACGGCAATCCGTGCTGTGGTGGCTGGCCGAAACCCGGCTTTAGCGAGAGCCTCGGCAAGCGACGGCTTTTTCCGTCGGAATAGTGCGGCGATGCGCTTGAGTGAGATGACCATGTTGTTGCTCCAGGGCCGACGGTGCGATGAGGACGGATCTCAGTACGAGCGGCAGACAATATCCTGGTAGAGAACTCGTTCAAGGTCCTGATGCCTCTCATTTCCGCGTCAACGAAATTTCTTCAATAAAGCCGGTGACTTACCGGCACGTCCTAGCCGGCTGATTCAAAAAGAAAATCCGCGAAATCGCTAAAGGAAACAGCAGCTTCTCGATCTTTCTGGAGACCTGTCAGGTCTGGCCGACCGGGACATCGATTTCAAGCTCCCCACGGGCCGCGGTGACGAGTTCGCCCATGGTGGCGCGAGAGGAGGGGATGCTCGGGATCGACCGAAGACGATGCCAGAGGCGCGGGAAATCTACGTCAGGGATTTGCACATCGATACGCTGAAAGTTAAAGCGCGGAACTTTCACTGAGACATTAGATAGGCAGGCTGCTTCACTTGGTGCGCACCACGTGAAGAGATGGGTTGGTACGCCTGGACTTGGTACGCACTTGGTGCGCACCAAGTGGCGAAGCACGCAACCTAAAAACTACCTGATGAATCTCAACAGGATTCATCATCGCTTTCTCCAGAAAATCCGCGCCGAATCCTTGATCGACGCAGCCTAAAGCTGCCTCCGACAGCCTTCCGTAATTGTTGACAATGACGTTGCTTATCAAATCCGAATTTATACAATATTTTACTTCATCAATACACGCGCACCAACCCGTACCAACTCCATTTATACAGAGCCATAGAGCCGGAAAATATCTGAGATTTCTGCCAAAAAAGATCAGGGAGCAGGCTCCACTTGGCAAACCGCCGAATCCAAAATTGTGGGTGCACAGTCCAAAAATAGGTGACGCGAATCCAAAATTATCTGGCGACGCTCAAGTGTCGCACTACTAAATGGGCGCCACATACAATAATCGCATAAGATAGATTATGGAACGTCAGAGCGGTTTCGTTGCTGTTGCTTTTTGCGCCCAAACCGCATTTTCCACGGCTGTGGAAAACTCGGCACCCTGCGGTTTGAAGTGTTGCTTCGGTGCGAACCGATGGCATGGTTGCGTTCATTGAAGAACGCGAGTCACCATGCCGATCATCAATATAAGAGATGCAACGCTACCGCCATCCGCACTCGGACTTGTCAGTATACCAGCGGCGCATCCGGCGCGACCGCGAGGACATCAAGAAGATGGCCGAGAGTGATGTCGGAAGAATGTGTCTTGTCGATCGCGTTCATGTGGGTTATCCATATATCCAATAGTTCAAGGATTATTGAATAATGGAAGAACGTCAAGCCCTCTCTTCATTCGCCGCACTCTCGCAGGAAACGCGCCTTGCCATCGTTCGAGCGCTGGTTGTCGCTGGTCCCGAGGGGCTAGCCGCTGGCGTGATCGCCGAACGCATGGGCGTCTCGGCGACGAATGTGTCGTTCCATCTCAAGGAACTGGAGCGATCAGGTCTCATATCTCAGCGGCGGGTATCGCGTTCAATCCTCTACAGCGCCAACTACGAAGCTCTCGCCGATCTTGTGAAATTCCTGATGGAAGACTGCTGTGCCGGACATCCAGTGATCCGGGAAAATGTCGAGCGAAACGATGGATGCTGCAATCTGGCTGAAACCTTGACTGACGGGGATAACGTCATTGCATAATTCGAAAGTACCTGCGGGCATTGTCTCTGCGCTTGGCCTGACGCAGATCATCGGTTACGGCACTCTCTACTACAGCTTCAGTATCCTCGCATCTGGCATGGCGAAGGATCTCGGCCTTACGCTGGCCGAGATATTTGGCATCTTCTCAGCTTCCCTGCTTATCGGCGGCTTATCCGCAATGTATATCGGTAAACAGATGGACCGTATCGGCGCTGCGACGGTCATGACGGTCGGCTCGGCCCTGGCCGCATTTACCCTGGCAATCTGTGCGTGGTCGCCATCCGTTGCTGTCTTTGCGTTCGCCATCATCCTGCTCGAGATATCGTCCGGCATGGTGCAGTATCAAGCCGCATTCGCAACGCTGGTCGAAAGCGAACCCCGATCAGCATCCCGCAGCATCACCTATTTGACCTTGATCGGCGGTTTCGCCTCGACCATCTTCTGGCCGATCTCGGCAGCACTTGCTGCGTATCTGTCGTGGCGCGAGATCTATCTCGTCTTCGCGGGATTGAATCTCTTTCTGTGCATGCCGCTTCATTACTGGATCATGCGCGTCGCGAAAACAGAAGTTAACGCTGATTCCACGATCCGAACGCGTGAGACGGTGATCGGGACGCTTCCTGCCCATGCGCGCCGGCGCAGCATGATGCTCGTTTCGTTTGCCTTTGCCATGCTGGGCTTTACTCTCTCTGCCATGCTCGCGCATATGGTTCCAATGCTCGGGTCGATCGGGCTTGGCGCTGCTGCGGTGGTGATCGGATCGCTCTTCGGCCCAGCCCAGGTGCTGAGCCGACTGATCAACATGGTGTTTGGTAAAAGCCTTTTGCCGCCGGCGCTTGCAGCGCTTTCCGCAATCCTCATCGTCGCCGGGGTGTTCATCTTGATGATGACAGGTGACTGGTTGCCGGGAGCGGTTGCCTTCGCGATCTGCCTTGGTCTCGGTTCCGGCATCAACAGTATCGCGCAGGGAAGCCTGCCGCTCTATCTGTTTGGCTCCGACGGTTATGGAGCGATTACGGGCAAGATGGCCGCCGCGCGATTGGCAGTGAGTGCCGCCGCGCCATTCGTCTTTGCCGCAGCGATGGAGAATGTCGGCATCAGTTTTGCGCTCGCTGCCAACGCCTGTCTCGGGGCGATCAGCATTGCCGCATTCGTTGCTGTGGCGACCTCCTCACGGCAAACCGCCACAGCAATGGCCTGAACCTTCAGATCGACTTCAACGAAACACGCTTCTCGAGTTCGTCCGCCTCTTCCTTGCGTTCGCTATAGCGGTCGGTCAGGTAGCCAGACGCGTTACGGGTAAGCATGGTGAACTTCACCAGTTCCTCGCAGACATCCACCACCCGGTCGTAATAGGATGACGACTTCATCCGGCCATTGGCGTCGAACTCCTGATAGGCTCTGGCGACCGAGGACTGGTTGGGAATGGTGATCATCCGCATCCATCGCCCGAGGATCCGCATCTGGTTCACGGCGTTGAAGGACTGGCTGCCACCGGAAACCTCCATGACGGCGAGCGTCTTGCCCTGTGTCGGGCGGACCGATCCAACCGAAAGAGGAATCCAGTCGATCTGCGACTTCATGATGCCGGTCATTGCGCCGTGGCGCTCCGGGCTGACCCAGACCTGCCCCTCTGACCATTGCGAAAGTTCACGCAATTCATGCACCTTCGGGTGACTGACAGGCGCTTCGTCGGGCAAAGGCAGGCCTTTCGGATCGAATATCCGAACCTCGCATCCAAGCCGTTCCAGCAGCCTTCCCGCTTCGAACGCCAACAAACGGCTGTAGGACACCTCGCGAAGCGAACCGTAGAGGATCAGAATGCGGGGCTTATGTGTCGAGAAGGCCGGGCGGAGATCGTCGAGATCAATCGCGTGCAAGTGCTGGCCCTTGAGGGCGGGGAATGTCTCAGACAATGCGCTTTCCTTCTTCGTCGAGAACCTGTTCGCCGTCCTCCTTGGTGAAAGGCCCTTTGAAGGCATCCGCAGGAAGGATGTCGAGAACGACTTCAGAGGGGCGTGACAGCCGCGTTCCCATTGGAGTGATAACGAACGGCCGGTTGATCAGGATCGGCGTCGCGATCATGGCGTCGAGCAACTGGTCGTCGGTCAGGTCCGGATTGTCGAGACCGAGTTCGGCATAAGGTGTACCCTTCTCGCGGATCGCCTGACGGACGGTCAGTCCGGCGTCGGCGATCATCTGGACGAGTTGCTCGCGGCTCGGTGGGTTCTTCAGATATTCAATGACGGTTGGCTCTATGCCGGCGTGCTGGATGAGCTCGAGCGAATTCCGTGATGTGCCGCAGGCCGGGTTATGATAAATGGTGACGTCCACGTTCAGTTCCTTTCGGTGATGGTGGTTCGGGAAACTGCAGGCGATGCCTCGTACCAATCTTTCGAACGGTTCACGATCCAGACAACCGACAGCATGACCGGAACCTCGATGAGGACGCCGACAACGGTTGCCAGTGCCGCGCCCGACTGAAAGCCGAACAGGCTGATGGCGGCCGCGACCGCAAGTTCGAAGAAGTTGCTGGCACCAATCAGCGCCGAAGGCCCGGCGACGCAGTGGCGTTCACCTGTCATCCGGTTCAGAAGGTAGGCAAGTCCGGAGTTCAGATAGACCTGGATGAGGATCGGAACCGCCAGAAGCGCAATGATGGTCGGTTGTGCAATGATCTGCTCGCCCTGGAAGGCAAAGAGCAGCACAAGGGTTGCAAGCAGAGCCACGAGCGACATCGGCTGAAGTTTGGCAAGCAAGCCGTCGAGCGCACGGGTTGTTCCGTCAGCAGTCAGGCGGCTTCGCACCAATTGCGCGATGATGACTGGCACGACGATATAGAGAGCGACGGACAAGGTGAGTGTCGCCCATGGCACAGTGATCGCCGAAAGACCCAGCAGCAGACCAACGATGGGCGCGAAGGCCAGGATCATGATCGCGTCGTTGAGTGCGACCTGCGAGAGCGTGAACAGCGGTTCGCCGCGTGTCAGGTTGCTCCAAACGAACACCATGGCCGTGCAAGGTGCTGCGGCGAGAATGATCAGCCCGGCGATGTAGGAGTCGATCTGGTCTGCCGGAAGGTATGGCCGAAACAGCCAACCGACAAAGAGCCAGCCCAGCAACGCCATCGAGAACGGCTTCACTGCCCAATTGATGAACAGGGTGACACCGATCCCGCGCCAGTATGACCCAACCTTCGCCAGCGATCGAAAATCGATCTTCAGCAACATTGGAATGATCATCAACCAGATCAGGATCGCGACCGGGATATTCACTTTGGCGATCTCGGCGGCTCCGACTACCTGGAACAGACCTGGCATGACGTGACCCAAGGCCACGCCGACGGCGATGCAGAGGAAGACCCAAACGGTCAGATATCGTTCAAACGTGGACATCAGGCTGTCTTTCCTTCGGGGTTGGTGGTCCCTTCCAGCATACCGATCTGCCGGAGCCTCGTTTGGAGCGCCATGCGATCGATCGATTCCAGGGGAAGACTAAGGAATGCCACGATACGATTCTTCAGGAAGCGTGCCGCTTGAGCAAAGGCACGCTGGATCTCCACTTCGGAGCCAATAACGGCTGCCGGATCTTCAACACCCCAATGGGCAGTCATCGGGTGACCGATCCAGACCGGGCAAGCTTCACCGGCAGCGCTGTCGCAGACGGTGAAGATGAAATCCATCCGCGGTGCGTCCGATTCGGCGAATACATCCCAGCTCTTCGACGAGAAACCTGTCGACGGATAACCAAGCGCACTCAGTTCCTTCAGTGCGTGAGGATTGACCTCACCCTTTGGCTGGCTGCCGGCTGAATAGGCCTTGAACCGTCCAGCACCTTCCTTGTTCAGAATGGATTCGGCGAGGATAGAGCGAGCGGAATTACCCGTGCACAGGAAGAGCACGTTGTAGGTCTTGTCAGTCATGGTCGTGATCCGTAGTTAGGCCGGAGGCCTGTTGAGCTTCATGATGGTCGCCGACGATGGGCAGAGCCCCGATAGCTGTTGGGTCGAAAGGACTGCTTCTGTAATGTTGTCGCGCGCCACTTCAGAGAAACCGAGATTAGAGAAGAACGGCGCCGCGGTCGTGGTCGCAAGATAAACGTCGCCACTGCAATCGAGGCTTTGCAAGGTTGCCTCAACAATCGCTTGGCCGAGGCCATTGCCGCGATGCTCTGGAAGCACCACCACCGACCGCAGCAGCAAATCGTAGGCGCAGAGTTCGATACCGGAATACCCGCCGGTCTGGCCTTCATCCGAAATAGCCTTGAAGAAGGTTCGGCCTTCTTCTTCGATGTCTTCTGCCGGAAGATGCGCAGCAACAAGCGCGCTCCGAAAACCCGGATCGCTGCCTTGCACTTCGGTCAACAGGATCGAATTCAACATGGCTTCGCCTCCGGAGCGCAGCATGGCATGAGTTCTGCGATGAGTGGCGCGCAAAGTTCTGTCGAGCCGCCGCAGCAATCCTTCAGCAGGAAAAGTGTCAGATCGCGCAGACCGTCGAGATCAGCGCGGTAAATGATAGATCGGCTCTGCCGCTCACTCTTGACTAGTCCCGCTCTTGAGAGGGTTGCAAGGTGTGCCGACATGGTGTTCTGAGGGACATCAAGCAGTCGGGCGAGTTCACCCGCCGGAACTCCATCAGGTTCATGCCGCACAAGTAGACGGAACGTCTCGAGTCGAGTGTTCTGGGCCAAGGCCGCGAGGGCCGTTACCGCAATGTTGTTTTCCATGCATCCAGATTAATGGATATAATGATGCTGTCAATAGGGCTGCTACCCCTTAGTCACCCTATATCTCATCGGTGAACATCTTCATGTCGAAGGGTTCCGGGTTCGGTCCCAAAATACCCGCGACTTCATCTTGTAGTTTCCCCACCATGTCCCTTAGTGGTGAAGATTGCTCCGCGCAGACAGGTTCAAGTTTAAAGGCGCTGCAGTCGGCGTCAATTAAGTCCTTAGTAGTTTCACCCATTGTAACAGATCCTTTAGCTCAGCCAACCAGCGTCACCCCCCAAGTATCGCATACATTCGCACCCAAGCACTCGATATGGGATGTCGTATTGAGATCGGCTTGTCCGTCTCTCCCATATTCGCGAACAGGACTGCCGTTGGCAAGGATACTCTCTTTGGCGTGGAGACCGTCGTCATCGTAGGCGATCCGGAAGTTCTGCGGCGCACGATAGAAAAGCCACCACGGGCCCTTGAACGAGACACGGCCAAGGCCCCTCCTCCGAAAGATGCTGGAGCGTTGCGGGACATCATCACTGTGGCAGGTTCGGACATCGAGAATCCTTAGGGCGGCGTTATAGTTCGCGGAACCTATCGGGCAATGCGTCGAGCGTCGAGTGAAGATTCCGTCACTCAAACGTCACGATCAAAAAGCAACAAACCGGTGTTCTTGCGGGCGCAACAGCGTTGCCAAGTGTAGTGAAATCGCGGCTCTTCAAAAGCAACAAAGGGGGCGGAAGCAGCGGTGCAACACCCTTTTGTCGGAAGAAAGCGCTGCTTCCCCTGCCAACAAGGGGGAATACTTCACTCACTCATCCAGCTTCAAAGCCGAAACCGCACTCTTTGGAACTAAATGCCATATCAGAAGTGCTGCGTTTAGCGACATATGACCTCTATCAGGCATAGAATCGACACATCGTCCGGCTTCGGACGAAAACAAGCGGCGTCAGATTAATTGCGTTCTGCGATCGTTGCGGCGCGGGCCAAAGCATCCGCGAGATCGTTACCTTCTATACCGGAATGTCCCTTGCACCACTCTATGGTCACGTTTGGATTACCAAGGAGCAAACGATCCACATTCCGCCACAGGGCTTCATCCGGTATTTGCCGCTTCCGCGCTCGCGAATTGGGGTTGATGCGTTTCCAGCCGTTGGTTCGCCAAATTTTGCACCAGCGATGGCAACCCTCGACAACATGAGCGGAGTCCGTCCAAAGAATGGCTGTCCGGCCAGAAGCGTGGGCATCCAGCCATAAAAGTGCATTCATGACTGCCATGACTTCAAACGAATTATTTGTAGGCCCGATTTCCATCCCACGCGCAGAATGGAGTTGTTGCCCGGTTTCAAACACGACGAATGCCCAACTCCCCGATATTGCAACGGGGTCGTAGGAACCATCCGCGTAGATTTTGAGTGGAACAGTCATCGGGCTCGTTTCCTCGCGTCAAAGCCGCTTCAAAAAAAGACAGCTTTTAAGTCATTTCTGTAGATGGCGTGTACCACCGTCCTCTCCGAGGTAGAACCACCCGTTCTTTGGATCCGGGCAGAAAGCGCCAGCAGAGCCGGTCGCTCCCGGCCTCAGTGAGAGACATGGCCTCCGCGCTTCATGTCACGAAGCGCGAGGAACACGGCCACTGCCAGTACAGCAATCATCGTGCCCGTGATAATCAGAACCGATCCGTGCGCCTGACTGAAGGCGTTGCGTGCCGCCATCCGTATCGTCTCGCCCTCATCTCCACCCAACCGCGCTGCCGCCGTCATCGCCTCACCGATGGATCCGCCCGCTTCTGCGGCTGGCGAAAACGAGCGCGAAACTGCGGAAAAATAGATCGAGTTCACAAGCACTCCAAAGAAGGTGATCCCGATGCCCCCGCCAAGTTCGTAGCCGGTGCCTTCCAGTGCACCTGCGGCGCCCGCCTTGTCCGCGGGCGCGCTTCCCATGATGGCGATGGACGATGCCAGAAGACCGATGCCGAGGCAAAGGCCAAGCATCGCCAGAAGCCCCGCAGTTATCGGCGGCGAAGCGATCAGATCGATGGATGCGAGACCGAACAGTGCAGCCGCCGCTCCGGCCATCGACAGGGTTGCGATCGGTCGAAGACCGAATCGGTTCGCCAGGTTGCCACCGAGCGGACCACCCACGGCCGCCGCGATGACGAGCGGCAGCATGAACAGACCCGCATCGAGCGGCGACATGCCGAGCACGTATTGGAGTTCCTGCGCAAGCACCAGTTCAAATCCTGCCAATGCGCCGGAGGCGACAAACGCCATCAGCATCCCCGCAGCAATCGCTGGTTTGAGGAAGAGCGACAGGTCGAGCATCGGATTGCGCGACGAGACCTGTAGCCTGCCAAACCAGCCGAGCAGAATTATACCCGCACATAGCGATGCAGCGACCATACCGTTGATGCCGCCTTTCATCCCGGTCTTGATGCCATAAACGGTGAGAACCAGGCCTGCGACCAGCAACGCCGCCTGCCCGATGTTCCAGGCTCCGAGACCGGTGCCAACCCTCTTCGGAACAAGGAACCAGACAAGGGTAATGACGACAGCCAACACCGGGAGATTGACGAGGAAGACCGATCCCCACCAGAAGTGCTCAAGCAGGATGCCTCCGACAAGCGGACCGATCGCGGCGCCCGCCATGCCGACCACACTCCACAGACCGAGCGCCCTCGCCCGCTCGCCATCATCCTCGAATGTCGTGCGAATGATGGCAAGGACGCATGGCATGATCATCGAAGCGCCAACGCCAAGCACCGCACGGGAACCGATCAACATCGCCGGCGACGTCGAAAAGGCGGCCGCAGCCGATGCTACGCCAAACACGACAAGTCCGGTCAGAAGCATCCGCCGGTAGCCCATGCGGTCTGCCAGCGTCCCCATCGGCACCAGCAGACCGGCCATGACAAGCGCATAGATGTCGATAATCCAAAGCACTTCGGTGCCGGAAGCACCAAGAGCGATTGTCAGTGAAGGCACTGCGATATGGAGAATGGTGAGGTCGAGCACGACGGGCAGAAAGGCCATCATGACGGCGGAAAGAATGAGCCAGCGATTGGCGGAAGACATGCAATACACCTGCAATACGAATTTTTATCAGAACGATCGTTTCACTATTGCATTAATACACGATCGTTCGTAAAATAATCAAGTGACAAATTGGAGACTAACGTGGGTCGTATTCGCAGGATTCAGAAAGACGACATCTTGGATGCCGCCGAGCGCGTGGTGTTGAAGCTCGGCGCCGCCGGGCTTTCAATCGATGCCGTCGCCCAGGAAGCTGGTGTCAGCAAGTCGACGGTCGTTTACGATCACAAGTCGAAGAGTGCATTGCTAGAGGCTCTGATCGACCGCCGTCTCTCCCAGGAACTGGAGCGACAGGCAAAATCCGTCGAAGATGCTGCCGACACCCCTCACCCCGAGCTTTTCGGGCGGATCAAGCTTGCCGAACGGGTTGTGGATGATACCGAACGCGCGGTCGCCATGGCGATCAGCGCCTCCGTTTCTTCCGAGGAGAAGCTTCAGCAGCAGATGCGTGACTGGACGCGGGCAGACCTCAAGGCCATGGCCGACGGTGCCCGTCCCGAGGCGGCGCTGATGGCTTACCTCTCCCTGTCGGGCTTCTATTTCACCGAACTCTTCGGCTTCCACCAGTGGAGCCAGGATGATCAAGCCAGAATTCTCGAAGGTGTGCGAACAATCTATACGTCCTTTCCCGAGAAGTAATCGTCGCCCGTAGGGGCCAGTAACAGCCGATCCAAGGAAGAAATATGTACCGCTGCAGCCGACTGCCGCGCCTGAAGGCGTGCCTTATTGCAACCTCGCTTCTCGCTCTGACGGCGACGACCGCCTTTGCCCAGGAGGGCGGGGAGATGCCGCCTGCGGCCGTTGGCGTCATCGATCTCAAGGCGCATCCGATCCCGGTTATCAGTGAGCTTCCAGGCCGCGTGGCCGCTACCCGCACATCCGAAGTGCGCGCCCGCGTGTCCGGCATCTTGCAGGAGCGCGTTTTCGAACAGGGCGCGCTCGTGAAAGAAGGTGACGTCCTTTATCGGATCGATCCCCGTCTCTTCAAAGTCCGCGTTGCCAGCGCCGAGGCAACACTGCGCCGGGCAGAAGCCACGCGCGACAATGCCAGGGTCCAGCTCGAACGCCAGAGGACGCTGCGGGAACGCAACGTTGCCAGCGGGATCGACTATGACACCGCGGCCGTCAACCTTGCTCAGGCAGAGGCCGATGTGGCGCTTCAGCAGGCGGCTGTCGAGGAAGCAAAGATCAATCTCGAATATACCGAGGTTCGTGCTCCGATCACAGGCATCATCGGTGGCGCCCTCGTCACCGAAGGCGCGCTTGTGACCGCGGACGGTACATCGAACCTAGCGCTGATTCAGCAGATCAATCCTGTCTATGCCGACTTCACCCAGTCCGCGCAGGATCTTCTGGCGCTACGCCGCGCCGTTACCGACGGCAAGCTGGTAAGCCCTGCCCCCGGACAGGCAAGCGTAGAGCTTATTTTCGATGGCGGTGATGTCTATGGCGGGAAAGGCAAACTGCTGTTTTCCAGCGCCAACGTCGACTCCACAACCGGGCAGGTGACATTGCGTGCCGAGTTTCCCAACCCCAACGGCGATCTTTTGCCCGGCATGTATGTGCGCGTCCGCATCGAGCAGGCCGTCCGTCAAGGTGCGATCACCATTCCCCAGCGTTCCGTGCTGAGAACCCAGGACGGCAAGGCGCAGGTCTACGTCGTCGAGGCTGACGACACAGCAAAGCTCCGTGATGTCCAGCTTGGACAGGCACTTGGCCAGGAATGGGTGGTCGAGAACGGCCTCAAGGAGGGTGAGAAGGTCGTGGTCGACGGTGTGCAGAAGGTTCAGCCGGACACCAAGGTCGCTCCCGAGGTCTGGTCGGCGGACGAACACAAGCAATCCGGCGGCGCAGTTTCCGCCACCTCGGGAAATTCAAGGTAACATCATGGCACAGTTCTTTATCAGCAGGCCGATCCTTGCCTGGGTCTTCGCCCTGTTCATTTCCATAGCGGGCATCATCGCCCTGCCCTTTCTGCCGATTGCGCAATATCCCAAGGTTGCGCCGCCGCAGCTCACCATTTCCACCTCCTATCCCGGTGCTTCACCGCAGGAAATCTATCAGGGTGTGACGCGCCTGATCGAAGAGGAACTGAACGGCGTCGCCAACATGATGTATTTCGAATCGACGTCGGACACATCAGGCGCCGTCAGCATCAACGCCACCTTTGAGGCCGGCACCGACATCGATCAGGCATCGGTCAACGTACAGAACGCCATCCGGCGCATTGAATCCCGCCTTCCGTCCGCGGTCACCTCGCAGGGCGTCAACGTCGAAGAAGCCGCATCGGGCTTCCTGATGATGATCACGCTGACGTCCACCGACGGTCGCATGGACGAGGTCGCGCTTGGTGATTATCTGAACCGAAACGTTCTTGGTGAAATCCGCCGTCTTGATGGCGTCGGTCGCGCCCAGATGTTCGCGGCCCAGCGTGCCATGCGCGTCTGGATCGACCCGGACAAGATGGTCGGCCTCAATCTGACGGCAGCAGACATCAATGCCGCCATAACCGCCCAGAATGCCCAGGTTGCTGCCGGCCAGATTGGCGCCGCCCCAAACCCGGTATCGCAGGATCTGACCGCCACGGTTCTCGTGCAGGGCCAGCTTTCCGACCCCAGGGCGTTCGGCGAGATCATCCTGCGCGCAAATCCCGATGGCAGCGCCGTCCTTCTCAAGGATGTCGCCAGGATCGAACTCGGCGCGGAGAACTACAACTTCACCAGCCGCCTGAACGGGCAACCGAGTGCTGCGGTCGGTATCCAGCTTTCCTCGACGGGCAATGCGGTCGCAACTTCGAACGCCGTCAAGGCGAAGATGGACGAGCTGTCGCAGTTTTTCCCCCAAGGGGTTGAATACGCCACGCCATACGACACCAGCCCATTCGTCTCGGCCTCTATCGAGAAGGTGCTGAGCACGCTGATCGAAGCCGTCGTGCTCGTCTTCGTCGTGATGTTCGTGTTCCTGCAGAACTTCCGTTACACCGTCATCCCGACCCTGGTCGTTCCCGTTGCGCTGCTAGGCACATGCGCCATCATGTTCGCGACCGGTTTCTCCATCAACGTGCTGACCATGTTCGCCATGGTTCTCGCCATCGGCATTCTCGTCGATGATGCCATCGTCGTGGTGGAGAACGTCGAACGCATCATGGCAGAGGAAGGCCTTTCACCCAAGGCCGCAACCCGCAAGGCGATGGGGCAGATTACCGGCGCGATCCTCGGGATCACCCTTGTCCTCGCATGTGTCTTCATCCCGATGGCTTTCTTCCCAGGTTCGACTGGCATCATCTATCGCCAGTTCTCGCTGACGATGGTTGTCTCGATCGGCTTCTCCGCTTTCCTGGCGCTATCGCTTACCCCGGCGCTCTGCGCCACTTTCCTGAAGCCGATTGCCAAGGGGCATCACGAGAAAACGGGGCTGGCCGGCTGGTTCAACCGCAATTTTGACGGTCTGACAAACCGCTACGTCAAGGTGACCAACGGCATGGCAAAGCGCGCCGGTCGGATGATGGTGATCTATCTCGCCCTCGTCGTTGGTCTTGGCTACCTCTTCATCAACCTCCCCTCGGCATTCGTGCCTGCGGAAGACCAGGGAACATTGCTGGTCGACATTCAGGGACCGCCGGAAGCCAGCGCCAATCGTACACAGGCGTCAGTCAGGCAAATCGAAGAAATCCTGAAAGCGGAGTCCGGCGTCAAGGATGTCATTGCGATTCAGGGATTCAGTTTTTCGGGTAGCGGTGCCAACGCCGCGCTGATGTTCGTCACTCTCAAGGACTGGAGTGAACGTGATACCGACAACTCGGCGCAAGCCATTGCGGACCGCGTCAACATGTCCCTGTTCGGCCTTAAGGATGCGACCAGTTTTGCCCTTTCTCCTCCGGCTATCGAAGGTTTCGGCGCCACAGGCGGCTTCGCATTCCGCCTTCAGGACCGCAATGGGGTTGGTCAGGCAGCCCTGTCTGCTGCGGGAGCCGAATTGATGCAAAAGGCGGGCCACAGTCCGGTGCTGACCGGCATGCGTGTGGAAGGCCTTCCGGATGCGGCGCAGGTTCTGCTGGTGATCGACCGCGAAAAGGCGAACACGTTCGGTGTGACCTTCTCCGACATCAACAACACAATCACTGCCAACCTCGGATCGTCCTATATCAACGACTTCCCGAACGCCGGCCGCATGCAGCGCGTCATCGTGCAGGCCAAGGATCAGAGCCGTCTTCAGGTCGAGGATTTGCTCAAGCTGAACGTTCGCAATGCCAGTGGCGGCATGGTTCCACTGTCGTCTTTTGCAATTGCACAGTGGCAGAAAGGTTCGCCGCAGATTGTTGGTTACAACGGCTATCCGACGATACGCATCTCGGGTGAACCAGCTCCAGGCAACTCATCGGGCGCGGCCATCGCCGAGATGGAACGTCTGGCGGGCGAAATGCCTGAGGGCATCGGCTTCGAGTGGACGGGTCAGTCGCTGGAGGAAATCAAGTCCGGTTCACAGGCGCCTTTCCTGTTCGGCATCAGCCTTCTCTTCGTCTTCCTGCTTCTCGCAGGTCTCTATGAAAGCTGGTCGATCCCGTTCTCGGTCATGCTCGTGGTGCCGCTCGGTGTCATCGGTTGCGTGCTTGCGGTCATGCTCGCCGGAATGCCAAACGACATCTATTTCAAGGTGGGCCTGATCGCGATCATCGGCCTGTCGGCAAAGAACGCGATCCTGATCATCGAATTCGCCAAGGATAATTATGCCGAGGGCAAGCCATTGCTGGAATCGGCGATCGAGGCTGCGAAACTTCGCTTCCGCCCGATCATCATGACCTCACTCGCCTTCACGCTCGGCGTCGTACCTCTGGCAATCGCCTCGGGTGCCAGCGCCGCCAGCCAGAACGCCATCGGCACGGCTGTTTTGGGCGGCATGATCGCGGCGACAGTCCTTGGCGTGTTCTTCGTCCCGGCCTTCTTCGTCTTCGTGCTGAAACTGTTCAGAACCAAGCGGCCGGAGACGGACGGTGCCGAAGCGGGATCACAGGCAACACCAATCGTTCACGGCTCGCACCCGTAACCCCCAAACCGGTTCGGGCTGCGCCTCCCGGACTGCGAAGCTCCACCCTCATTTGTCCCCCGGGGGTGGAGCTGACTGTTCCCACCGAGTGAAGATCCCATTTTGCATCGTCGGTCAGGATACGAGCCTGCCGTGTCACCGTTCGAAGACTATGAAGTTTTCCCATGCGCGGATGCGCAGCAGTATCTTACGGATGAGCGCGAACTCCGGCCAGTGATCCGTGTAGATCGCAACTTCGGCTGTCGCTCCACCCGGAAGCTCGAAAGCCGAGAGGTCATCGATCGGCTCGAGAACACACGACCGGAGCCAAATGGCGCCTTTGGCGTAAGAAGGGTACCTGAGGGTTCGAGTTCGCCTTCCGCCATGAACTTCAGCACGGTCTGAACCTTCGCCCCGAAGACTCGCCCGGGCACGCCGGCGAACGGCAAAGTGGGATTGAAGGTCACCGGGTAGCCGGCTCACACACCCCAAGTATGTGGCCGTCAAGGCTCGCCATTAATGAATGGGCTCAGAAGCAGGCGGAGGTCGGTCAAGTCGAAGCGCATTCGTTCCCTCCAGTCCGGACCCTTCGGATAATCCGAAGGGTTTCCTTGTATCTTCCGCATTGTGCGAAGTCACGGATAACGACCATTGTCGCCGTAGTTTAAAATTATTTATATGTATCAATACATAAAGACATTTTTCTAATCTAATATTACAGCTCTCCAGACGCCTCCCGACGTCTCAATTCCAGCTCTTCGCTATAGCGCCTGAGCGTATGGCTTTCGGTGAGTAGACCAACCGGTCGGTTCTCTATCTTGTCATTAACGACGACCAGCGCTTCGCTTTCCGTGGCATCGAAGGCCGCCGCTGCCTGTCGCGCATTCATGGTCGGCAGCAGCACGTCGTTCTTGTATTGCAGATAGGTCTCAAGGCTGATCTTGCTCGGATCACGATCCATCGGGTCGGCATAAATTTCCGGTACTAGGACAATGCCGGCATAACGCCCGTCATCATGGGTCATGATCACCCGCTGCGTCGAACCGAGTGGGAACTTCTCCTTGAAGGCCGGAAGCCCCATGCTGACATTGGCCTTGCGAATATCGGCGCGCATCATCTTGCCAACCGTCAGGTCGCGGATCCAGCCAATATCGTGGGCGCTGCGAATACTCTCTCCACGCAGGTGAAACCGCCAGGTGGCGAAGGAATAACCGAAGGTCGTGCGCACCACCAGCGACGTGGTGATGACGGCGGCAAGCACCAGCGCGGTGATCTGGAAATCTCCCGTCAGCTCCAGCGCCAGGAACGTCATCGTCAAAGGACCACCGATGATGGCGGCGGCAAAGGCGCTCATACCGATGACGGCATAAACGATGGGCGCCGTCGAGCCATAGCCGATATAGGGGGCGCAAAGCGCGAAAACTTTACCCAGAAGCGAACCCATGAACAGCGAGGCGAAAAACAGGCCGCCACGAAAATTGGAACCGATGGAAATGGCGCTGGCCGCCGCTTTCAGCAGAAAGAGCCCGACCAGCCCGTAAATCGTCAGTTCGGCATCAATATTGAGATGCAGCGCGCCATGGCCGCTCGACAGCACCTGCGGTGAAATCAGCGCAAGCGCGCCGACCGCCACGCCACCAATGGCCGGACGCAGCCAGCCGGGAATGGCGCTTTTGCGGGCTGTCTCCTCGATGAAGGAAACCGTCTGCATCAGCACGATGCCGATCGCCGCACACACGACACCAAGAAATATGGCGGGCACATAATCCGCAGGCGTAACGCGGCTGGCATCGACAATATCGATAGACAGGCCATGACCGCCGATAATCCCGATGACGGTGGTGGCCACCAATGCGGAGACGATGAGCGGCGCAAGCGTCACGACGGTATAGGTGCCGATGATGAGCTCGATGGCGTAAAACGCCCCGGTCAGAGGCGCATTGAAGGCCGCCGCGATCGCACCCGCAGCACCGCAGCCCACGAGGATGCGCATGTCCCCTCGCCGCAGTTTCAGCTTGATGCCGATCTTCGATGCCACGCCGCTGGCGATCTGCGTATAACCCGCCTCAAGCCCGACGGACGCGCCGAAACCGTTCGAGACGATGTTCTGCACGCAGACGATGATGCTGTCCGTCAGCGACAGGCGGCCGCCATGCAGGGCATTGGCCTCGATCGGGTCGACCATCGGTTTCTTGCGGGTCTTTGAAAGAATGAAGATGATCAGGCCAAGCAAGATGCCGCCGACGATCGGTCCGGCAAGCACGACGGGGCCTGAGAGGTCGCTGCTGCTCAGCCGCTCGGTACCGAAGACCAGCACATGCAGGGCCGTGCTCAACGCGCCGATCAGCGCCACCAGAAGACCCGCTGCAATGCCGATGAGAGCGGCAAGAGCGACCAGCCCCAGTTCGCCGCGCCGGAACATCGCCCGCAACCGGCTGGCGCGCAGATTGTCGAAGAAGCTCGCCATACTGGGTGCACGGAAAGGCCGGGTCGACATGCTGTTCCTTCTCAGGCAACGTCAAAGCGCGATGCGCCTGTACTAGTGTTTCAAAGCACGCCTCTGTCCCAAAACCGGAGACCGATCTTGCGAGACATGCTCAGGCCGCTTCGAACTCGACTTCGAAACGCATCTGGTCGTAAGCCGGTTCGACATGATCCGGCGTTTCACGCATGACCGTCTCATAATCCAGCGGAATATGCATATGGGTCAAGATCGCCCGTTTGGGTGCAAATCTATCGATCCAGCCAAGCGCCTGTTCCAGCGAAAGATGGCTGGGGTGGTAACGGTGCTGCAGCGCGTCGATGACGAGAATATCAAGGCCTGCAAGCTTGGGCACGCTTTCGGCCGGAAAATCGCTGACGTCAGTGCAATAGGCAACGTCACCGATGCGAAAGCCGAGCGAATGCACGTCGCCATGCTGCTGCATATGCACGTTGAAAGGTATCGGCCCACCTGCCCCGTCGATAGTCACCGGCGCGTCGATGTCGGCGATGATCCGTGGCTCTACGATTGGCGGATAACTGCTGCCCGGCGGTGTTTCCAGGCAATAGGCGAAACCGTCCCATATGCGCGCCATGGTGACAGGATCGGCATAGATTGGAATGCGGTTTTGCTGGATGGCGAAATAGATGCGCAGATCGTCGATGCCATGCAGGTGATCGGCATGGGCGTGGGTGTAGAGAACCGCATCGACGGACTCCACCTTGGCGGAAATCATCTGCTCGCGAAAATCCGGACCTGTATCCACAACGACGGTGGTCTTGCCGCCATCCGGTGCGATCTGCTCAACCATGAAGGCCGTGCGCGTGCGCCGGTTCTTCGGATTTTCGGGGTCGCAGGCACCCCAGTCGCCGTTGATGCGCGGCACACCGGGCGAAGACGCGCATCCGAGAACCGTGAAGCGACGACGGTAGATTGCCACGCTACACCCTTGTCATCTTCGAAAAGCAGCGGAAGGCATTTTCGGTGGTGATTTCGGCCATGCGCTCGAAAGAAACACCATGCGCCTCGGCCAGAACTTCCGCCGTATTGACCACATAGGAAGGTTCGTTGCGTTTTCCCCGCCAGCGCTTCGGGGCAAGATAGGGCGCATCGGTTTCGACAAGCAGCCGGTCAAGCGGCACGGTGGCGGCGATATCGCGAATATCCTGCGATTTCGGGAAGGTGAGAATGCCCGAAAAGGAAACATAACCACCAAGCTCGACACCGGTTTTCGCCAGTTCAGGACCAGCGGAGAAGCAGTGAAGGATGAAGGGAAAGGCGCCCTTGTCGCTTTCCGAACGCAAAATAGCAGCCATGTCGTCGTCAGCGCTGCGGCTGTGGATGACGAGCGGCAGCTTCGTCCGTCTTGCCGCTTCGATATGGCGAATGAGGCCGGTCTTCTGGTCTTCCGGCTTCTGCGTATCGTAGAAATAATCCAGTCCCGCTTCGCCGATCGCCACGATCTTGTCGTGGCTCTCCGCCAGCCGCACCAGATCGTCAGCCGAGATATCCAGTTCCTCGGCTGCGCTGTTGGGATGCGTGCCGACCGAGCAGAAAACCGACGGGTATTTCTCCGTGATCTTCAAAAGCTCGGGCAGACGGCGCACCCGGGTCGAGATCGTCACCATCTGGCTGACACCGGAAGCATGCGCACGGGCGATGATATCGTCGCGCTCCGCCTCGAAATCGGGAAAATCCAGATGGCAATGGGTATCGATCAGCATCGGTCTCGCCTTCACGCTTCCGGTGCGACGTAACGCGGGAAGACCGGCTTCGGTGCTTCGAGCGGCGTGCCCGGAACCAGACGACCGGCCTCGCCAAGGGCCGCAAAATCGCGTTTGTCAGCGGCAGCAGCAACGAGATCGAGCAACTTGTCGCAGGATTCCGGCATGAAAGGCTGAAGGAGAATGCCGATCTGGCGCACCACCTCCGCCGTGACGTAAAGCACGGTGCCCATGCGCTCCGGATCGGTCTTCTTCAGAGCCCACGGCTCCTGCGAGGCGAAATAACGGTCTGTTTCCGAGACGACGGCGATGATGGCCGCGAGCGCACGGTGAATGAGCTGCTTGCCCATTTCCTCGCGGCAGATCGCCAGCAGCCCGTCCGCCGAAGCCAACATCGCCTTGTCTTCTTCATTGAACGCGCCAGGCGTCGGGATCTGGCCGTCACAATTCTTGACGATCATCGACAGCGAACGGCTGGCAAGATTGCCGATGCCATTGGCGAGATCGGCATTGATGCGGGTGGCGATGCCCTCTTCGCTGTAGCTGCCATCCTGACCGAAGGAGACTTCGCGCATGAAGAAATAACGGATCGGATCGAGACCGAAGTGAGCAACCAGATTGACGGGGTCGATGACGTTGCCGAGCGACTTCGACATCTTCTCGCCCTTGTTGAGCAGGAAGCCGTGGGCGAAAACGCGCTTGGGCAGTGGCAGCCCGGCGCTCATCAGGAAGGCCGGCCAATAGACCGCGTGGAAGCGGATGATGTCCTTGCCGATGATATGCACGTCGGCCGGCCAATATTTCGCACGCGGGCCGTTTTTGTCTTCGATGTAACCCGTGGCGGTGATGTAATTGGTCAAGGCATCGACCCAGACATACATGACGTGCTTGGGATCGTTCGGAACCTTGATGCCCCAGTCAAAGGTGGTGCGGGAAATCGACAGGTCTTTCAGACCGGATTTGACGAAGGAGATGATCTCGTTGCGGCGCTCGGCCGGACCGATGAAGTCAGGGTTCTCTTCGTAGAGCTTCAGCAGCTTGTCCTGATATTCGGAGAGCTTGAAGAAGTAGCTTTCCTCCTCCACCCATTCGACCGGTGTGCCCTGCGGCCCGTAACGAACGCCATCAGCGCGCACTTCCGTCTCGTCTTCGCCGTAATAGGCCTCATCGCGCACGGAATACCAGCCGGCATAGCTATCCTTGTAGATGTCGCCGCTATCGGCCATCAGGTTCCAGATATTGCGCGAGGTCTCGTGGTGACGCTCTTCCGTGGTGCGAATGAAATCATCGTTCGAGGCGTTGAGCAGCTTGCCCATTGCGCGGAACTGGTCGGAATTGCGCTGCGCCAGCTCTTCCGGCGAAATGCCCTCCGCCCGCGCCGTCTGCTGCATCTTCTGGCCATGTTCGTCGGTGCCGGTCAGGAAGAAAACATCCATCCCATCCAGGCGCTGGAAACGTGCCATGGCGTCCGTCGCAATCAGCTCATAGGCATGGCCGATATGCGGCTTGCCGTTGGGATAGGAGATCGCGGTGGTGATGTAGAATGGTGTCTTGTCTGTCATGACGGTCTATCGACTTTACAGGCTGTTTTTTGGATAGACCGCTCTTAAACCATTGTTCGCAGCAGCGAAAGCAAAGAGTACGATTTGTACGATCCCCGCGCCTTCAGACGCCGCGAATATCTTCCAGAATGGAAAGCACCATCTGCTTCTTGTCGAGATTATAGGCCTGCGCCACGCTGATCCGTTCCGAAAGCGTCGAAGATAGCCGCGCATGTTTTTCCGCCGCCGTGATATCGCCCGCCATCGCCGCCGCCCTGGCCCGCTCCATCAACTCTTCCGTTACATGCTCCATGAAGAAGCCGAGGACGATATCGCCATCCTTCTGCGCCAGAACTTCGGCCAACTTGTGCATCTTCTTTCGTGCGCCCGGCCCTTCCGCAGACATCACCTCGGCAAAGGCCTCGACGATGTCGGAGCCGCCGTAATTCATCAGCTTGAGCGCCTGCGCCACGCTGCCCTTCGAGGCCGCAATCAGCGCGTCGCGCTTTTCGCCGGCGGAGCCGATGCTGAGATGATCGAGCGATTGCACCATAGCCGCATCGGAAAGCGGCAGGAGCCGAAGCGGCATGCAGCGCGAGCGGATGGTCGGCAGCAACTTGCCCGGCGCATGGGAGAGAACAAGGAACATCGCCCGCTTCGGGGGCTCCTCCAGTATCTTCAGAATAGCATTCGCGGCATTGCGGTTAAGATCGTCGGCCGGGTCGATAATGACGATGCGCCAGTTGCCGGTGCCTGATGTCTGGGAAAAGAAGTGTCCTGCCCGTCGCACCTCGTCCACGGTGATGGCGGATTTCACGCGACCAGTCTTTTCATCGACGGGGCGCGTCAAGTGCATGAGATTATGCGATGCACCAGAGGTGATTTGCCGGCTGACGAGCGATTCCGGATCGGGATCAGCCAGATTTTCAGGCGCCATAGCCGGATCGGGATGGCTGAGCACATGATTGGCAAAACGGAACGCCAGCGTCGCCTTGCCGATCCCCTCCGGCCCTTCGATGAGAATGGCATGATGACCCTTGCCGGAGCGATAGGATTGCGCAAGAAACGCTTCGACTTCCTCATGCCCGAAAAGCTTCGTGTTCTGCTGCGGCGCAATCGCGCCGTCGAGAACGCCCTGAACTTCACTCATGCGCCGTGCCCGCCGCAGTTCCCAATTGTTCGAGCAAGGGCTCGACAAAGGACATCACGTCCTCCGCCACCTTCTCCTCCGTCTGGTCGGCATTGACGATACGGCAGCGACGCGGCTCAGCAAGCGCTATATCGAGATAGGCTTCCCGCCGCTTCTCGTGGGTTTCGATTTCCTCTTTCTCGAACCGGTCGGGCGCAGCCCCCTCATCCGCCCGTTTTCTGGCGCGGGCCAGCCCCTTTTCGGCGGCGATATCGAATATCAGCGTCAGTTCCGGCACGACACCATCGATCGCAATGCGTTGCAGCGTCTCGATGAAGTCAGGCTCCAGATTGCCGGTCGTGCCCTGATAGACACGGGAAGAGTCAAGAAATCGGTCGCAAAGCACGATCTCGCCGCGCGCGAGCGCCGGGCGAATGACCTCCTCGACATGGTCGTTTCGCGCCGCCGCAAACAGGATTGCTTCCATGCGCACGCCGAAGGATTCCGCCGCACCTGACAACAGCACATGCCGAACAGCCTCCGCCCCCGGCGAACCACCCGGCTCACGCGTCACGACCACCTCGAAGCCGCGGCCACGAAGTGCTTCGGCAAGCGTGCGAATCTGCGTCGACTTGCCGGCACCCTCGCCGCCTTCGAAGCTGATGAACAATCCAGTCTTTTCGGCCAATGTCACGTCCTGCGAGGAATTCCCGGAAATATTGAAATGCCTGTTTACAGCATCGAACCAAAAAGTGTGAAGCGCTTTTCAGAAAATCCGGTGCCTGAACAAAAGCATAGGGGGTAAGTGGCGCAAAGCGTGGATTTTCAGAGCCAGAACAGCAGCAGTTCCTTCAACGCACCCGCCGCATTCTGGGTCAGCGAGCCCTTGCCGACCGAACCCTTGGTATAAAGCGGCACTTCGCGCAGCAGCCGCTCACCTGAAAAGACCTTGAGCGTTCCGACATTCGCGCCACTGTCCAGCGGCGCATTCAGAGGCCAGCGATAGACGATCCGCCCCGAAATACGATCAGGATTGTTGACCGGCACCAGCACGCTGATGTCTTCCTTCGGCGAAAGATCGATATGTGAGACATCACCGCCATAAACACTGACGGAACCGACGGCTTCGTCCTTTCCGAAAAGATGACGTTTTTCGAAAGCCGTCAGCCCCCAGTCCACCACCCGGCGGGCTTCCTCCTGCCGCGTCTTGTCGTCGGTGATGCCGGCAAGCGCCAGATAGACCCGCCGTCCCTCCCGCTCGGCCGAAACGACGGCGGCAAAACCGCTGCCTTCCGCAAAGCCAAGCCCAAGACCATCGATGCCGCTGCCAAGCAGTGTGTTCTTGTTCCGCTGGAATATCCGGTTCCACTCAAAATCCGGCTTGGTGAAAAGCCCATATCGATCCGGATAATTGTCATGCAGATGCTGGGCGAGACGCACCATATCCCTGGCGCTCGTCTGGTTGCCCGGATCAGGAAGCCCGGTGGAATTGGTAAAGGTGCTGCGGTTCATGCCAAGTTCGCCTGCCCGCGCCGTCATGCGCTTGGCAAATGCGGAGTCGGATCCCGCCATGCCTTCCGCGATGATGATGCAGCCGTCATTGGCGTTCTGCACGATAATGCCGGTCAGGAGATCGTTGATGCTGACGGAAGATTTCAGCGCCGCGAACATGGTCGAGGTTCGCGACGGCGCGCCGCCCGTGCGCCAGGCATATTCCGAGACCGGATAGGGCGTCTCCGGCATCACCTGCCCCCTGGAGAGCGCGTCCAGCACCACTTCCACGGTCATCAGCTTGGCAAGCGAAGCCGGCGGAAAAGACTGATTTTCATTTTGCGAAAGAAGCACCGTGCCGGTCTCGGCATCGATCATGTAGGCCTGTTCGGCCTTGGCGATGAAGGGCGTGGTCTGTGATTGCGCCGTGCCTGCACTGAAAAACGCAAGCCCGGCCGCCACGACGACCGAACAACAGGAGCGATAAATGGCTTTGCGCATGAAACCGCCCAGTTCTGCCTGCCGCAACCGGCCGCCCGAAACGGATGCAGCCCTACTCTTCAATCCGTCAGCGCGACTTCGCCTGCTGACGCTTCACATGGGCGAGTATCGATTGCTCGTTGAGCGCGCCACGGTCGACCAGCACGCTGTCGAAGACACGCGCGGTCCGGGAAACCGTAGCAGATTCTTGCGAATAAGCCGCCGCATATTTGGAGGATGGCGTCGGCACGCGCAGATAATTGCCGCCGGGCGCCGCCGGCTCACGCATGAAGTTTCCTTCGGGACGCTCGGCCAGGAACGGACCGATTTCCGGCAGGATCGCAAATTGCTCGAATACCGGCGCCGGACCATTGACCAGCGGCATGGCCTGCAGAGCGGCATTCTTCCTGGAACCGACCAGCGCCGTCTGCGTCGAACCGCTATAATTCGGATTGGAGGCAGGAGCCGGCACGAAATTCGGAGAATTCGAAGCCACCATGACACCCGTTGCGATCTGCCCCTCGGGCGCAACGCCCGGCGAGCGCGAGCCCTTCGGAATATAAGACGCCATCAAATAAGGCATGTCGTGACCGTCAAGCGGAGCGCGGCCGGCATATTGCACCCGCACATTCGCCGTACCTGTCGCCTTCATGTCGAGAAGATCGGCCGTCTTGCTGGAAACGTCGATCAGGCGGCCCTCATGAAAAGGTCCGCGATCGTTGACGCGCACCAGAACCGAGGCGCCATTTTCCGTGTTGGTAATGCGCGCATAGCTCGGCAGGGGAAATGTCGGATGTGCGGCAGAAAGATGTTCTTTATCGTACACTTCGCCATTCGCCGTCAGGCGACCGTGGAAGGCGGAACCGTACCAGGAGGCAAGACCGGTCTTGTTGTAACCCGGCTCTTCTTTCGGAAAATAACGACGGCCTTTTACGGTATAGGCGTTGCCGACGAGCTCTCGCCCGCCGCCTTTTGGAATGCTCTTGCCATCCGCCACGCGCGGACTGGCCTTCACGCCATATTCCGACTCGGAAAAATATTCCTTGCTGCGCTTGGGCTTCGGCTTCGTTTCAGTCGTGGTGGAACACGACGCTGTCGCAGCGCAAAGCACGGAAATTGCAAGCCACTTCGCACCCGATCTGGTGCTGATGCCGAGTTTCTTGACCGTAGAATTCAAATCTTCTGCCCCACGCTGCTATTGGCTCGGAGAACCGCACCCTCACTTGCCTCGATTTGCCCCTGCCATCGAAGCACCTAACAGTCGCTTAATCTTGTGCATAACGTGGCGAAAATGCGAACGACTTCTGCAAATTCGATAAAATTGTAATGAACGTGGTTAATGATTTATCTCTTTTTTGGGCGCCTGAAATCTACCGTCGACACTCATCCGCGCCTTCTCCGGCATCCGACATAACGGAACAAAGGGAGTGCGGCCGCGTTTCTTCCCCGCAAACAAACAAGCTTCCGCCGGTTTTTCGGCTGAGGGAGGAAACCATGATCAAGTCAATAAAAGCTGCAGGTCTGGCGCTTGGCATCGCCCTGGTATCCATCGCTGCACCCATCCAGGCCGGCGCACAGGATATGGAGTTAAGGATCGGTCCCGATGGCGTCCGCCCGGTCATCCGCGATCGAGATCGCGACAGAGACGTTGACCGCCGTGGCTCGCCCCGCATGCGCGGCTGCAGCGAACGCGAAGCCCGCGCCGCCGCTCGTGAAGCAGGCCTGCGTGATCCCGAAGTCGTGCGTGTCACCCCCGGCCGCGTCGTCGTTCAGGGCTTCACCCGCCGCGGCCCGGATCGCATCACCTTCGCCAACGAACGGGGTTGCCCCGAAATCTGATGACGAAATCTGATTAAATGTGAATTTGGAGCCCGCCGAAAGGCGGGTTTCTTCATTGTTGGTCACATCAAAGCAGCTCCGGCCGAACGACGCGACACGGATCGGCAATCGTTCCACTTTTCAAAATGGTCATTTTTGAGCTTAATGGCAGATGGGGTGGGATTCGAACCCACGGTACGCTCACACGCACGCCGGTTTTCAAGACCGGTTCCTTAAACCACTCGGACACCCATCCTTCGGTGGTGAGGCTTTATAGCGGTTTGAAAAAGGCCGTCAATCCCGCTCGAGGCTTGCCCTGCCAAACGGTCGCCGTCCATCTGCTGTCGCGCCGCAAATCATTGTCCCGGCGTTGTTGCCGGCGGCAATAAAGACCCCTCACCCGCAGGAACCGACGGCATTTGCTGGGCCGAATCAAACAGCGTCAGGCTGAGTACGATTGCAACAAGCACCAGCAAAAGCGCCACGAAGAAGATTCCGGATTTATCCATGCGTCTGCTCATGTCTCGTTATGTTAGGAGCAAATATGTGCAATTCGAGGCGAGGCGAAGAATAGGACGGCTTGCTGTCAAGTTGCCTGACAGATTTAGCGAGTTCATCTCCTCAAAATCCTCCTCACCTGAGCAAAATTTATGCGCCGGCGTACTGTTTGGGACGGAAGTGGCCTATCGCGTCAGCAATATTGTCGCTTATATAGTCACATCGCTCCCGGGCATTGCCCAACTTTCCCCGAGCGATCAACCTGCCCCGCCCGTTTGCGGGGCTTTTTTCTTTAATGCACCTCTAAAAAACGTCTGTATGCGAGAGGCCGGTCTGCGGACAGTACCCTATTGTCGGTTTGACTATTCAGACCCCGATGCTGGGCCCGCCATCACCGTGTCGTCCGCCACCCCGAAGAATATCCTCGAACAGGTTCAGCACCGCTGGCGGCAAGGTGTCGGACAGGTCGGCCAGGATTTCGTTGGCGCGATTATAGGAGTAGATGGCGCAGAGCGTCAGCACCAAAAGCACGATCCACGGCCAGATTGGCTTGCGCCTTGGCGGCGCGCCGTTCGGTTGTTGCGGCATGGTCATCCGGCACCTCCCGTTCAGGCCTTCACGCGCGGTTCGCCTCCGGGCGCATAGGCGGTTTTTTGCAGGAAACGAAATATGTTGCCGCACTGGCCGCAGCGGATCATGAAATCGGTCGGATCACCCGAGGCGCGTTCGGTGCGAAAACCCCGCGGCATTTCATCGACGCGAAAATCGACATCTGCGCGACCCTTTTCGTCGGATTCCGACACTTCGGCAAAACCCTGGTGGCCACATTTGGAACATTCGAGTTTCCGGGAATATCTGTCGCGCGCTGCCATATGCCGTCCTTTGCTTGCGCCCTATCAGGTAGCAGCGGCAAAACAGCATTTCAATGGCGATCGCCGCAGGTTAAAGCTTTGTCAGCCTATTTCCGGCCCGAAACCCACGCCCGCGACAAGAACGAATCTGGAAGCCCATGCAGAACGGAACACCCCTGCTTTCATCGTCGCTGATGCGCCGCGCCGCCATCATTGCCGGAGTTCTTCTCGTTTTAGTCATCGCACTTAATATCGGCGTCAAATTGTATGGTGAGCGGGTCCTGAAGGCAGGCCATACGACAGCAACCGACGAGGTGCAGATATCAATCGGCAACGACCGGCTGAAGCTCGTGAAAAACACGCTGCGCTTACCCTCGGGTCGTGAGGGCGGTGAGCAGGAGCAGATCGATCTTTACCTGACCTGGCCCGGCCTCAACGGATATGAGGAAGGGAATCGCGCCATATTCGACGATCCCGCCCAGGCGACGGGACTGATTTATATACAGCTGTCGCAAAGCACCATGTCACAGGACATGTCCGGCCGTTTCGGACCAATTTATGCCCGGCTGACGGAAGGAGACCCCGTGCCGCTGAAACACGGATTGCTGCTGCACCGCCTGCGCGCCGATTCCGGTTACGGCAAGGAAGTCATATTGACCGGAGCGCGCAATGGTGAAAGCGACTACGTGGTGCGCTGCCTGCTGCCGCAGACACAGCAGGAAGCCACAGGCAGCGACTGCCAAAGGGATATCCACGTCGGGCAGGATCTCAGTCTTTTTTACCGCTTCTCCGCCGGCCTTTTGCCGCAATGGCAAAAACTCGACACCGATGTGAAACATTATGTCGAGCAGCGCCTCGCAAAAGACGGAAATCCGTGAAACAGCATGGCACAGATTGCGTGCGAAAAGTCGCATTTTATGGAAGGCAGACACCTTTCATAAACCACTTGGTAACGCCATCCCGATAAAGTTTATCCCCGGAGCTATCGGGCGGGGCGTGTCCGAGCGGAACAGAAATATGCGATTGAAGAGTTCAGCAGTGTTGAAAAGTGTATCTGGGGTACATTCGCGCAAAGCGGGTGCGGCGTCTTTTGTAAGGTTTGTTGCGTTGACCCTTGCTGCGGCGTTCATAACCGCAGCATCCGTGGGCACCGCACAGGCGGATCCGAAATATGCCGGCATCGTCATCGACGCCAAGACCGGCAAGGTTCTCTACGGCGAGGATCCGGACGGTCTGCGTTATCCTGCCTCTCTGACGAAGATGATGACGCTTTATCTGACGTTCGAGGCGCTTAATTCCGGACGCATCTCGCTTGATTCCAAGGTGCCGGTCTCGGCCAATGCCGCCAAGGAGCCGCCATCCAAGCTTGGTGTGCGCGCCGGCGGCGCCATCACGGTCGAACAGGCCATTCTGGCTCTCGTCACCCGTTCTGCCAACGACATGGCGACAGCGCTCGGTGAATATCTCGGCGGCTCGGAAGACCGTTTCGCCAGGATGATGACCGCCAAGGCCCGTGCACTCGGCATGACCCGCACGACCTATCGCAACGCCAACGGCCTGCCCAACACGGCGCAGATGACGACGGCGCGCGATCAGGCCCGTCTCGGCATCGCCCTTCGCCAGCATTTTCCGCAATATTACGGTTATTTCTCTACCCGCACCTTCAATTTCGGCAAGCAGGTCATTGGCAACCACAATCGTCTCGTCGGAACCGTGAAGGGCGTCGACGGCATCAAGACCGGTTACACCCGTGCGGCCGGCAGCAATCTTGCGACCTCGGCGCAGAACGATGGCCGCTCCATCGTCGCCGTCGTTCTCGGCGGTCGCTCCAGCGCCGCCCGTGACGCCACCATGCGCAAGCTTGTAGCGACCTATCTGCCGCAGGCATCGCGCGGTGGCAACAGCAACCTGATCGCCCAGACGCGGTCCGCGCCGATTGAAGAACCGGTCGCCGTGGCGGCAGCTGTTCCTTCCGTTGCGGTTGCGGCTACCAATGCCGGCCTGCCCAATGCCGGACCGGTACCGCAGGCCCGTTACGAAGAGGCGCCGATTACGGCCTTTGCAGGCTCTTCTTCCAATCCAGCCGTCAAGGCGATGGAAGCAGCAACCTGGCAGAAGGGCAAGGATCCCGTTTCTCAGGCACCCATCCCGCCGGACCGCAAGTTGATCACCAACTCGACCAAGGTGGACAATATCGTTACCGCCTCCGTCGCCCCTGCTCCTTCGGTCGCGGCTAAATCAGAAGCTCCGCAGGGCGGCTGGGTAATTCAGATCGGCGCATCGCCGGATGAAAACTCCGCTCGCGGCCTGCTGCAGAGCGCACAGGAAAAGGGTGGTTCCGCCCTTCGTTCGGCAAAACCCTTCACAGTCGCCTTTAGTCGGGACGGCTCACAGGTCTACCGCGCCCGTTTCGGCGGCTTTGATGGCCAGAACGCCGCGGTAAATGCATGCAATGCATTGAAAAAGAAAGGCGTCAGCTGCTGGGCGTCACTCCAGTAACTGACGTTTCCGCAGGCGGCGTTCATTGTCGGAACATCGCCTGTCTCCTCGAATTGTGTAATGTGTAGCGAGGCTTTCCAAGATGGCAGTTAACGAGAATTATTCGGACATTGCGTCTGGCAACGGGCAAAGCAGTCTGTCGGTTCTGCATCCCATTCATGAAGCGGCGATGCGTATCGCCGATCTCGGTCTCAACCGCTCCAAGGCAAAGACGCGCGATCTGGTCAGCCTGCTCCTGTCGCATGGTGCCCGCGCCTGGCGCGCCAACCAGCCGGAAGCCAGCATCCACCTTCACGTCGCAGGCCGCTCCGGACGGACACCGATCCATATCCGAATTCGGTAAAGAGCCGGACCAACCAATAGACCCAAAGAAAAACCCCGCGGTGCCTGAGCGCCGCGGGGTTTCTGTTGACTGACGGTAAAAAAACGAGGCGGCTTACGCCTCGCTCTCCGGTGCCTCAGGCATATCCGGCAGATTGTTATCGGCCTCTTCGCCATTGCCGTTTTCAGCCTCGTCATCGCCTTCCGGCTCGTTGATGCGCTCCACGGACACAACCTTCTCATCCTTGGCGGTAGAGAAGATCGTCACGCCCTTGGTGGCGCGGCTGGCGATGCGGATGCCGTTGACCGGCACGCGGATCAGCTGACCGCCGTCAGAAACCAGCATGATCTGGTCGCCTTCGTCCACGGGGAAGGCAGCGACGAGTTCGCCGATCTCTGATGTCTTCGAGGTGTCGGTGGCGCGGATGCCCTTGCCGCCACGGCCCGATGTGCGGAAGTCGTAGGAGGAGGAACGCTTGCCGTAGCCCTTCACGGAAACCGTCAGCACAAATTCCTCGCGTGCCTTCAGTTCCTGATAGCGCTCTTCGCTGAGCTCGCCCTCTTCCATCACTTCTTCACCGACGAGTGCGATATCGTCTTCATCGACACCTGCCGCACGCCGCTCGGCGGCAGAGCGCTTGAGGTAAGCGGCACGCTCCCACGGTTCGGCTTCCACATGGCCAACGATGGTCATGGAAATGATGCGGTCGCCTTCGGCCATGTTGATGCCGCGCACGCCGACGGAGTTGCGGCCGGCAAAGACGCGTACATCCTCCACGGGGAAGCGGATGCACTGGCCAAGCGCCGTCGTCAGCAACACATCATCACGGTCGGTACAGGTTTCGACGGAGAGGATTTCATCACCCTCCTCGTCGAGCTTCATGGCGATCTTGCCGTTGCGGTTGACCTGCACGAAATCGCCGAGCTTGTTACGGCGAACCGTGCCGCGCGTCGTCGAGAACATCACGTCAAGCGTTTCCCAGGTGGTTTCATCCTCGGGCAACGGCATGATGGTGGTGATGCGTTCGCCGGGTTCCAGCGGCAGCATGTTGATAAGGGCCTTGCCCTTGGACTGCGGCGTGCCGATGGGCAGGCGCCAGACCTTTTCCTTGTAGACGATGCCGCGCGAGGAGAAGAACAGCACCGGCGTATGGGTGTTCGCAACAAAGAGACGGTTGACGAAATCCTCGTCGCGCGTCGCCATGCCGGAACGACCCTTGCCGCCGCGACGCTGCGCCCGGTAGGTGGTCAGCGGCACACGCTTGATGTAACCGAGATGCGAAACGGTAACGACCATGTCTTCGCGGGCGATGAGGTCTTCATCTTCCATGTCAGGACCGCCTTCGACGATCTCGGACCGGCGTGGCGTGCCGAACTCGTCGCGGATGGCGATAAGCTCATCCTTGACGATCTGCTGGATGCGGACGCGCGACGAGAGAATATCGAGATATTCGCTGATTTCCGCGCCGATCTTATTCAGCTCGTCGCCGATTTCATCGCGGCCGAGCGCCGTCAGACGGGCAAGACGCAATTCGAGAATGGCGCGCGCCTGCTCTTCGGAAAGATTATAGGTGCGGTCTTCGTTGATACGGTGACGCGGATCGTCGATCAGCAGGATCAGGCTTTCCACATCCTGTGCCGGCCAGCGCCGCGTCATCAACTCTTCACGGGCCGTAGCCGGATCGGGAGCGCGACGGATGACGCGGATGACCTCGTCGATATTGGCAACCGCAATTGCCAGACCCACCAAAACATGCGCGCGGTCACGCGCCTTGCGCAGCAGGTACTTGGTGCGGCGGCTGACCACATCCTCGCGGAAGGAAACGAAAGCGCGCAGCATGTCCAGCAGCGTCATCTGTTCCGGCTTGCCGCCGTTCAGCGCCACCATGTTGCAGCCAAACGAGGTCTGCAGCGGCGTGTAGCGATAAATCTGGTTCAGGATGACATCGGCATTGGCGTCGCGCTTCAGCTCGACGACGACGCGATAACCCTGACGGTCGGACTCGTCACGCAGGTCGGAAATGCCCTCAATGCGCTTTTCCTTGACCAGTTCGGCCATCTTCTCGATCATCGAAGCCTTGTTCACCTGATAGGGAACCTCGGTGATGATGATCTGCTCGCGGTCGCCGCGCATCGGCTCGATGGTGGCGCGACCGCGCATGATGACCGATCCGCGACCTGTCTCGTAAGCCGAGCGGATGCCGGACCGGCCCATGATCAGCGCACCGGTCGGGAAATCCGGGCCGGGAATGATCTGCATCAGTTCCGGCAGCTCGATAGCCGGATTTTCGATCAGCGCGATACAGCCGTCGATGACCTCAGACAGATTGTGCGGCGGAATATTGGTGGCCATGCCGACAGCAATACCGCCTGCGCCATTGACCAGAAGGTTCGGGAATTTCGCGGGAACAACGACCGGCTCCTGAAGCGTGCCGTCATAGTTGTCACGGAAATCGACCGTTTCCTTGTCGAGATCGTCGAGCAGCGAATGGGCGGCCTTGTCCAGACGGCATTCGGTATAACGTTCGGCCGCCGGCGGATCGCCGTCGATCGAGCCGAAATTGCCCTGCCCGTCGATCAGCGGCAGGCGCAGCGACCAGTCCTGCGCCATTCGCGCCAATGCATCATAGATCGCCGAGTTGCCGTGCGGATGGAATTTACCCATCACGTCACCGGTGACGCGGGCGCATTTGACGTATTTTTTGTTCCAGTCGATACCAAGTTCGGACATGCCGTAAAGAATACGGCGATGAACCGGCTTCAAACCGTCACGGACATCAGGAAGCGCGCGGGACACGATAACGCTCATGGCGTAATCGAGATAGGACCGCTGCATTTCCTCAATGATGGAAATCGGTTCAATGCCTGGCGGAAGTTTTCCGCCGCCGGGGGGGCTCTGGTCAGTCAAAACGGATCACATTCTCTGTTAAGAATCGGATGGATTTTTATAGCGGAAACAGCCACGTTACGCCAATTTCCCGGCGAGTTTTGAACAGTCTTTTGCGTCATTTGCAAGACATACACCGCTTTTCGCCGTTTAGGTCGGCAAAAGCGCCGCCGCTCCCTTTTAAAGCGTGTATGACTTGCGTAGGCTCCGGCCTAAAAATAGAATAGGCGGGGAAAAAATGGCCAGCAGCGAAACGCTCATCAACGCGCTTACCACACTTCTGGTCACGCTCGATCCGCCGGGTCTGGCGCCTGTTTTCCTCGCACTTACCGTCGGCATGACGCGCGCCCAGCGTGCCCAGGTGGCACTGCGCGGCTCCATCATCGCCTTCGGCATTCTCGCCGTCTTCGCCCTATTCGGCCTTGCCATCCTCAATCTGCTCGGCATCTCGCTCGGCGCCTTCCGCATCGCCGGTGGTCTGTTGCTGTTCTGGATTTCCTTCGAGATGATTTTCGAAAAACGCCAGGAGCGTAAGGAGAAGACCTCCGAGATCGCCATCACCAAGGATCATCTGCACAATCTGGCGGTCTTTCCGCTGGCGCTGCCGTTGATCGCCGGGCCGGGCGCGATTTCCGCCACCGTGCTTCTGGCGGGAACGATGAAAACGACGCTCGAAATGGTCGTGCTTATTCTCATTCTCGCCTTCGCCATGGCCCTTGTCTACGCGGCCCTCATCGTTTCGGAGCGAATGGACCGTTTTCTCGGCAATACCGGCCGCGCCATCCTCACCCGGCTGCTCGGCGTTCTGCTCGCCGCCCTTTCCGTGCAATTCGTGGTCGACGGCATAAAATCGGCCTTTGCTTTCTGAGCGCCAGTCTATTGCGATGCTTACGCAATAAAATCCTGCGACCGGCAGACATTGCGAAAAATATGCCCTTTAAACCGGCGACCCGCTTCGGTTAAAAGACGCGCATCTTTTCCGGATCAGAAAGTTCTCTCCATGCGATCCACGCTGCGCCGCCTCATCCCGGATGCCGCTCCCGTCAGCAACAGGGAAAGGCTGCGCGCAGCCACCGGCGCCTTTGTCGGCATTCTGCTGACCGGACTTCTGGGCAGCCTTGCCTTCCGTTTCGACCCCACCCTGCCCGCCATGATCGCGCCAATGGGCGCATCGGCGGTGCTTTTATTCGCCGTGCCGTCCAGCCCTCTTGCGCAACCCTGGTCGATCATGTGCGGCAATCTGGTGTCGGCTTTCGTGGGCGTAACGGTGGCGCTGCTTGTTCCGGATATATTCTTCGCCAGCGCGCTCGCCATCAGTCTTGCCATCGCCGCCATGATGGCGTTGCGGTGCCTGCACCCGCCAAGCGGCGCGGTGGCGCTGACAGCCGTTCTCGGCGGCCCCGCCGTGCACGGCCTCGGCTATGGTTTCCTGCTCTGGCCGGTCGCCGGAAACTCGCTGATCCTGCTCGCTCTGGCGCTGGTCTATAACAATGCCACCGGCCGCGCCTATCCGCATGGTCTGAAGCTCGGAAAGGCCGCCCACGGCACGACGGATCCGACCCCCATCCAGAAAATCGGCTTCTCCTCCGCCGATCTCGACGAGGTGCTGAAGGAATACGACCAGGTTCTGGATATCGACCGCGACGAGCTGGAAACCATCCTGCGCAAGACAGAGCTGCGCTCCTGGCGTCGCCGTGCGCTGCATCTCGATTGCGCCAGCGTCATGTCGCGGGATGTGGTCGGCGTCGCCCCGGATGACAGCCTTCGCCATGCCCATGCGCTGATGCAGAGCCATCATTTCAAGGCGCTGCCCGTCACCAACGACAAAGCCGAAATCGTCGGCATCGTCACCCAGACGGATTTTCTGGAAAAGGCGAGCTGGAGAAACGGCCGACCCTCCATCGGCTTCCTGCAGCGGCTGCGCCTCATTCTGTCCGGCGCCAGCGCCCCCAACGATACCGTCAAGGACATCATGACCTCGCCGGTCAGAACCGTGCGGCCAGAAACGGCGATCGAGGAAGCAATTATCCGCTTTGCGGAAGAAGGACTGCACTACCTGCCTGTCATCGACGCCAACGGCAAGATGGTGGGCATAGTGTCGCAATCCGATGTCATGGTCGCGATGCTGGCGGACAAGGCCGCAGCATAAGAAGAACCTGCGATACCGTCACAATATGGGCTGCAAGCCCTTTGGTGAGCAGCCTGTGACAGGCAAAAACGATGGAAGCCGACACGCGCAGCCCGCTCCCACCATCGTCACGCGATCAGAACGGGATATCGTCGTCCATATCGTTGGAGAAGCCGCCGGAAGGCTGGCCACCGCCGCTGCGGGAAGAGCCGCCGCCACGTGCCGGCTGCTGGTCGTAACCGCCGCTGCTACCATAATCACCGCCGCCGCCGAAGTCGCCGCCGCCGCTGCGACCGCCACCGCCGCCGCCGCCGCCTTCACCGCGACCATCAAGCATCGTCAGCGTCGAGTTGAAGCCCTGCAATACGATTTCGGTCGAATAACGGTCGTTACCGGTCTGGTCCTGCCACTTTCGGGTCTGCAACTGGCCTTCGATATAGAGCTTGGCGCCCTTTTTGACATATTGCTCGACAACCTTGCACAGGCCTTCGTTGAAAACCACGACGGTGTGCCATTCGGTCTTTTCCTTGCGCTCGCCGCTGTTGCGGTCACGCCAGGTCTCCGAGGTGGCGATGCGCAGGTTGGCGATGGGGCGGCCATCCTGCGTCCGGCGAATTTCGGGATCGGCGCCGACGTTTCCGATCAGAATTACCTTGTTTACGCTACCAGCCATCTCGTCATCCTGTCCGCCGACCATCATGACCGGCAATTGCATTTCAAAAAATCCCGCACACAATAACCATCGTGGACGTCAAAAGGCACCGCAACGGCGGAACTATCCACAGCGAATAATCACGACCTTCGAAGGGCGAATATTGGCGCTTGCTATTTGTTCCTTTTTTGTTCTATTTAATCGCGAAATTCGAGTCAAGTGGGCTGAAAAGCTCCGACCGACAGGGAATAGACCTCGACACCCCCGGCTGCGTCACTACATAAGGACGCGCTGCCATCAAGCCCGTTAATTTTGTCCGAGCCTTGCCATGAGTGAACTGAAGACGATTTCCATCCGTGGTGCCCGCGAGCATAACCTCAAGGGTATCGATCTGGATCTGCCCCGCAACAAGCTGATCGTCATGACCGGACTTTCCGGCTCGGGCAAGTCGTCGCTTGCCTTCGATACGATTTATGCCGAGGGCCAGCGCCGTTATGTCGAAAGCCTTTCGGCCTATGCGCGCCAGTTCCTCGAAATGATGCAGAAGCCGGATGTCGACCGGATCGAGGGTCTGTCGCCGGCGATTTCCATCGAACAGAAGACCACCTCGAAGAACCCACGTTCCACGGTTGGCACGGTTACCGAAATCTACGACTATATGCGCCTGATGTTTGCGCGTGTCGGCGTGCCCTATTCGCCCGCTACGGGCCTGCCTATCGAGAGCCAGACCATCAGCCAGATGGTGGACCGCATCCTCGCCTTTGAGGAAGGCACCCGTCTTTATGTTCTCGCGCCGATCGTGCGCGGCCGCAAAGGCGAATATAAAAAGGAACTTGCCGAGCTGATGAAGAAGGGCTTCCAGCGCGTCAAGGTGGATGGCCAGTTCTACGAGATCGCTGACGTGCCTGCCCTCGACAAGAAATACAAACATGACATCGACGTGGTGGTTGACCGTGCGGTGGTGCGTCCGGACATGGCCGCGCGCCTTGCCGACAGTCTCGAGACCTGCCTCAAGCTCGCCGACGGGCTGGCTATCGCCGAATTCGCCGACAAGCCTTTGCCGCCGGAAGAAACCGCCGCCGGCGGCTCCGCCAACAAGTCGCTCAACGAAACCCATGAGCGGGTGCTGTTTTCAGAAAAATTCGCCTGCCCGGTCTCCGGCTTCACCATTCCGGAAATCGAGCCGCGGCTGTTTTCCTTCAACAATCCCTTCGGCGCCTGCCCCAGCTGCGATGGCCTCGGCTCGCAGCAGAAGGTCGATGAGAACCTGATTGTTCCCGAGCCGGCGCGCGCGCTGCGCGACGGTGCGATTGCCCCATGGGCCAAATCGTCTTCGCCCTATTACAATCAAACGCTGGAAGCGCTCGGCAAGGCCTTCGGTTTCAAGCTGTCGAGCAAGTGGTCGGACCTCTCCAAGGAGGCACAGCACGCCATTCTTCAGGGCACCGATGACAAGATCGAATTCAATTATCAGGACGGCGCGCGCTCTTATAAAACGTTGAAAAACTTCGAGGGCATCGTTCCCAATCTCGAGCGTCGGTGGAAAGAGACCGATAGCGCCTGGGCGCGCGAGGAAATCGAGCGTTATATGTCGGCAGCGCCCTGCCCGGCCTGCAACGGTTTTCGCCTCAAGCCGGAAGCGCTGGCCGTCAAGATCAATAAGCTGCATATCGGTGAAGTCACCCAGATGTCGATCCGCAAGGCGCGCGACTGGTTCGAGACGCTGCCGGAAAACCTCAACGCCAAGCAGAATGAGATCGCCGTCCGCATCCTCAAGGAGATCCGCGAACGCCTGCGCTTCCTCAATGATGTCGGACTGGATTATCTCAGCCTGTCGCGCAATTCCGGCACGCTTTCCGGCGGCGAAAGCCAGCGCATCCGGCTGGCCTCGCAGATCGGCTCGGGTCTTACCGGCGTTCTCTATGTTCTGGACGAGCCGTCGATCGGCCTGCACCAGCGCGACAATGCCCGCCTGCTCGAAACGCTGAAACACCTGCGCGATATTGGCAATACGGTGATCGTGGTCGAACATGACGAAGACGCCATTCTGACGGCGGATTATGTGGTCGATATCGGCCCGGCCGCCGGCATTCACGGCGGTCAGGTGATCGCCGAAGGCACACCGCAGGAGGTGATGGCCAATCCGAAATCACTAACCGGCAAATATCTCTCCGGCGAACTCGGCGTCGCCGTGCCGGCAGAGCGCCGCAAGCCCAAGAAGGGCCGCGAGATCAAGGTTTATGGCGCACGCGGCAATAATCTCCAGAATGTCACGGCGGCTATCCCGCTTGGCGTTTTCACCGCCGTGACCGGCGTTTCGGGTGGCGGCAAGTCCACTTTCCTGATCGAGACGCTTTATAAGTCGGCGGCACGCCGGGTGATGGGCGCGCGCGAAATCCCGGCCGAACACGACCGCATCGACGGTTTCGAATTCATCGACAAGGTGATCGATATCGACCAGTCGCCGATCGGCCGCACGCCGCGCTCCAACCCCGCCACCTATACCGGCGCCTTCACGCCGATCCGCGACTGGTTCGCCGGCCTGCCGGAGGCAAAGGCGCGCGGCTACGCGCCGGGCCGTTTCTCCTTCAACGTCAAGGGCGGCCGCTGCGAAGCCTGCCAGGGCGACGGCGTCATCAAGATCGAGATGCACTTCCTGCCCGACGTCTATGTCACCTGCGACGTCTGCCACGGCAAGCGTTACAATCGCGAGACGCTGGACGTGACTTTCAAGAGCAAGTCCATCGCCGACGTGCTGGATATGACGGTGGAAGAAGGCGTGGAATTCTTCGCCGCCGTGCCGGCAGTGCGCGACAAGCTGCAGGCTTTGTTCGATGTCGGCCTCGGTTACATCAAGGTCGGCCAGCAAGCCAACACGCTTTCCGGCGGCGAGGCGCAGCGCGTCAAGCTCGCCAAGGAACTGTCGAAACGCTCGACAGGCCGCACGCTCTACATTCTCGATGAACCAACGACGGGCCTGCACTTCCACGACGTCAACAAGCTGCTGGAAATGCTGCAGGCACTGGTGGACCAGGGCAATTCCGTCGTGGTGATCGAACACAACCTCGAAGTCATCAAGACAGCCGACTGGATCATCGACATCGGCCCCGAGGGCGGCACGGGTGGCGGCGAAATCGTGGCGACCGGCACGCCGGAAGATATTGTCAAGGTCGAGCGCTCCTACACCGGTCATTTCCTGAAGGAACTTCTGGAACGCCGGCCGGCCGGGAAACGCGAGGCTGCGGAGTAATCCGCAGTCTTTCACAGCAAAGGTCGAATGGGCCAAAGGCCGGAGGAGGAACAGCATATGTCGACATCAGGCACGATCCGCACCGGTATCGGCGGTTGGACCTTCGAGCCCTGGGAAGGCACGTTTTATCCGGAAAAACTGCCGAAGAAGCGCCAGCTCGAACATGCCAGCCGGCAAATGACGGCAATCGAGGTGAACGGCACCTACTACAGCAGTCAGAAACCCGCGACCTTCGCCAAATGGGCCTCCGAAGTGCCTGACGATTTCATCTTCTCCCTGAAGGCCAGCCGCTTTGTCACCAACCGCAAGGTTCTGGCCGAAGCGGGTGAATCGATGACGAAATTTTTGACTCAAGGGCTGACGGAGCTTGGCTCTCACCTCGGCCCGATCCTCTGGCAATTTGCGCCGACGAAGAAATTCGATGCGGAGGATTTCGGTGCCTTTCTGGCGCTCCTGCCGGAAAAGCAGGATGGTATCCGGCTTCGCCATGTGGTCGAAGTGCGCAACCCGACATTTCAGGTGCCGGAATTCATCGATCTTATCGCCAGACACAAGGTCGCCGTCGTCTGCGCCGATCACCACGATTATCCGATGCTGCCGGATGTGACGGCCGACTTCGTTTATTGCCGCCTGCAAAAAGGCGAAGACGACATCGCCACCTGCTATCCGAAGGCCGAGATCGGCCATTGGGCAAAACGGGTCAAGACCTATGCGGCGGGCGGTGTACCTGATGATCTGCCGCTGATCGCGCCCGAGCGGAAAGCGGAAAAGACACCGCGCGACGTTTTCGCCTTTTTCATCACCGGCGGCAAGGTCAATGCGCCCAACGGTGCGCAGGAATTGCAAAAGGCTGTCTGAGTGATGCGGTGACACTGAACACCGGATGTTGCAGCCTCACCCGGCAGGTCGTCATGTCGGAAAACATTCGATATCCGGAGAATGAATAGCCTGCGTCTCACTCCCGTCATCTCACCCCGGCAAGAATGCCGATGATCGCCCAAGACGTTTCGTCGGCAAAAGGCTGTCGTCTTTAGAAGATTGAGCGGGTATGGATATGATCGAGACGGAACGTTTACGCCTGCGCCATTGGCGGGACGATCATTTTGACGCCTTCGCTGCAATGCAGACCGATCCGCAGGTGATGGCCGATCAGGGCGGGCCGGCGGACGAGGCGCGGAGCAGGGAAAAATTCGAGCGTTATCGCAGGGCGCAGCGCGAACAGGGCATCGCCCGCTGGGCGGTTGAAAATCCCGATGGCCTGTTTCTCGGTTATGCCGGCGTCATGCCACGCCTCTCCGAAGACCATCCGCTCGGCCCGCACCACGAAATCGGCTGGCGTTTCATAAGGCAGGCGTGGGGAAAAGGTTATGCGACCGAAAGCGCAAAAGCCGCCTTGGCGCATGCGAACGATTTCAAAGGAATAGATGGGATCGTCGCTTATACAAGCTCCGATAATTTCCGCTCCCGGGCCGTCATGTCGCGCCTCGGCCTGATCCGCAAACCATCACTCGATTTCTGCATGACTGGCGATACCGGGAGGGAATGGCACGGGCTGGTCTGGGTCGTCCCCTGAGAGATTACCCGATCCCGGCTGCGGAATTTCTCGCGATACCCCGGTCGCTAAGCGGCATGAAAATCGTAAGAAGGCCGTTTCCAGCCTTCAGCCCGCCAGCTCCTTTGTCGGATTGAAATCGATCGCAGCAAAAGCCGCCTCGATCACCTCCGGCCCTGCCCCCGGCCGGGTGGCATCGCTGGAGAGAATTTGCCGGAAACGGCGCGCGCCCGGCATGCCCTGAAACAGACCGACCATGTGGCGGGTAACGTGATTGAGACGCCCGCCCGCGGCAATATAATCGACGGCATAGGCCATCATGGCGTCGCGCAACCCCATCCAGTCGTACTGCGGGGCCTCTTCGCCATAGATGCGGTGATCCACATCGGCGAGGATGGATGTGTTGTGGTAGGCAGCACGGCCGAGCATGACACCATCCATACGCTGCAGATGATCGCAAGCCTGATCGAGATCGGCGATGCCGCCATTGATACCGACGAAGACGTCAGGATTTTCCCGTTTCATGCGATAGACGAGATCATAATCGAGCGGCGGCACCTCGCGGTTTTCCTTCGGCGAGAGCCCTTGCAGCCAGGCTTTGCGCGCATGGATCCACACGGCATCCGCGCCGGCCGCGACAACACGCGCCAGAAAATCCGGCAACACGGATTCCGGCTCCTGATCATCCACCCCGATGCGGCATTTGACAGTCACCGGCACAGTCGCAACCGCCTTCATCGCCGAAACGCATTGCGCCACGACTTCGGGCTCGCGCATCAGGCAGGCGCCGAAAGTGCCGGATTGCACCCGGTCCGAAGGGCAGCCGACATTGAGGTTGATTTCATCATAGCCGTAATCGCCGGCAATCCGCACCGCCTCAGCAAGCTTGGCGGGGTCGGATCCGCCAAGCTGTAGCGCAACGGGATGTTCCTGTGGATGGTAACCGAGCAGCCTGTCGCGCTGGCCGTGGATGATGGCATCGGCAACGATCATTTCGGTAAACAGCAGCGCGCGCTTCGACAATTGCCGGTGCAGAAATCTGCACCTCGTGTCGGTCCAGTCGATCATGGGAGCCACGGAAAAAATCTTAGCCCCTGATTTTATTGATTTTTCGTATAAATTCAATATTTTATACCCGTTATATTGATGTCGTTTATCATCTTGTTTCGTCCTACTTTTTCCACGCTGTTCCACCCGATTTTATAGTTAAGTATGACGATGTCGTTCCGAGAGAGGAATATTGTACCGATGAGCACCATCACCGCGAGAAAACGAAAAGACGGATCGCTTGGTTATACCGCGCAGATCCTCAGAAAAAAAGGCGGCCGTATAGTTTTCAGGGAGGCCAAGACTTTCGATCGAAAGCGCGAGGCGGAGGCGTGGGTTCGATTTCGCGAGACCGATATCGACAAACCTGTCGCGCTGGAGCGGTCGAATGCGGACCGCTTCACCTTAGCGGACGCCATTGATCGGTACGTCAAAGAGAAAGGAATGATGGGAGCCACCAAGAGCAGGTGCTCAGAACGATCAAAACCTTCAAGATTGCCACGATGGATTGCGCAGATATCCGAAGCGATGATATCGTGACATTTGCCACCCAACTGGCCGAAGGCCGTAAGCCGCAGACGGTTGGCAATTACGTTTCGCATCTGTCCTCCATATTTTCGATCGCTCGGCCGGCGTGGGGTATGCCGCTTGATCCCGTCGCCATGCGGGATGCGCAGACGGTCCTTCGTAAGCTGAACGACATCGCCAATTCTGAGAGCCGGTCGCACCGCCCTACCCCCGCAGCTCGACAGGATCATGAATTACTTCACCACCCGAAATTTGGCGACGCTACATGTCTCACGCATGGATCGGGTGGTCGCGTTCGCAATCTACTCGACACGCAGGCAGGAAGAGATAGTCCGGATAGAATGGGAATATCTAGATGAGCCTCACAGCCGCATACTCGTCCGGGACCTCAGGCATCCTGGACAGAAAAAGGATAATGACGTGTGGTGCGAGCTTCCGCCAGAGGCAATGCAGATCATCAAAGCTATGCCGAAGACTGGGCCGCAGGCAGGCCGACCTGCGTCCGCTGCGCGCATTCGAACTGCTGGGAGATCCGACGTCGCCGTTTCAAGTGCCAGGCTTGTCGCCGCGAGTTCTTAGTCACGCCGGAACGGTCTTCGTGTTCCGGAAGATGAGCTTCCGGGACATTCTGCCGGGACTCTGGTTCTCGGTGAATTCGGTTAAAGGCAAGAGCGCTCTCCAGCTCTCCCGCGAGCTGGGCGTCCAGTACAAAACCGCATGGGTGCTGCTGATGAAGATGGGTGAGGCGATTTCGACGCGGCGCTTCCGAATGATACTGGAGAGCGAGATTCATATCGACGGCAAGTACGCGGGCGGCCACATTAAGCCGGAGAATCGAAAGGAGGATCGCGTCGATCGGCGTCGTGCCGAGAACCAGAACTTCAAGCGCCTGACCATCCTGACGTTGCGTGAGAAGACGCCTTTCGGCCGCGGGCGCGAGCAGACCCTATCGCGCGTCATCCGGAGTGAAGACTCCGACGAGGCGTGGGAGATGGTCAAGAAGCACGTTCGAAAGGGTTCACGGCTGCACGCGGACGAGCATTTCAGCTACGACGATCTTGAAGGCCTGCAGGAACTGCACCGGGTCAATCACAGCAAAGAATACCAGACAGAAGGCGGGGTCAACACGAACCACGTCGAGAGCTTCTTCAGCCGCATCCAGCGTGCCTATGTCGGCATCCACCATCGCTTCTCGGTACGCTAATTCGACTGGTACGCGGCCGAAATCGCCTGGCGCGAGGACAATCGTCGTGTCGACAACGGCCTTCAGCTCTGGGGCATGCTCTACAAGGCGCTCTCAAGGCCAACGTCGAGAAACCTATGCGGATATTGGCAGGGCAACCATCCACCCGACCTTGTTTGGGAGGGCGGGGAGAACCCGGAGCGCCAGTGGCGGTGACTACTGAGGGGCCGCTAGGCCGTAGGGCATGGTGAATCTAGTAGCCAATCAAAGCTGGCGATCGCTTCACTCTCGGCCAAGTCGGCGCTTCCGAATAGTCCGAAATCGCCATATATGGGCTTCCAACCTTCGGCGACGATCTCCCCTTCGAACACGTTTTGATACCATTCTTCCGGTCGGAGAACGTACACACCATAAGATCGTTCAACGATCCGAACGCGCCTCAGGGCGTCGCCGCCCTGGAGAACTTTTACTATCTGATCTGCATTGCTGGGTTCAGATCTCATCTTTTAATATTCTCCTCGGCAACGACATTTACATTTTACGCTTCGTCAGCATGAGGATCAATGCCGGGTGCGCTGTCCCCATGCTATGCGGCGACCTCCCATAAATGCCGCTGCCCGTCGATCTTCCCCGCCCGGCGCACCCGATCAGCCTTGGCAAGCTGATCCAGCATCTGGGAGAAACGGTTGCCGATGAGGCCAAGCCTTGCGTCGTCTTCGCCGAGGCCGTTCTCGCGGGCGAAGGCCACAGCGAAGTCCGCTGTCGTGATCGGCCGTCCCGCCTCTCGGAGTGTCCGCAAAACGAAACCACGGCGATCAAAGCCTTTGAAGAGCATGGAGATGCTCCCCTTGTCGACACCATCCAGCTTGCGTCGACGGCGGGCGGATCCCTTCTCGATCAAGGGCGCATGATCCGGATCATAGGACCGAATGACGACATCGAATGCTGCCTGCTGCTGCTCCAGCAAGATGATCTGCGCCCGCAATTCACCGATGCGAAGGCCGATCTCCCCCTGCTTTCTCTTCAGTTCATCAACGATAAGAACCATGCTCAATCGCTCCATAGGATCGCGGCGATCCTATGCGTTCAGCGGCAGGAAGTCTGGTGGCAGTTGCTACCTAATTCCGCAAATTTTGTCAGCTCAAACGTGGTCCAAATGGGTAAACTCTGTTTTCAGCTGATGTTTTAGTCTTAGTTGGGCATCAGAACGTAGTGCCCGACGCCCCAAACCTCACCATCCTGATGCCCGAAAAGCCCCGCCGTTGCCAGAAAGAACAATCGCCAACGCCGTTCCCACAATCGGGCATCAACGCCATAAACCCGCTGCAGGATCGGTCGTACAAGCACGATCTCCCGGTCGAAATTCGCCAGCCAGTCGAGCGCTGTCCGACGATAATGCGATCCCGACCAGCGCCATTCCCGTTCGACGGTGAAAAGCGTGTCGAAACGATGCGGAAGGTCGAAGGCGGGCATGATGCCGCCGGTGAAGAAATGCTGCGCGATCCAGTCTGCCGGATTATTGTGGTCAAAACGGTAAGACCGGCTACGATGATTGAAGACGTGCAGGAAAAACCGGCCGCCCGGCTTCAGCCATGAATGAACACGCTCGAACAATGCGCGCCAGTTGGACATGTGTTCGAACATTTCCACCGAGACGACGCGATCGAAACGCGCGCCGGAGGTGAAATCATTCATATCGGCGGTCACCACCGACAGGTTGGAGAACCCGCGCGCCTGGGCGCAGCCGATTATATATTCGCGTTGCGATGTGGAATTAGAAACGGACGTGATCCGCGCGTTGGGAAACCGGCCCGCCATATAAAGGGAAAGCGAGCCCCAGCCGCAGCCGAGTTCGAGAATGTCCATACCATCCTGCAATCCGGCATGGGCAACGGTCTCGGCCAGCGCAGCAGTTTCCGCCTCCTCGAGGGTTGTCGCGGCATCGGGATAATAGCAGCAGGAATATTTGCGCTGGGACCCAAGAACGAGGGCAAAAAATTCCGCCGGAACCTCATAGTGCTGCCTGTTCGCCTCGTTGGTGTGGCTGGCGATGGGAAATTTTGCCATATCGGCGGCGAAATGCAGCTCCGCCTCTGCGGGAATACGGGCAAGTCGCCGTTTCGTTCTGGCGCAGAGCATATCTATCCCGGCGAGTGTGACGCTGTCGTTGAGCGGCGTACGTTCCGCGGCATTGATGGCGAAGGCGAGCATGTTCATGGCGTTTCCTCATTCTTGCGCGGCCCTGGAAAGAAGGCGTTGACGCGACGTTGCAAGGCACGGAATTTTTCCCCGCGCGAGTTCAGCATGTGCTCTTCAAGCGGCGGAATGCCGGAGACGTGGACGAGCAGCCAGTACATCATGACCGGCGCGGCGAGCGAGGCCCATGACAAGGCGTTCGTCTGAACGGCCAGCAGCGGCAAACTGCACCAGAAAAGCCATTCGAAGAAATAATTGGGGTGGCGGGAATAACGCCAAAGACCGGTTTCGCAGACGCCGGTTTTTGCTTCAGGAGTTTTCCTGAATTTCGAAAGCTGAGCATCCGAGAGTGCTTCCCCTGCCAGCGCAGCGACGGCAATCATGGTGGCAAGGAGATCGATGACACGCGGAAAAACCTGGCCGTTGCCGGCGGCAAGATAAACCGCCAGAACAAGCACGAAGGCGGCGACGGCCTGTATCTGGAGGAAGATGAAAAGCCGAAAGGAGGCCGCGCTGCCCCATTTTTCGATGAGCTTTGCATAACGGGGATCTTCCCCGCCGCCCCGCGTGCGCAGTCCGATATGGCCGGCAAGCCGCAGGGACCAGACGGCAATAAGGAAGAATACGATGGCGCGCCGCACGCCGTCACCCTCCGCCAACAAAACAGCCAAAACGCCGCCAAACCCAACGCTCGCCGACCAGACGGTGTCGATCCAGCCGCTGGAACCGGTTGCTCTCTGCAATGCCCACGCTCCGGCCATCAGGAGCGACATGAGAATGGCAAGCATCAGGATCACAGAAAACATCACTACTTCGCTCACCGTTTTGAACAGATCGAGGCCGGGTGTCGTGATGGGAAATACGACCGGACCGGCAAAAGAGTTTCAGGGTTCAGAAAAAATCTAAAAACCGTCGGCCGCTGAAACTTATCAGAGGGTTGCCTCGTATCTGCGCTGTCCCAAGGCAAATTTCTGTAATGCGATAGTGAGGATAGATGACCGACACCGAAGCAACATCAAGAGAAAGCCGGCGCCGCATCGCCATCGTGGGAACGGGAATTTCCGGCCTGTCGGCAGCCTGGCTATTGTCGCAACGGCACGATGTCACGGTCTTCGAGGCGGCGGATCGCATCGGCGGTCACACCAACACGGTAACATTCGATACGCATAATGGGCCGGTTCATGTCGATACCGGCTTCATTGTCTATAACGAATGGACCTATCCCAATCTCACCGCGCTTCTTCAAACACTGGACGTGCCGACCGCAGCCTCCAACATGTCTTTCGCCGTTTCCCTTAACAAGGGCGGCTTTGAATATTCCGGCGGAACCGGTCTTGGCCTGCTGGCACAAAAGAGAAATGCGCTGCGACCACGTTTCTGGTCGATGCTGGCGGACCTGCTGCGGTTTTACCGCAACGCGCCGCGAGACCTGCATGTGATGGGAGACGTGTCTCTCGACGACTATCTCACGCGCAACCATTACGGGGCGGCGTTCCGCAACGATCATCTCTACCCCATGGCCGCGGCCATATGGTCCACGCCAGCCATGGAGGTCGGCCGTTATCCGGCAGCGCATTTCATCAAATTTTGCCGCAATCACGGTCTGCTGTTGCTGCGCAATCGGCCAGTCTGGCGCACGGTCGTCGGCGGCGCACGCGAATATGTAAAACGCATCACCGCGCCGTTTGCGGATCGGATTCGCCTCTCGACGCCGGTGGCGCGCATCCACCGCCTGCCGGACGGGATCGAAATCACCACTGTGGACGGCGAAGTCGCGCGCTTCGATGACGTGGTGATCGCAACCCATGCGGATCAGGCGCTCGATATGCTCGTGGATGCAACGCGCGCCGAACGGCGCATTCTCGGCGCTTTTACCTACACCCAAAACCGCGCTGTGCTTCACACCGACAGCAGTTTCATGCCGCGCCGGCGCGCTGCATGGTCAAGCTGGAACTATGTGGCGGACACGCGCATTGAAGCGGGCCAGCCGAGCATCACCTACTGGATGAACAGGCTTCAGCCGCTGGGCGAAACCCAGGACACTTTCGTAACGCTGAACCCGACGCGGGAACCGGATCAGGGAAGAATCATCGCCGAGGAAACCTATCACCACCCGGTTTTCGACGCTGGCACCGAACAGATGCGTCAGGAACTATGGGCCTTGCAGGGCCTGCGAAACACCTGGTTCTGCGGCGCCTATTTCGGCTCTGGTTTTCATGAAGACGGTCTTCAGGCAGGCCTTGCCGTCGCCGAAGATCTTGGCGGCGTATCCCGCCCCTGGAAGGTTGCCAACGACAGCGCCCGGATCATTCGCCTGGATTTGGCGACGATTGCGACAGGCACACAACTCATGGAGGCGACGGCATGACCCCTCCCCTTAACTCAGCGCTTTTCCCGGGCCACGTGACCCATGCGCGCTTCAAGCCGAAAACCCACAAGCTGGACTACCGGATTTATTCGGTGCTTCTCGATCTCGATGAGTTGGAGACGCTCGACCGGAAATTACGGTTTTTCTCCGTAGACCGTTTCAACCTGTTTTCATTTCATCGCAAGGATCGCGGCAACGGCAGCACGATCGGGCTGCGCCAGCAAATAGAGACCGCCATGGCGGCGGCTGGCATAGCCGTCGATGGAGGGCCCATTCGCCTGCTCACCATGCCGCGCCTGCTTGGCTGGGCCTTCAACCCGCTCAGCGTGTTCTTCTGCCATGGGCGCGACATGTCGCTCAAAGCCATTCTCTGGGAGGTCGATAACACCTTCGGCCAACGACACTCCTATCTGATCCCGGTGGAGGCCGGCACGGGGACAGAGATCGTCCAGCGATGCGACAAGGCCTTTTATGTTTCGCCCTTCATGGACATGGACCTCCACTATGTTTTCCGCGTCATCCCGCCGAGTGACAGGCTGAAGATCGTCATTGAAACTTTCGACGACGACGGTGCCGTCCTGACGGCCCAGCATCTTGCCCGAAGGGTCGAGCTGACCGATGGCGCGCTCCTGAAAGCCTTCGTCACCATCCCCTTCCTCACGCTGAAAGTCGTTCTCGGCATTCACTGGGAAGCCCTGCAAATCTGGCTGAAGGGCGTGCGGTTTAGAAAGCGTCCGCTGCCACCAGTCGATCCCATCTCTTTCGTTCCCCCTTCATCGTCGCAAATCGAGGCCAGAATTCATGACCCCGTTTGAAAATCTCTCCCAATTGCCGGCACAGAATACCCGCCTCAACGGCCGCATAGGCATGGGGATATGGCTCATCAACCGGCTGCTGAACAATATCGAGCGGGGCCAGCTGTGCGTCGTCCTTCCCGGCGGCGGAACCATCGAAAAATCGGGTGGGTCTGAAGGCAGTCACGCCGTTATCGTGCTGCATAACTGGCGGGCAATTCGCCGGATGCTCGTCAACGGCGATATCGGCTTCGCGGAAGGCTTCATCGAGAATGACTGGTCTACGCCTGATCTGACGGCGCTCATCCGTTTCGCCGCTCAAAATCGCGACGCATTTGCAAGGTCGATGCGCGGCAGCCTGCCCATGCGCCTCATCAACCGGCTTGCACACGGGCTGAATGCCAATACCAGACGCGGCAGCCGCCGCAACATCGAGGCGCATTACGATCTCGGCAACGAGTTCTACCGGCAATGGCTCGATCCTTCGATGCTCTATTCGTCGGCGATTTTTGACGGCACCACACCCAGCCTTGAGGCCGCTCAACGCAAGAAACTCGAATGCATTGCGGAGAAACTCCAACTAACCGACAACAAAAGCGTCCTGGAAATCGGCTGCGGCTGGGGTGCGCTCGCCATCCACCTCGCCACGCAGCACAATGCCAGCGTGACCGGCATCACCCTATCGCCCTCCCAGTTGAGCTGGGCGAAAAACGCGGCGGAAAAAGAAGGCAAGGCCGGCCGGATCGATCTCAGATTGCAGGATTACCGCGATGTGACCGGCCAATTCGACAATATCGTCTCCGTTGAAATGTTTGAAGCGGTCGGTGAAGCCTACTGGCCAAGTTATTTCGAAACGTTGAAACGCTGCCTGAAACCCGGCGGTCGTGCGGTGCTGCAAATCATCTCCATCGAGGAAAACCGCTTCGATACATATCGGCGCAAGGCAGATTTCATTCAGAAATACGTCTTTCCCGGTGGGTTCCTGCCCTCCGATTCAGCGCTCGAAAAAGCCGTCGGGCAAGCCGGCCTGAAGCTCACGGAGACAGAACTTTTTGGCCAGTCCTATGCGCTCACGCTTTCGGAATGGCGCCAGCGTTTTCATGCCCGATGGCAGACGATTTCCCTGCTTGGTTTCGACGACCGCTTCCGGCGGCTCTGGGATTATTACCTCTGCTATTGCGAAGCAGGTTTTGCCGAAGGGACCATAAATGTCGGCTTGTACACGATAGAACATCGATGAGGCGGGGCTAACAGGTGGAGAAAGACAATGATAATCATTAGATTGGCAATTGTATCTGCCCTGTCCCCGATGCTGGTCGGCGCCAGCGCGACAGCGGCGGAGATCGACGGTAACTGGGCGCGTGGCGACGGCAAGGCAAAAGTGCTGATCGCGCCGTGTGGTGAAAAAATATGCGCCACAAACACCTGGATCAAACCCGGCACGCCGAAGGAAAAGACCGGCGACCGCCTGATCATGGACATCAAGCAGAGCGAAGCGGGCATCTATTCCGGCACCGCCTTTGATCCTCAGCGGGACAAATCCTACAGGATAACGGTGACCCTTTCCGGCAATAACATGACCACGAAGGGCTGTATCGTCGCCGGCCTTCTGTGCAAGGGCATAAGCTGGACCCGGATCGACTAGCGCAGGTCACGCTCCGTTCCATCCATTAGTTCCATTGTCTTCCGAACGAAAAAACACTCGCCGTCTTCTCAATGCCCGGCAAAGGAAAACACCGATGAAGACCTATTTCGCAGCCTATTTTTTCACGCTCGTCGCCTTTCTGGTGATCGATTTCATCTGGCTGAGCACCATGGCGTCGCGTCTTTACCGCCCGGCCATCGGCGATCTTCTGGCGGAAAATTTCCGGCTCGCTCCAGCGGTCGTCTTCTATCTCATCTACGCTGGCGGCCTCACCTTTCTCGCCGTGCGCCCCGCCCTGCTTTCCGGTGAATGGACGACGGCGCTGCTTTACGGCGCGATTGTCGGCTTCATGGCCTACGCGACCTATGATCTGACCAATCAGGCCACGTTGAAGAACTGGCCAACCACCCTCACCATCGCCGATCTTCTTTGGGGAGCCTTCGTTTCCGCAGCTGCGGCCATCATCGGTTATATCGTCACGGTGCGCCTCCTCGGCCCACTGGAAAATTCGGCGGGCATATCATGACAACGCTTCCTCTCGGCTACGGCGTAAGTGCGGCCCTCCTGTGGCCCCCACATCATGAACTTCCTCTTCCTCATCCCTTGTCTTCGTGTGAAGGACGACCTTATAAAGGAAGCGCAGCAAGGAAGGTTCGAATGCAGGGCACAGAGATCGCAAGCCTAATCAACCGTGTCGGCATGGGTGATCGTTCAGCATTCGTCTCGCTCTATCAGGCAACCAGTCCGAAGCTTTTCGCGATCTGCCTGAAAATCCTGCGTGACAGGACCGAAGCCGAAGAGGCGCTGCAGGAAATCTACATCAAGGTCTGGCAGCGCGCCCGCACATTTGCCGCAAGCGCCGGCAAGCCCGCAACATGGCTTGCCGCCATCGCCCGCAACCATGCGATCGATACGATCAGGGCGCGCAAGCCCCTCAACGACGACATCGACGACGCCTATGACATCGCCGACGACAGCATCCGCAATCCGGAGCAGCAGATCGTGCTGGCCGACGAGGGTCGCCGGATCGACAATTGCATGCGGGAACTGGAAACGGTTCACGCGCAGGCGGTACGCCGGGCCTATGTGGAAGGCTTGAGCTATATCGAACTCGCCGAGGAATTGCGGGTGCCGCTCAACACGATCAGAACCTGGCTGAGACGCAGCCTTCTCAAACTCAGAGAGTGCATGCAACGATGACGACGGGCGAACACAGCGACGGCATGCATTCGCGCGACGAAATCCTCGCCGGCGAATATGTGCTTGGCGTGCTGTCGGTCGAAAAGCGTCGCGAACTCGAGCGGCGCATGGAGAACGACAAAGCCTTCGCCCAGCTCGTCCAGCGCTGGGAGGCGGAATTCTCCGACTTCAATGCCGATTACCAGGAACAGGTGCCGAGCGCGACCATTCTTGCCCGCATCGAGGAGCGTCTGTTCGGCGCCAGGCATATCAATACCAATGGCAGCCTGTGGAGTTCGGCATCCTTCTGGCGGTGGATATCGGTCGCCACCAGCGCGACTGCCGTAGCGGCGGTCGTCTACGCCGCATTTCCCGAGAGATGGCAGGAAACCACACCGCTGGTGGCCGAACTCGCGACAACCGACAGTCAGGTCAACCTGCTTGCCTCCTACGATGCGGAATCGGGACGGATGCGCATCGTTCCTGTCGCAACCGGCAAGACCGACGAGAAATCTCTGGAGTTGTGGCTCGTGATGGATGGCGGCAAGACCCGCTCGCTCGGCGTCTTCCAGCCCGGCGCAAATGGCGATCTGATCATTCCCGCCGATATGCGCGGCAATATCAGCGAAGGCACCACCTTTGCGATCAGCGTCGAGCCCTTTGGCGGCTCACCGACCGGTCAGGCGACCGGTCCCGTCATCGCCGTCGGCAGCGCGCGTCACCTGTGAGGTTATCAATCGATAGTTGGGAGTGATGCAGAAGAACCTGCCAGCCTCAATCCCATGCTGGGTTCTCATAGGCTGAAAGATCAGTCAGCTTCCTGCAGCCAACTAGCAACAGGAAAATAGAGGGGTCAATCAATCCCTTGCACCTACACCGCCAATATACGTGGCTCTACGAGTTACGACTTCTCATCCCACGTCATAGCGAAACGGGTTCCCTTCCCCAAATCCGGATGCGTACGCGTTTGCTCAACGCGAGCGCCGATATTCTGCGCCATCGCCATGATGAGCTTCGTGCCAAGGCCGGTGCCGCGGGGTTTTGATTCTGCCTTCGAACCGACGCCATCGTCTTCCACAACGAGAAAGAATTGTCCATTTTGTTCGGATAGACTGTCACGGACCGTACCCGTTTGACCGGGATAGGCATACTTAAGCGCATTGGTCAGAAGCTCGGTTATGATGACACCAAGCGCAACGGCATGGTCCGCATTCAGGTAAACCTCACATTGTTTCGACCGTTATGGAGGAAGATCCGGGCACGGCCTGAAACAGATCGCTGAAGATGGAGGTCAGATACGAACCGAGGGATACAGACCCACATTGGCTGTATTATACCGCAAAATGCCAGTTTTGCGCTCGACAGCATTTTCAACTGGAAATCGGCCCGGAATCGCGGGACAAGAATTGCACCTTAAAGAGACGACAGGAAATTCCCATGGCCGCCACCGTCATCCCCGCCCCGAAACCCGTTCTCCTGCCCGTTGAGGGCAAGGACGACATGTTCCCCGTGCGGCGGGTCTATTGCGTTGGTCGCAATTATGCCGATCATGCCATCGAGATGGGCCACGATCCCTCGCGCGAGCCGCCCTTTTATTTCCAGAAGAACCCGGACAATCTACTGCCCGCCGGCAGTGATTTCCCCTACCCGTCGCTGTCGTCGAACGTGCATTACGAGGTTGAATGTGTTGTGGTTCTGAAAAGCGGCGGCGCAGATATTCCGGCGGACGAGGCGCTGAACCATGTCTGGGGTTATGCCGTCGGCATCGATATGACCCGCCGTGACCTGCAGGACGGGCTGAAGAAGATGGGCCGTTCCTGGGAAGGCGCCAAGGCGTTTGAATATTCCGCACCGGTTTCGGCCATCGTGCCTGCGGACAAGATCGGCCATCCCGCCACCGGTGCGATCTGGCTTGATGTCAATGGTGAACGCAAGCAGACCGGCGATCTTGCGCAGATGATCTGGAAGGTGCCGGAAGTGATTGCCGAGCTCTCCAAGCTCTTCACGCTTGCCGCCGGCGATGTGATCATGACCGGCACCCCGGCCGGCGTCGGCCCGATCGTGCGCGGTGATCGCATCGAGTGTGGCGTTGATGGTGTTGGCAGGCTGTCGGTCACGGTCGCCTGATCGCTGCCGGCGCATAATCCAGAGGGAGAAACCGAATGCCGCTTTACCGCCTCGCCGACCGGGTGCCGCAAACCCCAGCAGCGGATCGTTACTGGGTCGCCCCCGATGCCAATGTCATCGGCTCGGTGACGCTCGCTGAAGATGTCGGCATCTGGTTCGGCGCGACATTGCGCGGCGATAACGAGCCGATCAGCGTCGGGCGCGGCACCAATATTCAGGAAGGGGCGATGGTGCACAGCGATCCCGGCTTTGCCGCAACCATCGGCGAAATGTGCACCATCGGCCACCACGCCATCGTGCATGGTTGCAGCATCGGCGACAATTCGCTGATCGGCATGGGCGCTACGATCCTGAATGGCGCAAGGATCGGCCGCAACTGCCTCGTCGGCGCCAATGCGCTGGTGACGGAAGGCAAGGAATTTCCCGACAATTCTCTAATCGTCGGATCGCCCGCGCGGGCCATCCGAACGCTGGATGACGAAGCCGTCGCCGGCCTGCGTCGTTCCGCGGAAAAGTACATTGAGAACTGGAAGCGTTTTTCGAAAGATCTGGCGATTATCGAAGGGTGATCAATGGCGGGCAGCGATGCTCGCCCCGCAAACTACGACGCGCAATTAGCGCAGAGACCGCGAATCTCGATGGTGGTCTTTTCCGCCTTGAACTTGTTGTCCTTCACCCAGCGCTCAAGGCGGTGGTCGATCTCATGATCGTGGAATTCCGTCACCTGCCCGCAGGATTCGCAGATGGCAAATGCCACCGTTCCATGGTGTTGCGAGCAGCATTCGGCTTGAGTGTGCGTGCAGGCAACGAAAGCGTTGAGGCTCTCAAGCCGGTGCACGAGACCGAATTCCACCAGCTTTTCCAGCGCCCGGTAAACCTGCAGCGGCGCACGGAAACCATCGTCCCGCAGCTTGTCGAGGATCATATAGGCGCTGAGCGGCTGATGCGCGTTTGACAGGGCGTTCATGACCAGCGACTGGTTTTTGGTAAGGTTCTGCTGGGTTTGCGCATTCATGGCTTGCCTCCTTCATCCGCGGAGCGGGAAAAACCCGGCGCCGGCAACAGGCTTATAACGAACAGGATCACCGCGGCAACCACGATGGAGGGGCCGGACGGCGTATCGTAAGTCAGCGAACCGAACAGGCCACCGATAACGGCGATAGCGCCGATCAGCGAAGCCACCACCGCCATCACCTCCGGCGTGGCGGAAAACCGTCTGGCGGTCGCCGCCGGTATGATCAGCAGCGAGGTGATCAGCATGATGCCAACCACTTTCATGGCAATGGCGATTACCAGCGCCATCAACAGTGTGAAGATGAACTTCGCACGTTCCGGGTTCAGCCCCTCGGCCTCGGCAAGCTCCGTATTGACGGTGGAAGCCAGCAACGACCGCCACAGGAAAACCATGGAGACGACGACTACCAGCCCGCCGCCCCATATCAGGGCGATATCGCTGCGGGTAACGGCCAGAATATCGCCGAACAGGAATGAGACGAGGTCGATACGCACCCAGCTCATGAAGGCGACAATGACGAGGCCAATGGCGAGAGCCGAATGGGACAGGATGCCAAGCAATGCGTCAGACGACAGTGCCTGCCGCCGCTGCAGAAAAATCAGCAGGATCGAAACTGCGGACGCCACCAGAAAAACGCTGACGATGAGGTTGAGCTGCAACAGCAGCGAGAGCGCGACGCCAAGCAGCGCCGAATGGGCCATCGTATCCCCGAAATATGCCATACGCCGCCAGACGACGAAACAGCCGAGAGGCCCGGCGGTGAGAGCAACGCCGATGCCAGCGACCATGGCGCGAACGAAGAAATCGTCAAACATGCCGTTCTCCCTGCCCGTGGTTCGAGGGTGCATGGTCCCCATGTTCATGACCGCAGCCGCATTCGCCATGGTGATCGTGATGGTGACCATCTTCAGGATGGCAATGATCGGTCACCGAACCATCCGCGTGCTGCACCCGGCCATCGGGCAAATGGGTGTGGTCGTGATGGTGGCTGTAGACGGCAAGCGCCTTGGCGGCAGACCCGCCGAACAGCCGCATATATTCCGGGCTCTGGCTCACCGCCTGCGGTGTTCCCCGGCAGCAGACATGGCCGTTCAGGCAGATCACGGTATCAGTTTCCGCCATCACCACATGCAGGTCATGCGAGATTAACAAAATTCCGCAATTACTTGAATTTCTGATATTTTTTATCAGATCATAGAGCGCGATCTCGCCGGAGAAATCCACGCCCTGCACGGGCTCGTCGAGAACCAGCAGATCGGGCTTGCGGGCGATGGCGCGAGCCAGAAGCGCGCGCTGGAACTCGCCGCCGGACAGATGCTGCACCTCGGCATTGGCAAGATGCGCAATGCCTGTCGCATTCAGCGCCGCGTCGATCTCGCGCGCGGGCAACGGCCCGGTCAGCGTCATCAGCCGGCGCACCGAAAGAGGCATGGTCCAGTCCACCGAAAGCTTCTGCGGCACATAACCGACGCGCAGGCCGGCAATGCGCGTGACCTCCCCTTCGCTCGGTTTCACCACGCCGATCGCCATTTTCGCGCTGGTGGATTTGCCCGAACCGTTCGGGCCGATCAACGTGACGATCTCACCTTTACTGACGGAAAACTCCACGCCGCGCACCAGCCAGCGGCCATTGCGCTGCACGCCGGCATTGGCAAGGGAAACCAGTATATCGTTACCCTGACGGGCGGAATGAAGCATGGGATTGTCCGTTCGGCGATGTTGCCTACCGCTATTGCATACGTTATAGAGTTACGCAATAAATGTAATAACATAACTATACTTCTTCAAGTGGAGTGCATTTCATGAAATCGATCCTGATCCCGCTCATGGCGTCGGTGGCAATAGCGGCTGCCTCCTCCGGTGCTACGGCTGCGCCGGATGTCGTGGTCTCGATCAAGCCCGTCCACTCCCTCGTCGCGGCCATCATGCGCGGCGTGGGTGAACCGCAGCTTATTGTCGAGGGTGCCGCCTCGCCGCATACCTATAATCTGCGGCCCTCCAATGCGCGCAAGCTGGAAAAGGCCGATCTGGTGTTCTGGGTCGGGCCGGGGTTGGAAGCTTTCCTGGAAAAGCCGCTGGAGGCACTGGCCAGCAAGGCGACGGTGGTGGAACTGGAAGATGCCAAGGGTCTGGAAAAGCTGCCTTTCCGTGAAGGCGGTCCCTTCGAGGCACACGACCATGGCGAAGAAGGCCACGAGGACCATGCGGATGGCGAGGCGGCACACGACCATGGCCATGACCACGGCGACCACGACCATGAGCACGGCGCTTATGATACCCATCTCTGGCTCGATCCGGCCAATGCCAAGGCCATGGCCCAGACTATCGAAACCGCGCTGATTGCCGCCGATGCCGGCAATGCCGCAACCTATCAGGCCAACACCAAAAAGCTGATCGACGATCTGGATGCACTCGACACGGAACTGGCTGAAACGGTCAAGCCAATTAAGGACAAGCCGTTCATCGTCTTTCACGATGCCTATCAGTATTTCGAGCATCGTTATGGCGTGAAGACGGCGGGGTCGATTACCGTTAGCCCCGAGACCCTGCCCGGAGCAGATCGCGTCAAGCAGATGCAGGAGAAGGTTCGTCAGCTGGGCGCGACATGCGTTTTCGCCGAACCGCAATTCGAGCCTAAACTGATCTCGGTCATCACTGAAGGCACGGCGGCGAAGTCTGCGACGCTCGATCCGGAAGCGGCAACGCTGGAGCCCGGTCCAGACCTCTATTTCAAGCTGATGCGCGGCATTGCCGGCTCGCTGAAGGATTGCCTGTCCTGATCCGGACGGCGCCGGGCTCCTTACGGCTTCGGCGCCATGGAAGACCAGACCGGCTCGCTGACGCTCTGCAGGGTTTCCGGCGGAGCGCCGTTGATGCGTGCCAGAAGGGCTTTCGCAAGCTCCCTGCCCGCCAGCTTGATATCCTCGTTGACGGTATGGATTTGCGGCTTGATCCAGTTCAGGAACTCGGCCGACTGTTTCGAGACAATATCGATATCCTCACCGATCTTGACACCTGCCGCTTCAAAGCCCGCCACCAGCGCGATGGTGCTGCTGCCGCTGATCGACACGATACCATCGGGGCGATCATCCGATTGCATCAGCCTCTCGCCGAAATCACGGATTTTTTCGAGCGGCGTCTCGATTGTGACGACATCGATGGGGAATTCGGCAAGGCCGAAATCCCTGATCCCCCGATTGAACCCCTTGCGCGCGTGATCGTGGTAGGAAAATCGCGATGGCGGCATGATCACGGCAATCCTTTTGCGCCCGCATTGCGCCAGCCGCTCGACTGCCTCGTAGGCGTAAGCCTCATTGTCGAAATCGTGAAAGGCATGTTCGATGCCCATATCCGAACGCCCATGGGTGACGAAGGGCATGTTGCGCTCCGTCATGAAACGCACGCGCGGATCGTTCGGCTCGATTTTCGAAATAATGACCCCATCCGCCGAGCCGGTCTCGAGAATATAGCGGATCGGCACCATGGAATCCTTGGCGTGGATATGTGGCGTGACGACGAGGTGATATTGCGTGGTGGAGAGTATCTCGGTGATGCCGAACACCATCTGGCTGGTGAAACCCATCAGCTCTTCGTCGACACTCAGCACCAGCGCAATGACATTGGTCTTGCCGGTACGAAGCCGCACGCCGGCGCGGTTCGGCTGGTAGCCGATTTGCCGGGCGATCAGCCGCACGCGCTCCTTGGTCTCGGCGCCGATATCGGGCGCATCCTTCAATGCACGCGACACGGTGGTGATGCCAAGACCCGTCATATAGGCAATGGTCTTCAAGGTCGGGCGCTCGCCCGTCGTCGCGGGGATGTCGCCTCCGCCGGATTTACCAGTATCGTTCATGTCATTTCGCCACGCTTTACCGAACGATAATCATAGATAGCTTTTGCGCTGTTGCAAAGGCAAACGTCCCTTCGCACAGTTCGGTCTCATCCGATCATGCCTCGATTCAGCTATAACGATGCAGGTGCAGAAAATATTTCCGCCCATGAGACCGCTCCCGCAGCCATGAAACCCATGTTTCTTCAACATACCAAACTTAATTATTTAAATTAAAAAACAAACACAATTAATTGATATATAAATAAAAAATATCTAAGTATAAAAACAAGACCACTTCCTCGCCGTGTAGCGTTGATGACGGACGCTTTTAACCTCACAAGTCGGCAATCAAAGGCATGACGGCACGTTTGTTTTACGGTAACGTTGCCGGAGGGAGGAAATTGTGAAGCGGAGCGAACCGGCAAAAGCCGTTTTGCCGGCATCCAGTTCCCCCAGATTCTGACACAAGCCTGCTTCATAATGCCGGCCTGTCTTCTTCGAATTCATATATGCAGGGTCCGAACATGATCTCTTCCTCCACGCCCGAAACCACCATCGATCTGGCTGGGCTCTGGCGCCTCACATCGGTGGACGGAGATCATGCCACCGAGCTTTCCGTTCCAGGCGATGTTCATACCGCGCTCAAAAACGCCGGCATCATTCCCGACCCCTATCACGGCGCCAATGAAAACGCGGTGCAATGGGTGGCGCAGCGGGACTGGATCATTGAGCGCATATTCATCCTCGATGAGGCCGATGCCAGCTGGTATCTCGATATCGATTATCTCGACACCGTCGCGATCATCTTCGTCAACGATATCCCGGTGCTCAGCGCCGACAATTGTTTCCGCCGTTACCGCCCCGATATTTCGCGCGCCGTGCGGCCAGGCGAGAACACCATCCGCATCCATTTCCATTCCAACATCGTGGCCGGCGCAGAGCGACAGGCGCGGCAGCCCTTTTATATTCCCTATCACCCGGGCAATTCGCCGATCGCCAATGGCAACATGCTGCGCAAGCCGCAATGCCATTTCGGCTGGGACTGGAACATCGCCATTGCGCCGCTCGGCCTTTACGGCAAAATCCTGCTGAAGCGGCTCGATACGGCCCGCATCGAGCATGTCGTCACCTCGCAGCACCATGTCGAAGGCGGCGTGGAGCTGCATGTGGCCGTCACGCTGTTTGCCGAAGGCCCGGCAAGCCTGCCGGTCTACCTTTCCCTCAATGATGAAAGGCTGCGGCTCGATTGCGGTGTTGGCGCAGGCGAGACGGTGGTACGCCACGTCTTCTTCGTGGAGAACCCCGCGCTATGGTGGCCAGCGGGCAGCGGCGAACAGACGCTCTATACGCTCGCGGTAGAATTGCCCGACGAAACCGTCACCCGTCAGATCGGCTTCAGGACCATCGAACTGCTGACGGACAAGGATGAGGCCGGCAGCCGCTTCGCCTTCCGCATCAATGGCCGGGAAATCTTCTGCCGTGGCGCCAACTGGATTCCATCAGATGCGCTCTATTCGCTGACCAGCCGGGAAAAGACCGAAGACCTCCTCTGCTCCGCCGTCGAGGCCAACATGAACATGATCCGTGTCTGGGGCGGCGGATTTTATGAGGAAGACTGGTTCTACGATCTCTGCGATCGTCTCGGCCTGCTGGTCTGGCAGGATTTCATGTTCGCCTGCAATCTTTATCCCTGCAGCGAAGACTTTCTCGACAATGTCGAACACGAGGTCGATTATCAGGTGAAACGCCTGTCCTCGCATGCCTCCATCGCGCTCTGGTGCGGCGATAATGAGCTGGTGGGGGCGCTGACCTGGTTCGATGAATCCCGCAACAATCGCGACCGTTATCTCGTCGCCTACGACCGCCTGAACCGCACTATCGAAAGAGCCCTGAAAAAAGCCGCCCCCGAAGCGCTCTGGTGGCCATCGAGCCCTGCGTCGGGTTATCTCGATTATGGCGATGCCTGGCACGCGGATGGTTCCGGCGACATGCATTACTGGTCCGTCTGGCACGAGAACAAGTCGTTCGACAATTACCGGTCGGTCAAACCGCGTTTCTGCTCCGAATTCGGTTTCCAGTCTTATACATCCATGCCCGTCATCCGCACCTATGCCGAAGACAAAGACATGAACATCGCTTCCCCGGTCATCGAGCTGCACCAGAAGAATGTCGGCGGCAATGAACGGATCGCCGGCACCATGTTCCGTTATTTCCGCTTCCCCGGGGATTTCGAGAACTTCGTCTATCTGAGCCAGGTCCAGCAGGCGCTGGCCATCCGCACGGCTGTCGACTACTGGCGCTCATTAAAGCCCCATTGCATGGGCACGCTTTATTGGCAGCTGAACGACACATGGCCGGTCGCCTCGTGGTCGAGCCTCGATTATGGCGGCGGCTGGAAGGCGCTGCATTATGCTGCCCGCCGCTTTTTCCAGCCGGTCACGGTGTCGGCCATTCCCTCCGCGGATGGGCGTCGGGTGAGCTTCTCCATGGTCAATGACACGGCGGAAGACGTCGAGATCGACATGAACATCGTTGCGCTGACCATGGACGGCAACCGCGTGCCGCTGAAATCCGCCAACGGCACATGCGCGACGGATAAGGCCGCGACGCTGACTGAAATCGACATGGACAGCCTGCCGGATGGCGCCATCCTTGCGTGGAGCTTCATTGCCTCCAACGGCATGACCGGCGAAGGCCATCATGTTCGCAACACCTACAAGGCGCTGGAGCTTCAGCCCGCCGGGTTGGAACTTTCCGTCGCCCCGTTGAAAAACGGCCAGTTTGAAATCGATGTCACCGCCGCCGGTCTCGCCCTCTTCGTCATGCTGGAGGCAGACCAGCCGGGAAGGTACTCCGACAACCTCTTCGATCTTTCCGCCGGCGAAACGCGTCGCATCATCTTCACACCGAAGGCGGACGGCCCCCAGCCGCATTTCCGCATCTTCGATCTTCATACCTGCCAATCATCGCCCAATCCCGGCATTGAAACCATGCGGCGAAAGGCATAACCATCCCTCTCGGGAATGACAGGTGCGCCCGCGCCTGTCTTCATCGGTTCAAAGGGTTGCCGGGTTCTCCGGCAGCCAGTCATCAGCAAGTGGAGGAAGACCCATGGTTTGGCAACCGGCCGAAAACCGATACGCGTCCATGAAATACAATCATTGCGGCAAGACCGGCCTGAAACTGCCGGCGATTTCGCTGGGGCTCTGGCACAATTTCGGCAACGACACGCCGCACCAGACGAAACAGGCCATCTGCCGCCGTGCCTTCGATCTCGGCATCACCCATTTCGATCTCGCCAATAATTATGGCCCGCCGCCCGGTAGCGCCGAAACCGCCTTCGGTGAAATCCTGAGGACCGATTTTGCCGGCTATCGCGACGAGATGATCATCTCCTCCAAGGCCGGTTACAACATGTGGCCCGGCCCCTATGGCGAATGGGGCAGCCGCAAATATCTGATCTCCTCCTGCGACCAGAGCCTGAAGCGCATGGGGCTGGATTACGTCGATATCTTCTATTCCCACCGTTTCGACCCCAACACACCGCTTGAGGAAACCTGCGGCGCGCTGGACCAGATCGTGCGCTCGGGCAAGGCGCTTTACGTCGGCATCTCGTCCTATAATTCGAAGCGCACCCGCGAGGCCGCCGCCATCCTGAAAGATCTCGGCACGCCCTGCATCATCCACCAGCCGAGCTATTCGATGATCAACCGCTGGATCGAGGAAGACGGTCTGGTCGATACGCTGGAAGAGCTGGGCATCGGCTCCATCGTCTTCTCACCACTGGCGCAGGGCATGCTGACGACGAAATATCTGGGCGGCGTGCCGGATGGCAGCCGAGCATCGCAGAGCAAGTCGCTGAACCCGGCCTTCCTCAACGAACGCAATGTCGAAAACATCCGCGCGCTCAACCGCATTGCCGAGCGACGCGGCCAGACGCTGGCGCAGATGGCGATTGCCTGGGTGCTGCGTGGCGGCCGCATCACCTCGGCGCTGATTGGCGCAAGCCGTGTCGAACAGGTCGAGGATTGCGTGAAGGCGCTCGACAATGCCGAGTTCTCCACCGAGGAGCTTGCGGAAATCGACGGTTACGCCAAGGATGCGGATATCAACCTCTGGGCAAAATCCGCCGAACGGGTCTGATACAGAAACGGTCGCCCGGTCCGCCGGGCGGCCTGCTCGCTCCGAAAATCTCAAAATAAAAGATTAACTTCCTCCCCTAACCATTAACAACCATTACATAAATGTAATTTTAAATTCAGTTTCCGTTCATTCGTTTATTCGTAAGTTCTTCTCATCGAAACCCGAGAGGAAACTTCCATGAAAAAGTTCGTCACCATTCTTCTGGCAGCCACCGTTCTTGCAGCTCCGATGGCTCAGGCGCAGAGCCGTCACGACGATCGCCACCGCGGCGTCACCGTCGAGCGTCAGATCACCACCAAGAAAGTCATCGTCAAGAAGCACCGCTGGGATCGTGGCCAGCGCCTGTCGGCACGCGAGCGCCGCCAGATGGTGGATCGCCGTGATTATCGCCGTTACCGTCTTGCCGAGCCGCGCCGTGACCAGCGCTGGGTACGCGTCGACAACCAGTTCCTGCTTATCAACGCTGTGAGCGGCCTCATCGTCGGCCTCGCCGCCGCCCGCTGATCCAAGGCACCGGATGGAATAAAAAAGGCCCGCTTGCGCGGGCCTTTTGTCGTTTATCGTCTCAGCCGATCAGAAACTGTCGGCGCCGCTACCCCATGGGCCGTGCGGCTTGTCGACACCATCGGTGCGTTCGAAACCATGCGCACCGAAGAAGTCGCGCTGTGCCTGGATGAGGTTGGCGCTGCCACGGGCGCGGCGATAGGCGTCGAAATAGCCGAGTGCCGAAGCCAGCGCCGAAACCGGCAGGCCCGACAGGACGGCGTAGGAAACGACGCGGCGCAGCGGTGCGTCGGTATCCTTGACGATGCCGGAGAAGGCAGGCGTCACGATGAGGTTGGCCACATGCGGGTCCTTCGTGAAGGCCGAGGTGATCTCATCGAGGAATTCCGAGCGGATGATGCAACCGGCGCGCCAGATGCGGGCGATCGTCGGCATCGGCAGGTTCCAGTTGAACTCCTTGGAAGCCGCCGACATGATGGCGAAGCCCTGCGCATAAGCGCCGACCTTGGCGGCCAGCAGCGCGCTTTCCAGATCGGCGATGAAGGCCTTTTTGTCGGCAGGTGTCGCTGCGAGGGTCGGCAGGCCGAAAATCTTTTCGGCAGCTTCACGCTCGTCCTTCTGCGACGACAGGATACGGGCAGCTACGGCAGCCTCGATCGCGGTTGCGGCGACGCCCATGTTCTGCGCCTCGATGACCGACCACTTGCCTGTGCCCTTCTGGCCGGCCTTGTCGAGGATCAGATCGACCATCGGCTTGCCGGTGATCGGATCGGCGGCGCGCAGAACCTTTTCGGTGATTTCGATCAGGTAGGAATTCAGGCGGCCCTTGTTCCATTCGGCGAACACATCGGCGATTTCGACGGCGCTCATGCCAAGGCCATCACGCAGGATGCCGTAGATTTCGGCGATCATCTGCATGTCGGCATATTCGATGCCGTTATGGATGGTCTTGACGAAATGGCCGGCGCCGTCATTGCCGAGCCATGCCACGCACGGATCGTCATTATACTTGGCGGAAATGGAGGTCAGCACCTTTTCGACGCGCTTCCAGCTGTCCTCGGTGCCGCCGACCATGATCGACGGTCCGTGACGCGCACCTTCTTCACCGCCGGAAACGCCCATGCCGATAAACGTCAGGCCGCTATCCTTCAGATTGTCAAAACGGCGGATCGTATCGCGGAAATTGGCATTGCCGGCGTCGATCATGATGTCGCCATTGGCGAGATGGGGTTTCAGGATTTCCATCTGCTGGTCGACCGGATCGCCGGCCTTGATCATGATGATGATCGGGCGCGGAGGGCGAATGGCGGCGACGAATTCCTCGATGGTTTCGCAGGGAATGATCTGGCCCTGCAGTTCGCCCGCATCGGCGTAGAATTTTCGTGTAACTTCCGGGGTTCGGTTGAATACGGCAATCTTGTTGCCCTTTTCCGCGATGTTCAACGCCAGGTTTGAGCCCATGACGCCGAGACCGATCAAACCGATTTCTGCCTGTTCCACGGATGTGCCTCCATCTTGCTTTTAGGTGGTCGTGTTGTGGCACTGTAATAGGCAAACGGCAAGGCTAGGGGCGACTGAAACGATTAAATTTTGATGACGCAAGTCAGCTTTGCATATTTGCGACAGGTCGAGGCCGGTCCAGGGCTGACATTTGCGCTTCCGGTTTAAGAAGGCCGGGGATGATCGTCGCCGTCCTCTATCGCCCGCCAGGCCGCCCCGTCCATATCGTCATATTGGCCAGAACGAACCGACCAGAGAAAGGCGAAAAGCCCGAGCGCGCCGAGGAACAATGCGACCGGAATGAGATAGATCAGCATGTTCATGCCAGTTGCGCCCCCTCGCCCGCAAATCCTGCCTTCGCTTCATTTTGAGGACGGACAGTGTCAACCGCACCGGCAAGGCGCAAGGCATTGGCGACGACGATCAGCGACGATGTCGACATGGCGATGGCCGCGATCATCGGCGTGGCATAGCCGGCAATCGCGATCGGCACGGCAACGAGATTATAGCCTATGGCGAGGGCGAAGTTCTGCCGGATAAGCTTTCCGGCCCGCCGCGATGTCTCGATCGCGAAGGGCACGGCATCGAGATCCTCCTGCATGAACACAAAATCGGCAGCCTGCCGGCCAATATCGGCGGCGGTGGCGGGCGCCATGGAAACATGCGCGGCGGCAAGCGCCGGCGCGTCGTTGATGCCGTCTCCCACCATCAGCACCCTCCGACCCTCAGCAGCCAGCTCGGCGCAGCGCGCCGCCTTGTCCTTCGGCGACAGGTCCGCACGCCAGTTGCCGATCCCCAGCCGCTGCGCCATGGCGCTGACGGCAGCAGCCCGGTCACCAGAGACGATTTCCTGCACGAGGCCCCGCGCAGACAGGCTGCGCAACGCCGTAACAGCGCCCGGGCGCGGATTGTCCTCGAAGCCGAAGCTCGCCAGGTGCCGACCATCAAGTGACAGCACCACTTCCGACCGCGCATCGCCATTGTCGATCCCCACCTCATCGGGGCACGCGAAACGGCGATTGCCGAGCCGGTAGGTTCCGGCTTCTGTCTCCGCCTCAACACCCGACCCCGGGATTTCCCGTAACACTTCATAGGCCGGCAAGGCACCATTATAGGCGGCATGCAGGGCTTTCGAGAGAGGATGGCGCGAATGGGCGGCAAGTCCCGCCGCAATCGCCATGGTGGCGGGCTTCACATCTGTCTCGACTAATCTGGGCTTGCCAACGGTCAGCGTGCCTGTCTTGTCGAACAGCACAGTATCAATTTCGGCCAGCCGTTCCATGGCCGAGCCTTCCTTGACCATGATGCCGTGCCGGAAGAGCCTTCCAGCGGCCACCACCTGCACGACGGGAACGGCAAGGCCGAGCGCACAGGGGCAGGTGATGATCAGCACCGCAATGGCGATCAGCATCGCCTGTTTCCAGTCGCCGCCGAAAATGCCCCAGCCGAGAAACGTCACCAGCGCAAGAAGATGCACGACGGGTGAATAATAGCTTGCGGCGCGGTCGGCGATACGGCGGTAACGCGCCCGCCCGCCTTCGGCCGCCTCCATCAATCCGATCACTTCCGACAGGAAGGAATCCTTGGCCGAAGCGGTCACACGTGCGGTGAGCGAACCGGTGAGGTTGAGCGTACCGGCCTGCAGGCTGTCGCCTGCCGTAACGCGGCGCGGCGCGCTTTCACCATTGACGATGGACATGTCGAGATCGCTGCTGCCACTTATGACCACGGCATCCACCGCCACCCGATCGCCTGCCGCAATCGCAATCGACATACCGGGCTGCACGTCACCGAGTTGGCGATACTCACGCGTTCCGTTCTCACCGATGACGGTCGCTCCGCGCGGTGAAAGTCGCGCAAGCCCGGCAATGGCAGACCGCGCCTTGTCGCGCATGATATGGTCAAGTGTGCGGCCGATCAGCAGGAAAAACAGCAGTGACACGGTTGCATCGAACCAGACGTGTTCGCCATGGTGTATGGTCTCCCACAGCGAAACGCCATAGGAGAGCGTGATGGCAAGCGCGATCGGCACGTCCATATTGGTGCGGCCGTGTTTCAGCGCATTCCAGGCCGACTGATAGAAGAAACGGCCGCCATAAATCAGCGCCGGCGCGGCGATCATCGCCGAAATCCAGTGGAACATGTCACGCGTCGCCGCATCGGCCCCGGACCAGACGGACACGGACAGCAGCATGATATTGGCGGATGCAAATCCGCACAGCGCCACCGCCCTTATCAGCTGCGAGCGCAACGCGTCCGAGGCATCCTGTCCGCTGGCGAAAAGATGTGTGCGGTATCCCGTCGACAGGATTGCACGGGCAATGTCGGCGGGATCGGTCCTGACACCATTGATCTCTTCCTTCCAGACAACCGCCACACGTTTGGACGACAGGTTCACCCGCGCCCGCTCCACTTGGCGGAGACGGGCGAGCGCTGTCTCGATGGTTGTGATGCAGGCGCCGCAATAAACATCCGGCACGCTGAGATCGGTCTGGCGCAACCCCTGCCCCAGATCGCGGCTCGCCAGCATCAGTTCCTCTGATGACGGCGGATTGACCGTCTCGCCGAGTTGCAGCGAACCCTCCGTTCCCGGTGCGCAGCAGCTCATAATCGCCCCCTGATAACGGCGATCCGCGTGCCCTCATGCACGATGATCCGGCCGTCCCTGACGGCCGTGACCTCAACGATCCACTGGCCCGGCAGGATGTCATGCGCGGCCGTAAACACACCGGTGGAAACCGGCTTCAGCTCCATGTCGAAATTCTGATGTTCGCCAACCGGCCGGCGGAAATGCATCGTCACAGTATCGGTCTCGACGGGGCCGCTCTCAGCATGAAACACCTCGTAACGCACGCTCTTTTCATCTATCACGAGCCTACCCTTGATGCCGGTTGCAGCCCTTGCCTTGGCGGCCTCGGCCTTGGCATTGAACTGCTGGCTGGCCACATAGGTGTTGGGCACGACAAGCCCGCTCCAGCTGGTAACCGCGTTCCAGGCCATGATCATGTTGACGGTGATGATGGTGCCGAAGAACAGCACCATGACACCGAGCATGTGCCAGCCGGTGAAAACAAAGCCGGATGCTTGGCGATTATTCACTGTCATTTTTTCACTCCCGGAGCATTAAAGACCGCATCGTAACGGGCCGTCTCGTGGCCGGCCGTATCGCTGACGATGAATTCGAAATTTTCCGCTGCCCGCGCGACGTCCTCGCCCGGCAGGGTGACGAACACCTTCAGCGTCGTCGCCTCGTCCGGCTCCACCGTCACCTCAAAGGCACGCGCCGCCGTATCCGCCATGCCGTTTATCTTCATCACCGCATTCGGAAGGCCTTCTATCGTCAGGCTCATGGTGCGCGGCTGCGGCACCATGTTGAGGATGCGGACGGTATAGCCGTTGCGGATCGAACCATTCGATTCCAGCACATATTGCGGATTGCGGTCATGCAGGACATTCAGCGCCAGCCGCTCGCGCGTCACCAGCGCTACCAGCAGGCCAATGCCGACGGCGGCCCAGATTACCGTGTAAAGCAGCGTGCGCGGCCGGAAGACGATGCGCCAGTTGAAGTGGCGGATGCTCCTCTTGAAGCTGCCGTCCTCCTCGCGCACATTGGCTGGGCGGATGGAGTGCTCACCGTTGCCGGTCGCCAGCGCCATGTTGGACTGGTATTCGGAGAGCGTCGCATAGGCGATCAGCCCGCGCGGCTTGCCGATCTTGTCCATCACCCCGTCACAGGCATCGATGCAGAGCGCACAGGTGATGCATTCCAGCTGCTGCCCGTCCCTGATGTCGATGCCCATGGGACAGACCGCGACGCAGGCGTTGCAATCGACGCAATCGCCGATGCTCTCCCCGGCTGCGACGGCCTTTTTGGCATGCCGCGAACGCGGTTCGCCGCGCCAGTCATTATAAGTGACGACAAGCGAATTCTCATCCAGCATCGCCGCCTGAATGCGCGGCCAGGGACACATATAGGTGCACACCTGTTCCCGCATCAGCCCGCCAAAGACATAGGTGGTGGCGGTGAGCGTGGCGACGGTCGAGTAGGCGATCATCGGCGCCTGCCCGGTCATGAACTGCATTGCCAGCGTCGGCGCATCGGCAAAATAGAAAATCCAGGCGCCGCCGGTCAGAACGCCGATCACCAGCCAGATTGCATGTTTCAGCACGCGCTTGCGCAATTTGCCGAATGTAAAGGGCGCTGCATCCAGTTTCATCCGGGCGTTCCTGTCGCCTTCGATTGCCCGTTCGACGACCAGAAACAAATCGACCCAGACGGTCTGCGGACAGGTATAACCGCACCATGCGCGCCCGATGGCTGATGTGACTAGAAACAGCCCCAGCCCCGCCATGACAAGCAGCCCGGCAACAAAGAAGAATTCCTGCGGCCAGATTTCGATGAAGAAGAAATAAAAGCGCCGGTTGGCGATATCGATCAGCACGGCCTGATCCGGGGCATAAGGTCCCCTGTCCCATCGCAAAAATGGCGTCAGATAATAAATGCCGAGCGTGACCAGCATCACCAGCCATTTGAACCGCCGGAACCGGCCTTCGGCGCGCTTGGGAAAAATCTTCTTGCGCGCTTCGTAGAGCGGTTTGCGCGTTTTTGCCGAATTGACGGCTTCCGCCTCCAGCCTTTCGACGGGCTGTTGCGGGCGATCCTGTCCGGCGCGATAGATGTTCATGATAGGAGTCCATTTTTATCTCCTTGCTTTCTCCCACCTCACCGGCAAAACATCCTTGACTTACATCAAGTGACGACAAAGTGGCGCAGGGAGGGACCGCGCCGCAGAGGGAGGACGAGATGCCTGTCATGCAATCGAGAATCATTCATCTGTCGGTCGAAAAACCATGGAGCCATGTCTATGATTTCGCCTCCGATCCGCAGAACATGCCGCTCTGGGCCACCGGTCTTGCCGGCGGCCTGAAACCAGACGGTGAAGACTGGATCGCGCAGGGCGGACCGCTCGGTGAGGTGCGCGTCAATTTCGCACCCGCCAATGAATTCGGCGTCATAGACCATGTCGTCACATTGCCTGACGGCGTGAAGGTCTATAACGCCTTGCGGGTGACCCCGAACGGCGGCGGCTCGGAAGTCAGCTTCACGCTGCTTCGCCTTCAGGGCATGACGGATGAGGCTTTCGAACAGGACGCGCGCGCGATCACGGCCGATCTCGAAACGCTGAAGTCTCTGCTCGAAGCGGATTGATGGAGTAAACGATGACAGAGAATACCAACGACCGACGCATCGACTATGTCGAATTCAACGTCGCCGATATCGAACGCAGCAAGGAATTTTACGGCGGCGCATTCGGCTGGACCTTCAAGGACTACGGTCCGCAATATTGCGAGTTTTCCGACGGCCGCCTGACGGGCGGCTTCACCACCACCGCACCGGTCTCGGCCAAGGGCGGACCGCTCGTTATTCTCTACGCCATCGATATCGGGGATGTGCAGCGTCGCGTCGAGGCGGCCGGTGGACAGATCAGCGTCGCGCTATTCGAATTTCCGGGCGGACGCCGCTTTCATTTCATAGATCCGGATGGATACGAACTGGCCGTCTGGTCGAAAAACTGATCGGCAGGAGCCCGCCATGACTTTGACAACGCCGCCTTTTTTGTTGGTCGGTATCGATCATATCGTCTTCATCGTCGACGACATGACGCGGGCGCTCGATTTTTACCGGAACGTGCTGGGGTGTAGGGATGGTTACTCTTACCCTGCTCTCGGGATGGAGCAAGTCTGGTGCGGAAACGCCTTGATCGTGCTTTGGGATGCCACGCACCCCGGTGGCACAAAGGCCGCTCCGCCTGTCGCCGGAGGACGTAATGTCGATCACATCTGCATAGCGACCGGTCCTCTGAACCATGATGCGCTTCGCGCGCACCTGGCGAAATTTAACGTCAAGATAGAGCAGGAAGCCTTTCACGGCGGCGCGAGAGGCATGGGACATTCGTTCTATTTCCGTGATCCCTTCGGCAACAAGATCGAGTTGAAGGGACCAGCCGAATATCCGGATGGACGGGCGGAAAACGCCTCATCTGAACAATAAAAAGGGCGCCCCGGCGCCCTTCTTAAATTCTGCTCGCTTCACTCGCCACCACCAAGTGAATGCACGAAGATCGCCAGCTGCTTGACGGTCGTATCGCCGAGACGCTCCCCCCAGGCGGGCATGACGCCGTGCTTGGGCGAACGGATTTGCGCAACGATCCCCTCTTCGCCATGGGACTTCAGCCAGATCGCATCGGCAAGATTGGGTGCGCCGAACTCGCGGTTACCCTTGGCGTCCTCGCCGTGGCAAGAGGCGCAATTATCGGCAAAAAGCTGCTTGCCGGGTTCCACCAAAGCCGGGTTGGAAGGGGTGCCGGTGAGGCTGACGACATAGGCGGCAACTTCGCGGATTTCATCCGATTTCAGAATGTCACCGAACGCCGGCATTTCCGAAGCGCGCGTATCCGCATCGTCGGCAAAACGAATGCCGTGTTTCACCGTCGTGTAGATGTCGTCAACGCTGCCGCCCCACATCCAGTCGTCATCGTTGAGGTTGGGATAGCCCTGCCCGCCTTCCGCACCAGAACCGTGACACTGAATGCAATTCACCTTGAAAGCGGCTGCACCGCCGGAAAGGGCAAATTGCATCAGGGTTTGATCGGCCTGAATGTCGGCAAGCGACGAATTGGCGATTTTATCGACATAAACGCTCTGCGCCTGTTTCGCATCCGCGATTTCGGCGGCGATTTCGCCACGGCTGCTCCAGCCGAGCAACCCTTTCGTGGCACCCGATATCAGCGGGTAAGCCGGATAGGCGATGGTGTAGCCGATTGCCCAGAGGATCGTGAAATAGAAGGTCCAGACCCACCAGCGCGGCATGGGGTTGTTCAGCTCGCGAATACCGTCCCATTCATGGCCGGTGGTTTCGACGCCGCTGATGTCATCAATGTGTTTGTCGGACATATCCTAGTCCTCCCTGAGCGGAATGCTGGCGGCATCGTCCGCGGCTTTCTTGGAGCCGGGGCGAAGGGTGAAAACAACGACACCGGCAAAGAACAGGGTCATGGCAAGCAGGCCCCAGCTATCGGCGAAGTGGCGCATGGCCGTGTAGGTTTCCATGGCTTTCTCTCCTCACCGGTATCCGGCGGCATCGTCATAGGTCGAGAAATCGACCAGCGTGCCGAGCATCTGCAGATAGGCGACCAGCGCATCCATTTCGGTGAGCTTGGCCGGATCGCCATCGAAATCGCCGACCTTTGCCTTGGGATAACGCGCCAGCAGTTCCGACGAATCCGCATTCGGGTCGGCCTGCGCGGCAAGATCGGCGGCAGACTTCTCAATCATCTCGTCGCTATAGGGCACGCCAACGGCACGGTTGGCCTTGAGCTCCATCGAAACATCGGTGATCTTCAGCGACGTGGTCTTCAGGAACGCATAGGACGGCATGATCGATTCCGGCACCACCGAGCGCGGATCGGCCAGATGCTGCACATGCCATTCGTTCGAATAGCGATCACCGACGCGCGCGAGGTCCGGCCCCGTGCGCTTGGAGCCCCACTGGAACGGATGGTCGTACATGGATTCCGCCGCCAGGCTGTAATGCCCGTAACGTTCCACCTCGTCGCGGAACGGCCGGATCATCTGGCTGTGGCAGACGTAACAGCCCTCGCGGATGTAGATGTTGCGCCCGGCCAGTTCCAGCGGCGTGTAGGGGCGCATGCCCTCCACCTTCTCGATGGTGTTTTCGAGGTAGAAGAGCGGTGCGATTTCCACGATGCCGCCGATAGAGACGACCAGCAGGGAGCCGACCAGAAGCAGCGTGGCATTGCGTTCGATGACGCCGTGTTTGTCGAGTATGGACATCGGCCTCTCCTTATTCTGCAGGCTGCAGCGAAGGCGCGGCATCCTTGCGGACGCCCTCCTCGCGTTGATGACCAAGGATGGTCATCGTGACGTTGTAGGCCATGATCAGCGCGCCGCTGAGGAACATCAGACCGCCCAGTGCGCGCATGACGTAATAGGGGAACAGGGCCGCGACCGATTCCGCGAAGGAATAGACGAGGAAGCCCTGGCTATCATATTCGCGCCACATCAACGCCTGCTGGATGCCGGCCACCCACATGACGGCGGCGTAAACGACGATGCCGAGCGTGGCGAGCCAGAAGTGCCAGTTGACCAGTTGCAGGCTGTAGAGACGGTCCCTGCCCCAGAGTTTCGGCGTCAGGTAATAGATCGCGCCGAAGGTGATCATGCCGTTCCAGCCAAGCGCGCCCGAATGCACGTGGCCGATGGTCCAGTCGGTATAATGGCTGAGCGAGTTGACGGCCTTGATCGACATCATCGGACCTTCGAAGGTCGCCATGCCGTAAAAGGCCACCGCCATCACCATCATGCGCACGACGGGGTCAGTGCGGATCTTGTCCCATGCGCCCGAAAGCGTCATCAGGCCGTTGATCATCCCGCCCCAGGACGGCATCCACAACATGATCGAAAACACCATGCCAAGCGTCTGCGCCCAGTCCGGCAGCGCCGTATAGTGCAGGTGGTGCGGGCCGGCCCAGATATACATGAAGATCAACGCCCAGAAGTGGATGATCGACAGGCGGTAGGAATAGACCGGGCGGTTCACCTGCTTGGGAATGAAATAATACATCATGCCGAGGAAGCCAGCCGTTAGGAAAAAGCCGACGGCATTATGGCCGTACCACCATTGCGTCAACGCATCCTGCACGCCCGAAAAGGCCGAGTAGCTCTTGACGCCGAGGAAGGACACCGGAACCGCCAGATTATTGACGATGTGCAACATGGCGATGGTGACGATGAAGCCGAGATAGAACCAGTTCGCCACATAGATATGCGGCTCCTTGCGCTTCAGGATGGTGCCGAGAAATACCAGCAGATAGGCAACCCAGACGATGGTCAGCCAGATATCGACATACCATTCCGGCTCGGCATATTCACGGCCCTGCGTGATGCCGAGCAGATAGCCGGTCGCGGCCATGACGATGAAGAGGTTGTAGCCCCAGAAAACGAACCAGCCGAGATTACCACCGAACAGGCGCGCGCGACAGGTTCTCTGCACCACGTAGAACGACGTCGCGATCAGCGCATTTCCGCCGAAAGCGAAGATCACCGCCGATGTGTGCAAGGGCCGCATCCGGCCGAAATTGAAATAGGGCGCAATGTTGAGATCGGGAAAGGCAAGCTGAAGCGCCACGACGACCCCGACCAGAAAGCCGACGACACCCCAGAAAACGGTGGCGATGACACCATATTTCACTACCTCATCGAAATATTCCGACTGGAGACGGGCGCGCGCCACCGGGTCGGCGGGCGCGAAGGAAACGCGGCGCAACAGAAGCACCGTGCTGACCAGCAGTGTAAAGAACAACACCCACATATGGGCGGCGAAAAGACTGTCATGGGCAAAGGCTGCCCCGAGCAACGCGAGAAAGGCCCCGAGGGCCACGATCGCGGTTTCTAACGTGTAATTCATTGTTGGTTTCCCCCAACGTGCAAGCCGACCGACGAAAGGCAGGTTATGCGCCTGGGAGAGCGTAAACGCGCCTTTGCGTCGGTTGCAGCATTGCCACCGGCGGGAGAACGCCACCTTGATCCAGATCAAGAAAGCAAAGCTGTCGCAGCCCCGACAAAACAGGCAGCGGCGTTGCCGGAAGAATTGCTTAAGCGCAAAAGGACTAACGAGTGACGGCGACCGTCTTTTGCAGGGCCAAACTCAGCCCTTCATCTTCAAGGGTAACCCGGCGGCGACGAAATAAACCTCACCGGCAATGGCGGCGATGCGCTGGTGCAGCCGCCCGGCATGGTCGCGGAACTCACGCGCCATACGGTTTTCCGGCACGATGCCGAGACCGACCTCGTTGGAAACGAGGATTACCTTCGCTTTAACCAATGCGATTGCCGCCACCAAAACGTCAAAGGCGGCCTCGATATCGGCATTTTCCATCATCAGATTGGTGAGCCACAATGTCAGGCAGTCGATGAGGATGACATTGTCCGGCCGGTCGAGGCGCTCCAGCACCGCGACAATATCGACCGGCGCTTCATGGGTGGTCCACTCGCCGCCGCGCCGCGCCCGATGATGGTCGATGCGGTCACGCATCTCCTCATCCCATGGCCTGCCGGTGGCCAGATAATGCAGGCTTCCGCCGGCCGTTACCGCAAGCTCTTCCGCAAAACGGGACTTGCCGGAGCGCGCGCCGCCAAGAATGAAAACGGAGCGATTTTTATCTGTCATCGGAAACCTGAATGAGGAAATGAAACGGACCGGCGTCTTTGCATTGTCGCAAGCCGGAGACAGGCGGCCATGAAGGGAACGATTCGTAGAAAAAGGCGTTCCCCGGTTGCTCATGCCGGACTGCCGCTGATACCGGACCGGAGGCGTCAAAACCTGTCCGCACGATGCGAGACATATCAGAGCTATGACAACTCCGGATGCCGGCAACACCGGTCCTTCGAAGAAGGCTAGGTGCGAACGGCCATCCTGTCAATCTGCCGGAGATGGTATCGGGATATCAGGCGGAACCGGTACGCAAAACCTGACCCGGAACCGGCAGACCTGTCGTCCGCGAGAGCGATTGATAAAGCCACATGGTTACCGGAACGTTAGCAGAAAACGAAATGGCGACACGGCAACGCGCGGTGAGAATATTTGCTCACGGAGGTCGTCGCCATTGCCTTGCCATGGCCTTCAAATCAATATGCTTTCGAAGATTCGCAAACAGCAAGGTGGCCTGCCCGTGATGACCATCATGGACTACATATCGATCGTCGTTTTCGTCGTGCTGTGGGCTGCCTATACCTATATCACGACGGGATCGCGGCTGTTTTCGCGCGCCAGCCTCAACCAGGCCATGGCCGGGCGCCGGCGCGACTGGATCATGAATTCGCTGAAGCGCGACCTGAAGATGATCGACACGCAGATCATGGCCGGTTTGCAGAACGGCACGGCCTTCTTCGCCTCCACCTCCATCTTCGCCATCGGCGGCTGTTTCGCTCTGCTGGGCGCGACGGAACAGGTCGAATCGGTGTTTCGTGACATGCCTTTCGTCCATTATTCCGGGCGCACGGCCTTCGAGCTGAAAGTTATCGGGCTGACCTGTCTGTTCGGTTATTCCTTCTTCAAATTCGGCTGGTCCTACCGCCTGTTCAACTATTGCACGATCCTGTTCGGCGCCATTCCCATGGTCCATGATGCCGGTGCCGACCGCGAAGCGGCCGAGCGTGCCGCCGAAAACGTCATAAAGATGAACATCATCGCTGCTAAGAACTTCAATGACGGCCTGCGGACGATCTTTCTGTCCATCGGTTATCTCGGCTGGTTCATCAGCCCCTATGTCTTCATCGCCAGCACCGTCATCATCATCGTGGCATTGCTGCGCCGCCAGTTCTTTTCCGAGGCTCGTCGCGCCATCATGGAAGATGACAGGCCTTGAAATAGCCGCACTTCAAGGGCCAAGCCCGAATGAATACCGGTCTCGTGAAAAGCGGAAAACATGGACACAAACGCAGCCGTCACCGAAACAAGCCGCAGGGGCCGCATAGGCGGTCTCGATACCCTGCGCGGACTGGCGCTCATCGCCATGGCGTCCTATCACTTCACGTGGAATCTGGAATATTTCGGTTATCTCGAACCCGGCACGGCAACCACGGGTCTCTGGAAACTCTATGCGCGTGGCATCGCCTCCTCATTCCTGTTTCTGGCCGGTTTCAGCCTGTTTCTCGCCCATGGCAAAAGCCTGAACTGGCCGTCCTTCGGCAAACGGTTCGCCATGGTGGCAGGCTCAGCGCTGTTGATCACCGCCGCCACGTATTTCGCCTTTCCCGACAGCTTTATCTTCTTCGGCATCCTGCATAATATCGCCGCCGCAAGCCTCGTCGGGCTGCTGTTCCTGCGTGCCCCCGCGGTCGTGACACTGCTTTTCGCCGTCGTCGCCTTCGCGTTGCCGCAATATCTGCAATCCGACCTGTTCAATACAAAATGGCTGGCCTGGATCGGCTTTGCCACCATGCCGCCCCGCTCCAACGACTATGTGCCGCTGCTACCCTGGCTGGCACCCTTCCTTGCCGGACTTGGCGTTTCGCAATTCGTCACTCCCCGCAACTGGCTGGATCGTTTTCGCAACCCCAGCTCACCGCGCAACCTGGTCGCCAGCGCCGGCCGTCACAGCCTTGCCTTTTACCTCATACACCAGCCGGCACTGATCGGCCTCGTCTACGTCCTGTCGCTCGTCGCTCCGCCTCCTCCCGTCGATCAGGTGGAGCTCTACAAATCAAGCTGTGAGAAAAGTTGCGTCGAACAGGCTAACGGGGTGGAACTGTGCCAGCGTTTCTGCGGCTGCACGCTGGAGAAACTGCAGGCGGAAAGCCTGTTTGACATCATGATGGAAGGCAAGCTCAGTGCCGATCAGCAGACGAAGGTCAGCGAATTGGCACAGCAGTGCACGGTTGAGGCGCAGTAAGGGGCAGGTCAGGGCTTACCTCCCCGTTGCCGGACGCTCGATAAGGGCGACGACATTGCCTCGTATTTCTTCTCCCCGCCGGGGAGAAGGTGGCCCGAAGGGTCGGATGAGGGGGAAACGTTGCCGGATTTCGGGAGCAAGCCCCCTCATCCCGCTGCCGCGGACTTCTCCCCGGCGGGGAGAAGAAACAAGCGGCGATCGGCCGCCAGATATCACCTCGCAATTTGCTGTCTCAGAAGCGAAACCAGAGGCGCAGATGTTTCATCTTTTATGAAACGCGAACTATCGAGCTATGCTCAAGTCCCGACGCCGATTTCGGCGAGCCGCGTGAGACAGGCCTCTTCGACATTGTCGAGTTCCGCCAGCGTCTCCTCGATGTCCTTACGCTTCTGCCTGAGATCGGCGCGCTTTTCATCGACCTTCTTCATCAGCAGAATAAGCTGCCCCGATTCGCCCGGCGGCTCCTTGTAGACGTGAATGATCTCGCGAATTTCGGCGATCGTGAAACCGATACGGCGGCCGCGCAGGATTTCCTGGATAAGGCGTCGGTCAGCAGACCTGAAAAGCCGTGTACGGCCACGACGCTCAGGGTGAATGAGGCCCTCATCCTCGTAAAATCTCAAGGTGCGGGTGGAAACACCGAATTCGCGTGTCAGTTCTGTTATGCTATAATACTTGTCCAAGGGCCTATCCGATTCATAACCGGATGATATTATTTGACCTTCACGTAAAAGTCAATTTTGCCCGCAGCCCTCTCCTAGCCGGAAATTCCATACCACCAGGTCGCGATGCCGAGAAAGCTGAAAAAGCCGACAATATCGGTCACCGCCGTCACGAAGACCGCCGAGGAGACAGCGGGATCAGCCCCGAACTTGTCGAGAACCAGCGGAATGAGAATACCGGCCAATGCAGCCGCCAGCATGTTGAGACACATGGCCGTGGCGATGATACCGCCAATATGCACATCCTGAAACCACACGCCGGCGACGATCCCGATGGCGCAGCCAAACAACATGCCGTTCAGGATGCCCACCCCCGCCTCACGCCGGATGATGCGGGCGGCGTTATGAATATCGAGGCTTTTGGTGGCGAGCGCCCGCACCGACACCGTCATGGTCTGTGATCCGGCATTGCCGCCCATGCCGGCGACGGTCGGCATCAGGATCGCCAGGGCGATGATCTGCTGGATCGTTGCATCGAACAGGCTGATGACCGAGGCGGACAGAAAGGCGGTAAGGAGGTTGACGGCAAGCCACGGCACGCGCGAGCGCGAGGTGCTGACGATACTATCCGACAGTTCCTCGTCGCCCACACCACCAAGGCGTAGCAAATCCTCTTCCGCTTCTTCCTGAATGACGTCCACCACGTCATCGATAGTTAGCACGCCGACCAGCCGGCCGTTATTGTCGACCACGGCGGCGGACAAAAGGTCATATTGCTCGAAAAGCTGCGCCGCCTCTTCCTGGTCCATTTCGGCCGGAATGGAGTGGTTGGTGTCGTGCATGATCGTTTCGATCTTCACCTGCCGCTTGGCGCGCAGCACCCTGTCGAGATCGAGCGCGCCGACCAGCTTGAAGGTGGGATCGATGACGAAAATCTGCGAGAAAGATTCCGGCAGCTCCTCCTCCTCGCGCAGATAATCGATGGTCTGGCCGACGGTCCAGAAAGGCGGCACGGCGACGAATTCCGTCTGCATGCGCCGGCCGGCCGAGCTTTCCGGATAGTCCAGCGCCCGCATAAGCCGCACGCGTTCGGTAAACGGCAGCTGCGAGAGAATGTCCTCGCGGTCGTCGTCATCGAGATCTTCGAGAATATAGACGGCGTCGTCCGAATCCAGTTCGCCGATACCGGCGGCGATCTGCTCGTTCGACATCTGGTCGACGATATCGAGGCGGATGCCCTCATCCACCTCGGTCAGCGCCGTCATGTCGAAATCGGAACCGAGAAGCCGCACGAGTGCGTGGCGCTGTTCCGGCAGGATGGATTCCAGCACGTCGCCGAGTTCGGACTCATGCAGCCGCGCTACATTCTTTCGCAGGAACAGCAGGTCGCGGTCGGCGATCGCCGCGCCCACCATCGCCAGAAAATCCGAACGGACGGAGCCGTCCTCGGCATAGATATCGGAAAGTGCCTCTTTCGGCTTCAACTCTTCGGGAGCGGCAAGATCGTCGTCACGGTCTGTCATCTGGCGTCCCCCTGTTTTCGAAATGCCGCAGTGCACGAATGCGCAGGCAGAATGGCGTTAAAAAGCATATTGTCAACAACCGGATAGCCGGAAAACAACAAGCCTCGCGACTGCGACGAAAATGTCATGAACCGCGCTTTCGTGAGACTATAATTCACGAATATCGCACCCGCGTTAACGCGTCCTGCCGGTTCGGCGTCGCACCTGGCACAACGCCCCGCAACGCCCGACTGTTCCGCAGAAAACGGCAAGTTAAAGATTGACATATGTCGCCTAAAGGCGATTCTGAAGAAGCTTTTTTACATATGATCGGCCCTGTTCACCACATGGCCAAGCACGTAGATTTCAGGAAAAACACAGCAATGAGCAAGACGGATTTCATCGGCAAGGCCTCTTCGGCTGCAGGCGGCTGGGGCGCGCTGAAAAGCGTGGGCAAGCGGCTTATGGAATCCGGTGCGCCGATTTCCGGCGCGCGTGCGCTGCTGAAAGCGAACCAGCCTGATGGCTTCGATTGCCCGGGCTGCGCATGGGGCGACCCCGAACATGGCTCTTCCTTCGAATTCTGCGAAAACGGCGTCAAGGCGGTCGCATGGGAAGCGACGGAAGCCCGCGTACCGCCGGATTTCTTCGCCACCCGCACCGTCTCCGAACTGCGCGGCTGGTCCGACTACGAGCTGGAAAAACAGGGCCGTCTGACGCACCCGATGCGCTACGATCGGGCAAGCGACAAATATCTGCCAGTTTCCTGGGACGATGCCTTTGCCGAAATCGGCCGGATTCTCAACAGCCTCGACAGTCCGAACCGGGCGGAATTCTACACATCCGGCCGTGCCTCAAACGAGGCCGCCTTCATTTATCAATTAATGGTCCGGATTTTCGGCACCAACAACTTCCCCGACTGTTCCAACATGTGCCACGAGGCCAGCGGCGTCGGCCTGAAAGCCTCGATCGGCGTCGGCAAGGGAACGGTGCTGCTCGAGGATTTCGAACAGACGGATGCGATCTTCGTCATCGGGCAGAACCCCGGCACCAACCATCCCCGCATGCTGGGCGATCTGCGCCGGGCAGCCCTTCGCGGCGCAAGGATCGCCGTCCTCAATCCCATCCGCGAAAAGGGTCTGGAGCGCTTCGCCGATCCGCAGGACAAGATCGAGATGATCACCGGCAGCAGCACCAGGATCGCCACCAATTATTACCAGCCGCGACAGGGCGGCGACATGGCGGCGGTGCGCGGCATGAGCAAGGCGGTCTTCGCCGCCGATGACGCCGCAAGGGCGGCGGGCGAGCCCGCCATCATCGACTACGACTTCCTCGCCGAACATGCCGTCGAATTCGAGGCCTATCGCGCCGCTGTCGAAGCGACGAGCTGGGAAAGCATCCTCGACCAGTCGGGCCTCACCCGTGCGGAAATCGAGGAAGCCGCCGGCATCTACATGAATGCCGGTTCCGTCATCGCCACATGGGCCATGGGGGTCACCCAGCACCGGCACTCCGTCATCATCGTGCGCGAAATCACCAATTTCATGCTGCTGCGCGGCAATATCGGCCGGCCCGGCGCCGGCCTTTGCCCGGTGCGCGGCCATTCCAATGTGCAGGGTGACCGCACCGTCGGCATCGATGAAAAAGCCCCGCCCGCCCTTCTCGATGCACTGGAAAAGGAACTCGGCGTTCCCATGCCGCGCAAGCCCGGCCACAACACCGTCGAGGCGGTGGCTGCCATGCTGGATGGCGAGGCTCAGACCTTCATCGCGCTCGGCGGCAACTTCATGCGCGCGACGCCCGACAGCCCGCTGATCGTCAAGGCGTTCGAGAAGCAGAAGCTGACCGTCAACATTGCCACCAAGCTCAACCATTCGCATCTGGTGCCGGGCGAAACCTCCTTCGTGTTGCCCTGTCTCGGGCGAACGGAAATCGACCGCAATTCGACGGGCCGGTCGCAGATTGTCACGGTCGAAGATTCCATGAGCATGGTCCATGGTTCCGGCGGCATCAACCCGCCCGCGTCAGACGAATTGCGCTCGGAAGTCGCCATCGTCGCCGGCATTGCACACGCGACGCTCGGCGATGCCCAGGTAAACTGGAAAGCGCTCGCCGATGACTACGATCTTATCCGCGACATGATCGAGCGGGTCATTCCCGGTTTCGACAATTTCAACGAGCGCGTCCGTGCGCCACGCGGTTTTCATCTGCGCAACGCCGCATCCGAACGGGAATGGAACACGCCAGCGAAAAAGGCCACATTCTACAGCGGCCCACTGCCCGAACAGACCGAACACCAGCAGGCGCTGACGCGCGACGACCTCTTCGTGTTGCAGACCTTCCGCAGCCACGATCAGTACAATACGACGATCTATGGCATGGATGACCGCTATCGCGGCGTCTATGGCGAGCGAAACGTCATCTTCATGAACCCTGCGGACATGGAGACGCTCGGTGCCCATTCCCGCCAACGTGTCGATGTCATCGGCGAATATGGCGACGGCGCGGAACGCATCGCGAAAAATTTCCGGCTGGTTCCCTATAATATCCCGCGCGGCAGCGTCGGCGGTTATTATCCGGAACTGAACGTGCTGGTGCCGCTGTCGAGTTATGGCGAGGAAAGCTTCACCCCCACGTCGAAATCCGTGCTGGTCTCCGTGCGCCTGCTCGCCGATGCCTCCTGATGAATGATGAGAAATCCGCAGCCTCCTTCATGGCGATGGTGGAGCAGATGCAACAAGGGTCTTCGCAGGCGCTGACGGCCACAGGTGCGTCGATCCTTCTGGCGATACATCTTGAAATAGCCACCGACAGCCGCAGCATTGCCAACCGGCTGGGGCTTGCACATGCCCTCGTTTTGCGCGAAATCGCTGCCCTGTCGCCCCGCTTCCTGCTGGTGACGAGACGCGATGCACGCACCCAGCGCAGCTTTCTGGAGGCGACGGCGGAAGGACAGGCACTCGCCGCGTCCTCCTCCCGGATTTGAAACAAACGGAGCATTCCTTGGCAATCAGGTCGATCCTGCCCTATCCCCATGCCGGCCTGTCCGAAATCTGCGCGCCGGTCACTGTCTTTGACGACCATCTGCGAGATCTGGTCACGGACCTGATCGACACCATGCTGGCCGCGCCCGGCGTCGGCATCACCGCCGCTCACATCGGCGTAAAACAACGTGTTTTTGTGCTGGAACTGACGCCGGGAACCGTCCTGACCTACATCAACCCCGAGATTCTCAGCCAATCCGCGCAAACGATGCGGCATGTGGAGGGCAGCGTCTCGATGCCGGGTTTTACCGACGAGGTGGAGCGGCCGTCCGAGATCGAGGTGAGGTTTCAGGATATATCGGGGATCGAACACCAGCAGACCGCCGAGGGATTTCACGCCATCTGCATCCAGCACGAAATCGACCAGCTGGACGGCATTTTCTGGCTGAAGCGTCTTTCGAAGCTGAAGCGCGACCGGCTGGTGAAAAAATGGGATAAGTCCCGCAAGCCCTGAGGATCAGCCAGCAATCGACAGCACGAACTCAGCGTCACCCTTCAATGTGTTGCTAACGGTGCAGATATTCTCCGCCGCATGGGCGAGCGCATCGCGGGTCGCATCGTCGAAATCCCCGGCAAACGCAATCTTGATATCGAAACGGATGATACGATAGGGCTCCCCGGCGGATTTTTTACCCGAGACCTCTACGACGACACCCTCTAAACGATCAAGCAACCCCATATGGCTTGCTGCGATTCGGGCGCTGAGCGCCAAACAGGCGGCAAGTGAGGAGTAAAGGAGATCGATCGGGTTGAATCCCGGTTCAGAGACACCGGTGACGATCTCCAGCGCACCGCCGGTTACCGTCGAAATAACCGGGCGACCAAGCCGCCCGAGTTTGGCGGTGGCGCCAACCGGTCTCGATCTCACTTTCGCGCCATCGGCCATTCAAACAAATCCTAATTTAATCGCGTGCAACTGAATGCATGGAACAAAAGTCTATCTGGCGCTTTTTACTCACACAACGGTGAACGACCGTTGAAATCTTTATTTTACAGGGAGCTGGGACATATGGTTACATCTACGCTCGTCAGCATTCTGATCACCTTCCTGGTGATTGTGCTCGTCTTGTGGCTCATCGCACGCCTGCCCGTCGGCGGCGGCGCAAAACAGATCGCGCAGATCATCGTTATCATCATCGGTATTATTTCGCTGCTGAAATATCTCGCGGTCTTCTGATGTCCCGGTGACGCGCGAACGGAAAAAAGGCGGCGAAAGCCGCCTCTTTTTGTTCGAAAATCGCGACCTACTGGCGAGGCTCAAACTGGTAGGGTTTCTTGAGCGTAATATCCCGAACGCTGCCAATACCGAGAAAAGGCGTATTGTCGGCATCAAAAATCGCCCTTCCCTTCGCCACGATCCAGCGCACTGAACCATCAGGCAAATTGACCTTGTAGCGCTGATCGAAGAACGCACCCGTGGTAATGCTGTCGAAAATGGCCTGAGCCACCCGATCGCGCATTTCCACATCAATTTTTTCAAGAACTTGTTCGATCGTCACACCACGCGACGCCACCGGTTCGGAAAACCCGTGGCATTCCGCAGTCACGGCATCCATGATCAGCCTGTTATCGGCAATGCTCCACATGTAATAACCGAGCACATTGTCCGAATCCGTCTTGTCTCCCAGCACGAAAACCCCCGGACATTTTTTTCTGACAAAAGCTAACACCAGACCTCTCATATTCCACCCCTCGTTTTGTAGGGGTAACCGCCTGGCTACTGCAGCGTGTATCGATATCCACCGAAATTTATAACGATCGAATCCAGATATCGTTCTCAAAGGAGCGATAAATTCTGAAGAGACATCGCAAAGCCCCCCGCCTGCACCTAAATAGCCTTGCGATGATATTTCGAAGGAGGTGAATATGCTGCGGACCGCTCTTACTTTTGGACTGCTGACGGTGACCGTCGTTCTTACCGGTTGCCAGACGTGGCACAGCCCATATCGTGGAAATGAGTGGCGGATGGATCAGGTCATGGATGGCGACCCCTACCGTGTCGGTGACGGACAGCGAAACCGGCGCTGAGACCGTCCCATTCAATTGATCCGGACGGCGGCAATTCGATGTTTTGCCGCCTCCAAATTATAGCACTGTGGTGACGGGGTAAAAAAATCTTACGCGACCGGGGTGCCCGCAATGTGTGCCGACGGACCTTCCTGTTGAACAGGGACGTGAAGCTAACCAATTGGCTAAAAAAGAAAAAACCCGCCGAAGCGGGTTTCTTTGGTGCGGTCGAGAAGACTCGAACTTCCACGGGTTGCCCCACAGCGACCTCAACGCTGCGCGTCTACCAATTCCGCCACGACCGCATCGTGGTAGATGTCAACTTGCGCCGACGGGGGTGCATGTAGCAAAAGGATTTTCGGTGCACAAGAGCGTCGTGACAGTTTTTTGAAATTAAAAATCGCCCCGACCCACCCTATATGCAGGAAGCCCGGAAATGCTGGGGTTGCCGCCTTGTCGCCATTTTGCGAGAAGGCTGTGGAAAGGACTTTTTCATGCTCACACGCACGGATATCGAGACAAATATGTTCCCTCTCGCCGGTTCGCCGCCCGTTCGCTGGCGAATCTCGGAAGGTCTCGTCCCTTACGGACAGGCGATCGAGGAAATGGAGCGCGAAGTTGCGGCCATTGCCAGCGGCGAGGCCGACGAACTCGTCTGGCTTCTGGAGCATCCGCCGCTCTACACCGCCGGCACCAGCGCCGATGCCGCCGATCTCATCGAGCCGGATCGTTTTCCTGTCTTCGCCACTGGTCGCGGCGGCGAATATACCTATCATGGTCCGGGACAGCGGGTCGTTTACGTCATGCTCGACCTGAAACGACGCCGACAGGATGTCCGCGCCTATGTGGCGGCGCTGGAAGACGTGATCATCCGCACGCTCGACAAGATGAATGTCCGCGGCGAGCGGCGCGAGGATCGGGTCGGCGTCTGGGTCAGGCGGCCTGAAAAACCGTTGCTGCCGGGTGGCGGCATGGCTGAGGACAAGATCGCCGCACTCGGCATCCGCTTGCGCAAATGGGTGAGCTTCCACGGGCTGTCGATCAACGTCGACCCCGACCTCGGGCATTTCTCCGGCATCGTTCCCTGCGGTATCAGCGCCTATGGCGTCACCAGCCTTGTCGATCTGGGATTGCCGGTTATGATCGGCGATGTCGACGTTCTGCTGCGCGAAGCCTTCGAGGAGGTTTTCGGCCCGGCAGTGCCCGAGGCCGGATCCGGCGGCTGATCTCACCGCAACCTTTGCCTCCGGCCGGCGTTTGCAGCATCGATCACCACAAGAGGAGGAACGACCATGTTCACAACGTCCGCCTATGCCTGCGATGACGGTTCTTCGCCGATGAAGCTCGCGACGATCAAACGTCGCGATCCCGGTCCGCACGATGTCGAAATCGAGATTGAATTCTGTGGCGTCTGCCACTCGGATATCCACACGGCCCGCAGCGAATGGCCGGGGTCTCTTTACCCTTGCGTTCCCGGCCATGAAATCATCGGCCGCGTCGGACGGGTGGGTTCAGACGTCACGAAGTTCAAGACAGGCGACCGTGTCGGCGTTGGCTGTATCGTCGATAGCTGCCGCGAATGCGCAAGCTGCGCCGAAGGGCTGCAGCAATATTGCGAAAACGGCATGACCGGCACCTATAATTCGCCTGACAAGGCCATGGGCGGCGGCGCGCATACCCTGGGTGGTTATTCCGCCCATGTGGTGGTGGATGACCGCTACGTGCTCAATATTCCCGAAGGGCTCGATCCGGCCGCCGCAGCACCCCTGCTCTGCGCCGGCATAACCACGTATTCCCCGCTGCGCCACTGGAATGCCGGCCCCGGCAAGCGCGTCGGCGTCGTCGGTCTCGGTGGCCTTGGCCATATGGCCGTCAAAATCGCCAATGCCATGGGCGCGACAGTGGTGATGATCACCACCTCTCCCGGAAAGGCGGCAGACGCTAAGAAACTCGGCGCACACGAGGTTATCGTTTCGCGCGACGCTGACCAGATGAAGAAAGCCGCTTCCAGCCTCGATCTCATCATCGACGCGGTCGCCGCCGACCACGACATCGATTCCTATCTCGCTCTGCTGAAACGCGATGGCGCCCTGGTACAGGTCGGCGCGCCGGAAAAGCCGCTCTCCGTTCACGCCTTCAGCCTCATCCCCGGCCGCAAGACCTTTGCCGGCTCGATGATCGGCGGCATTCCTGAAACGCAGGAAATGCTCAATTTCTGCGCCGAAAAGGGCATCGCCGCCGAAATCGAGATGATCGATATCGATCAGATCAATGACGCTTATGAACGCATGATAAAAAGCGATGTGCGTTATCGTTTCGTCATTGATATGAAGAGCCTGCCGCGCCGACAAGCCGCCTGACTTTTAGGAAGGGGCGATCTTACGACGCCCCTTTCCTCATTGGACCTTCGGGTCGAAAGCGCAGCCTGCCCATGACCAGCCAGACCGGTTTCAACGACGTCGCCAAGGGTATGATCATCATGGCGGGTTGCATGTTCGTGCTGCCGATCATGGACGCCATCGCCAAATATATGGCGGTCAGCGGCGGCATGTCGCCCGCGCAGGTGACCTTTTACCGGTTCTTTTTTCAGGTGCTGTGCACCCTGCCCCTGCTCATTCTGGTCTCACCGAAAGCGCTGTTCAGCGCCAAGCGGCCGTGGATGAACTGCCTGCGCGGTGTGCTGCACGCCTCCGCCAGCCTGATGTTCTTCGCCGCCGTCAAATACATGCCGCTTGCCGATGTCTTTGCGATCTATTTCGTCGAGCCGTTCATGCTGACGATGATGTCGGCCCTCTTCCTCGGTGACAAAGTCGGCTGGAAGCGCTGGACGGCGATCGTCGTCGGTTTCGGCGGCGCGCTGATCGTCATTCAGCCGAGTTTTGAAATCTTCGGCTGGACATCGCTGCTGCCCGTCGCCTGCGCTTTTCTTTATACGCTTTACCTGTTCCTCAACCGCGCCATCGGCGATGCCGACAGTCCGCTCGTGATGCAGACCATGTCCGGCATTGCCGGCACGATATTCATGGGTGCAGTGCTTCTGGCCGGCGATGCGCTGGGCGATAAGGATTTCACGATGTCGTTCCCGCAATCCGGCTTCGCGCTTGTCCTGCTCATCCTGCTGGGGTCGATATCCGGCTACATGCACCTGCTGATCGTCAGGGCTTTCAGGCTTGCGCCGTTGTCGCTTCTGGCGCCGTTCCAGTATTTCGAGATCATCTCGGCAACCATTCTCGGTTATGCGCTGTTTTCGGATTTTCCGACGCCGTCGAAATGGCTCGGCATCCTCATCATCGTTGCGTCCGGCCTGTTCATCATCTGGCGAGAAAGCAGGCAGGCCCACGCCACCCCGCCGCTTGACGGGCAATGACGGTCAAAAGCGGCGCGCGTCAGGTGCCCGAGGGCAGCGGTCCTTCATCGTGATGGTCCTGCGCCTCCACAAGGCTGCCAAGCAGCCAGAGGGAAACCTCAGCCGCTTCACCGGCGGATTTGAAGCGGTATGAGCCGCTATATTTCGGCATGTCAAAAAAGGTGACGACAAAACCATCGCCGCTTTCCAGACTTTCGACCCTGATCCGCTCGGGGTCGATCATCACGCAAACATAATGGGAGCCCATGTTGCGCATGAAGCCGGCCTTGTTGTCGTGCAGCCGCACGAAGGCCGCCCCGCCGTCAACTGTCATATGCAGGCTTCGGATTGCCTCGTTGGGAAAGGCACGGGCGAAATCCATGATCGCCTGCCCCACATCATGGCTGTTATCCTCATCCGTTGCCCGCGTCATGCGCCAGGCATAAACGGCAAAGACCGCAAGCAGCACGAAGACGATAATCCAGATCGCCATATTCATCGGGGACGCTCCCTCAGCACCGAAACATCACGACTCGCGAATCGAAACGACGCGAACCCGCTTCAGGTTCATAGAGATCGAGGCTTGTGTGAAGTTTGGCTTGTCGGAAGACAAGGCGTGAACGGAAAATCAGAAGCGCTTCAGGAACGACGCCTTTGCAAGCGCCCACTGCCGGCGAAGCTGCGACAGCTGCAACTCGCCCTCGAACACGCCAACCCCGGCCTTTCTGGCGGCAAGGATGACCGGCCCGGACAGGGCAACAGGCAGATAGGCCGCAAAGACGGCCCTGGGAACCTTCGCGCGTCTTGCCCTTTCAAGATGATCGAGCGCATGGGCGGCAAACAGCTCGATGGCGATGCCGATACGTTGCCTGTCGTCGCCTTCGAGAAAGGTCTCGCGATCCAGCCCGGCGGCCGAGAGCATGTCAGCGGGAATATAGACCTGCCCGCGGCGGCGATGCAGCGGCATCAGGAGCAGAATGCCGGCCATGGCCTGCGCCACACCCGCATGTCCAGCCGCTTCCGCGCTCGCAGGGGCGTCCTCCGTCGAAAGCACGAGGCTCGCCAGCTGGATCAGGGCCGAGGCGGTTTCCCCGGCATAACCTTCAAGCGCATTGCGATCCTCGAACAGATCGTCATAGAGATCGAAAATGCGCGCCTCGATCATATTGGCCAGCACCGGGCGCGGCAGGCGGTATTGCTCGATAGCGGTCAAAAGAGCGGCAGCAACGGGATGGGACAGACTATCGCCATGTGCATTGCCCTCAAGCAGATCGCGCCACCATTGCATGCGCACTTCGCCGGGCAGCGCCTCGCGCACGGAATCGCGGATACGGGCGATTTCGGCATTAAAAGCGTAAAGCGCCGCCAGAGAATTGCGTTTATCGGCAGGCGACAGAAGACAGGCGAGATAGCGGTCGCGATCGGTGTCGCGCAGCGTCGCAAGGCAGACGTCGAGATTTTCTGTGGGTGCCATGGTTCCCGCCCGAAACGTCCTGTCAGCCTTCGACGGCAATCAGCGCCGCAGCCACGGCGCGCGATTCCGAAAGCATGATATTATAAGTGCGCACGGCAGCACCCGTGCTCATCGGATCGACCGAAATACCCGCTTCCTTGAAGGCCGCGCGCAACTCCTTCGGCAAAACACGCATGTCATCACCGGTGCCGATCAGAAGCACCTCGATATCCTGCGCCTGCGACAGAACATGATCGAAATGTCCGATCGTCAGTCCTTTAAAATCGACGGGGCTCCATCCGTGAATGCCCGAAGGCAAAAGCAGCAGCGAGCCGCGATGCGACATGTCGGCAAAACGGAAACCGCCATTGCCATAGGCATCGATGGGCGCCCGGCCGGGAAAATGGGCCGGGCGTATTTCTATCCCGCCGACCATCAGACGGCAGGCTTGCCGCCAATGGCGTTGCCGGGCTTTTCATCCTTCTCGTCTTCCGCGTCCTTGTTGTCGGGACGCAGCTTGAAGGCGATCAGCACCGGTGCCGCGATATAGAGCGAGGAGAACACGCCGATACCGACACCGAACAGCATGGCGAAGGTGAAGGACCTGATAACCTCGCCACCGAAGAGATAGAGCGCCAGCAGTGCCAGAAGCACGGTCAGACCGGTGAGGATGGTACGCGACAACGTCTGGTTCAGCGACACGTCGATGACCATCGACAACGGCATCTTTTTATATCGCCTGAGGTTTTCGCGGATACGGTCGTAGATAACCACGGTATCGTTCAGCGAATAACCGATAATCGTCAGGATGGCCGCGATACTGGTGAGGTTGAACTCTATCCCCAGGAAGACGAAAAGGCCGATGGTAAAGACCACGTCATGCACCATCGAGATGACCGCGCCCAGCGCAAACTGCCACTCGAAGCGGAACCAGATGTAGATCATGATCCCCGTCATGGCGAGCAGGATGCCAATCGTGGAGGTGAAGGTCAGATCGCCCGAGACCGCAGGACCGACGACTTCGACGCGGCGGAAGTCGTATTTGTCCTCAAGCTCGCCGCGCACCAGGGTGATAGCCGACTGCTCGGCATTTTCGCCGCCGTCCTGCGCCTGAATGCGGATCAGAACATCCTGCGGCGTGCCGAAGTTCTGCGCCTGGATTTCACCGAGATTGAGCTGATTCAGACGCTCGCGAATATCGCTAAGGTCCGCCTCGCCCTGCTTGGCGCGCACTTCGATGACCGAGCCGCCCTGGAAATCGATGCCGAGGTTCAGGCCCTTGCCGACGAAGCCGCCGATGCAGGCGAGCATGACCGCGCCGGTGATCATGAACACGACGCGACGGTAACGCATGAAGGGAATGTCGCGGCCATCGAACATGGCGGTGCGGACACCCTTCGGCAGATGCTTCGGACGGCTGCGGCGCACCCAATAACCGAACATCCACGCCGTCAGCGTGTAGGCCGTGAAGACGGTGGTGATGATGCCGACCGCAAGCGTGACGGCAAAGCCCTTGACCGGACCGGTGCCCATGTAGAACAGCACGCTCGCCACGATCAGCGTCGTCAGGTTGGCGTCGACGATTGTCGCAAAGGCGCGCGTGAAACCGTTATCCAGTGCCTGGATCAGCGGTTTTCCACTTTTCACCTCTTCGCGTATGCGCTCGTAGATCAGAACGTTGGAATCCACCGCCATGCCGATCGTCAAGACGATACCGGCGATACCGGGCAAGGTCAGCGTCGATCCGATCACACTGAGGACCGCCAGCAGCATGACGATGTTGACGATGAGCGCGATGTTCGCCAGCAGGCCGAAGAAGCCGTAGAAAACGAACATGAAGATGAGGACGCCGACAGCGCCGATGGCGCTTGCCGTCAGGCCGGCGGTGATGGAGTCGTTACCAAGGCTCGGGCCGACGGTGCGTTCTTCAACCACGGTCAGCGTCGCCGGCAGAGCACCCGCACGCAGCAGAACCGCGAGATCGTTTGCACCCTGTACCGAGAAATTACCGGAAATCTGCCCCGAACCGCCGATGATCGGCTCGCGGATGACAGGCGCGGAAATCACCTGGTTGTCGAGCACGATGGCGAAAGGCTTGCCGACATTCTGCTGCGTCGCCTGCGCAAAGCGCTGCGCGCCGCGGCTGTCGAAGCGGAAGGTGACGACCGGCTCGTTGGTCTGCTGGTTGAAGCTGGCCTGCGAATCCACGAGGTTATCGCCGGAAACGAGGGCGCGACGTTCCACCAGATAAGGAACCGGCGGATCGTCCTGCGAATAAAGAACTTCTGATGTCGCGGGCGGACGGCCGTTCATGGCTTCCTGCACCGGCATTGTCGTGTCGACCATGCGGAAGGACAGCTTTGCCGTCTGGTTGAGAAGCGATTTCAGGCGCTGCGGATCCTGAAGACCCGGCACCTGCACGATGATGCGGTCGGAACCCTGACGCTGGATGAGCGGCTCGGTGGTGCCCACTTCGTCGACGCGGCGACGCACGACTTCGATGGACTGCGCCACGGCCGAAGACAGGCGGTAATCGACGCCTTCATCCGTGAGGTTGAGCCGCAGCAGATTGTCGCCGCCGTCGCTCATCGTCACTTCGGTGATGGAACCGCCGACCAGCGTTCCGGCGGATACCGGCTGCGTCAGGTCGCGAAGCGCCGTCTTGGCGGCTTCCAGCTGGGCCGGGTCGCTGATGCGAACCTGAATCTGCTGGCCGTTACCGGTCAGCCCCGAATATTTGATATTGGCGTCGCGAAGCTGTGTGCGCACATCGCCAACGATCGTCTCAAGCCGTTCCTTGACAATGTCGGAACGCTCGATCTTGAGCATGATGTGCGAGCCGCCCTGAAGGTCGAGACCGAGCGTTACCTTGTTGTCCTTGTACCAGGCAGGCATGCTCTCCAGCTGTTTTTCCGAAAACAGGTTGGGAGAGGCGATGAAGACGCTTGCCAGCACAAGCAGCCAGATGAAGACTGTTTTCCAACGGGAAAAATGAAGCATTTCGATCTCGGTCAGGGTTGGGGGTCGCGCGGACAGCGCAACCCGTCAAAATTCGCAATCAGGCGTCCGGTTGTCCGGCAGGATCAGGAAGCAGCTTCCGTCTTGACCACTTCGCCCTTCACGCGCACTTCGGCGATGTAGGCACGAGCAGCACGGATTTTCACGCCTTCGGCGATTTCGACTTCGAGTTCATTGTCATCGATGACCTTGACCACCTTGCCGACGATGCCGCCACCGAGAACGACCTGATCGCCACGGCGAATGCTGGTCAGCGTTTCCTGGCGCTTCTTCATCTGCGCGCGCTGCGGGCGGATGAGGAAAAAGTACCAGACCACCATAAGCGGCGCAAACAGGAACAGCATTTCCAGGCCGGAACCGAAACCCGATGCAGCGCCTGTCGCGTCTTGGGCAAAAGCTTGACTAATGAACATATAAAACTCCTCAACGATTACAGCACGACCTCGTATGCCGCCCCAGCTTTCAAGCCGCCGGAATATAGTGGGGAACGCCGGGATTGCAACAGATGCAGGGCCCTCGCCGTACCGATTCCGGACCTCTTAACCTTTATGGTGCGGAAACGCCATGCTAGGCCGGGTCGAAAACATTGTTTTGAACATTACATAAGCGGAAGAAACCCCATGATTCGAGAAGAGACGGCCACCCTGCTTCTTGCTGAACTGCGTCGACTGAACGTCGCCGTGGAACGATTGGCCGGCCCGGCGCCTGCCATAAATGACTGGAATGCGGCCGATTGTTTCGTGTGGACGCCAGTCAATTCCTTTCTGCAACCGGTCCCCCGCCCCAACCGCATCGCGCTGAAGCTCATTCGCGGCGTCGATCATGTGCGTGATATCCTGCATGAAAACACCCTGCGTTTCGCCGAGGGTTTTCCCGCCAACAACGTGCTGCTATGGGGTGCGCGCGGCATGGGCAAATCCTCGCTGGTCAAGGCGGTTCACGAAGATGTGCGCACCGCAAGCGGTGTTCCCCTGAAGCTGGTCGAGGTGCATCGCGAGGATATCCACACCCTGCCCGCTTTGCTCGACATTCTGAAAATCTCGGACCAGCGCGTCATCCTGTTCTGCGACGATCTCTCCTTCGATCACGACGACACGGCCTACAAGTCGCTGAAGGCGGCGCTCGACGGCGGCATTGAGGGGCGGCCGGACAATGTCCTCTTCTACGCCACTTCCAACCGCCGCCACCTTCTGCCGCGCCACATGATGGAAAACGAGCAATCGACCGCCATCAACCCGTCGGAAGCGGTCGAAGAAAAGGTCTCTCTGTCCGATCGCTTCGGCCTGTGGCTCGGCTTCCACAAATGCGGTCAGGAAGACTATCTGACGATGATCGACAGCTATGCCGAACACTTCGATCTGGGGCTGGACCGAGAAACCCTGCATCGCGAGGCGCTTGAATGGGCGACCACCCGCGGCGGCCGCTCGGGCCGCGTCGCGTGGCAATATATTCAGGACGCGGCCGGGCGTTTGAGAAAATCCATCGACCGATAACGCCACAGTGACTTCCGGAGAGAGCCGGTGTCGTTGCGGCTATAGGCGTTGTCGTATTCCCGACCGCCACATCGCCCGCCAAATGGTTTGCTGCACATCTATGGATTCACCCTGTCCGCGGAGGAGCGGGCGGGTGTTTGTGTTCAACCCGAGGAGGAGATGGATATGAGCAGGAACAGAGGCGTCGTTTACCTGAAGCCCGGACAGGTCGAGGTCCGCGACATCGATGACCCGAAGCTCGAGGCGCCGGATGGCCGCCGTATCGAGCACGGCGTGATTCTGAAAGTGATTTCGACGAATATCTGCGGCTCCGACCAGCATATGGTGCGCGGCCGCACGACGGCGATGCCGGGCCTCGTCCTTGGCCATGAAATCACCGGCGAAGTCATCGAAAAAGGCGTCGATGTCGAGATGCTGGAAATCGGCGACATCGTCTCGGTGCCCTTCAACGTCGCCTGCGGCCGCTGCCGCTGCTGCAAGTCGCAGGATACCGGCGTCTGCCTGACGGTGAACCCTTCACGCGCCGGCGGCGCTTACGGTTACGTCGATATGGGCGGGTGGATCGGCGGACAGGCCCGTTATGTCACCATCCCCTATGCCGACTTCAACCTTCTGAAATTCCCCGATCGCGACAGGGCGATGTCGAAAATCCGCGACCTCACCATGCTGTCTGACATCCTGCCGACCGGTTTCCACGGCGCGGTCAAGGCTGGCGTCGGTGTCGGCTCCACGGTTTATGTCGCAGGCGCCGGCCCGGTCGGTCTTGCCGCTGCCGCCTCAGCCCGCATTCTCGGCGCCGCCGTCGTCATGGTCGGCGATTTCAACAAGGAGCGTCTCGCTCACGCGGCACGCGTCGGTTTCGAGCCCGTCGATCTGTCCAAGGGTGACCGGCTGGGCGACATGATTGCCGAGATCGTCGGCACCAACGAAGTCGACAGCGCCATCGACGCCGTCGGTTTCGAAGCACGCGGCCATTCCGGCGGCGAACAGCCGGCCATCGTTCTCAACCAGATGATGGAAATCACCCGCGCCGCCGGCTCTATCGGCATCCCCGGTCTATACGTCACCGAAGATCCCGGCGCGGTTGACAATGCGGCGAAACAGGGCGCCCTGTCCCTGCGTTTCGGCCTCGGTTGGGCCAAGGCGCAGTCCTTCCACACCGGCCAGACGCCAGTGCTGAAATATAACCGTCAGCTCATGCAGGCGATCCTGCATGACCGCCTGCCCATCGCCGACATCGTCAATGCCAAGATCATCGCACTCGACGATGCCGTGCAGGGCTATGAAAGCTTCGATCAGGGCGCGGCAACCAAGTTCGTGCTCGACCCGCACGGCGATCTGTTGAAAGCGGCCTGACGCCTCGATCAACAGGCAAGAATGATAGAACGCCCGCAACGCATCCCGTCGCGGGCGTTTTTGCATGACCAAGCATGTCTCCGGCCGGAGATATTACGCTTCGCTCTCGGCAAGCGCTTCAAGCTCGGCCACCGCCTCAGCCGAAAGATAAGGCCTGAACAGGCTGGAGACCTGCTGCAGCCCCCAATCCAGCTGCTGCTGCCCGAATTCGCTGACGCCTTCCTGCAGATTGAGATAGGCCGCCCAATAGGTCGAGACGATCCACAGATTCGTCAGAACCGCGTCGCGCTCGCTCTCTGGAATAGTCACCAAACCCGCATTCTGCATGCGGCCGACAATGTCGCCAACCGCCAGCCGCATGGCGGCACTTATGGTTCTGACCGGTTCCACCAGTGACGGTGCAAGTGCGATCAGGCCGACCAGATCGCGAAACAGAAAGCGGTAGTTCCACACCAGCGAGAACCATTGCCGAAGAAAACCGGCATAGGTGGCCGCCGCCCCCTCGTCTACCCCGTCAACAGTTGCGACCAGCATCATCGCATCGGCTTCGAACCGCGCAAACAGCGCGAGAACCAGCGATTCCTTGGTGCGAAAATGATAATAAAGATTGCCCTCGTTAATATCGACCGCAAGGGCGATCTCGGCCGTCGTTACGCGATCAGGCCCGCCCCTGTTGAACAGCTCAAGGGCGGTATCCAGAATTCTGTCCCGCGTGCGCGCTCTGCGTGGTGGCTCTGCCTCATTGCTCTTCATCAAAATCTTGCCCCGCCATTGAAACCTAAGGCATGTACCTTAAATACCTAAAATAAGGTATGCACCTTAACAGCAAAATCCCGTTGTTCAAACGTGAATAAGGAGCTGTCGATGATCGGAACTGGCCTTCACACCCCGCCCATGGATGAGACCGGGGCAGAGCCCCTGTCAAAACTCGCCACGGCGCGTCTTGCAATCTCGCTTGTCCGCAATCCATTAAAGGCTTTACCACCGGATATTTTCAGCGAACCGGCGGTTTTCACCCGGCTTGGCGGCACGATGCGCGTGCACCTCGCCGATCCCGTACTGATCCACGAGGCTCTGGTGAAGAACGCTCATGTGCTTGGCAAGGGTGAAGATGTGCGCCGGGTGCTCGGCCCCGCGCTCGGACAGGGTCTTCTGACCGCCGATGGTGACCACTGGAAATGGCAAAGGCAATCCGTGGCCGCCGCCTTTCGGCATGAAAAGCTGCTGGAATTGCTGCCTGTCATGATCGAGACGGCGCGGCGCACGCAAGCGCGCTGGCACTCCCCTTCAATTGGCGACATCGATATCGGCCATGAAATGATGCGCACCACCTTCGACATTATCGTCGAAACCATGATGTCCGGTGGATATGGCATCGACATTGCGCGTGTCGAACAGAGCATTACCGATTATCTGAAGCCGACAGGCTGGACCTTCGCGCTCGCCATGCTGGGCGCACCGGAATGGCTGCCCCATCCCGGCCGACGCAAATCCCGCGCCGCCGTCGGTTATCTGCGCGCCAGCCTCGCAACGGTAATCGCCGGCCGGCGGCAAAACCCCAGCGACGGAACCGATCTTGTCTCCATGCTGCTGGAAGCCAAAGACCCTGAAACCGGACGCATGATGAGCGATGAGGAAATCATCGACAATCTTTTGACCTTCATAACCGCCGGCCATGAAACGACGGCGCTCGGTCTTGCCTGGACCTTCCACCTTCTGTCGCAGAACCCGGAAACGGAAAGAAAAGTTGTCGAGGAAATCGAGGCCGTCACCGGCGGAGAGCCTGTCGCGGCCGAACATATCGCCAATCTCACCTATACGAGACAGGTGTTTTCGGAAGCGATGCGGCTCTACCCGCCTGCCCCGGTCATCACGCGCACCGCGCTGCAGGATTTCAGGCTCGGAGAGCACGACATTGCAGCCGGAACGGTTCTTTATGTGCCAATCTATGCCGTGCACCGACACACCGCATTGTGGGATGAACCCGAACGCTTCGATCCGTCACGTTTCGAACCCGACAAGGTCAAGGCGCGCCACCGTTATGCCTATATGCCCTTCGGCGCCGGCCCACGCGTCTGCATCGGCAATGCGTTTGCCATGATGGAGGCCGTGGCGATCCTTGCGGTTCTTCTGCAGACCGCTCATCTCGAGAACAGGTCCGCTACTGCGGCGGAGCCGCTGATGCGGGTGACATTGCGGCCGCAGGACCGGCTGATGATGAAGATCACGCAGCGCTAAAACAAATCGCCCGCGGCGTGAACACCGCGGGCGACTATTGTTGTTGAAATATGTCACCTGAAGGTGACGATCACAGATCGACGTCGAGGATCGCCATGGAGAAGTTGTACGAGCGGTCGCCGTCTTCGTCATCGATGTAGACGACGCCGAGAAACTCTTCGCCAAGATACACTTCGGCGGAATCGTCTTTGCGCGGACGCGCCTTGACAATCATCTTCTCGTTGAAGGTGCGCTTGAAATAGGCGTCGAGTTTTTTGATTTCGTCGGCTTTCACCAGTATTCTCCTGTGCGGTTCGGGTTGGGCCGCTTTTGGCATGGGACAAAGGCCAAAGTAAAGTGAAAGCGGCGCATCATCCGTGTCTTCCACACGGACGAGCGCAATATTCACGACCTGTCAGATATCGGCCCCGATAACCTGGTCCATCAGACGCGAGGGTTCCGAACACCCTGCTTCTCCTACCACGCGCGCCGGCACGCCGGCCACGGTGGTCTTCGGCGGAACCGGTTTCAACACCACCGAACCCGCGGCGATGCGCGAGCAACTGCCAATCTCGATATTGCCAAGAATCTTGGCGCCCGCCCCGATCATCACGCCATTGCCGATCTTCGGATGGCGATCCGCCCCCTCCTTGCCGGTGCCGCCGAGCGTCACCCCATGCAGGATGGAAACATTGTCACCGATGACGGCGGTCTCACCAACCACCAGCCCGGTGGCATGGTCGAGGAAGATACCCCTGCCGATGCGCGCGGCCGGATTGATATCAGTCTGGAAAATGCTCGATGAGCGGCTTTGCAGGTAAAACGCAAAATCCCTGCGGCCCTTCGCAAGCAGCCAATGCGCAAGACGATGGGTCTGGATGGCATGGAAGCCCTTGAAATAGAGGAGCGGCTCCATGAAGCGCGTGCAGGCCGGATCGCGATCATAAACGGCCTGGATATCGACACGCAGCACACTGCCCCATTCCGGCCAGTCATCCAGCATGTCCTGAAAGGTCTGGCGCAGAAGCACGGCCTGCATATCGGGATGATCGAGGAGTTCGCAGATACGATAGATCACACATTCTTCGAGAGATCGGTGATTGAGGATCGTCGAATAAAGAAAAGCGGAAAGCAGCGGGTCCTGAGCTGCGGCGCTACGCGCTTCATGCAGCAGGCTGCCCCAGATCGGATCGACGATCGCCAGCTGTTCGGGCTGACGGGCCTCGGTACGTGCGACCATGAATGGTCTCCTCGTTTGCAGTGGTCGTTCTTTATACAGAAAAAGACGCGCATTAGAAATGGGATTCGAATGACGACTTTAAAGGCGGCAAGGCTTCAGTTTTTCTTCATGCAGCATGAAAAACCGTTTCTTGGCCGTCCTGAGCGTTGCCGCATTCCCGGACGGAAAACCCGGCTCACTTTTCCTGGAAATGCTCCAGATCAAAGGCTGCGGTAAAATTCCAGCACCGCTGCCTTGAACACCCGGTCGCCAACCGCCAGCATATGGTCGCGGCCGGGAATGTCGATCGCCCGCGCATGCGGCATGATCGCGGCAAGTTCTGCGCCGGATCCGGCGATATCGTCATTCGTTCCGACCGCAATCAGTGTCGGCGCATCGATCTTTGCCGCCTGTTCGCGGGTCACGAGAACCCGTGAGGTCTCGATACAGGCGGCAAGCGCCAGCCGGTCGCTTTTTGTCTGGTCGGCAAAGGCCCGGAACATGCGGCCGCGCTCATGGGTAACCACATCCAGCGAAGGTGCAAGAAGCGCCTCGGCGATCGGATCCCAGTCGCCCACACCTTCAACCATGCCGATGCCGAGCCCGCCGAAAACCAACGAGCGCACACGCTCGGGATGAGCCATAGCCAGAAAGGCGGAAATGCGGGCACCCATGGAATATCCCACCACATGTGCTTCCGCGATGCCGAGATGATTGAGCAGCGCCACCGCGTCACCAGCCATGACCGGCGGATAATAGGCGTCAGAATCATGCGGCTTGTCGCTCGCACCATGGCCGCGATTGTCGATGGCGATCACCCGGTAACCCGCATCGCCCAGCGTCTTCAGCCAGCCGGGATGCACCCAGTTGACATTGGCACTGGAGGCAAAGCCGTGGATCAGCAAAACCGGATCGCCCGCCGGATCGCCCTCGTCGAAATAGGCGAGGCGCAGGCCGTCATGGGAAAAATCGGAAAATTGCGGCACGTTGAGATTCATCAAGGACATCCTTTTTGCCGGACCATATGGCAGGAAAGCACAAGATTGAACATGTTTTCCTGACGATTTTTATGGAGATGCAATGCGTTTGAGGCTACATATCCGCAACGAAGAGCCGCTGCGCGACGACGGATTGCGGCTCGATAACGATATTGCATTTGGAGACGAACATGGCCGGGCATTCCATTCCCCACTTCCAAAACGATGGCGGACACAGCGTAATCGAGATCGGCGTCAAGGAATTCATGTGCACCGGCGCTTCCGTGCCTTTCGACCACCCGCATATCTTCATCGATATGGGCGACGACAACGAGAAGGTCTGTTCCTACTGCTCCACCCTTTTCCGTTACAATCCGTCGCTGAAGGCCGAGCAGACCAATCCTCCGGGCTGCGTCTTCCACGTGAAGGCCGCCTGACCTCCACTTTTGCTGATCGGGGCGCGATATGCCCATAAAATCCGTAGCCATTGTCGGTGCCGGCATCGCCGGTCTCACCGCTGCCCTTTCTTTTGCCCGGCACGGTATCGATTGTGACATCATCGAGCAGGCAGGCGAGCTGACGGAAGTCGGTGCCGGCCTGCAGCTCTCCCCCAACGCCGCCCGCATTCTCGCCGAACTCGGCGTGTTGCCCGAGATCGAGGCGCGCTGGACCGAACCGGTCAGCGTCGATCTCGCCTCTGGTAAATCGCTGGCCACGTTATTGTCGCTGCCGATGGGCTCGGTGGCCCGCACGCGCTGGGGCGCACCTTATGGCGTGCTGCATCGCTCGACGCTGCAAAGCGCACTTCTGAACGCGGTAAAGGATAATCCGCTCTGCCGCCTGCATCTCGGCAAGCGCATCGAAAACGCGACAGTCGATGTCATCGCCGCAACCACGTTCCGCGATCACGACCTGATCATTGGTGCCGACGGCGTCTGGTCGGCGGCCCGCTTTGCCGTGCCTTCCGCGCCGACAGCCACCTTTTCCGGCAATATCGCCTGGCGTTTCACCGTGGCTGAAAACGATGTGCCTTCCGCCATCAACAAAAGCGCCGTCACCGCCTATCTCGGTTCAGGCGGCCATATCGTCGCCTATCCGCTGAAGGAAGTCGGCGGTTTCAATATCGTCGCCATCGCGCTTGGTGCCGATCCCGGCGCGACATGGCGGGCCGAATCGAGCGGGCAGCAGAAAGCCATGCTGCTCGAACAGTTTCGCGGCTGGAGCCCGGAACTGCTGCGGCTGCTGGAAAAGGCTGAGAACCCCACCTTCTGGCCGCTTTATCAGGCCGGCCCCGGACGCTGGCACAATGGCCGCGATACCGTGCTGATCGGAGACGCGGCGCACGCGATGATGCCGTTCGCGGCACAAGGGGCGGCCATGGCAATTGAGGATGCATTTGAACTTGCGGGAACAATGGCAGGCAGCGGCGGCGGAGCCTCCCTGCCCGTGCCCCAAGCCCTTGCCGCCTTTGAGGCTCTGCGCCTGCCGCGCATAGAAAAGGCCCGCAAGCGGGCCTCTCTCAATCGTTTTGCCTATCATGCGAAAGGCCCGGTCCGTATTGCCAGAGACTTCGTATTTTCCACACGTCCCACGGAAGCCTTCATGAGCGACTTCGACTGGCTCTACGGCTATCACGCAAAGGGCTGATTAAACCTCAGCCGCGGCTGCGAAGCCGACCTCCAGGTCCTTCTTCAGATCGGTTATATCTTCAAGCCCGATCTGAAGCCGGATGACCGGACCTCCCGACGGCCCCTTGGCGACGGTCCTGTCGATGAGCGATACCGAAACCGCAAGCGATTCGTATCCGCCCCAGGAATAGCCAAGCCCGAAGAAGGTCAGCGCATCGAGAAACGCTGCCGCCACCTGCTTGTATTTGCCCTCTTCCGCCTTCAAGACGAAGGAGAAGACGCCGCTCGCGCCCTTGAAATCGCGCTTCCAGAGTTCGTGCCCGGCAAAGCTCGGCAAGGCCGGATGCAGAACACGCACCACGTCGTCACGGCTCTCCAGCCACCCAGCGATATCGAGCGCGCTTTTCTGGTGGTGTTCCAGCCTGACGCCCATGGTGCGCATGCCGCGCAGGATCTGATAGGCGTCATCAGAGGTGACGCAGATGCCGAGATTGGTGTTGGCCTGATAAAGCGCCTTCCAGTGTTTTTCATTGGCCGAGACGAAGCCCATCAAAACATCGGAATGCCCCGAGGGATATTTTGTGGCGGCGTGAATGGAAATATCGACGCCGAAATCGAGCGGCTTGAAATAGAGCGGCGTCGCCCAGGTATTGTCCATCGTGACCACACAGTCATGCCCGTGGGCGATCTCCGTGATCAGCCGGACGTCCTGAATCTCAAACGTATTGGAGCCCGGCGCTTCCAGATGCACCAGCTTGGTATTCGGCCGGATCAACGCCTCGATGCCCGTCCCGATCGCCGGATCGTAATATTCGATCTCCACACCGAGCTTCTTCAGCATCGTGTTGCAGAAGCGGCGTGTAGGGAAATAGACGGAATCGACGACAAGCGCATGATCGCCCGCCCCGAGATAGGCAAGGAACGGCACGGTGATCGCCGCAAGGCCCGACGGCACGAGGATAGTTCCGAACGAACCTTCCAGCTCGTTGACGAGATTGCACAGCGCATCCGTCGTCGGCGTGCCGTGGGTGCCATAGGTATATTTCTGATTCTCGGTCGAAAGCGTTTCCGCGTCGGGGAAAAGCACGGTCGAGCCGCGCACGATGGGTGGATTGACGAAACCGAAACAGTCCGCGGGATCGTTGCCGCCATGGGTCAGGCGCGTATTCACACCTGCGGCGGAAAGCAGGTCATTTGTCTTGGTCATTTCAGATCAGCTTTCGAAGGAATATTGACGCGTGCGACAATGCTGAGAGCAGAAGGCAAGGTCAACCCCCGGAAAGTCTCGCCGAATGGCTCGATTGATCCATCGCAAAGCAGAATACAAGAAGTATACAAAAATCGTGCAAGTGCAAATTTTCGCAAAAATATGCTTATATTTTCACCCTTTGCACACTTCCCGACCAAAATTTCGAAAATTCCGTTTTATAGGCACAATTATCGCCGGCATGTCTTGACCCCGCTGCCAATTGCGATTGTGATAGAAAAAGCGGATCGAAAAGGTCTTGCTGAAGGGGGAGCTGGGGTAAAACAAACATGCCGGTCCTCTTCCATCGACGATAACAAACAAAGGTTGGGAAAAATGAAAAAGGCAATTCTGTCAGCCGCTATCGGCGCAGCAGTTTTGGGAGGAGCCTCGGTCGCTTCGGCTGCGACGCTTCAGGATGTGAAGTCGAAAGGTTTCGTCACCTGCGGCGTAAGTGCCGGCATTCCGGGATTTTCCAATCCCGACGACAAGGGCGAATGGTCCGGTATCGACGTGGACTATTGCCGTGGTATTGCCACAGCGGTTTTCGGTGATCCGTCGAAGGCGAAGTTTGTTGCTCTTTCGAGCAAGGACCGCTTTCCGGCTCTCCAGTCCGGCGAAGTCGACGTTCTGACCCGTAACACCACCTGGACGATCAGCCGCGACACATCGCTCGGCTTCAACTTCCGTACCGTCAACTATTATGACGGTCAGGGCTTCATCGCCAAGAAGGGCCTCAACGTGAAGTCCGCGCTTGAGCTTTCCGGCGCCGCCGTCTGCGTTCAGACCGGCACCACCACCGAGCTCAATCTCGCCGACTATTTCAAGACCAACAATCTGCAATACAACCCGGTCGTCTTCGAAAAGGAAGCCGACGCGACATCCGCCTATGATTCGGGCCGTTGCGACGTCTACACCACCGACCAGTCCGGTCTTTATGCCATCCGCCTCAAGCTGAAGAACCCGGAAGACAACATTGTTCTGCCGGAAGTCATCTCCAAGGAGCCTCTTGGACCGGCCGTTCGTCAGGGCGACGACCAGTGGTTCGACATCGTGACCTGGGTTCACTACGCCATGGTCAATGCCGAGGAACTTGGCATCACTTCCAAGAACGTCGATGAGCAGAAGACCAGCGCCAACCCGGACATCAAGCGTCTGCTTGGCACCGAGGAAGGCACCAAGATCGGTACCGATCTCGGCGTCACCAACGACTGGGCTTACAACATCGTCAAGCTGGTGGGTAACTACGGCGAAGTCTTCGACCGCAACGTCGGCGCCGGTTCGCCGCTGAAGATCGAGCGTGGCCAGAACGCGCTGTGGACCAAGGGCGGCCTGCAATACGCACCGCCGGTCCGTTGATCGGCCCCATCATCGGCTAGATCATGACAGGAGGCTGGGCAACGCCCGGCCTCCATTTAAAATTATATAAATAAGCTCGCAAAGAGCATATAAAAGGGAAAGGTGCCTATGGCAGGCAACGCGGTCAGTTCGCAACGATCGCGCGCGCAAAGCGCGTCGTCACTTATCAACGATCCACGCATACGCGGAATTTTCTATCAGGTTCTGACAGTCGTCATCCTGACCGCCTTCGTCTGGATCATCGTGACGAATACGATCACCAATCTTCAACGGTCAAACATTTCATCCGGCTTCGGCTTCCTCAATGGAAGAGCCGGTTTCGATATCGGCCAGTCGCTGATCGCTTACACCAGCGATGCGACCTATGGCCGGGCATTGCTCGTTGGTATTCTCAACACGATCCAGGTTGCATTTTTTGGCATCATCGCCGCCTCGATCATCGGTTTCATCGTCGGCATCGCCCGGCTGTCCAGCAACTGGCTGATCTCGAAACTCGCGCAGGCCTATGTGGAAATCTTCCGCAACATCCCGCCGCTGCTCGTCATCTTCTTCTGGTACAAGGGCGTCATCTCCGTTCTGCCGCAGGCTCGCGATTCACTGGAGCTGCCGCTTGGAAGCTATCTCAACAATCGCGGCTTCTTCTTTCCCAAGCCCCTCTGGGGAGAAGGCACCTGGCTGATACCGCTCGCCTTTCTGGTCGCAGTCGTCATCAGCGTGCTTGTCTATCGCTGGGCGAAGGCGAGACAGGAACAAACCGGTCAGCAATTCCGCACCGGCATCACCGCCACACTTCTCATCATCGGCCTTCCGGCCGCGACATTTCTGGCGCTCGGCTCACCGCTGACATTCGACTTCCCGATTGCCGGGCGGTTCAACCTGTCGGGCGGCGCAGTCGTCGCACCTGAATTCATGTCGCTGTTCCTGGCGCTTTCCTTCTACACCGCCTCCTTCATCGCCGAAATCGTTCGCGGTGGCATCAAGGCCGTGGCAAAGGGCCAGACGGAAGCTGCGGAAGCCCTGGGGCTTCGCTCCAGCACGACGACGCGTCTGATCATCGTGCCGCAGGCGATGCGCATCATCATCCCGCCACTGACAAGCCAGTATCTCAACCTGACCAAGAACTCGTCGCTTGCGGTCGCGGTCGGTTTTGCCGACATCGTCTCCATCGGCGGCACGATCCTGAACCAGACGGGTCAGGCAGTCGAAGTCGTCGCGATCTGGCTCGTCATCTATCTCTCGCTGTCCCTGCTCACGGCCGTGGTCATGAACTGGTTCAACGCGAAAATGGCCCTGGTGGAGAGATAATCGATGACATTAAGCAACCACGCTTTTGTGCGAGAGACCATCGAGGATGCCAGACCCGCTCCATCGAGCGCCGTCGGCTTCGGTCACTGGCTGCGCACCAAACTTTTCGCCACGCCGAAGGACACCGTCCTGACGGTTCTCGCCCTCGCCTTTCTGGCCTACCTTCTGCCACCGGTGGTGAAGTGGCTGTTCATCGATGCCGTATGGACCGGCAGCGATCGTATTGCCTGCCTCACCGCCTCGCAGGGCGGCGCGCTTCCGGACGGTCAGTCCGGGGCATGCTGGGCATTCGTCTCGGCAAAGCTCGGGCAATTCATCTTTGGCCGTTATCCGCTTGACGAACGCTGGCGTCCCATCCTCGTGATGGTGACGTTCGCCATCCTGCTCGTGCCGATGCTCATCCCCAAGGCGCCGTTCAAAAAGCTCAACGCCCTGGTGCTTTTCATCATCCTGCCCTTCATTGCGTTTTTCCTCCTCATCGGCGGCGTCTTTGGCCTGCCGAAGGTGGAAACGCAGCTCTGGGGCGGCCTGATGGTCACCCTCATCCTGTCATTCTTCGGAATAACGGTGTCCCTGCCCTTCGGCATCCTTCTGGCACTCGGTCGCCGGTCGAACCTGCCGGTGATCAAGATGCTCTGCGTGCTCTTCATCGAAGTCATCAGAGGCATTCCGCTGATCACTGTCCTGTTCTTCGCCAGCATCATGCTGCCGCTGTTTCTGCCCGACGGCTGGACCTTCGACAAGTTCCTGCGCGCGCTCGTCGGCGTGTCGCTGTTCTCCTCGGCCTATATGGCGGAGGTGATCCGCGGCGGCCTGCAGGCCATTCCCAAGGGGCAATATGAAGGGGCGGATTCTCTCGGCCTGAACTACTGGCAGAAAACGCGGCTGATCGTGCTGCCGCAGGCGCTGAAGCTTGTCATTCCGGGAATCGTCAACACCTTCATCGGGCTGTTCAAGGATACGTCGCTGGTTTCGATCATCGGCATGTTCGACCTGCTCGGCATTGTCACACTCAACCAATCGGATGCGAACTGGGCGACACCCGTCACCGCCATGACTGGATATATTTTCGCAGGCTTCGTATTCTGGATATTCTGCTTCGGCATGTCGCGTTATTCGCTGTTCATGGAACGGCACCTCGACACCGGGCATAAACGATAAGGGACGCTCAAATGGCAGAAAACCAAGCAAAAAAACTGGCCGTCTCGACAACGGACGTGGCAATCGAAATCACTGGCATGAACAAGTGGTATGGCGATTTCCACGTGCTGCGCGATATCAATCTCAAGGTCATGAAGGGCGAGCGCATCGTCATCGCCGGTCCTTCGGGATCGGGCAAATCGACGATGATCCGCTGCATCAACCGGCTGGAAGAACACCAGTCGGGCTCAATCCAGGTCGATGGCATCGAACTGACCAACGACCTGAAGAAGATCGATGAAGTTCGTCGCGAAGTTGGCATGGTGTTCCAGCACTTCAACCTCTTCCCGCATCTGACCATTCTCGAAAACTGCACGCTGGCGCCGATCTGGGTTCGCAAGATGCCCAAGAAGGAAGCGGAAGAAGTGGCGATGCACTATCTGAAGCGCGTCAAGATCCCCGAGCAGGCACACAAGTATCCCGGTCAGCTTTCCGGCGGTCAGCAGCAGCGCGTGGCGATTGCCCGCTCGCTGTGCATGAAACCGAAGATCATGCTCTTCGACGAGCCGACATCGGCGCTCGATCCGGAAATGGTCAAGGAAGTGCTCGACACCATGGTCGGCCTTGCCGAAGACGGCATGACCATGCTGTGCGTGACCCACGAAATGGGCTTCGCCCGCCAAGTCGCCAACCGCGTCATCTTCATGGATCAGGGCCAGATCGTCGAACAGAATTCGCCCGCCGAATTCTTCGACAATCCGCAGCACGAGCGCACACGCCTGTTCCTCAGCCAGATTCTGCACTGAGAAATAGCAATCGGTGACAATAAAAGACGGGGCTGCAAAGCCCCGTTTTTTTTATGACGTAGAGACGCATGGCTGCGGCGACCCATCCCGCATGGGAGCAAAAAAATGACACCGCGAAACAAGACAGATACGGCGATTCTTACGAAACGCCGCCCGAGGAGACGCTGAAACAGCGCTCGCCCCGCTTCTTTAACCATCTGTTACGAAACAAGAATCCTTGTTTTACAGGGCTTCCGGCCGCCCATGTCATTTTTTTGTCAAATCATGCATTTTTCCGCTTGCAGACCTTCGGGAGCCTGACTATAAGGGCGCCACACCGCAAGTGTACGCGCCCTTCGTCTATCGGTTAGGACGTCAGATTTTCATTCTGAAAAGAGGGGTTCGACTCCCCTAGGGCGTACCACTTGCTGTCGTGTTCCCCTCCTTCAAAAATGCATCGATATCTTTCGAGTGTGCAAATTCACCACACGTGACTGATGCGTCGGAACCGATTTCCGCTCGGTACGTTAGATTGCTGTCCCCCCGATGGAAGGCAAGCCGGGTGAACCGCCAGCGAGCAGATCGACCGGCTTGCCTTTCCCCATCTTCCAGATGACAGCGCCTGTTCGATCCCGCCGGCAGAGGATGCCAGCTAAGGGATAAAAACGACATCTCCCACCTCCCACGACGAAAAAAAGCATTGCCGACGTGCGGTGATAGGGGCGATATTTCAAAGCTTTGGCCCGATGCGGCGCAGTTTTCCACAGCCCTTCGGACTTCCTCAAAAAAACTCGCCACGAAGGGAAAAAAATCAATTTTTCCGCTTGCGGACCAACGGGAGCCTGACTATAAGGGCGCCACACCGCAAGTGTACGCGCCCTTCGTCTATCGGTTAGGACGTCAGATTTTCATTCTGAAAAGAGGGGTTCGACTCCCCTAGGGCGTACCATTGCTTCTCCTTGAAAATTAGTGGTCTGTATAAAAAACTTCACGTGACGCGTGAACGTATGGACAATTGCCGTTTGCAGCTCGTCCTTCACTTTTCTCTGTAAAATTTTGGCTCGATCCACAAACCCGTCAGGGTGCGAAAGCCGCGTCCAGAACGCGCAGCTGCACACGCCTCTGGCCCTGCCAGAGATCGGCACCCACGGTGCCTGCAACATGGATGGACCTACCACGCGCATTCAGCAGCATCTGCCCCAGAGGAGCCTCCGCAGCGCGGAATGCGATACCGTCCAGCCGTGAGCCATCCATGGCCTCCAGCGTGATCTTGACGTGGGCAGTGCCGACAAGCCGCACATCGCGCAGGCGATGGGCCGGAACGGCAAAGATCGGCTGGGAGTGGCCCGACCCGTAAGGACCGGCCTGCTCCAGCTGGTCGACAAGCTGCAATGTCGCGCCCGACGCACCGATGGCGCCATCGATCTTCAGCACGCTGCTTTCCACCAATTCGCTCACCGTCTTGACGGCCGCTTCTTCAAAGAAAGTCCTAAGCTTGCCGAGATTGGCGCGCTCCACCGTCAGCCCGGCCGCCATGGCGTGACCGCCACCCTTGATCAGCAATCCCGCATCCACGGCGGCACGCACCATCCGGCCCATATCGAAACCATTGATCGAACGGCCGGAACCGGTGCCCTTACCGGAGGGATCGAAAGCAATTGCAAAGGCCGGACGACGGAAACGATCCTTCAAACGGGAAGCGAGCAAGCCGACGATCCCCGGGTGCCAGTTCTCCCGAGCCGTGACGATGACACCGGCCCCAGACCCGTCACCATATTCGAACAGCGCCTCCGCTTCAGCCTCCGCCAGCATCACTGCTTCCATCGCCTGCCGTTCGCGGTTCAGCTCATCCAGCCGTTCCGCAATCACTTCCGCCTGCGAAGAGTCCTCGATGGTCAGCAGACGGCTGCCGAGAGCGGCGTCGCCGATACGGCCGCCGGCATTGATGCGCGGCCCGATCAGGAACCCGAAATGATAAGGCGTCACCGGCCCGCCAAGCCCTGCCTTCTTGAACAGCGCAGCGAGGCCGGGATTGTTCATATGGCGCGCAGCAATCAACCCCTTCACCACATAGGCGCGGTTCAGCCCCTTCAGCGGCACCACATCGCATACCGTCGCGAGCGCGACTATATCGAGCAGCGACAGCAGATCGAGCGTAAAGGCCTGCCTGTTGCGTCTGTCCTTCAAAAGACGCAGCGTGGCGACCAGCACGAGAAACACCACGCCGGCGGCGCAGAGATGCCCCTGCCCCGAAAGATCGTCCTCCCGGTTGGGATTGACCAGCGCCACGGCCGGTGGCAATTCCGAACCAACCTGGTGGTGATCGATCACCACCACGTCGGTGCCCGCGTCCTTGGCGGCTTGCAGCGATTCATGGCTGGTGGAGCCGCAATCAACCGTCACGATCAGGGTTGCGCCATTGGCGGCAAGCTGCTGCATCGCTGCCGGGTTCGGCCCGTAACCTTCAAAAATCCGGTCAGGAATATAGATCTCTGGCGTCAGCCCGAAATGCGCGAAAAACCTATACATCAATGCGGAAGAAGCAGCCCCGTCGACATCGTAATCGCCAAAGATCGCCACCTTCTCACCGGTCTCGATGGCGCGTACCAGCCTCTCGGCCGCTTTCTCGCAATCGGTCAGCATATGCGGATCAGGCATCAGCGAGCGGATGGTGGGATCGAGAAATGCAAGCGCATCATCCACCCCTACTCCGCGCCCGGCGAGCACGCGGGCGATGAGTTCGGGAATGGCGTGGACCTGGGACATGGCCAGCGCACGGTTCTGTCCGGCCTGATCCAGCCGCGACACCCAGCGCTGCTCTGTCGCCGACCGCTCCACGCTTAAAAATGCGCGGGCCACGGTATCGGCCGGCTCCATCATTGCCATCCTGTCCATTCGTCCTGTCATGCGCGTATCGGCGCTTTAATACTTAGAACGGGCTAAATGGCGATGGCGCGTTTTTCAAGCAAAAACGCGCTTTGCGGGTTTCACACCGAGAAAATCGAGAAAAATGGGCTGACGATCGATACCGCACCAACCAGAAGCAGCAGCGAGAACACGGCAAGCGAACACCAGTTCCGCTCATATTCGGCCATATCGAATTCCATGCTGCGAATATTGTCGTTGGCAGTGTGAGGCCGCGCCCGATGATGGGCGACCGGAACGTCTGCGCGCTTATTGTCCTTGAACAGGATGATCGATGTCACGGCCACGCCTCCCTCGCTTGGTGAACAGGATTAATCATAGGACCGAATCGTGTCGTATTCCAGCGGTTCTGCGGCTGTTTTTCTTAAATTTTATGACAGCTGAAACGTTAAATCCCGGAACGGTTTTTTGAACATCACAGCTAGGCTTCCTAACGAAAAAAGACCGCGCTTCCATGCGGAAGCGCGGTCCTCAGATTCAAAAAAATCGTCAGCGTCTCAGGTCCGCTCGATGCGGATGACCTGCGGTTCGCTGACCAGATATTTCTCGTTCTTGATCGCCTTCACGGCCTTGCGGATCGCATCTTCCATCGTCGCATGGGTCACGAGGATGATTGTCTGCGGCGCGCCTTCCACATGCACGCGCTGACGCTGCACGATGGATTCCAGCGAGATATTGTTATCCGCCATGCGCGTGGCGATGGAGGCGAACACGCCCGCCTGATCCTTCACCGTCAGACGGATGAAATAACCGCCCTCATGGCTCTTCATCTTGGCGCGGCGATACTCGACCAGCGATTTCGCCGGGCGGCCAAGCACCGGCACCTGCTGGGCGCCGGGACGGCTCTTGGCGATATCGGCGATGTCACCGAGTACGGCGGATGCCGTGGCGTTGCCGCCGGCACCCGGACCGACCATCAGCAACTCGCCGAGAATATCGGATTCGATAGCCACGGCATTGGTGACGCCATCGACCTGCGCGATGACGGAATCGAGCGGCACCATGGTTGGATGCACCCGCTGTTCGATGCCGGATTCAGTCACCTGCGCCACGCCGAGAAGCTTGATGCGATAACCAAGTTCGGCCGCCGCCTGAATATCCTCGCTCGAAATATTGGTGATGCCTTCGAGATAGATGTCATCGGCCGAAATCTTGTTGCCGAAGGCAAGCGTCGTCAAAATGGCAAGCTTGTGGGCGGTGTCGTTGCCTTCGATATCGAAAGCCGGATCGGCTTCGGCATAACCCAGCCGCTGCGCTTCCTTCAGACAGGCCTCGAAGGACAGCCCTTCCTTCTCCATCTTGGTGAGGATGTAATTGCAGGTGCCGTTCATGATGCCGTAGATGCGCGACACATGGTTGCCGGTCAGCGATTCACGCAGCGCCTTGATAACGGGAATACCGCCGGCTACAGCCGCTTCGAAATTGAGGAGCGCGCCCTTGTCTTCGGCAAGCGTCGCCAATTCGACGCCGTGCTTTGCAAGCAGCGCCTTGTTGGCTGTCACCACATGCAGACCGCGTGCTAGTGCCGCACGCACGGCATTCTCCGCCTGACCGGAAGCACCGCCGACCAGTTCGACGAAGACGTCGATCTCGGCTTCGCTCGCCAGCTGCTCCGGCGTGTCGAACCAGGTAATACCCTTGAGGTCGATGCCGCGGTCGCGCGAACGGTCGCGCGCGCTCACCGCAATAATCTCAATCGCACGTCCGCAGGTAATCGCAAGTTCGTTGCTTCTCTGCTGGAGGATGCGCACGAGCGAAGCGCCGACAGTGCCGAGCCCCGCTATGCCGATTCTCAATGAATCTGCCATGGGTATGTTCCTGATTTGCTGATGATGGTGGCGGCCGAGGCCCGGCCGCCTTCGGTTGCCCTTATCTGTGGGCGTTAAGCGAAACGACATTGTGCATCGTTTCGTCTGCGCTCGACAGGAAACGCTTCAGATTGCGCGCTGCCTGACGAATTCGATGCTCGTTTTCCACGAGCGCGAGGCGGACGTAATCGTCGCCCATTTCGCCAAAGCCGATGCCGGGAGCAACGGCGATATCTGCCTTCTCGACCAGAAGCTTGGAAAACTCCAGACTGCCGAGATGGCGGAATTTTTCGGGAATTTTCGCCCAGGCGAACATCGTCGCCGCCGGCGGCGGGATCTCGAAACCGGCCTTGCCAAAAGTGTCTACCATGACGTCACGGCGGCGGCGATAGACGTTGCGCACTTCGGCAATGTCGGAGCCGTCACCATTCAGCGCATGCGTCGCCGCAACCTGGATCGGCGTGAACGCGCCGTAATCGAGATAGGATTTCACGCGGGTCAGCGCCGCAATCAGCCGCTCGTTGCCGACCGCAAAGCCCATGCGCCAGCCGGGCATGGAGAAGGTCTTCGACATTGAGGTGAATTCCACCGCGACATCAATGGCGCCGGGAACTTCAAGAACCGAAGGCGGCGGATTGTTGTCGTCGAAATAGATTTCCGAATAGGCAAGGTCGGAGAGCACGATGATCTCGTGCTTCTTCGCGAATGCGATGACGTCCTTGTAGAAATCGAGCGAGGCGACATGCGCCGTCGGGTTCGACGGATAGTTGACGATCAACGCCAGCGGCTTCGGAATGGAGTGGCGCACCGCGCGCTCCAAAGGTCCGAAGAAGCTTTCGTCCGGCTCGACATTCATCGAGCGGATAACACCGCCCGCCATCAGAAAGCCGAAGGCGTGGATCGGATAGGTCGGGTTCGGACACAGGATCACATCGCCAGGTGCCGTGATGGCCTGCGCCATATTGGCGAAACCTTCCTTGGAGCCGAGCGTAGCGACGACCTGCGTATCGGGGTTCAGCTTCACGCCGAAACGGCGGGCATAATAACCAGCCTGCGCGCGGCGAAGGCCGGGAATGCCCTTGGACGAGGAATAACGATGGGTGCGAGGGTCCTGGACGACCTCGCAAAGCTTGTCGACGATCGCCTTGGGGGTCGGAAGGTCCGGATTGCCCATGCCGAGGTCGATAATGTCGGCCCCACCCGCTCGCGCGCTCGCTTTCAAACGGTTGACCTGTTCGAAGACGTATTGCGGCAGACGCCGGACCTTATGAAACTCTTCCATCACTTTCCTCATGGGAATGGACCGGTTCTGCCGGCCCATAACGAAGGTTCGTTTTTGTTTTTAGACGCCGCCGACACGAACCGATCCGGCAGACGTTATTCATTGTAGCGCAAAGCCCGGGAAAACCTACAGGGCTTTTCTCGGGCAGCACGCGGCATCGCAATCATCCGCCTGTGCTTCGGGCACAGCCTTTTCGGCCCCTTTGGCAAGGCGGATCGCGCAATAGGATCAAGGAACTTGCATAACGCCAGATTCTTGGAAAATGCAAGGCAAGCCATGCTCAAGAACGGCCATTCCTGTCGTTCAGCCGCGCTCACCCGTCACAATTGCCGCGCGGATGACCGAAAGCACGCGCTCCGGCTTGATATCAGTGCAGACAAGCTGGCTTGGATGCCCATCCCAGTCGCCCGGCGGAAAGGCACGGCCATCCGGCTTCTGAATGGTCTGGCCATCGGCGAGGCCCCCGCAGACGACGCGCACCGGGCCGCTGCGGGTCTCAAACAGGTCAGGCGCAACGAGATAGACGCAGGCGCAGCTGTCATGCACCACCATGCCGTCGCCGGTGCGGGTCTTGTAGAAATCGATGTAGAATTGCGACAGGTCGGAAAGCAGCTGCACCGGCTTGCCGCCGGCCTTGGCCATGTCAGCCATGAAGGCGCTGGTCATCACCGTTTTTGTCGTCACATCGAGACCGACGACGACCACGCGCCAGGGCGCTGTAAACACCAGATCGGCGGCTTCCGGATCGCCGTGAATATTAGCCTCGGCCGCCGGCGAAATGTTGCCGTTAATATCGAAAGCGCCGCCCATGACGATGACTTCCTTCACCAGCGCGGCGAAGTCAGGCTCCTCACGCAGCGCCAGCGCCAGATTGGTCATGCGCCCGACAGCGATCAGCGTCACCTCGCCGGGATTGGCCTTGACCGTCTCGATGATGAAACGATGCGCCGGGCGCGGATCAAGCGGCAAATCGACAGTCTCGGGGATATCGATATCGCCGAGGCCGTTTTCGCCATGGATGAAGGTCGGCCAGTGGCCTTCCTTGCGGGCGGGATCGAAGGTTACGCCGGCGCCCTTCGCAACCGGCGCTGTCATCTGCCATTCCCGCTTCAGGAAAAGCGCATTGCGGGTGGTGATATCGATGGGCGCGTTGCCGAAAACCGTGGTGACGCCGATCAGATCGATATCGGGATGCCGATGCAGGAATAGAAGCGCCATGGCGTCATCTACACCGGGGTCCGTATCGAATATCACTTTATGCATCATGTCCTCATCCGTATGTCCTGAGCGTCGTCCGCCTCTCTAGGCGACACGCCACGGAAACATACCCATAAGCGGCAACACCGCAATCCCCCTGCCCGCCACAGATCGGAGAGAAAAATATTGCGCGGCGTTGTTTTCGGTGAAAGAAGAGGCCCTCTCCCTTCCGCCTGCCCGGACATCCCAAGTGCAAGACATCGCCCTCAACGTTTTCGTCGTTCTTTTCTGCGTCGCCATCTTTGCCGGATTTATCGATTCCATTGCCGGCGGCGGTGGTCTCATCACCATTCCGGCCATGCTGATCATGGGTATTGCGCCGCTCGACACGCTCGGCACCAACAAGCTGCAGGCGCAGTTCGGCTCGGCGTCGGCCACCCTTGCTTACGCCAGACGCGGCCACGTCAATCTGAAAGAGCAACTACCGATGGGATTGATGGCCATGGCCGGCGGAATGCTGGGGGCTGTTACCGCCGCTTTCGTGCCTGCCGATCTGCTGCGCACCATCATGCCGTTCCTGCTGATCGCCATCGCGCTTTATTTCGCCTTTAAACCGCGGCTCAGCGATATCGACAGCCATCGGCGCATCACTCCCTTCGTCTTCGGCCTGACGGTCGCGCCGCTGGTGGGCTTTTATGACGGGGTTTTCGGTCCCGGCGCGGGTTCGTTTTACATGCTGGCCTTCGTGGCGCTTGCCGGCTTCGGCATGTTGAAGGCAACCGCCCATACCAAACTTCTGAACCTCGGCTCGAACTTCGGCGGCTTCATCGTCTTCGCCATCGGCGGCGCGGTTCTGTGGAAGCTGGGGCTCGCCATGGGGCTTGGCCAGTTCGTCGGCGCGCAGATCGGCTCGCGTTTCGCGATGAAAAACGGCGCGAAGATCATCCGCCCGCTACTGGTGGTTTCCTGCCTGGCCATGGCGACGAAGCTTCTTGTCGATGCTTCATCCGCTTGGTCGATCGCCACGATCTGGGAAACCATCTTCCCGAAATAACGGGAAGGTAAAACATTCCGTTGAAAACGGAAACGTCGACAACGTTATCCGTTGACTCACCCGGTGGCGCGACCGCGCCTGCGATCGGCGATTTCCCTGATGACCACCATTGCACCGACCAGCTTGTAGCTGGACGAGTAACAGGGCGACATCTCGAGCGACTTAACGATCGTCTGTCCGTCGTGATCTTCGGCATAGGTATATTTCGACGTACCGCCCTTGAAGCAATTGTCGAGCCGTTCCCGCAGGTCGTTCTGGAAACGGTGCACCCCAACGAGCTCGGCGATATGGCATCCCATAAGCCCATCCGGGCTGTTGCGCGGAAAGGCATCCAGCCCATTCGCGAAGGACACCCGGTAGCCGGGTGAGACCACCATCACGGGTTCGTCGAGGTCGTTGAGCATATCCTCATCGAGGATCAGGTGGCGGTGATGCCACTCCAGACTATCCTCATCCTCGTCGCCAATGACTTTCGCCTTGAGCGGCATGCCGACATAACGATCGACAAGCGTTCGCAAAAGCTCGGAATTGCGCTGCACGCAGCCGAGATCTTCCGCCTCGTGGTTGAGGAGATCGATGGCGAAACGGAACTGCTCGCGAATGTCTTCGGAACTGCCGGTCTGACGCCCGATGACCCGGTCAAGCAGCTGCTCCAGTTCACGCTCCAGCACCGCGATCTTGTCGGTCTCGTTTTTACCAACGGCAGATTGCAGTTCCGTATAACGCAGCCAGAACAGCTCAACTAAATCTTTCAACCCAACTCTCCCTGAACGGGCAAACACCCCGCTCCAATCCGTAAGGATAGACCCTTTATCCCTTGATCATAGCGTCTGCGCATTTAAAAATGACGTAACGAAACGCAGGAGCGCCGCAAGGGCCGTACTCCAAAATATCACAGCCACCGCTATTTTTTCAATTTCGATAATCCATGAACGAAAAATGAGGTTCCACTAATATGGAAAAATATCGAAATTCACAAATTCACGGCCCAATTTCGTAAAAATCGACCGGAATCAGGTGGCGTGGAAAACGCCTCAGATCTGATGCTTCACGTCCCAGCGGTCGTGATACCACAGCCATTGTCCGGGATGTTCGCGCACCCAGCTTTCCACCTTGTCGTTCAACAACTGCGCCGTCGCCTGAATGTCGACATTGCCTTTTTCATCGCGCGGAATCTCGACCTTCGGTTCGATTTCCAGCCGGTAACGATTATCCGGCAGGCGCACGCAACGCGCTGGATAAACGTCGCAGTTGAACTGCCGCACCAGCTTGGCCAGAAGCGGATTGGTGCGAACCTCAAGCCCGAAGAACTTTGTCGTCAACCCCTTGCTGAACTTCTGGTCAACGAGAACGCCGACACCGCCGCCCCTTTCCAGCTGCCGCGCCAGCGCGAAGGACGAGCCGGCATGCGACGGCACCAGATTGCCCATGCGCTCCTTGCGGAAATTGAACACCTTGTCGGCGACATACGGATTGTTGGGCGGACGAAACAGCACGGTGACATCGAGGCCGAAGGCGGAACTCGCCACCGGCAGTAGTTCGAAATTGCCGCTATGGGCGGTAAAAACGATGAAGGGCCGCGGATTGTCGCGCAATTCGAGAAAGGTCGAAATACCCTCGACCTGAATCCGGCCGGGCTCGCTGTTTTCCGGATCGAAATCGAACAGCCGGTCGAGAAACACATATTCCGCCGCAAGCCGCCCCATATTGCCCCAGCTGTCCATGGCGATGGCGAGGCGCTCCTCCTCGGATTTTTCCGGAAAGGCGCGCGCCAGATTGTAAAGCATCAGCTTGTGGCGGCCGGTTTTCGGCCCCACGAAGCGCGCCAGCCGGTCAGCGGCGCGGATACCTGCATCGGCTGGAAAAATCTTCAGAAGATTGAGCAGACCGAAGGCGAATGTCGCAATCAGCCATTGCCGGAAGCGGTCCAGTTTCAGGACGATCCGCGTGATGAAAAGTTTCAATTGGGTCAGTCCATCCGCAACACGATCTTGCCGAACACCTGGCGCGTTTCCATGCGTTCCAGCGCCCGGTCGATATCCTCGAAGGTGACTTCGGTGTCGATGACCGGATGAACGATGCCGCGCGCCATCTTCTGCATGGCATTCGCCATGTTTTCCATGCGGCAGCCGAAGGAGCCGAGCAGTTTCAGCTGCTGCTGGAACAGCATCATCAGGTTGATATCGGTGGAGACACCTGACGTCGAGCCGCAGGTGACAAGGCGGCCGCCGCGCTTCAGCGTGAACATCGAAGCCGCAAAGGTGTCCTTGCCGACATGTTCGAACACCACGTCCACGCCCTTCTTTTTCGTCAGCTTGCGCACGACGCCTTCGAAACGGTCGGTCCGGTAGTTGATGACGTGATCGGCGCCCAGCGCCTTCGCCCGTTCGATCTTGTCGTCGGAACCAACGGTGGTGATGACGGTGCAGCCCATCTTCTTGGCAAGCTGGATCGCCGCCGTGCCGATGCCGGAACCGCCGGCATGCACAAGGATCGTTTCGCCCGGCTCAAGCTTGGCATTGTCGAACAGCATGTGCTCCACCGTGCCGAACGTCACCGGCGCAAGTGCCGCAGCGATCGCATCGATGCCATGCGGCGCGGGAACGAGCTGGCGGGCCGGAATATTGATCTTCTCCTGCGCAAAGCCGTCCAGGTGGAAACCGTGCACGCCCTGCACATGTTCGCACAGATTGTCACGGCCTTCGCGGCAGGGCTTGCAAATACCGCAGGTGCGCGCGCCATAAACCGCAACGAGCTGGCCCGGCAGTACATTCGAAACGCCCGGACCGATGGCTTCCACCACGCCGGAAGCCTCAGCACCGATGGTGAGCGGCATCTTGCGCTTGGCGAAAGCCATGCCGCGCCAGCCCCACACATCGATGTGGTTGAGCGCCACGGCCTTGACGCGCAGCGTCACCTCGCCCGGACCCGGTGCATCCGGTTCGGGCAGGTCCACTTTTTCGAGCTTCCGGTCGTCCACGAGTTGAAGAGCGCGCATATTTCAGTCCTTCGCCCGAGGGCGTTTATCTAAAAGGCTATTCCAGCAAACCTCTGTAACGGTTTTGCGGCCGGAATGCGTAATCAAAGAAGCGAGAGCGTTTCCGGAGTTCCGTTCAGGCCCGGAAACGCTTCTGTTTGTGGCGGAACCGGTTAAGCCGGTTCCCGCGTCATGACAAGGCTTGCATTCTGCCCACCGAAGCCGAAGGAGTTGGACAGAACCGCATTCACCTGCGCGTCCCGCTTCACATTCGGCACAACATCGAGCGAAATGGACGGGTCGGGATTGTTGTAATTGATCGTCGGCGGAAGCGTGCCGGTCAGCATCGTCTGCAGCGAGAACACCGCTTCGACCGCACCCGCAGCTGTCAAGGTATGGCCGATCATCGACTTGTTGGACGACAGCGGAATATTCTTCAGGCCCTCACCGAAGACGGCGAGCATCGAGCCATATTCCATCTTGTCGTTCTCAGGCGTCGAGGTGCCGTGGGCGTTGATATAGCCGATATCGCTTTCGGCCACACCCGCATCCGCCAGCGCCGCGCGGATCGTCGCAATCGCCGGGCCGCCATCGGGCGAGGAGCGCGTGCGGTGGAAGCTGTCGGCCTTTTCACCCGCACCCTTGATGATGCCGAGAATTTTCGCCCCGCGTGCGACGGCGGCTTCGAGCGATTCCAGCACCAGCGTCGCGGCACCTTCGGCGATCACGAAACCGTCGCGATCCTTGCTGAACGGCTTGGAGGCCTTTTCCGGCGGGTCGTTCTGGGTCGACAGCGCAGACAGCAGCGAGAAACGGATCAGCGCTTCGGCGCTGACTGAACCGTCGGTGGCAACCGTCAGCGCCCGCTCGGTGCGGCCCTGGCGGATCGCCTCAACGCCCAGCTGGATCGCGGTCGCGCCTGATGCACAGGCGGTGGACAGCGTGACAGGCAGGCCGCGCGTGCCAAAACGGTCGGAGAGACGCTCGGAAATCGCGCCGAACAGTGCTGCTTCCTGAAACGCCGGATCGGGACGCTGGCGCAACGCCGTCATGAACCGCTGATAAGCGTCGCCCGGCTGGGCAGCCGGCGGCGAACGGTCGGCAAGCTCGAAACGGGCGCTCCATTCCGGCTCGATCGGTGGTGCGGCCAGAAACAGTGGGCCGTCGAAATCACCGGAGATGCCGGCCTGCGCCAAGGCTTCGATGGTCGTCTCGCGCGCAAAGGCATAGGAGCGCTCGACGGAATTCGGCACCGGAATATCGATGAAATCCACCGTACCGCTGATGCGGGTGGAAAGCCCCTCGGTCGGGAAGCGGGTGATATTATGGATACCCGATTTGCCAGATGTCAGGGCCGACCAGTTGTCGTCAAGCCCCTGCCCCAGCGAGGTGATGATGCCCATGCCGGTGACGGCGACGATCGGGCGACCGAGATGATCCCTGAAATTGGAAGCCATGGTCTTTTCTCCTCAAACGTCGCGGGATAGAACGGCGACACCTTCGCCGCGCACATGGCCGACGGTGGTGACGACGGCCTCGGTGGCCGCCTCGCCCATCTGCTTTTCGGCAGCCACGTCGAAGGTAGGAACCTTCGCGCCGCTTTCAAGCGTCAGCGCCGCCAAAGCCAGCCCAAGCGGAAACTGCGCTTCAAGTCCATGGCCGGTGATACCGCCAAAGCCGCGAATGACGGCCTGCGGCAGCGCCTTTTCGAGAATATCCTTCTCGCGCCGGGTAACCTCGTCGTAACCGCTCGCGCCGGAAAACACGACGGTCGCTGCGCTATCCTTTGCAGGCGCAAGCAGGCGCTCCAGACGCTTTTCCATACGGCCTTCATCACGATTGCCGCGATCCCCTTCGATGGCGTCGATGCGGGCATAAATGCGCGCGCCGCGATCGCTGGCATGCTTGCGCGATTCCAGCACGAGGAATGCGCCGAGCGAACCGGAAATCATGCCGCCGCCGTCCTGATCGCCGCGCGACCACAGCGGCTGCCAGCCACCCTGCGCATGCGCGCCGATAGCCTCGAACAGCAGGATCATATCGGGACGTTCAGCCGAAAAGGCGCCGCCGACCAGCGCGTGGCTCGATTCGCCGGAACGGATGCGGTGAAATGCGGTTTCGACAGCGGAGATACCAGCGGCTTCTTCGCCCATGAAGGTGCGCGACGAGCCGGTGACCTTGTGCACGATGGAGATATTGCCGGCCATCAGGTTGGAAAGCTGGGCGAGAAACAGCGTCGGACGCAATTCGGTCGTCAGCTTCTCGTTCAGCAGCTTTTCACGATCATTACGCTTCAGTGCTTCATCGACGATCAGCGTATCGACATTGATGTCGCGCTCGCCGCCACCGGCCGCCACGATCATGTCCATGGTGGCACAGGCTTCAGTATTTTCCTTCAGCCCGGCATCGTCGAGCGCAAGGCCGGCCGCGAACACGCCGAGGCGCTGCCAGTTTTCCATCTGGCGCTGGTCGCCGCGCTTGGCGATCTGCGCGGACCAGTCGATTTCCGGCATGGGATGGACCGGGTAGGGTTTGAATTTTTCGGTCTCGACAATCGTCGCCGGCGCAGCGGTTCCAGAAAGAAGCGCCACATGCGCCTGGCTGCCGACGCCGTGACAGGTCACGATGCCGACCCCTGTTATCACCACATCATTGTCAGATTTCATCGTCTGTCATCCTTTGCAGCCGGCCCCATCGAAATGGTCACGGCTATCCAACAACGGTCGCAAACGACCGCTCCATGCGTTGCGGAATAAAGCGCGCAGTGCGGATTGGCAATGGTGAAGGCCCGATCAGCCGTCGCCAGCCCACGTTTTTCATGCATCGAAACCGGGCCGACGGGAAAAACGCCCTCATTCGAGATGCGCCGAAGCGCTTATTTCTGCGCATCCGCGGCAATCGCCGCCATCAGGCCGACTTCCTCAGCCCGCTTCTTGACGATGGGACCAAGCGGGATTTCGCTGAACGGGATGGTGCGCAGTTTCAGCTGTGCGTCGCAGACCTTCTTGCCATCGCTGGTAATTTTCGCCTTGGTGACCGCAAAGCCCGAACCGTCATGCTCCAGCACGGCCTCGATGTCGAGAACGGCACCCGGCTCCACGAAGGTCCGCATCTTGGCGCCGTCGACCGACATCAGGAACGGCATGGACGCAAAATCGCTGAACGCCAGAACCATCATGCCGGAGGCCTGCGCCATGGTCTCGATCAGAAGCACACCCGGAACGAGCGGCATGCCGGGGAAGTGGCCTTCGAAAACCGGGCTTTTGTCGGGAACGACCGACCGCGCCTTCAATGTGCGCGTCGCCATATCCACGGCTTCGACCTTGTCGATCATCTGAAAATATTCAAGCAGCATCCGCCCGGCCCCGTCTCTGGTCGGTTGCGACCCGCCCAATAAGGCCGGGTCCAGAAAGAGAAATGCCCGCTCTGTCTTTTGTTCGAGCATCGGATTATCCGAAAACCGCAATACACTTTTCGGTCCGATGCTCCAAGGCGGGCATCGTCGTCTCAGCCCTTGGCCGCGCGCAATTCGTCGATCTTGGCGCAGAGGTTCTTCAGCACGAAGTATTCTTCGGTGGAAACTTTGCCTTCGTTGACTTCCTGCGTCCACTGCTCGAGCGGAATCTTGATGCCGAATTCCTTGTCGATGGCGAAAACGATATCCAGAAAGTCCAGGCTGTCGATGCCCAGATCGTCGATCGTGTGGCTTTCCGGCGTAATGGTTTCGCGGTCGATTTCGCTGGTTTCGGCGATAATGTCGGCAACCTTGTCGAATGTAGCTGTCACGCCCATAATCCTTATTGTCGTTCGTATGAATTATCCTGTCTGACGCACCACATAGGCAAGTCGCACAAAAAAGCCAATGGTTTCGTGACGTAACTTTGAAATTTGCCCTGAAACTGTTGCCTAAACAGCAACCGAATGGCGGCCGCGTCCATTACCGAGATAGGTGTCGAAGATTGCCGCGATATTACGGGCAAAGGGTCTGCCCAGCTCCGTGAGCGCAAAAATATCGGCATCCATACGCACCACGCCATCGCTGTTGCCGGCGGCAAAATGCTGTGCCTGCGTCCGCACGGAATGGCTGGCCTTGCCGAAACGCTGGTCTAGATCCGCGAAATCGAGCGCGAAATCGCACATCAGCCGCTCGATGACATGCGAGCGCAGATGATCCTCTTCCGACAATTCTATTCCCTTGACGATGGCAAGGCCGCCCTCGCCCACTATGCGCTGATATTCCCCGGTCGCCACCATGTTCTGCACATAACCCTGCGGCAGCCTGCCAATCGAAGAGGCGCCAAGCCCGATCAACGCATCGGCCGTATCGGTGGTATAGCCCTGGAAATTACGCCGCAGTTCCCCCGCTTCGGCCGCCTGGCATAAGGTATCGGCCGGCTTGGCGAAATGATCGATGCCGATCGCTTGGTAACCCGCTTGCTTCAGCATCTCTCCCGCCATCGTCATCTGGCGATAACGCTCGGCAATATCCGGAAGCGCGTGTTCCGGGATCAGCGACTGGTGCTTCTTCATCCACGGAACATGGGCATAACCGAAAAGCGCGACCCGGTCCGGATCGAGCGAGACGATCTGATCTACCGTCTTCTTCAGCGTCTCGCAGGTCTGGAACGGCAGACCATAAAGAATGTCGCAATTGACCGAGTGGACGCCCCTCGTCCGCACCGCATCGACGACCGATTTCGTCTGTTCGAAAGACTGGATGCGGTTGATGGTTTTTTGCACTTTGTCATCGAAGTCCTGCACACCAAGGCTCGCCCGCGACATGCCGACGGCGGCAAGCGCGTCGTAACGGCTGTCATCCAGATCGTTCGGATCCATTTCCACGCTGATTTCAGGCGTAAGCCCAAAGGTGAAATGGCGCCGCAGACAGTCCATCAGGCTGACCATATCCTCAGGCTTCAGCATGGTGGGAGAACCACCGCCGAAATGCACCGCGCTCACCACCGCGTCAGGTGAAACAAGTGCGCCGACCGCTTCAATTTCCTGCTTAAGTGCTTCCAGATAAACGGCAATCGGCTCGTATTTCAGCGTGTGCTTGGTGTGACAGGCACAGAACCAGCACAACCTGTCGCAATAGGGAATGTGCAGGTACAGCGATATCCGGTTGCGATGGTTCAGCTCGCCTAGCCATTGCCGATAGGTCGCATTATCGATTCCCTCGTGGAAATGCGGCGCGGTCGGATAGCTCGTGTAACGTGGCACGGCACCCGAATATTTGCGAAGAAGTTCGGTATTCATCACCGGTTTTGCCTTTTATCAAGAAAATGTCGATTTCCTCTCTTTCAGTAACGGCTGCGACAGTTTGCAACTTTGACTTCAATCAAATTGCGCCATAAGTTCTTCCTAAAGTAGACGCGGGGACGACGGCTACGTGGCGCAAGCCTTCAAAGAGACCGGATTTGATACCCATGGTCGTAATCGTCCCGAAAAAGCCAGCATTGGAAGAGGCTTATGGACACGCTGCAGAAGACCATCCACAATTCGGAAGTGCCCGTCGTGTGCCGCTCCTGCGAGGCACGTCACGGTGGTCTTTGCAGTGCGTTGACGCCGCAGCAGCTCTGTGACCTCAGCCGTTATTCCAGCCGCAAAAAACTCGAGGCCGGCAATGAGTTGCTGGGCCAGGGCGAACTCGTCACCTCTTACGGCAACATCCTCAACGGCGTGGTGAAGCTTTCGAAAATGATGTCGGACGGCCGCCAGCAGATCGTCGGCCTGCAATTTGCCCCGGATTTTCTTGGCCGGCCATTCATGGCAGAAAGCAGGATGACGGCGGAAGCCGCAACGGATGTCGAAATCTGCCTTTTCCCACGCCGCATCGTCGACCGCATGGTTTCCGAAGTGCCTGACATGGAGCGCAAGCTTCACAGCCAGTCGCTGAAGGAACTGGATGAGGCGCGTGACTGGATGCTGACGCTCGGCCGCAAATCGGCGCAGGAAAAGGTTGCCAGCTTCCTTTATATGATCGCCACGCATATCGATCCGGAAAACGACGACAAATCGGCTTTCGACCTGCCGCTTTCACGCGCCGACATCGCCGATTTCCTCGGCCTCACCATCGAAACGGTGAGCCGGCAAATGACCAAGCTGCGCAAGGAAAGCATTATCCGCATCGAGAACAACCGCCATATCACGGTGCCCGATCTCGACGCACTGAACGATGCCGCCGGCAACGACTGACCGGCGGTCGCAATTCTTCATCGACCCTGAAGCGCGGGTGTTCCAATATTGATGTGCGGCGCCCGCGCCTGAGCCGGGGCGAGCGCAAAACCGGCAAGAACCAGCAAAGCGGCGATGCATTTCATGATATTTCACCCTGTATGCCGCCTTTTCAGCGGCCTGTTTGTTATGGCTGCATCATAAGCGCCAAACCGCATCCATCCGCTTAAAATCTTCGGTAAGCGGATGGTTCAAAGGCAGGGTAAAGAAGGGGTTATGATGGGTGCATCTGCCACAAACGGCACTGTCACAACCTCGGCATAGCCGCTTGTTTCTTCTCCCCGCCGGGGAGAAGGTGGCCCGAAGGGTCGGATGAGGGGGTAACGTTGCCGGATTTTCGGAGAGCTTGCCCCCTCATCCCGCTGCCGCGACCTTCTCCCCGGCGGGGAGAAGAAACAAGCGGCACTCGCTCGCTCCATATCAAGCATCATGGCACGTAAGGGCCTGCCCGGTTTCAGGGTGTGTTTCGTCACTCAAAGATGCTAGGTTCGGTCCGTTAGACCGTGCATGACGCGCGATATAATCTCACTGCGAAGCAGCAGGTGTCGCAACCGGCTTCTGGTTTTCGCCAAGCGCCCGCAGTTCGGCAACCCGGCGCTTATATTCGGCTTCCGAAATCTGGCCATTGCGGCGGGCAGCGCCAAGACGCGAGAGGCTCGATTCCATGGTGGAAGCCTCATCGTCGCCCATCTGGGTGCCGGCCGCCGTCATGGGCGCCGAAAAGGTTGGATAGGTGCCGGTATCACGCCTCTGGCTCACTGCATTGTCGCTAACGGGGCGCGGGCCGACGATTTCGGCTGTCGGGCGGCGCATATGGGCCGGCGCCACGATCGGTTCGGGAGCCTTGCAAGCGACGAGCCCGGTAACAGCCACGACGCCGGACAGGGAAAGCACAGCGATTCTCGCAGCATTTTCCGCATATGTTCCCCAGGTGCCCATCTGCTTGCCCATCGTCATGTTCCGCCTGTAAGGATATCTGCAGATATCGAATTCGACTGCGGTTCGGCGCTTTGCGGCCTCCCCTTGCTGGTGGAACTTGTATTCGTTTTCATGCAGAATGTGCAAACACAAATTTGGCGGAGGACAGCGCATGGCAGGTGTTGACGGTGGGCAGAAGAAAAAGGGCGGCAAAACGCCCGGTTTCGACGCCGGATCCGCCGAAGCCTACCTGATCCGCGATCCTGAAGCCTTCGCGGTCAACATTGCCCGCGCGCTTGAAAATCTCGGCAAGGCCGCCTCCGAATGGCTGGCGCCGCGCGAACGCGGTGAAATCCCCGAAAACAGCGCCGACCCCATGACCGACCTCGTCAAGACGCTGTCCGATGTCGCGGAATACTGGATGGCCGAACCGAAGCGTTCGCTGGAAGCACAGACCCATCTTCTCTCCAGCTATTATGACCTTTGGGCAAAATCGGTAGCGCAATTTTCCGACGCGGCCGATTCGGCCCCGGAAAAACCCACTGAGACCGGCCCTGCGGAACGCCGCAACCGGCGTTTTGCCGATGCCGACTGGCAGGCCAATCCGTTTTTTGATTTTCTCCTGAAAGCCTACCAGACCACCGTGGGCTTCGCCGACCGGATGGTGACAGAAGCCGAAGGGCTGGATGAACACACCCGCACCAAGGCGCTGTTCTACATGCGGCAGGTAACGGAGGCGCTCTCCCCGGCCAATTTCGTCTTCACCAATCCGCAGGTTTTCCGCGAGACGGTCGCCTCCAGCGGCACCAACCTCGTCAAGGGCATGGCGCAGCTGGCGGAAGATGTCGCGGCCGGCAATGGCCACCTGAAACTGCGCCAGACGGATTACAGCAAATTCGTCATCGGCCAGAATATCGCGGTGACATCAGGCAAGGTAGTCGCGAGAAGCCCGCTCTGCGAAATCATCCATTATGCGCCGACAACACAGAAGGCCTTCAAACGGCCGCTGCTGATCGTGCCGCCATGGATCAACAAATTCTACATTCTCGATCTCAATCCGCAAAAATCCTTCGTTGGCTGGTGCCTGGAGCAAGGTCACAGCGTCTTCATGGTCTCCTGGATCAACCCGGATGCCCGCCTCGCCGACAAGGGCTGGGACGACTACATCCGCGAAGGCATCGATTTCGCCCTCGACACCATCGAGGAAAGAACCGGCGAGAAACAAATCAACGCCATCGGCTACTGCGTCGGCGGCACGCTTTTATCCTCGGCGCTGGCACTGCATGCGCAGCAAGGCGACGAGCGTATCCGCAGCGCCACGCTGCTCGCCGCGCAGACCGATTTTATCCATGCGGGCGATCTCAAGGTCTTCATCGATGAAGGCCAGCTGGCGGCTCTCGACAGGCACATGCAGGCGGTCGGCTATCTCGATGGCTCGATCATGGCCACCGTCTTCAACATGCTGCGCGCTTCCGATCTCATCTGGCCCTATATGGTCGATAATTACCTGCGCGGCACCGAGCCCCTGCCCTTCGATCTGCTCTACTGGAATTCCGATTCGACCCGGGTGACGGCCGCCAGCCACTCCTTCTATCTGCGCAATTGTTACCTCGAGAACAACCTCGCCCGCGGGCTGATGCGTGTTGCCGACAAGCGGATCAATCTCGGCGACATCAATATCCCCGTCTATGATCTCGCCACCCGCGACGACCATATCGCGCCTGCGAAATCGGTCTTCACGGGTGCTGCGCTGTTCGGCGGGCCGGTAGAATTCGTGCTTGGCGCTTCCGGCCACATCGCCGGCGTCGTCAATCCGCCGCAGCTTGAAAAATACCAATATTGGACGGGGCCGTCACCGGCTGGAGACTTTGATGCCTGGCAGGCTGCCGCCACCGCCCATAAGGGCTCATGGTGGGTGCACTGGCAGAACTGGATCGAAAGCCAGAATGGCGAGAAGGTGAAGGCGCGAAACCCGGAAGACGGCAAACACGCCGTGCTCGGCGATGCGCCGGGAACCTACGTCCTTTCCTGATCACGCCGACCGTCTCTCACCCTTCAGGCCACATGTTCTTCACGCCCCCACTCGTTCCCGCCACGCTGATTTCCCGCTACAAGCGTTTCCTCTTCGATGCCGTTCTCGACGACGGCACGGCGATTACCGGCTCCTGTCCCAATACCGGCTCCATGCGCGGGCTGACGACGCCGGGTTCGCGCATCTGGCTCTCCGAACATGACAGCCCGACCCGCAAATACCGGCACATGTTTGAAATGGTCGAGGCCGATGGCACCGTGGTCGGCATCAATACCGGCATGCCGAACCGGCTGGCGGAAGAGGCGATCCTGTACGGCCGTATCCCTGAACTTGGCGGCTATTCGACGATCCGGCGCGAACAGAAATACGGCCGCAATTCCCGCATCGATTTCCTGCTATCGGAACCCGGCCGGCCGGATGCCTATGTGGAAGTGAAGAACGTGCATTTCATGCGCGAAAAGGGGCTCGCCGAATTTCCTGACACCGCCACCAAGCGCGGTGCCAAGCATCTGGAGGAATTGGGTGACGCAGCGGAAGCTGGTTACCGCTCGGTGATGCTCTATCTCATCCAGCGCGACGATTGCGAGCGGATGCGCATCTGCGACGATCTGGACCCGGTCTATGCGCTGGCATTTCAACGGGCGATGGCGCGTGGTGTGGAGGCTTATGCGGTGAAATGCGCGGTCTCCCCGGCACAAATTTCGGTCAGCGGAACGGTTAAGATGGACGAATGGCGTCCGGCTGTTTTATGAACAGGGACGTAAAGACACAGAAAGCACCAAGATGGTCACCTATATCGACGCAGCCTCCGCCCCCCTCAAGAACACGGGCGTCATCCGCCTTTATACGCCTGAGGATTTTGACGGGATGCGCAAGGCGTGCCAGCTGACGGCGCGTTGCCTCGATGAACTGGCGGCCATCGTCAAGCCGGGCGTGACGACCGACGCCATCGACCGTTTTGTCTTCGAATTCGGTGCCGACCACGGTGCGCTGCCGGCGACGCTGAATTATCGCGGTTACACGAAATCCGTCTGCACCTCGATCAACCATGTGGTCTGCCATGGCATTCCGGATGAAAAGCCGCTGCGCGACGGCGATATCGTCAATATCGACGTGACCTATGTGCTGGACGGCTGGCATGGCGACTCGAGCCGCATGTACCCGGTCGGCCAGATCAAGCGCGCCGCCGAGCGGTTGATGGAAGTGACCTATGAATGCCTGATGCGTGGCATCGCGGCGGTGAAGCCCGGTGTGCGCACCGGTGCGATCGGTGCTGCAATCCAGGCCTATGCCGAGGCCGAGCGCTGCTCCGTCGTGCGCGATTTCTGCGGCCATGGCGTCGGACGCCTGTTCCACGACACACCCAACATCCTGCATTACGGCCAGCCGGAGGAAGGGCCGGAAATTCGCGAGGGCATGATCTTCACCATCGAGCCGATGATCAATCTCGGCAAGCCGCATGTGAAGGTGCTCTCCGATGGCTGGACGGCGGTGACACGTGACCGTTCTCTCTCCGCGCAATATGAACATGCCGTCGGCGTCACGACCACCGGCTGCGAAATCTTCACGCTGTCACCGGGCGGCTTTGATCGCCCGGGCCTGCCGCCACTCGCATAAGGCCAGACCGCCTATGTCAAAACGCCCTGCCCCGCCTCCCGCCGATCTTTCCCCGACGTCAGGCTTTGAGGCGGGCGAAGGCGACCTGTTCGACGCGGCGGATGAGCGCGGCTTTTTTGCCGAACCGCGAAGTGCACCGAAGAATCCTGCCGCGGCCCTTGTGGAGCCCGAAGCGGAAATCGCCCATTATCATGGCCACCGGGAGCGGCTGCGGGCGCGTTACCGCGATGGCGGCGATGCCGCACTTGCCGATTACGAGTTGCTGGAACTCCTGCTGTTCCGGCTGATCCCGAGGCGCGATACCAAACCCATCGCCAAGGCGCTGATCGCCCGCTTCGGAACGCTTGGCGGCGTGCTCGGCGCACCTTTGCCGCTGTTACAGGAGGTGAAGGGTGTAGGCGAGGCTGTGGCGCTCGATCTCAAGCTCGTCGCTTCGGTTTCCCAGCGCATGCTGAAAAGCGAAATCCGCAACAAGCAGGTTCTCGGCTCTTGGTCTTCGGTCATCGATTATTGTCATGCCGTCATGGCCCATGAAACCCGCGAACAGTTCCGCATCCTGTTCCTCGACAAGCGCAATGTCCTGATCGCCGACGAGGTGCAGGGCCAGGGAACCGTGGACCACACACCGGTCTACCCGCGCGAGGTGGTGCGCCGCGCCCTTGAACTATCCTCTACTGCATTGATTTTAATACATAATCACCCAAGTGGAGACCCCACACCTTCGCGGGCCGATATCGAGATGACCAAAACCATCATCGATACAGCCAAGCCGCTCGGCATCGCCGTTCACGACCACATCATCATCGGCAAGGATGGGCATGCCAGCTTCAAAGGGCTTCGGCTTATTTGAAAATCAACTGGTACTGACGCGAAGGCTCTAACGCGCATGCAACCCATAAGGGCGGCATCAACAAAAAATTAACACCTATAAATTAGCATTTCCGAAAATAATAAAACAAGGCATCGAACCTTGGTGCCTTGAAGAACGGGGGTGCTTTATGCGTAATGCAGTGCGTTTCCTTCGCGATCGGTCCGGCTCGAACGCTGTCGAGTTCGCCATCGTCGCGCCGATCTTCTTTCTCGTCCTTTTGACCATGATCGCCTACGGGATCTACCTGATGGCGGCCTATTCGGTGCAGCAGATCGCCGCAGATGCGGCGAGAACGGCGGTTGCCGGCCTCAATACAACCGAGCGCCAGCAGCTTGCCCGGGATTTCGTCACCAAAAGCGATCTCAGCTACGCCTTCATGGACAAGAAGCGTTTCACCGTCGATGTCGCCACCGATCCTGCCAATGCCAACCAGTTCACGGTCAAGGTCGAATATGACGCCAGCGATCTGCCGATCTGGAGCCTCTACAGCTACACCATGCCAGAGCCGGTCATCCGGCGTTTTTCCACCATCCGGATCGGAGGAGCGTGACATGCGAACTATCCATTCCCTGCTCCCCGCTTTCCTCAAAGATCGAACGGGCAACATCGCCATCTCGGCAGGGCTTACCGCGCCGCTTTTCATCGGCGTCCTGGCGCTTGGCGTCGATTACGGTTATCTGACCCTGCAGAAACGGCAGTTGCAGCAAACCGCCGATCTCGCAGCCATATCGGCGGCCGCCAATGCCGCCGATCCGGAAAGGGCGGTGCAGCAATATTTCGCCCTCAACGGCATGGATCTCGGCGTCAAGACGCCGCAGGGCCTGCTCACTCCAAACGGTCTTCAGCCCTTCGATCCCGCAAACGAGTTTGCAGGCAGCAAGGGTTACGCCGAGGTCATCAAGGGCCATTATGAACCAGACGCAACCGTTCCTGTCGGCGAGCGGTTCGTCGACAACGCCCTGCCCACCAATGCGGTGAAAGTGAACATCGTTGAAAAGGGCCAGATATTCTTCGCCGCCGCCTTCACCACGCCGCCCAAGATTTCCGCGGTTGGAACGGCCTCATCCCAGAGGATCGCGGCATTTTCAGTGGGATCGCGACTTGCAAGTCTCGACGAAGGTATTTTGAACAGCCTGCTCGGCGGCCTGCTCGGCACCACGGTTTCGCTCAAACTCATGGATTACCAAGGGCTGGTTGCCGCCGATGTCAACGCGCTGCATGTCGTCGAGGCGCTCGCCATCGATCTCAAGCTCACCGCCGGCACCTACAAGGATGTTTTGAAGACGGAAATCACCTACGGCCAATTCCTCAATGCGTTGACCAAAACCACCGGCCTGCAGCCGGCTGTCGCCAACATTCTGAAGACACTGGAAAAAACCGCCAACAAGAGCAACATCAAACTTAAACTCGAAGAGATCCTCAATCTCGGGCCGTTCTCGGACAAGCTGATCGGTAGTGGTGAAAACCTCAAGGTCACCGCCGGCGTCTTCGATCTCCTCAATGCCGCAGCCGTTGCCGGCAATGGCGGCGATCAGCTGGCGCTCAATCTCAACGCCAATGTTCTCGGTCTCGCCTCCGTCAAGGCGACGCTTGCCATCGGTGAACCGCCGGTCGAAACCCCGTCGCTCGCCGTTGGTGGCCAGGGCACCATCGTGCGCACCGCACAGACCCGGCTGGCCGTCAGTGTTGTGGTGGACGGGCTTCAGGCCATTGCCGGCCTCAAGGTCAATATCCCGCTTTATGTGGAAGTCGCCCATGCCGAAGCACGGCTTGCCGATATTCGCTGCACCGGCGGCGGACAGGGAACAGTCGATGTAGAGGTCGTTCCCGGCGTCGCGGAAATCGCGCTCGGCAACGTCGATACCTCCGCTTTTGCCAATTTCGGCAAGGACCCGCGTGTCACCAAGGCGGCAATCGTCGATTCAGCGCTGCTTGCCATCAATGGCAGCGCCCTCATCAATGCCACCAACATGACGAAGACCAAGCTGACCTTCACGCAGTCGGATATCACGCAGGCCAAGATCAAGAGCGTATCCACCAAGGACACCGTCACCACTCTTGTCAGCTCGCTGCTGAAGAACCTCAATCTGGATATCAGACTGCTCTTCCTCAACCTCGATCTGGGAGGCCTGGCGGGCATTCAGGCAGCGCTTGCCAACACGCTTGCGGTGGTTACCACGCCGGTCGATCAGTTGCTCTACAACGTGCTTCTGGTTCTCGGCGTCAAGATCGGCGAAGCCGATGTGCGCGTCACCGATGTGCGCTGCCAGCAGCCGGCGCTGGTGCAATAACCCCGCAGATAGACACAAAAAGCCGCCGGGAAATATCCCGGCGGCTTTTCATTTGATCGCTCTTTATATCAGACGTTGGCAATCGCCAGACGCTTCTCGTCCCGGCCGCTCTTCATGCGCTCGGAGAGAAGGAACGCCAGCTCCAGTGCCTGATCGGCGTTGAGGCGCGGATCGCAATGGGTGTGGTAACGGTCCGACAGCGAATCCGCCGTCACGGCCCGTGCACCACCCGTGCATTCCGTCACGTCCTTGCCGGTCATCTCAATGTGGATGCCGCCCGGATGTGTGCCTTCTGCGCGGTGGATCTGGAAGAAGCTTTCGACTTCCGACAGGATGCGCTCGAACGGACGCGTCTTGTAGTGGTTGAGCGTGATCGTGTTGCCATGCATCGGATCGCAGGACCAGACGACCTTGCGCCCTTCCTTCTCGACTGCACGAATGAGCTTCGGCAGGCTGTCGGCAACCTTGTCATGGCCGAAACGGCAAATCAGCGTCAGACGGCCGGCCTCGTTCGCCGGGTTCAGCGCATCGATCAGCTCGATCAGATTATCAGGCGTCAGCGACGGACCGCATTTCAGGCCAATCGGGTTCTTGATGCCGCGGAAATATTCCACATGCGCATGGTCGAGCTGGCGCGTGCGGTCGCCGATCCAGATCATGTGGCCGGACGTCGCGTACCAATCGCCGGAGGTGGAATCGACGCGGGTCAGCGCCTCTTCGTAACCGAGCAGCAGAGCCTCATGGCTGGTGAAGAAATCGGTTTCGCGCAGGCTCGGATTGTTTTCCGCGCTGATACCGATCGCCTGCATGAAGTTCATGGTTTCGGAAATCCGGTCGGCCAGCTTGCGGTAGCGGTCCGCCTGCGGGCTGTCCTTGATGAAGCCAAGCATCCACTGGTGAACGTTTTCAAGGTTGGCATAACCGCCCATTGCGAAAGCGCGCAGCAGGTTCAGCGTCGCCGCCGACTGGCGGTAGGCATCGAGCTGGCGCTCCGGGCTCGGTATGCGCGAGCCCTCGTTGAATTCAATGCCGTTGATGATGTCACCGCGGTAAGACGGCAGCGTCACGCCATCGAGCACTTCCACGTTGGAAGAGCGCGGCTTGGCGAACTGGCCGGCGATACGCCCAACCTTCACGACAGGCAGCTGCGCGCCATAAGTCAGGACGACAGCCATCTGCAGGAAGGCGCGGAAGAAGTCGCGGATATTGTCCGCGCCATGCTCGAGGAAGCTTTCGGCGCAATCACCGCCCTGCAGCAGGAAGGCGTTGCCTTCAGCCACATTGGCAAGCTGCTTCTTCAGGCGGCGGGCCTCACCGGCAAAAACCAGCGGCGGATAGGTCGCGAGCGTGGCTTCCGTTGCCGCAAGCGCTGCTGCGTCAGGATATTCGGGAACCTGCTGGATCGGTTTTTGACGCCAGCTGCCGGGTGTCCAATTCTGTGCCATGTTCTTACCCTTTTTTCGCCCGCGCAATAGCGACGCGGCCGCCTCCAAAATTTGAGCGGCTTATAGCTCCAAGCATCGACTTTGCATAGCCGATCTCCCGACCAACAGGCTCGTTCTGCCCGTTTTGAGCGCTTGAGACGCACAAAAGTCAATTCAAACGATTTAACAAACCCACCGCCATCCGAAAAACACCGGTTTCGAAGGGCGACAGGCAGATTTGGACGGCGATTATATCACGCTCGTATCAGCGCTACACGCGCTCGCCATTCACCACCCGGTAGCTCGGCGTATACATCGTCACCAGTTCCTCGGACGCCGTCGGATGAACCGCCATGGTGCGGTCGAAATCATCCTTGGTGCAGCCGGCTTTCAGCGTGATGCCCAAAAGCTGCGCCATCTCACCCGCCTCGTGGCCGAGAATATGCACGCCGACAACCTTGCGGTCAGCGGCATTGACGATCAGCTTCATGATCGTCTTTTCCTGACGGCCGGAAAGCGTCGCCTTCATCGGCCGGAACTGGGCGCGATAGACTTCCAGTTCCGGATATTTCTTGCCCGCTTCCTCTTCCGAAAGCCCGACGGTACCGATTTCCGGCTGCGAGAACACCGCAGTCGCGATCAGCTCGTGATCCGGCTTGGTCGGGTTGTTTTTGTATTCGGTTTCGATGAAGCACATGGCCTCATGGATCGCCACTGGTGTCAGCTGTACCCGATCGGTGACGTCACCCAGCGCGAAGATGTTTGGCACATTGGTGCGCGAATAATCGTCGACGATGATTGCGCCACGCGCATCCACCTTCACACCCGCATTTTCAAGGCCGAGACCCTTGGAATTGGGGTCGCGCCCCAGCGCCAGCATGACGAGACCCACATGCAGAGACTGGCCCTGCAACGTGCGCGCCACGAAGCCGCCGGAACCGTCACTGCTGACCTCCTGGATGACGTCTTCGAGAATAATCTTGATGCCCTTGGCCACCATCGCTTCATGCAGGCCCTTGCGCATGTCGTGATCGAATCGCGACAGGATTTCCTTGCCGCGATAGATCAGCGTCGTTTCGACACCGAGCCCGTGGAAGATATTGGCGAATTCCACGGCGATGTAACCGCCGCCGGCAATCAGGATCGATTTCGGCAATTCTTCGAGATCGAAAGCCTCGTTGGAGGAGATCGTCAGCTCATGGCCCGGCAGCGCCTTGTGCTCGTTCGGCGTGCCGCCGACGGCAATAACGATACGCTCGGCCGTGAAGGTCTCACCGGTTTTTGTAAGCTTCACGGTATGGGCATCTACCAGTTCAGCGCGGCTGTCGAAAATATCGGCCTTGGCGTTTTCCAGCCCCTTGCGATACAGCCCCTCCAGACGGGTAATTTCCTTGTCCTTGGCCGCGATCAGCTTCTTCCAGTCGAAACGGCGCTCACCAACGCTCCAGCCGAAACCTTCGGCATCCTCGAAATGTTCGGGGAATTGCGAGGCGTAGACGAACAGCTTCTTCGGCACGCAGCCGCGAATGACGCAGGTGCCGCCATAACGATATTCTTCAGCAATCCCCACGCGCTTGCCGAGCGAGGCCGCCACGCGGCCGCTGCGCACGCCGCCCGAGCCGCCACCGATGACGAAAAGATCGTAGTCATAAGCTGTCATAGTCAAAACCCCTGATCAAAACCACGCCATCAGCCTTCAAGGCGAACGGTGGCGTCTTCACGGCACATATAGGTGCTGCGACGCACAAATGAAAAGCCCGGTCTTGCGACCGGGCTTTGAATATTTCTGAACTGTCTGTTCATTTAATCAGGGCTTGGGAGCAGCCGGAGCGCCGCCCGTGGCGTTCTGATCGGCCGGAAGCGGCTTCAGATCTGCGCCGGCAACCTTCTGCAGTTCCGACATGCTGGACGCGTTGAGATCGCGGTTGATGCCGGCGGCCCAGATATCGGCGGCCTTCATCAGTTCGCGCGTGGCGATCGGGCCGTCCTTCAGGAGCTTCTTGCCCGCTTCGCTGCTGTAGAAGGCGGAAATGGCGTTCAGCTCTTCAACGCTGAAGGCGCGCGCATAAGTGAGTGCAGCCTCGCGTTCCAGATCGGCGCGGCGCGGCGCAAGCTCGAGAGCCTTGGCATCGACGGTCTCGGTGATGGCGTCTTCGACGTTCGGCGAGGCCTGAATGAGTTCGGCCTTCAGACGCTCTGCCAGTCCAGGCAGAATGTCGTCAAAACGGTCGGTAACGCCAAGAGAGGCGATTGCCTGCCGTGCGGCAGTAACATGCGCTTCCGAAATTTCCTGAGCGCGTGCGGCAGTACCGAACACAACGCCGGAAATGAGGATCGAAGCAGCGGCAGCTTTGCCCAGTCCCGCTAGTTTGATCATGAAAATCTCGCTCCTGTTATACTGCCTGCATCACGCGGGCGCCTTCAGGACCCGCGATGATGGCAAGCGATGCCAAATTTATGAAAAGTCCGTGCTCGACAACACCGGGAATAGCGTTCAGCTCGCGTGCTAGCGCTTCTGCATCAGGAATACGGCCAAAAGATGCGTCGAGGATCAGGTGTCCGCCATCCGTCATGAACACGCCGTCACCGGACGAACGCATCGTCAGCGTGCCGGAAAGACCGGACCGCGCCGCCAGTTTCTCGATGGCGATGCGCGTCGCCACCTGGCCGAAAGGGTTGATTTCGATGGGAAGCGGAAAGGCGCCCAGCGTCTCCACCACCTTCGTCTGGTCGGCGATGACGATCATACGGGCGGATGCCGCCGCGACGACCTTTTCGCGCAGAAGCGCGCCGCCGCCGCCCTTGACGAGCCGCAATGCATGATCCACCTCGTCCGCGCCGTCGATGGTCAGATCCAGTTCAGGCAATTCATCGAGAGATTTCAGCGGCACGCCAAGCTCGACGCACAGACGTGCTGTGCGTTCGGATGTCGGCACGCCCTCGACTTTCAGACCAGCGGCGACCTTCTCGGCCAGAAGCCTGACGAATTCCTCGGCCGTCGAACCCGTGCCGATACCAAGCCTCATCCCGTCTTGCACATGGGACAATGCGGCCTCGGCGGCCTTGATCTTCATCTGGCGGGCATCCATGTGCCTGAAACTCCGGTAGCTTTGTCGTCGCCGTGCTGTTTACACGGGTCGAAAGCCAAACGAAAGCCTTTTTCAAGCCAACGAACAGAACGTTGTGACGCGGTTGCAAAGACAGGCCCGTTTGCCTAGGCTTGGCAGGAATAAAAGCACCGACACCTCGACACCCGCATTCTCCAAGAGGCCCGTTCCCGTGACATCCCGCCCGCTCTCTCCGCTCGCCATTTTCGATCTCGACGGCACGCTCGTCGATACCGCCGCCGACCTGGTCTCGAGCCTCAACCACACCATCGCCGTTGCTGGCCTTGCCCCCGTCACCTATGACGACCTGACCCACCTCGTCGGCCAGGGTGCGCGGGTGATGATCAAGCGGGCTTTCGCATTGCGCCAGACGGAACTACCGGAAGCCGAGATCGATCCGCTTTACGAGCGTTTCATCACCCATTATCGCGCCGAAATGCCGGGTGAAAGCCGCCCCTATCCCGGCATTGTCAACACGCTGGATGCGCTCTCGGAAGCCGGCATCACACTTGCCGTCTGCACCAACAAGACCGAAATCCTCGCTTTGCCGCTGCTCGAAAAACTCGGGCTCACGCCCTATTTCGCGGCCATCACCTGCGGCGACACCTTCGCCTTCCGCAAGCCGGATGCCCGCCATATTCTCGGCACCATCGAAAAGGCCGGCGGCGATAGCAGGCGTTCCATCATGGTCGGTGACAGCATCAACGATATTCTCGCCGCAAAGAACGCCGCAGTGCCGTCAATCGGCGTGACCTTCGGTTATACGGATGTGCCGATGGCCGAGCTTGAACCTGACGTCGTGATCGATGATTTTGCAGCACTGACGCCGGCACTCTTCAAGAAGCTCATCGCCAAGGGCGCCGCTGCGGCCTGAAAAGCCGAACCGTCCAGCCGCTATCAAACAAAAAAGCGCCCTTTCCGGCGCTTTTTTTTCGAGATTGTCCTAATCAGATAGACGCGGCCCGCGCCTTCGTCGTCACGGCAAACGCCTTCTGCACATAGCTGTCACGATCATAGACGTCGTCGAAGAACTGCACCTTGCCATCCTTGTCCGGCCAGGCGGTGAAATAAGCAACGTAGACCGGGATTTTCACCGGCACCTGCACGGCGCGGTTCTTGCCCGAAGCAATCTGCTCGCCCACCTTGTCGACGCTGGTGCCGAGAACCGCAGCCGCCATACGGCGCGGATCGACCAGACGGATACAGCCGTGGCTCAGCGCCCGCATGTCGCGGTTGAAGAAGCTCTTGGCCGGTGTGTCATGCATGTAGATGGCATGCGCATTGGGGAACAGGATCTTCAGGTCGCCCAACGCATTGTCACTGCTTGGCGGCTGGCGCACGGAAACGGCATTGGTCGATCCGTACCAGTTGACGCTGGTGGAGGAGACCGCACGGCCGCCAACCTGCACTTCGTAACCCAGCCGGTCGAGATAGGACGGATCGCGACGCAGCTTCGGCAGCATCTCGTTGACGATGATCGACTGCGGCACGCCCCAATAGGGATTGAACTCGACGGTCTGGATTTCGTCCTGGAAGAAATAAGTCTGGTTGGCCTTGGAGCCGACGACCACCTTCATGCCGAACTGTTCCACGCCATCATTATGGTAATAGGCCATGAAGGCGGGCTGATTGATGAGGACGTAACGCTGGCCGAGATCGGCCGGCAGCCAGCGGATCTGCTCCATGGCCACCTGCAGCTTGGCGATCTTCGCCTCGTTGCTTTCGCCAACCATGGCGCGAACGGTGGCGCGGCCGATGACGCCATCCGGCTTCAGGCCGTTTTCGCTCTGGAACGCCTTCACCAGATCGACGAGATCAGGCGTATAATCCTGCGTCTGCAGGTAGCCCGAAATGATCGCCGCATGCTGCGCCTTGAAGGCGGGCGAAGCGCGATGTTCGATCGCCTTGACCACATTGGCCATATCAGCGCTGCTATTGCCGGGCTTCAGCACCAGATCGGCGGGAACGCGGACGGTGTGAGCCGCATCACCCTCACCACGCAGGCGGGCAAGGTCAGCCTTCAGTGCCTGATATTCGGCACTCGATGGTTCGCGGCTGCGCAGATAGGCGCCGACATCCGGGCTGAGGCCGGCAAGCTTCAGCACGGGGGTAAGGTTCACCGTCTTGCGCTTGAAATCATGGTAGCCGGAGAGCCGGTTCGGATCGACACGGCCGCGGGTCGTATCCTGCACATAGGCCAGAACCTTGGCAGACAGCGCCAGTTCGAACCGCATCTGCGCCCGCTGATAGGCGTCGGAGGTCGATGCCGATGCCGTTTCCACCGGCGTACCGGTTGCCGTCGTGCCGGAAGCATTGCTGCTGATGCTGGCGGTCACATCCTTTGCCGGTGCGGAAATGCTGTAATCAGCCGGATCGAGGCCGCTTTCGCCAACGGTCTCGAAGAAGGCGATGACGGCCTTGGCACGTTCGGTCAACTCACCTTCCGAAACCCATAGCGTCTTGCCGCCGGCGCCATAATAGGCTTCCAGCGCCTTGGCGATTTCCGGCGTGGCGCTGAACTTCAGATTGGCGAGATCGTCACTGAAATTGGCCGTGTTCACAGCGCGGGCGGTATCCGCCTTGTAGTCGTAATAACGCGGGCCGGAAACGCGCGGCAGGGGCTCGGGATCGGAAGCATCGGCGCTCGGTCCTGAAACCGACGGCGAGGTGACGACACCGGCCGGCGGCAATTCACCGCGGTCACGCGCAACCTTGCCCGGGCCGCCGCGCAGAAGGTCCATCAGCGTTACCGCACCGGCGCTGCCGGGAAGAGCGGTGGAAACGGAAAGACCGAGAACCAGCACCAGCGCTGCCGATGTTTTTCCAGATGTGACTTGCAATTTGATCCTCGTAGCACCCAGCACAGCCAGAAAAACGGCTTGCATCAGTTTCATGCCTGTCTAGCCGATAGACGGCCCGTTGAAAAGAAACGCCCAAAGTTCACAACCGTGCCGAAATGAACCTTATGATACAGCCAAAGCCATAAAAACGTAATTTCCAGAATTGGCGAGAATGGTTAAATTTCTATTTATTTCATTCACTTTGCCGTGGTTTGCCACACCGCTCGCATGCCACGGAAAGCCCGGTTTTCCGGACACTTCGGGACGTAGTAAAAATGCCACGCCGGTCCGTTTTTCACCCCGGCCCTGCCCTGATGTCGAAATCGCTTTAACACGGCGGGAAATATCTGCCCCTGCCGCATTGCAGCGCTTTCATTGCCGGCGCGATGATTCTATATATCGGCCGCGCAAGGCGGGCGAAGGCGCCGTTTTGGCGGAGGAACACGAGTAAAAAGGCAAGATTGATGACAGCCACACGGACGGAAACCGATACATTTGGACCCATTGAAGTTCAGGCCGATCGCTATTGGGGCGCGCAGGCGCAGCGCTCGCTCGGCAACTTCAAGATCGGCTGGGAAAAGCAGCCCGCCTCTGTCGTTCGTGCGCTGGGCATCGTCAAGCAGGCAGCCGCCCGCGCCAACATGGCGCTGGCCGGTCTCGACCCCAAGGTTGGCGACGCCATCATTGCCGCTGCGCAGGAAGTCATCGACGGCAAGCTGACCGAGCATTTCCCGCTGGTCGTCTGGCAGACCGGTTCCGGCACGCAGTCCAACATGAATGCCAATGAGGTGATTTCCAACCGCGCAATCGAAATGCTCGGCGGCGAAATGGGCACCAAGAAGCCCGTTCACCCCAATGACCACGTCAATATGAGCCAGTCCTCGAACGACACTTACCCCACCGCGATGCACATCGCCTGCGTGGAAGAGATCGTTCACCACCTGCTGCCGGCGCTCAAGCACCTGCACACGGCGCTGGAAGCCAAGGTCAAGCAGTTCGAGAAGATCATCAAGATCGGCCGTACCCACACGCAGGATGCGACCCCGCTGACGCTCGGCCAGGAATTCTCCGGTTATGCCGCGCAGGTCGCCTCGGCGATTGCCAATATCGAACTGACGCTGCCGGCAATTTCCAAGCTCGCCCAGGGCGGCACGGCTGTCGGCACGGGCCTCAACGCCCCGGTGGGTTTCGCCGAAAAGGTCGCCGACGAGATTTCCAAGATCACCGGCCTGCCCTTCGTCACCGCGCCGAACAAGTTCGAGGCGCTCGCCTCGCATGATTCCATGGTCTTCTCGCATGGCGCAATCAATGCCGCTGCCGCTGCACTCTTCAAGATCGCCAACGACATCCGCTTCCTTGGCTCCGGCCCGCGCGCCGGTCTTGGCGAATTGTCGCTGCCGGAAAACGAACCCGGCTCATCGATCATGCCGGGCAAGGTCAACCCCACCCAGTCCGAAGCACTGACGCAGGTTTGCGCCCACATCTTCGGCAACAATGCCGCCCTCTCCTTTGCCGGCTCGCAAGGCCACTTCGAGCTCAACGTCTATAACCCGATGATGGCCTACAACTTCCTGCAGTCGGTCCAGCTTCTGGGCGACGCCGCCGTCTCCTTCACCGACAATTGCGTCGTCGGTATCGAGGCACGCGAAGACAATATCCGCAAGGGTGTCGAAAATTCGCTGATGCTGGTGACAGCGCTGAACGGCAAGCTCGGCTACGACATCTGCGCCAAGATCGCCAAGACCGCCCACAAGAACGGCACGACCCTGCGCGAAGAAACCGTCGGCGGCGGATACCTCACCAACGAGGAATTCGACCAGTTCGTGCGTCCGGAAAACATGATCGGACCGAAGTGATCGGTTTGGATTTTGGTGAAATGCAGAACGGGCCTTCTGGCCCGTTTTTTTGTTTAAACATACATCGCTGCGCGACGTCATCCTCGGTCTTGTGCCGAGGATCTGCAAACGTATCGCCAATCGCAACGTAGCAGATGCTCGGGACAGGCCCGAGCATGACGACAGAGAGCGCATACAAAAAGGGCCGCAAAAGCGGCCCTCTTCGTAATCATTCAAACCGTCAAACCAGCCGGCTCTGCTCCACCGCCGCCTCGACGAAGCTGGCAAACAGCGGATGCGGGTCGAGCGGGCGGCTCTTCAGTTCCGGGTGGTACTGCACTCCGATGAACCAGGGATGGTCAGGATATTCCACCGTTTCCGGCAGGACACCGTCCGGAGACATGCCCGAAAAGACCAGGCCGCAATTTTCCAGACGGTCCTTGTAGTCCACATTCACCTCGTAACGGTGGCGGTGGCGCTCGGAAATCTCGGTGGAACCGTAGATGTCGGCGATCTTGGTGTCTTTCTTCAGCGCCGCCTTGTAAGCGCCGAGACGCATGGTGCCGCCGAGATCGCCCTTGTTGGAGCGCTTTTCCAGTTCGTTGCCCTTTACCCATTCCGTCATCAGGCCGACGACAGGCTCAGCGGTCGGACCGAACTCGGTGGACGAGGCATTTTCAATGCCGGCGAGATGACGGGCCGCTTCTACGACCGCCATCTGCATGCCGAAGCAGATGCCGAAATAGGGCACCTTGCGCTCACGGGCGAACTGCGCCGCCATGATCTTGCCTTCCGAACCGCGTTCGCCGAAACCGCCCGGCACGAGGATACCATTGACCTTTTCGAGATAGGGCGTCGGATCTTCCTTTTCGAAGACTTCCGACTCGATCCACTCCAGCTTCACCTTGACGCGGTTGGAGATGCCGCCGTGGTGCAGCGCCTCGATCAACGACTTATAGGCATCCTTGAGGCCGGTATATTTGCCGACGATCGCAATCGTTACCTCGCCTTCCGGCGTGCGGATGCGGTTGCAAACTTCTTCCCACTGTTCCAGACGCGGCTTCGGCGCAGGCTCTATGCCGAAAGCGGCCAACACTTCCGAATCGAGGCCTTCCTTGTGGTAAGCCATCGGCACGTCATAGATGTTCGCCGCATCCAGCGCCTGAATGACGGCGGACTGACGCACGTTGCAGAACAGCGAGAGCTTGCGGCGTTCCGCTTCCGGGATTTCCCGGTCGGCGCGCACCAAAAGAATGTCGGGGTGAATACCGAGCGCCTGCAGTTCCTTTACGGAATGCTGGGTCGGCTTGGTCTTCAGTTCGCCTGCCGCCGGAATATAGGGCATCAGCGTCAGGTGAAGATAAATCGCTGTACCGCGCGGCAGGTCGTTGCCGAGTTGGCGGATCGCCTCCATGAACGGCATCGCCTCGATGTCACCCACCGTGCCGCCGATCTCGCAGATGACGAAATCGTAATCGTCATTGCCTTCGATCACGAAATCCTTGATCTCGTTGGTAACGTGCGGAATGACCTGAACGGTTGCGCCGAGATAGTCGCCGCGGCGTTCCTTGTCGATGATGTTCTTGTAGATGCGACCGGTCGTAATGTTGTCGGTCTTGGTGGCCGAACGCCCTGTGAAGCGCTCATAGTGGCCAAGGTCGAGGTCCGTCTCGGCACCGTCATCCGTCACGAACACTTCGCCGTGCTGTGTCGGGCTCATGGTGCCGGGATCGACGTTCAGATAGGGGTCGAGTTTGCGAAGCCGCACCCGATAACCACGGGATTGCAACAAAGCTCCGAGTGCTGCTGCGGCGATGCCCTTACCTAAAGAGGAGACCACGCCGCCTGTGATGAATACATATCGCGCCATGGGATTCACCGGATACCTTTTTACCTCTGATTCCGCCAGCCCAAATTTCATGCTTTCGAAAATTCGCTGTTGACGAATTTACGATGGGACGCGGCGGAATGCGAACAAAAGAAAACCGGCAGGCTTTTGGCCTGCCGGAGTGTTAAATCAGAACCGGGCTTATTGACCGGTCGGAACTGCGTTCGGATCGGCGGGCTGCGCCGGTGCCGGGGCGGCCGTACCGGAAGCGGCAGGAGCCGGAGCCGTCTGGGCGGGCGCTGCTGCGCCATTGTTGGTCGGAACGCCATTTCCAGCCGGAGCCGGCGTTGCGGGCGTCGTTGCTGGGCCGAGCGTGTCGAGAATGCCGTTGCCCTGACCTTGCGTGGCCGGAATACGGTTCAGAATATCGGTCGGGCGCGCTTCGTAACGGGTCATAAGACCAAGGCCGAGCGACGTCAGGAAGAACAGCGCGGCGAGGATACCCGTGGTGCGGGTCAACGCATTGGCCGTTCCGCGCGCGGACATGAAGCCCGAACCGCCGCCGATACCGAGGCCGCCGCCTTCGGAACGCTGGATCAGGACCACGCCGACGAGCGCCAGCACGATCATGAGGTGTATAACAATCAAAACGGTCTGCATGACAATCCATTCCATGCCCCGCGCGGAGCACTACAAAGAAGGTTTCGCGGCTCTTTACATGAGGCGAAGGTTTATTCCAAGCCCCTTTCCAACCCCTGTGACAGGAAAGCTGGTCTCAGGCCGTCAGTTGCTCATATGCCGCATAGATGGAAAGGAAGTCCGAGGCTTTCAAGCTGGCGCCGCCGATCAGCGCGCCATCGACGTTCTCGACGCCCATCAGTTCCAGCGCATTGGCGGGCTTCACCGAACCGCCATAGAGAATACGCATGGTCTTGCCGGCATCACCGAAGCGCTTGACGAGTTCGTCGCGCATGAAGGCATGGGCCTCGCGCACATCCTGCGTGGTGGGGGTGAGACCGGTGCCGATCGCCCAGACAGGCTCATAGGCGATGACGGTGTTTTCAGCGGTCGCTTCATCCGGCAAGGAGCCGGCCAGCTGGCGCTTGAGGATGTCGAGCGTCTGGCCCGCCTTGCGCTCATCCGCCGTCTCGCCAATGCAGACGATGGCGATAAGATCGGCCTGATGGGCCGCAACAGCCTTGGCGCGCACCAGATGATCCGTCTCGGCGTGGTCAGTGCGGCGCTCGGAATGGCCGACGATGACATGGGTGCCGAAGCAGTCGGCGATCATCTCGGCGGAAATATCGCCGGTATGCGCGCCGGCAGCGTTCTGGTGGCAATCCTGCGCGCCGATCAGCAGCGGGCTGTCATCGCACAGCGCCGTCGCCACATAAAGCAGCGTGGAGGGCGGGCAGATCAGCGCATCCACCTTCTCCGACAGCGCGCCCTTGACGCCCTCTGCCATGGCCTTGATCTGATCGAGCGAGGCACGCGTGCCGTTCATCTTCCAGTTTCCGGCAACAAGCGGTCGAACATTCGGCGTCATGCGTATCCCATTCCCTTTGTCTCGAGGCCGCCGCCTGTGGCAGCACCCCTTCCCTCAGCCGTCTCACGGCCCATAATCGCGACAGAAACACTGCCGGAAATCCCGGGATATTCCTTTAAACGGCCCCGGCAACAAATGGTACAAAAAAGCGGCCCGAAGGTTCAAAACGACGGTCAATTTCTGGAAATTCGCCGCCGCTGACCCAAAATAGAGGCCTCAGCGGCTTAAAATCCAGTTCAAAACCGCCCGCCAGTCGGTCATGCGCACCGGCGTTCCGTGGCTACCTGTCTCGAACCGGGTAAACCGCGCCGGCTCGCCGGCCTTCAGCAATGCACGAAAGATCGTCGCCTGCTGATCCGCCGAATAGACCTTGTCAGCGCTGCCATGGGTGAACCAGACCGGTTTTTTCGCCCTGGCAAAGGCGCTCTTCGGAAAATCGGGATCGACCGCGCCGCCGAGGATCGCTATGCCCTTGAGATCGGCAACAGCAACCTTGTCGCGGCTGATGCCATAACAGATGAAACTGCCCATCGAGGCACAGGCCAGCACTACGGGCTTTCCACCCGATTTCTGAGCCGCATCGGCAATCAGCGCCGCAACATCGGCAACGCCGTTTTCATCGAAGGAGCGCACGCTCGGCACATAATAGGTGCCGCCATTGGCAACAGCGAGATTTTTCAGCCGGTTGAAATTGCCGCCGAACGTATAGTCGTTCATGCCCAGCCGCCGGTCGCCGCCGCGCCCGTGAATGAAAACCACCGTGAAGGCCTGCCCCGATGCTGGCCCGACGCGCCCGACCTCAAGCGCCCTGCCCGCCACCGATACGGTTTCCAGCGCCTGCGCCTTCTTCGGCGTCATATCGACATATTGTCGCTTCACCCGGCGCTCCGGCACCTCGTCGCGGCCGTTAATGTCGCGCATTTCCTGATAATCGATCACCTCGGATGCACCACCATCCCCGGTGGAAAGCACCGTCTGGCTGGAAAACAGCTCGTCCTTGAAGGGCCGCAGCGGCCCATCGGCAGCGGAAGCAGCGCCCGGCATCACCGCAACAGTCAGGCAGAAAAGAGTACAAAACGTGAAATGAGCTGTGGACATGACTTGGCTAACCGTTCATTCGTGGCTGCGAGACTTGCCATCACAAGGGCGGCGGCGCAATCCTCCTGTTGCGAAACCCTGACATGGTCTCTGCAAGTGGCACGCCGCATTCGGCCACATGCCTTACATCTTTGGCGTTATAATCGCCCCCATATACAAAATGATTCGCCTGGCGAAATTCTGACGACACTATTTTTGAACCTTGGACATGATGGACGACAGCAACGATCTCTTCTCCGGTCTTCCGGCGGCACAAAACAGCGAAACGGCAACGAACGAGGACGCGGGCAAACCCGCGAAGGCCCCGGCGACCGCAGCTGCGAATGTAAACGTGCAGCCGAAACCCGCAGCCGTTGCGGCCGCCAACCCGCCTGCTCCACCCGCGCCCGTGTCTCCTTCCGGTGACGACTATGGCGCATCATCGATCCGCGTGCTCGAAGGGCTGGAGCCGGTGCGCATGCGGCCCGGCATGTATATTGGCGGCACCGACGAAAAGGCGCTGCACCACCTCTTTGCCGAAGTCATCGACAACTCCATGGACGAGGCCGTCGCCGGCCACGCCAATTTCATCGAGGTCCATCTCGATGCCGAAGGCTTCCTGACCGTCACCGACAACGGTCGTGGTATCCCGGTGGAAAACCACCCGCAGGTTCCCGGCAAATCGACGCTCGAAGTCATCATGACCAAGCTGCATGCCGGCGGCAAGTTCGACGGCAAGGCCTATGAGACGTCAGGCGGCCTGCACGGCGTCGGCGTGTCCGTGGTCAATGCGCTGTCCGATCTCTTGGAAGTGGAAGTCGCCCGTAACCGCAAGCTCTACCGCCAGCGTTTTTCGCGCGGCGCGCCGATCGGCGGGCTCGAGGAACTGGGCGATGTGCACAACCGCCGCGGCACCCGTGTGCGTTTCCATCCCGATCCGCAGATTTTCGGCGATCACGCCAAATTCGAACCGGCCCGCATCTTCCGCATGGCCCGCTCCAAGGCCTATCTGTTCGGCGGCGTTGAAATCCGCTGGAGCTGCGACCCCGGCATGGTGCCGGCCGATGGCGAAATCCCCGAAAAGGCCGTGTTCCATTTTCCGGGCGGCCTGAAGGATTATCTGGCCGCCACTCTCGGCAAGGAATTCACAGTCACCCGCGAGATTTTCTCAGGCCGCACCGAAAAGACCGGCGGCCACGGCGCGCTGGAATGGGCGGTCACCTGGTATGGCGGCGATACGCAGATCCATTCCTATTGCAACACCATTCCGACCCCCGAAGGCGGCACGCATGAGGCCGGTTTCCGCATCGCGCTGACCAAGGGCCTGAAGAACTACGCCGAGCTGACGCAGAACAAGCGCGCCAAGGAAATCACCACCGATGACGTGATGATTTCGGCAGCCGGCATGCTCTCGGTCTTCATCCGCGAGCCGGAATTCGTCGGCCAGACCAAGGACAAGCTCGCCACCGTCGAGGCCCAGCGCATCGTTGAAAATGCGCTCCGCGATCCCTTCGACCATTACCTCGCCGGTAATCCGGGCGAAGCGGACAAGCTGCTCGACTGGGTGATCGAGCGTGCCGAGGACCGCCTGCGCCGCCGCAAGGAAAAGGAAGTCAACCGCAAGACGGCGGTGCGCAAGCTGCGCCTGCCCGGCAAGCTGGCGGACTGCTCGCAGAACACGGCCGAAAATGCCGAACTCTTCATCGTCGAGGGTGATTCGGCTGGCGGCTCGGCCAAGCAGGCGCGCAACCGCGCCAATCAGGCCATCCTGCCGCTGCGCGGTAAAATCCTCAACGTCGGCAGTGCCAGCCGCGAAAAACTCTCCGCCAACCAGCAGATCGCCGATCTCATTCAGGCGCTCGGTTGCGGCACACGCACCAAATACCGCGAAGAGGATTTGCGCTACGAGCGCATCATCATCATGACCGATGCCGATGTCGATGGCGCGCATATCGCCTCGCTGCTCATCACCTTCTTCTATCAGGAAATGCCGGAACTCATTCGCGGCAACCACCTCTATCTGGCCGTGCCGCCGCTTTACGTCATCCGTCAGGGCGCAAAGAGCGCCTATGCCCGCGACGACGCCCATCGCGCCGAATTGATGGAGACCATGTTCAAGGGCAAGAAGGTCGAAATCGGCCGCTTCAAAGGCCTCGGCGAGATGATGGCCGCGCAGCTGAAGGAAACCACCATGGATCCCGGCAAGCGCACCCTGCTGCGCGTCGAGATCGATGACGTGGATTTTGAAGGCACCCGCGAGGCTGTCGACAATCTGATGGGCACGAAAGCGGACGCCCGCTTCCGCTTCATTCAGGAACGCGCGGCATTTGCGGATAATCTGGATATCTGATCATCCGTCCCGGCCAGCCATGCGCAGGCCGGGACGCTTTGAGTCATGCTGCCGCAACATCCTCGCGAACGTCCAGAATGCGGTCGATCAATCCCCATTCCTGTGCCTCTTCCACCGTCATGAAACGGTCGCGATCCATGGCCGCTTCGAACTCGTCGTAGCTGCGCTTGCAATGCTCGGCATAAAGCCGCGTCATGCGGTGCTTTGTCTGCCTGATTTCTTCAGCATGGATGAGCATATCCGACGCCTGCCCCTGAAAACCGCCGGACGGCTGGTGAATGAGGATGCTGGCGTTGGGCAATGCCGCCCGCGCCCCCGGTTCGCCGGCCATAAGCAGGAACGAGCCCATCGAGCGGGCAGTCCCCATGCACAGAGTATGAACCGGCGCGCGGATGTAGCGCATGGTGTCATACATTGCGAGACCGCTGGTCACGACGCCACCCGGTGAGTTGATGTAGAGATGGATCGGCTTCTTCGGGTTTTCCGCCTCCAGAAATAGCAATTGCGCGCAGACCAGCGCGGAAACAGCATCGTTGACCTCACCGTTGAGAAAGATGATCCTTTCCCGCAACAGGCGGGAATAGATGTCGAAAGACCGTTCTCCCCTTGCGGATTGTTCGACTACCATAGGGACGAGTTGCATCGCTTCGCGCATTGGCGAACTCCTGTCGTTTGAAAATGTCGGGAAATGGATCAGGCGGCGAGCTTGATCGGCGAACCGTTGTGGTTTGCGGCGGCCTTTGTCATCCGGCTGGGCTTGGTGACCGGCAACTCATGAATGACCCGCAGGCTGGTGCCGCCCCGGTCGTTTGAGGCGATCCTGAAGGTGACGGTGCTTTCCAGAAATGGCGGGTGATCCTCCCGCAGCCTGTAGCAGACTTCCTGACCGGGCTTGATATCGATCGCCTCGGGTTCCGCCAGCGCCTCCTTCGGCAACCAGTGTTCGCGAAACGCCGGAATGCTGATCGCACGCCAGACCTTCTGTGGCGGCTCGTCCAGATCATATTCAAGCTCAAGACCGTTTTTCGGCGCTGCGGGCGTTTGCCTGTTCATTGATCCATATCCTTCAGCAGGAGCTTGAGAGCCTCTATGCGTTGCGGCCAGTAGGCGCGGTATTTTCCGAGCCAGGTCGCAATCCGTGTCAGCCCGTCCGGATCGACCTCGTAATTGACGAAACGGCCCTGCCGCCGTTCAACCACAAGCCCGGCGCCGCGCAGGACCGACAGGTGCTGCGACATGGCCGGCTGGCTGATCTCGATCCCTTCGCGCAGGGCGGAAGCGTTCATGGCGCCATCCGCCAGTTTTTCGAAAATGGCGCGGCGGGTCGGATCGGCCAACGCCCGGAAAATATCGTTCTCTGTCATGACAACACATAAGCATAGACTTATGTGATTCACAAGCCCCCATCGCGTATCGGTTCCACCAGCCAGCTTTATGGGAAACCAAAATTCTCTTATGCCGTGAACGCTTTAGGCCCTCGCGCGTTTTCACCCGGCCTGATAATCTTCAGGCTGGGGAGCGATCAAACCAAGTGACTGCATTTACGGTCTTCATTGCCATTCTTCTGCTGGTCCTCGGATCGGGCCTGTTCGTCGTCATCGGCAAACAGCGGGAAAAGGCCATTCCCAAGCGCCCTTCCACCGCCCTGCCCGTGGCGGAGGATGAAACCGGGCTTGACCGGCACTGGCAGTCGATAAAAAACGGCTGGAACGAGAAAAACGCGCTCTGCCTGCTGCATTCCAATCTTGATGCCTTTGCGGTGCGCATGGCGGCGGCACGGGCGGCGGGGCGCAGCCTCGATCTCATGTATTACATGTGGAATGCCGATCTGACCGGGCGGCTGATGATGCGCGAAGTCATCGCCGCCGCCGACCGCGGCGTGCGCGTGCGGCTGCTTCTCGACGATCTCGGCGTCTCCATCTCCGACCGAATATTCCACGCCATCGACAGCCATCCGAATATCGAGCTGCGGCTTTTCAATCCCACAAGGGCGCGGGAAAACATCCTGTATCGAGGACTGGAGCTGGTGCTACGCTTCCGAAGCGTCAACCGGCGCATGCACAACAAGGCGTGGATTGCCGACGGACGGGCCGTGATCGTCGGCGGCCGCAATATTGGCGACGCCTATTTCGATGCCGCCGAACGGGCGAATTTCCACGATTTCGATATTCTCGGCTTCGGCAGGATCGTTGCCGACGCCACTGAAATTTTCGATGATTACTGGAACAGCGCCGTTTCCGTGCCGGTACGCTCGCTTCTGGCCAGACGACCGAGCAAGCTTGCCAGATTACGGCGTGAGCTTGATGCTCTGCCGAAAAGCGAGGCGGCAAAACCCTATCTGGAGCGCGTCGAAAGCCAATATGGCCGCGATCACTTCCTGATGTCGGACCGCCTGCACTGGGTCGACACGGCGGATGTGCTTGCCGACCCGCCGGAGAAAGCGGCGGGAAAACGCCGCAAGGGCCATAATTTCCTGATGGAAAGCCTGCTGCCGCTGATGCAGGCGGCGGCAGAGAGCCTGCACATCACCTCGCCCTATTTCATTCCCGGCAAACATGGCGTCGATATTTTCCTGAACCTTGCCGAGCGCGGCGTGTCGCTCGCCATCCTCACCAATTCGCTGGCCGCAACCGATGTCGCCGCCGTTCACGCCGGGTACGCCCGTTATCGAAAGCCGCTGCTATTGGGTGGGGTGCATCTGCATGAATTGCGCTCGCAGGCCGATCAGGGCGGCTTCACCCTGCGCGGTTCGGGACAGGCGAGCCTGCACACCAAGGCTTTCACCCGCGATGGCAAGACCGGCTATATCGGCTCGCTCAATTTCGATCCGCGCTCCGCCTCGCTCAACACGGAAATGGGCGTCGTTTTCAACTCGGCCCCGCTGGTTGCCCGCATGGATGAAATCTTCACCGAAGAAATCCGCCGCACCATGAGCTTCGAGCTAGATATTGACGATAGAAAGCGCATCGTCTGGATGACCGAAGAACAGGGCCAACCAACCATATACCGGCGTGAACCAGACGCGGCCATCAGCCGCCGGATCATCGCCGGCATCATGCGTTTCCTGCCGCTTGAATCGCAGCTTTGAGGAAGAGAGGCCCTGTCAGGCCGCCGGTCTCACACCGGCCTTGGCCAGCTGGATCTGCACCAGCGTGTCAAGGTTCTGGTTAACGCGGCAGTAGAATTCCTCGTCGATGAACGGTCGCAACATGAAATCATTGCCGCCCGCCTTCAGGAACCGCGCCGATAGCAGCCGGTTGGTGGAGGAAGACACGCCAATGATGCGCAACTCGTGCGATCCGCGCACGGTGCGGATGCGCCGCGTCAGTTCGAAACCATCAATGTCAGGCATGTTGTAGTCGGTTACCACAAGGCCGATATCTGGATTGGCTTTCAGGATTTCCAGCGCCTTCGCACCGCTGTCAGCAAGACTGACCCGGAAATTATAGCGCTTGAGACGGCTCGACAGCAGCGCCCGCGCCGTCGGGCTGTCATCGACGATCAGCACATGGTGGCGGTGGTTGGTGAGGAACCGGCAGACCGATTCCGTCAGCATGTCCACGGCGAAAATATTGTCCTTCAAAATGTAATCGACCACATCCTTGGCGATCAGCGTTTCGCGCGTCGCCTCATGGAAGGTGCTGGTGAAAACGATGGTCGGGATCGAAAGATCGATCAGATATTCCAGCGCCTCGCCCTTTTCCGCCCCCGGCAGGTTGATGTTGGAAATCGCCAACGTCACCGGCTCGGACGAATGTTCGTAACAGGCCTGCAACTCCTCGAAAGAGCGACACGCCTCCACGGAAACGCCCAACATTTCATTCAGGCGCCTGCTCACCATCTGGGTGAACACATTGCTATCTTCCGCCAGCAGAATGCGGTTGTTGGTGAAAGGCACACCCGAATATTGCATGCCCGTAATGCCGAGAAAATTCATCCTGTCCCAGTCCCCCATCGTCCTTCAGGGGAAAATAGCAGCGGTATTTTTCAGAATAATTAATAACACTTTTGCCGGCAAACCAGTCGGCACATATGCTTACCTAAAAGAAAATACGGCCCCGAAGGGCCGTATTTGGGTTGTTGGCATAAAGGCGCATCAGGCGCGCAGCAGCGCGTTTTCGGTATCGAACGGGCTCTCCTCCACCACCTCGGCATCGTAAAGCGTGCCGAGAATGCGGATTTTCAGCTTGGTGCCAACCGCTGCATATTCCGGCTTGAGCATGGCAAGCGCGATCGACTTGCCGATGCGCCAGCCGAAACCGCCGCTGGTGACACGGCCGGCAAGAGCGCCGTTTTCGTCGGAAATCGCTTCCGAACCGCGTGCATCGACATCCGTATTGCCCGACACGGTCAGCGTCGAAAACACCGATTTCAGGCCGGCTTCCTTGTAAGCCACCAGCGCATCACGGCCGATGAAGGATTTTTCCGGCCGCAGGAAGCGGTCGAGACCGGATTCATAGGCGTTATATTCCACCGAAAGTTCGCGGCCCATGTTGCGGTAGGATTTTTCGAGCGACATCGACACCATGGCCCGGATGCCGAACGGCTTGATGCCGAATTCCGCACCGGCTTCCATCAGCCGGTCGAAGATGTAATTCTGCATCTCGATCGGATGGTGCAGTTCCCAGCCGAGTTCGCCGACGAAGTTGACGCGCAGCGCATGCGCCGTCGCCACGCCGACGGAAATCTGCTTTGCCGTCAGCCAGGGGAAATCCTTGTTCTCCAGGCTGGTGCGGGTCAGCTTCTTCAACAGATCGCGAGACTTCGGGCCGGCAAGCACCAGCACGCCGTATTTCTGGGTGATCGGCTGCAGCACCACGGAACCGTCGGTCGGCGCAAGGCGGCGCAGCACGTCATGATCGTGGGCCTCAAGACCACCCGCCGAAACCATATAGAACCGGCCCGGCGCCCATTCATAAACGGTGAACTCCACCTTCACCCCGCCATTCGGCGTCAGAAGATGCGTGAGCGCGATGCGGCCGCGCTTCTTCGGCACGATATTGGCCAGAATGCTGTCCAGCCAGGCACGCGCACCGGGGCCGGAAACCTCCATCTTGGCGAAGGCCGACATATCAAGCACGCCAACATTCTGCGTAACGTTCTTCACCTCGTTGCCGACATGTTCGAAATAATTCGAACGGCGGAACGACCATTTTTCGACGATGCGGCCATCGTCCAACGGTGGTGCGTGGTTATGGCTGGTGATGACATCGGCGCCGACGCCGAGGTCTTCTTCGCGCAGCGCATAACCTTCCGGCGCATACCAGTTGGCGCGCTCCCAGCCGTAGACGGAACCGAACACGCCGCCGAGCTTCTTCAGACGGTCATAAACCGGCGTCGTCTTCAGCGGGCGGGCAGCGGAACGCTCCTCATCCGGATAATGCATGGTGAAGACGTTGGCATAGGCCTCTTCGTTCTTGGCGATGAGGTAGCCTTCCGTTGCGTGAGGCCCAAAGCGACGCGGATCGACGCCCATCAGATCGAGCGTCGGCTCGCCATCGACGATCCATTCGGCCAGCTGCCAGCCAGCGCCGCCGGCAGCGGTGATGCCGAAGGAATGGCCCTCATTCAGCCAGAAATTCTTCAGGCCCGGCGCGGGGCCGACGATTGGGTTGCCGTCAGGCGTATAGGCGATCGCGCCGTTATAAACCTTCTTGATGCCCACCTCCCCGAAGGCCGGAACGCGCACCATCGCGGTTTCGATATGTGGCATCAGGCGGTCGAGTTCTTCCTGGAACAGCTCATATTCGCTGTCGTCAGAGGGACCGTCGACATAACAGACCGGCGCGCCGACTTCGTAAGGGCCGAGGATCAGGCCGCCCGCTTCTTCGCGCATGTACCAGGCCGAGTCCGACTCCCGCAGAACGCCCATTTCCGGCAGGCCCTGACGGCGACGCTCCAGAATGGCCGGATGCGGCTCGGTGACGATATATTGATGCTCGACCGGAATGACCGGAATATCGATACCGACCATCTCACCGGTCTTGCGGGCAAAGGAGCCGGTGCAGGAAATAATATGTTCGGCGATGATCTCGCCCTTATCCGTCGTCACCTTCCAGTGACCGTCTTCCAGCTGCTCAATGGCGGTGACGGTGGTGTTGCGATAGATGGTGGCGCCGTAGTCACGCGCGCCCTTGGCCAGCGCCTGCGTCAGATCCGCCGGCTGGATATAACCGTCATCAGGATGCTGGATGGCGCCGAGCAGCCCGTCGGTCTCACAGAGCGGCCAGATTTCCTTCACCTGCTCCGGCGTCAGCATGTTGACGCGCACGCCAATGGTTTCGGCAATGCCGGCATAATACATATATTCGTCCCAGCGATCCTTGGTACGGGCGAGACGAATGTTCGAAACCTTGGAAAAGCCGACATTCATGCCGGTTTCTTCCTGGAGCTCCTCATAAAACTTCACGGAATATTTGTGGATCTGGCCAACCGAGTAGCTCATGTTGAACAGCGGCAGAAGACCGGCCGCATGCCAGGTGGAGCCGGATGTCAGCTCCTTGCGCTCGATGAGGACGCTGTCGCTCCAGCCCTTTTTGGCCAGGTGATAAAGCGTCGAGACGCCAACGACGCCGCCACCGATCACCACCGCCCGTGCATGTGTCTTCATTTACAGAACCCCTAAAAAGCGCCGGCATTGCCTGTCGTGCTGCCAAATCGATGAGGGGAATATGAAGCGCTTGGCAAACGTTCAGCCGCCTGATTGCGACATGGCCATAGGGTGCTGCGACAGGGAAGAAAATGCCGCCGTCAGGCAGGCTTCAGACCGCCATCGCCCCATGAGGAGACGAAGGCAGCGTAGATGTCGGAAGTGCCAACCGGAACAGATCGAGTTTCGCCGCCATAACGGGCCAGAGCCCGGCTACCTGTTCTGAAGCTGCATTTGCAGCCCCCTGATATCCGGGCCATCCAGTTTCAGGCCTTTGAGCACGTCATTACCGGGCACGATGATCGAGTTATTGAAGCCGGGACCGCCCGGCAGATTGTGTATCCCACCGCCGCCGCCCGGCGGCGGAGGAGGAGGCGGAAAACCCCCACCACCATCCTTGCAAGGTGGAATGCGATAGATGCAATCACTGTTGAATTGCGCTATATCGCCAACGGTCACGGACGGAACGACCGCCTCCTGCGCATTTGCCAGAAAAGGAAAAACCATGCCGAAGAGAAAAACTGTCCGTCTCATTTCGCAACCTCCTGCGAAGACGCACAAATCTTGACGCCGTCTTTCACGTCCTTGCCGGCGGCGGCTTTTGCCGCTGCGTCCAGCCAGGCGGGCGTGCTGTTGCGCATACCGATGGAAACACTGTTGAAACCTATGACGAGCGGCCTCGCGAACTGGCGATCGGAAAAGAGGCCGGAACTGTTCGTGCTGCGAATGGTGCTGTCATTGCCGGCCATGTTTTCGGCCTCCGGCTGTTGGCCCTGCGGGCCTGTGGTCGCGGCAGCAGCCGTGCCATCGATATTCTTCTGGACGTCGCCCTTGTTTCCTCCCGCATCGAGGAAAGTCGAGCGGCCCCGGCCGTTGGTGACCTTCACCCCGCGAGTGAGAAACGCCTGACGCACGACCAGCAGGCGGATGTCGTAAATATAACGCAGACCACAATCCTGCGTCTCCGCGGTCCTCAAAATATCGCGGCTGAGAATATAGGACAGTTTTTCGCGAAGATACTCGTCGGCGCAATAGACCTTTGTGTCGTCATCACCGCAAAACGCCATCAACGCGTTTTGCGCGTGAAAAGGGTTGATCGAATAAGTCTGGACATTTTGAAGCTCGATCTCCTCGACATCGGCCCGCGCGCCGCCGAAGGCAATATTGCGCAGAACCCCCGCCATGCCCTCTTTCCGTTCTATCTTGATGACCGGAAAAAGCGCGTCCTTCACTTGCAGGCCGGATGTGGTCCCATCGGATGCGACTTCCATGCGGGGCTGAGATACCGTCAGCGTCTTCTTGTCTTCCAGCCAAGTGCTGTCGCCGAAATAAGGCGCCTCCGACTTGACACCCAAATATCCCCGCAAATTCGGTATCTGGGTAATCTTGACGTAGCGGCCGATGAAGGATTCGCTTTCGAGATCGGTGGGCAGAGACTTGAACCTGTGCCCTGAATCCACGACCTCGGCGATGATGTCCCCCACATAAATATCCTCCTGCGGCGGATAGACCGGCTCGATACCTAAACTGCGGATAGATTCATTCCAGCGTTTCGGCAGGTAATCATCCGTCACGTCAGTCTCGCCCATCAGGAAAAACAAACCCGCCGCGCCGACAACGATACCTGCGGTCAATAGAGACGCTCTGGCGGCATGGGGCTTAACCCACCACCAGAATCCCCTCAGTTTTTCCCGCAGAGATGTTTTTACAGGAAGCTGGCCGAGAGGCTGGGCAGGCTGGGCAGGCTGGGCAGGCTGGGCAGGCTGGGCAGGCTGGGCAGGCTGGGCAGGCTGGGCATTTCCATTGACTGGATTCGTCATGTGAGCCCCGACAACAAGAAAAATAAACTAAAGAATAGCCATAATATATCAACTTAAAGTTTACTTATCAATGCAGTCTCTACGGGTATTTTGAATATATTTTCACGACGAGAACCGGCATACGCCCGCTCCCGGTGAACAGAAAGCCACGGCCAGATCCGCATAGCCGCGCCAGGGCATTTCCCAGCCCCGCCAGGCCTGATACGGGCAGCATAGCGGCGGAGATGGCCGCACCGATCAATTATCTCTGCCAGCCATCTTTGCCGCCGGCTTCGTTTCCACAGCGGTCTTATCGACAGACTTGTCGCCCGCTTTCCCGGCATCCTTTTCCGCTGTGACTTCCGCCGCAGGCGCTGCCGCACCCGTATGGGCCACCGCCGCCTTGTCGCCCTCTTCCGAAAGCAGCGCCGCCAGCATTTGCGGGTTGGCGTCGCCCTCCACATGGATGTTGAGATTGCGCTGCGGGAACGGGATGGCGATCCCCTCCTCGCGGAAGCGCTGCAGGATGGCGATCCTCAGCGCATTCTTCACGCCAAGCCCGGTCGACAGATCGGCAAGGTGGAACCGCAATTCGAAATCCAGCGAGAAATCGCCGAACCGCAGGAACTCCACATGCGGCTCGGGGTTGCGCAGCACCGGCGGCTGGGCGCGCACCAGTTCCAGCAGAATATCCATGACTTGCTGCGGATCGGAATCATAGGAAACGGAAACCGGAATTTCCGCACGCATGATGCGGTTGCGGTGCGTCCAGTTGCCGACCGAGGAGTTGATGAACTCGGAATTCGGCACAATGATCGACTGACCACGGAAGGTTTCGATTTCTGTGGCGCGCACGGAAAGCCGCTTGACGGTGCCTTCCGTCGTGCCGGTCACCACCCAGTCGCCCACCTTGAAGGGACGCTCGACCAGAAGGATGAGGCCGGACACGAAGTTCGAGACGATGTTCTGCAGGCCAAAACCGATACCGACCGAAAGAGCCGACGCGACGAGCGCGAGACTGGAGAGGTTAAGACCGGCGGAAGACACGCCGAAGATCGCCGCAACCGCAATGCCGAGATAACCGATGCCGGTCTTGACCGAGTTGCGCACCCCGGCATCCACCTGGCCCCGCGCCATGACGTTATTATCAAGCCACTTCTGGAACCAGCGGGTGATAATATAACCGATGGCAAAGACAAGAACGCCGCCGAAGAGGCCGATCAGCGAGATCGAGGCATTGCCGACGGTAATGCCTGTCAGCAGGCGATAGGCCCAGCTTTCGATATCACCCGGCTGGAAGCCCCAGGAAAACAGGATGAGCGGCACGCCGAAGGCAAGCGCTATGGCATAGATGCCAAGCCCGGCGGCAAGACCGGCCTGATCGAGCGCAACCGGACCGAGCCCGAAACGCCGCGCCAGATAACGCCCGGCAAGGGATTCTGAAAACGCACCCTGTCTGGAAATCGCCTTGCCGGACAGAATGCCGATATACATCGTCGCCAGCACCGCACCCGTGGCGACGATCTGCGTGGCAAGGAAGCGCGCAAGACCGACATAACCCGTCAGACACGCGCCGATGAGAATGAGACCGCCGACCCTCAGCAGAATGACCAGCCAGCGGGGCAGCCGCTGGTTGCCGGTCTCATAATCCTGCCCCTCGCCGATCATCGGCCGCAGGAAAGACACGGTGAGCAGGATGATGCCGATAATGATCGAGGCGACGAAGCTCTTGGCGACGGTGACGATCAGCGGCGAATAAAGCGTTTCGCTGATCGTTCCAAACAGATAGTCGAGACCATTGACGAGCGCCATCAGCAGCACCGCAGACGACAGCGTATGCGCGCCGCGATTGGACACTTTCAGCAAACGCCATTCCGGCTGGGTGGGTGCAAAGATCGCGTAGCTCAGCCGCGATACGAAATACACGAAACCGAGGATGGCCATGGCCCCGAACAGGATCGGCGCTATATCGGATCGCAGCACGTTGAAATTATCGAGGAAAAACGCCGAGGTGACCAGAAACAGGAACAGCGACAGCGATTGCACCATGGTCGACCAGAAGGCCACCGAAAGTCGCCGCAGATAGGAAGGCTCGCCGGTAAAGGCCCGCCGGTCCATGCGGCTGCCGAAAAACCGGTAACCACCGACCAGAAACAGCAGCCCCGCCATGATCGACAGCATCACGGCGCCGAACATCGGCAACCGCTTGTAGCTCCACACGAAACCCGCCCAGCTGCTGAAGGCGTTGCTGAGGTTGGTCACCTCGGTAACGAAGGCTGAAGAGGCGTCGCCCAGCGTCTGGGCAGAAACTTCCGTGCGCTTGAACAGGGTGGCGGCGAAAAGCGCCCGGCGAACCGCCGTGATATTGTTGGAAATCTGCGCGGCGTTGGTGGCGGTGCTCTCCACCTCACCGGCAATCGCATTCACCTCGGCACGCTCCGCCGTCAGCCGGGCGCGCTCTTCCGTCACCATGCTGGCTTCCGGCGGCTGGCCATCGGCCGGCGGCTCGCCAAGCGCCTCGAGACGAGTCTTGATCTGGTCCAGCCGGGTGCGCAGCTTGGTGTTGGCCGCCGCGGCATCGGCAGCAATGCCATCGACGCGACCCTTCATATCCACCAGATGCACATCGTCGCTGCCGCCCGCCTCCACCTGTCCGGTGATGGTTGCAACATCGGCTTTCCATTTTTCCAGTTCCGCTCGCGCCTGCTCCACCGTGGTGGCCTGGATCACGGCAGGCGCCGGCGGCGTTGTCTCCCCTTGCGCGGATGCCGGCATTGCGGGCAACAGAAACCCGCCGAGAAGCGAAAACATCATGACCATTATCATGGCCACGGCACTGCTTCGCACCCGACCAGGTGCCGGTTCGCCGAACACCCGCCTACCGTCAATCAATCCGCCGAACATCAACCGCACATCCATGCCTTTCGTCTCTTCACGCCGTCTCAGGCTATTTAACGCCTGCGCCGGGGAAAACCACCCGCATGAAGCGAGGTTTTCCGGAGTTTACCTTGCTTTTCACCACGAGAATCATCACCTTTGATAGTGCAGCAAACATGGGAGGAAATCATGGAATCTGCTGGTATTGGCTGGATCGCAGCTATCATCATCGGTGGTGTCGCCGGGTGGCTCGCCGAACAATTCATGAAAAGCAATATGGGTGTTTTCATGAACATCCTTCTTGGAATCGTCGGCGCGATCGTCGCCAACGCCATATTGTCTGTTTTTGGAATCGTTCTGGCCGGCTGGCTCGGTTATCTCATCGCCGGCTTCATCGGCGCCTGTATCCTTATCCTTATCGGGCGGGCATTCAGACGCGGCTAAGCAAAAGGAAAATCCGTAAAACCCCGGATTTTCAGCCTTTTCCAGCGCGACTGAAATTTTTTCGTCACAAAAATCGAAGAAATTTCATTTCCGCGCTGGACAAGCCCAAACTTCCCCTTTATAGCCCCCCTCACACCGCCACACGGTGTCGGTCGGGTGATTAGCTCAGTTGGTAGAGCAGCTGACTCTTAATCAGCGGGTCGTAGGTTCGAGCCCTACATCACCCACCAAATCTCTTTAAATGACAAGATGTTGCGATGCTTACTTAAAGCATCGCCCAAGCGATTGAGCTTGTGAATTCGTCCCTTTCCGACAATACCTGCGAAAGAAACGGTACTTGTCACCGACGATCCCGAGCTACACAGCCCCGTCAGCGTAAAAGCTCGCCAGAAATTCTACAACTTCGTTTCCGATGCGCTTTTTGCCCCGATGAAGCGCGGCTCCAATGGTCGCCCGGCAATACGGCTTCCAAATTCCTCCGTAAAACGAACGGGCGCCGCCTGCTTTACCGCATCGATGGCGGAATCGATAAATGCCTGCCGTCTCGGGCTCTCCTCTTGAGGTCGCGAGGCTATGACGACCACCTTGCCGCGTATTTGCCCGTCCTTATGCAGAATGAACCGCAGCGTCACCACCAGTCCCTCGGTGTCTTCCGGCGGCACCCAGCAGGCGTAGATTGCATCGAACATTTCGTTGAGATTACTTGCAGGCGTCGGATCCTTGCAGATCCGCGACTGGCCCGAAACCGGCGTCAGAATGCCTTCAGCCAGGATGCTCAACACCGCGAGACCGGGCAGCCTGAAACGACGGGACACCAAAGAAGTACGATTGGTCAAATCCAATATCCTCTATCAGGAAGCTGATCTGCCGCTCTGGCCAGCCAGTCACAACTTTTTTAAAAAAAATCGATTTTGTCAGTAAAAATTCCTGAAAGCTCTACGCGCTTGGATCTTAACCACTAAGAAATACAGCATAAATACGCAGATAAAAATACATTCCAATCAATACGAATAGATGATTACTACTTCCAAAATAAAATAA